>JAJYUL010000042.1 GCA_021792555.1 Pseudomonadota bacterium
TGCCGGGGCTGCTGGCGCACTGCCGCTATCCGCTGCACACCAGCATACTCGAGGGCATCAACAACAAGATCAAGGTCATCAAGCGGATGGCCTACGGCTTCCGGGATGACGAGTACTTCTTCCTCAAGATCCGCGCTGCGTTCCCCGGAATTGGGTGAAGAACCATAAAAAAAGGGTCCGCGCAGCGCGCGGACCCCTTTTTTCGTCCTCGCGGGGGACAGCCGCCCCGCTGAGCGCGCGCCGGCTCAGAGCTGGCCGAGCACGTGCTCCGCGGCGGAGACCTTGAACTGGCCGGGCGCCTCGACGTTGGCGTGCTTGACCACACCGTCCTCGATCACGAGCGCGAAGCGCTGGCCCCGCAGTCCCAGGCCGAATCCACGCGCGTCGAGCTCGAGCCCGAGGGCCTTGGCGTAATCGCCGTTGCCGTCGGCCAGCATCATGACCTTCTCGCCCACACCCGAGGCCTTACCCCAGGCGTTCATGACGAACACGTCGTTCACGGCCATGCAGGCGATGAGGTCCACGCCCTTGGCGCGCAGCTGATCGGCCAGCTGCACGAACCCCGGCAGGTGCTTCGCATCGCAGGTCGGGGTGAACGCGCCCGGAACCGAAAACAGCACCACCTTCTTGCCCTTGAAGAGCTCGTCGGTCGAAACGTCTTTCGGCCCATCCGCGCTCATCGTCTTCAGCACGCCCGCGGGCATGCGCTCTCCGGCTTTGATCGCCATAGTCGCTCCTCCTGACTCGTTACTCGGCGCAGCGGCGCTCGCTCAGCCCATCGACTTCGCCTTCAGGGTCCACAGCTGCGCCAGGCGCTGCAGAGTCGGCTCACCCTTGACGCTGTTGAAGGCGTTCAGGGCCGCAGCCGTGTTGCCCGCCTTCAGCTGCGCGATGCCGAGCAGCAGGTGGGCCTCGGCGGGGCTGGTAAGCCCGCCCTTGGCGATGCCGAGGGTGAACTCGTGAATCGCCTCGGGATACTTCTGATAGCCCAGGTACGCCAGCCCGACGCGGATGTCCGAGTTGCCCGTGGGCTGCTTGGCCGCGAGTTCAGCGGTGTGCGCCAGGGTCTTCTGATCCGACGCGGCACGCACTTCGGCGTCGTGCAGATGCCGCTCGGCCTTGGCCTTCTCGTTCGCGTTGGTGTAAACGTTGTTCTTCAGCGCCGTCGTGAGCACCTGTTCGGCCTCGCCCGGGGAGCCGGCCTCGAGCGCCAGATCCGCGTAGTCGGTGAACTCATGCGGCTGCTGCATCACGCCGACCGCAAAGGCGAGCCGGTAGGCCTCGAGCAGGTTCGCGTCGCTCTTGATGCTCTTGAACGTCTGGAACAGCAGGTACTGCCAGTACTGCCGCTGCGGATAGTAGACCACCAGCTGCTCGAGCGCATTCAGCAGACAGCCCTGGTCGTGCAGCTTCATGCACGAGCTCTGCACCAGCTCGAGCGCCTGCTTGCTCGGCTTCTGACCCGCCTTGATCGCCGCGTTGACCAGCCCCTGCTCGAAGGAGATGGTCTGGCGCCAGTTGCCCTGCAGGTAGTACGCCTGGCCGACCAGCGTCTGCATGGCCGCGCCGTCATAGCCCTTCTGCAGCGCCTCGTTGCCGTACTCGATCGCCTTGGGGTAGTTGTGCATCTGGTAGTACAACTGCGCGAGCGAGACCGTCCAGCTCTTGGTCTCCTGCGCCGTCACCCACGGATCATGCAGCAGCGCCTCGAGCTTCGGGGCGAGCTTCGCGTAGTCGTGCGTCTTCTCGTAGCCGAACACGTACAGCTGATTGATCACGTGCATCGCGTACGGGTTCTTCTGTGCGTCCGGCATGCTCGCCACTTTGTCGAGCTGGCTGAGGCCGGCGGCCACATCGCCCTTCTGCAGAGCCTTCTGCGCCGCCTGCAGCTTCAGCGCCACGTCCCGGCTGAGCTTCTGCGGCGGCGTCGCGGCAAAGGCCGGCGTCACGCGCAGCACACTCATACCGCACACCAGCATGGCGCCGAGCGCCGCTGAGGCCACTATGCCCTTGAGCTTCATGAAACTGTCTCGCATGGGTTGATTGCTTGTATGCAGATGACTACTGGGAGAATTCGGAGGTATTGACGAAGCCGATCTTCGTCAGACGGTTGCGCTGCGCATCCGCCAGCACCTTCGCCACGATGCCGTACTTGGCGAGTCCGCTCGGATTGAGGTGGATCTCCGGCTGCGGGTCTTTGGCCGACTCGCTGGCGAAATACCCGTCGAGCACCTGCATGTTCGGCACCACCGTGCCGTTCCAGGTGATCGTGCCGTCGAAGTCGATGCCGAGATTGATCACCTCGGGCGGCTTCTGCGGCGGCTGATGCTGATTCTGCGGCAGATCCATCTTCACCGAGTGGGTCATCACCGGCAACGTTATGATCAGGGTCACCAGCAGCACGAGCATGACGTCGATCAACGGCGTAGTGTTGATCTCGACCATCGGCCCGGAGCTGGATCCCATCGACATAGCCATGACTGCGAAACTCCTCGAGCGCCCTGCGGCCCCGATTAAGGTTTGATCACTGGCCGAGCGCGTTCGCGTGCGGCTCGGTGATGAAGTCGACCTTCACCATCCCGCCGCGCTCGAGCTCGTACAGAACGTGCCCGATGGACTTGTAGTCCACGTCCCGGTCGCCGCGGATGTGCACCGCCGGTTGCGGCACCTCGATGGCCACCTGTTCGACCTTCTGCAGCAGCTGTGAATCGCTCTTCACCTGCTCGTTGTTCCAGAAGATCGAGCCGTTCTTCGTCACCGCGATGGTGATGTCCTTCGGCGTGTTGTGCGTCGGGATGTTGTTCGCCTTCGGCAGCTTCACCGGGACAGTGTGGGTGATCACGGGAATCGTGATCAGAAAGATGATGAGCAGCACCAGCATGACGTCCACGAGCGGCGTCGTGTTGATGGTCGCCATCACTCCCGGCTCTTCGTCAGAGCCAGATCCGACATTCATCGCCATTTTCGAGAGCTCCTCACGAGCAGCACGGGGTGCGGCCGGGTCCCGGCATCGAGACCAAGAGCGTGCCCCGCACCCGCGGGGCACGTCTTGCGCATCCGAAGCCGCTCGTCAAAGACACGGTACCTTATTTACGGACCGCTGCCGCCGGGGCGGCTGCCGGCTTGGCGCCACCGGCCTCGGGGCTCGGCACGCGCGCGCCGCTCACCAGATAGGCGTGCAGGTCGCTCGCGAAGTTGCGCAGCGCATCCTGCAGCATCTTGTTGCGGCCAAGCAGCCAGTTGTAGCCCCACACCGCGGGCACCGCGGCCGCGAGGCCGAGGGCGGTCATGATGAGCGCCGAGCCCACCGGTCCGGCCACCTTGCCGATGCTCGCCTGGCCGGCGAGGCCGATGTTGATCAGCGCGTTCATGACGCCCCACACCGTGCCGAACAGACCGACGAACGGTGCCGAGGAGCCGACGGTCGCGAGCAGCCCGAGGCCGCGCGACATGCTGCCTCCGGCCTGCTCGACCGAGCGTTGCAGCGACATGGTGATCCACTCGTGCAGGTCGATGCGGTCGGTCAGGCGGCCGTCATGGTGCGACATGGCACGCATGCCGTCTTCCGCGATGGAGCGGAACAGGTTGTCCTTCTTCAGCTTATCCACGCCTTCCTTGACCGACGACGCAGACCAGAACGACTTCTCACATTCGCGCGCGGCCTTCTTCAGGCGCTGCTGATCCCACCACTTGGTGAGGATCACGTACCAGGTCGACAGCGACATGAGAACCAGCAGGATCATCACAAACTTGTCGATGATCGTGCCGTTGTTCCATACGCCGGTAATACCGTATGGATTGTTGACGGATGCGGTAGCTTGGATGACCATAAATTTCCTCAGATCACAAATAAGCCGCGTTGAATGGCGGGGTCGAAGTTTGAAGGGACGGGTGCATCAGAAGTCGTTCAGCTGGAACTTGATGGGCAGATGGCCGCAGAAATTGATCGGCCGGCCGTTGGCCCGCTCCGGATTCCAGTGCCCCGAGGTGGCCCGCGCATAGCGCAGCGCGGCGCGATCGAGGCGCGGACTGCCGGAGGAGCGGATGACGCGCGGATCGGCCGAGAGCCTGCCGTTCGGCCCGACGCAGACCTCGACGATCGCCGTGCCCTCTTCGCCCAGCCGCTGCGAGGACTGCGGATAATAGTCCGCCGTGGCCGGGAAGCCGGATGCCGGGCTGAGCGGGGTGTAGCGCACCGGTGCCGGAGCCGGCGGCGGCGCACGCACGACGTGCTTGGTCACCGTGATGGCGCGGCTCTCGGCCTGCGGCGGCACGTTGATCTGAATCATCGGCGGGGGCACCTGCACCTGCTGCTGCACCAGCTGCGGCGGGGGCGGGGGCGGGGGCGGAAGATGCTTGCGCACCTGCCGAACGATCGTGGTCTTGATGGGCGGAGCCACCAGCTGCACCACCCGGGTCGCCAGGCCAGCCTCGAGCGCCCAGAAGATAAACAGATGCAGCACGATGATGGCCGCAAACACGGCCGTGCGGCGTGTGAAGAATTGTGTGTCGTGTACGTAAGCGCTCATGTGTAAATGCTGAGGCGTCGCTGTTGCCTATCCCAAAACACCGGAACGAAACGAGAGGGGCGCAAGGTAGCGGTCTTTCCACCTGCCCGCAAGCGGCTCACTCCGGACCCGAGCTGCCCGACGGCGGTCCCGCCGGAACTGTCATACTTTAATACACGTGCGGGCACCCTACGCGGGCTGACGCTCGTGTGGCTCAATCCCCCTGTCTGGTTCGATTTCACGGCGACTCGAGGGCGGAAAGCCAAGCGTGCGCGCCATGCGCATCCGAGGATGCAGTCCCGAACTGTAACCGCTACCTGCCGCGCTGACAACTGCGCGGCGTGACGATCCGGGGTACGGGACGCGCTCTGCATGGACTGCACGGTCAGCGCAAGCTCGGACGCGGCCGAGTTGCGGCGCGCACGATGGCGCAGCGGTCCGCACGTCCGGCGCGCGGCAGCGAGGATCTGGCCCCATCGGATTTTCCGCAGGTGGCCTGCCCGCCCGGCGGCCTCGCCCAGGCGCCGAGGCGCACGCCGCAGGGCGCGGCCGCACCGGCGGTCCCGCACTGCGCCAGCGCGGCGCGCAGCCTCCAGGCGGGCAAGCGCGCACGCGCCGCTGCGCGTACGCTCCCCCGCACCGTCCGCTGCGAAGACTCGCGCGGGTTGATGGTGTCTGTCGTGGTCACAGGCATTGTATTGTTTCGTAGTCTGACGACAGAATGATGAAAATCCATACGCTGTGGCTGCGAATCGACGAGCCGTCCCCTGAGGGCGACGAGCCGAGCCGTGAACCTAGGCGAAACGCTCCTGCAACAGCCGGTACAGCGCCCGCACGCATTGCGCCTCGGCGCCCACCGGACGGCCCGGGCGCTCCTTGCCGTTCCACGCATAAAGATCGATGTGCACCCAGTCGGTGCTCGGCGCGACGAACCGCCTGAGAAACAGCGCCGCAATGATCGAGCCGGCGAATGGCGTGGATGCGACATTGCCGAGATCGGCAATTTTGCTGGCGAGGTCCTCCTCGTAGCCTTGCCACAACGGCATCGGCCAGAGCGGATCGGCCTCCTCTTCGCCGATCTGGCGCAGCCGCTCGGCAAGCGCGGGCCGGTTGGAGTACAGCGCCGGCAGTTCCGGCCCGAGCGCGGTGCGCGCCGCGCCGGTGAGGGTCGCCAGATCGATGAGCAGCGCGGGGCGCTCCTCCTCGGCCGCCGTGAGCGCATCGGCGAGCACCAGACGCCCTTCGGCGTCGGTATTGCCGATCTCCACCGTCAGCCCCTTGCGCGAGCGCACCACGTCGCTCGGTCGGTAGGCCGCGCCGCCGACGCTGTTCTCCACCGCCGGTATGAGCACGCGCAGCTGCAGCGGCGCCTCGAGCCGCATCAATAGATCGGCGAGGGCCAGCGCGCAGGCCGCCCCGCCCATGTCCTTCTTCATCAACGCCATGCCGCTCGAGGGCTTCAGATCGAGCCCGCCGGTGTCGAAGCACACGCCCTTGCCGACCAGCGTGACGCGCGGGGCGTCCTTCGCCCCCCAGCGCAGATCGATCAGCCGCGGCTCGCGCACACTGCCGGCACCGACCGCCCGCAGCAGCGGAAAGCCGGCGAGCTCCCCGCCGCTGAGCACCTGGCAGCGCGCGCCCCGCTCGCGTGCGAGCGCGACCGCCGCGTCGGCCAGCTCCTGCGGCCCCAGGTCGTTCGGTGGGGTGTTGATCAGATCGCGCGCCAGAGCGGTCGCGTGCGCCGCCGCGACCGCGTAGCGCACGTCCGCCTCTCGCGGCGCGATCAGCGCCGCCCCCGGCACGAACGGGCCGTCGAGCCGGTAGCGGTTCATGCGGTAGCCGCCCAGCAGCCACCCCAGCACGAAATGCGTCGCCGCGCGCGGCGGCAGCGGCGTCTCGAGCCGCCAGGGCAGCGCCGGCAGGCGCTCCGGCGCGCCGGAGGCGTGCCAGGGTCCGAGCTCGGCGGCGGATGCGAGCGCCCCCAGGCCCAGCGCGGCGCCGGCCACGCCCTCCTCGCCGGGCAACGTCAGTACGCGGTGGCGCTCGGCCTGAAAGACGTGCGCCCGGACCCAGGCTCTGACCGCAGCGCTCTGGCCGGCGAGCCAGGACTCGAGCCCACCCTCGGTGAGCAGCCACAGCGGGCGGCTATCGCCCGGATCGGCGCTCAATAACATTTCGTGTGACACGCCCCGAGCATAGCGCGCCGCGCGCGCGCCGTGCCAGGTGCGATCGCGCGCCGCGTCGTTGACAAACCCGCGCCGGTTGTGCTCCTATCCGTCCCATCATCTCCACTTTTATCTCGCCCACGCACCCGAAGCCCGTGGTACCCGCAGCCAACATGTCCGAGATCCGCACGGCGTCGCACACGCCGGGTGCGCTGCTCGGCCGACTGCCGGTACTCCTTATCGGACTGCTGCTCCTTACGAGCAGCCGGTGCGGGGTGCTCGCAATCGCCTGAGGACAGACAGGCAGGGGCGAGAGAAGACACCAGAACCCCGCACCGGCACGAGAGGCCGCTGCGGGGTTTTTTATGCGTGTCAATGCATGACTGAGATCTGACATCCGGGCCATGAGGCCGATTTGGAGTATCGAGATGAAGCTGTATTCGCAAAAAGACGTCGACCAGAAGGCCCTGCGCGCATCGCGCATCGCGGTCATGGGCTATGGCAGCCAGGGCCGCGCCCACGCGCTGAACCTCAAGGACAGCGGCTTTGACGTCATCGTCGGCGTGCGCAAGGGCGGCCCGAGCTGGAAGAAGGCCAAGAAGGACGGTCTGGCGGTCGCCGAGCCGGCGCGGGCCGCCAAGGACGCCGATCTGGTGGCGATGCTGGTGCCGGATCTGGCGCAAAAGGCCCTCTACGAGAGCATCGAGCCGGCGCTCAAGCGCGGCGCCACGCTGCTGTTCGCGCACGGATTCAACATCCACTTCAAGCAGATCAAGCCGCGCAAGGATCTCGACGTCGTGCTGATCGCGCCGAAGGGGCCCGGCGATCTGGTCCGCCGCCAGTATCAGCAGGGCCGCGGCGTGCCGTGCCTGATCGCGGTCGCCCAGAACGCCACCGGCAAGGCCCGCGCGCGCGCACTCGCCTATGCGCACGGGATCGGCGGCACGCGCGGCGGGGTGCTCGAGACCACCTTCGCCGAGGAGACCGAGACGGACCTGTTCGGCGAGCAGGCGGTGCTCTGCGGCGGGGCGACCGAGCTTGTCGTGCGCGGCTGGGAGACGCTGGTCGAGGCCGGCTATCAGCCCGAGGTCGCCTACTACGAGTGCCTGCACGAGCTGAAGCTGATCGTCGACCTGCTGCACGAGGGCGGCATCACCAAGATGCACGAGTTCATCAGCGAGACGGCCAAGTACGGCGATCTCACCCGCGGACCGCGCATCGTCGATGCGCGCGTGAAGACGGAAATGGCCAAGGTCCTGAAGGAGATCCAGTCCGGCGCGTTCGCCCGCCAGTGGATCCGCGAGAACGCCACCGGGCGCAAGCGCTACCAGAAGCTGCTGAAGCGCGACATCCAGCATCCGATCGAGAAGGTCGGCAAGCGGCTGCGCGCGCGCATGCCCTGGCTCAACGATCAGCGCGGCTGAGCGCTGCGCCCCTCCCCCGCTACGCAGGAGATCCTTCCATGGCAGCCGAACCCGACAAAGTACTGATCTTCGACACCACGCTGCGCGACGGCGAGCAGGCCCCGGGATGCAGCATGACGCGGCCGGAGAAGCTGCGCGTGGCGCGCGCGCTCGCCGAGCTCGGCGTCGATGTGATCGAAGCGGGCTTCCCGGCCGCCTCCAAGGGGGACTGGGAGAGCGTGCAGGCGGTCTCGCGCGAGGTGCACGGTCCGATCATTGCGGCGCTTGCGCGCTGCAACCGCGAGGACATCGAGCTCGCCGCGCGCGCCCTCGCCGATGCGCCCCGGCGCCGCGTGCACGTGTTCCTCGCCACCAGCGCCATCCACCGCCAGTACAAGCTCAACATGGCCGAGGAGCAGATCCTGCGCGCGGCCGTCGAGGGCGTGCAGCGGGCGCGGGAGCTCTGCGATGACGTGGAGTTCTCCCCCGAGGACGCCTCGCGCACGGAGCTGGAGTTCCTGGCGCAGGTGGTGGAGGCGGCGATCGAGGCCGGCGCGAGCACGGTGAACATCCCCGATACCGTCGGGTACACCGTGCCGGATGAGTTCGCCGAGCTGTTCCGCTATCTGCGCAAGAACGTGCGGGGGATCGAGCGGGTGCGCCTCTCGGTGCACTGCCACGACGATCTGGGCATGGCGGTGGCGAACAGCCTCACGGCGGTCGTCGCCGGCGCCCGCCAGATCGAATGCACGATCAATGGCATCGGCGAGCGCGCCGGCAACTGCTCGCTCGAGGAGGTGGTGATGGCGCTGAAGACGCGCGCGGCGTTCTTCAACGTCACCACGGGGATCCAGACGACACGGCTGTATCCGACCTCGCGCCTGGTCTCGAGCATCACCGCGATGCCGGTGCCGCGCAACAAGGCGGTGGTCGGGGAGAACGCCTTCGCGCACGAGGCGGGCATTCATCAGCACGGGGTGCTCAAGCACTACTCCACCTACGAGATCATGCGCCCGGAGGACGTCGGCCTCTCGCGCAGCCATCTGATCCTCGGCAAGCACAGCGGGCGGCACGCCTTCCGCGAGCGCGTGCGGGCGCTCGGCTTCGAGCTCGAGGAGAGCGAGCTGAACCAGGTGTTCGAGGAGTTCAAGGCGCTCGCAGACCGCAAGAAGGAGCTGTTCGACGGGGACATCGAGGCGCTCGTGCTGCGCGCCGAGGGCGCGGCGGCCGGCCCGTGGAGCCTCGCCGGCCTGGAGACGCACGCGGTGACGCAGGGCGCGGCCAGCGCCAAGGTGCGCCTGCGCCACGCGGACGGGCGGCTCATCGAGCACACCGCCGAGGGCGACGGACCGGTCGATGCGGCCTTCAAGGCGATCGAGGCGGCCACCGGCATCGGGGTGATGCTGCGCAAATTCGAGGTGCGCGGCGTCACCGAGGGCGAGGACGCGCAGGGCGAGGCGCTCGTGTACGTGGAGTACAATCAGCGCACTTATCGGGGCTCGAGCGTGAGCACCAACATCGTGGAATCGAGCAGCAAGGCGTTCCTCGAGGTGATCAACCGCATCGAGCAGGCAGCAGCGGCGGGCAACCGCTCGCATGAGGAGCGCACCGCAGCGGCGCACGCGGCTTCGACGCTTTGACTGGCAGCGCGCCACGGGAGATTGTTCATGCCCATTCCGGCCACGCAGTACATCTGGTTCAACGGCAAGCTCGTTCCCTGGGAGAAGGCCACGGTGCACGTGCTCTCGCACGCGCTGCACTACGGCTCCTCGGTGTTCGAGGGAGTGCGTGCGTACGCGACGCACAAGGGCGTGGCCATCTTCCGCCTGCGCGAGCACACCCGGCGGCTGTTCGACTCGGCGAAGATCTACCGGATGAGCCTGCCGTTCTCCCCCGGGCAGATCGATGAGGCCTGCCGGCAGGTGATCGCCGCCAACGGACTCGCCAAGGGCGCCTACATCCGCCCGGTCGCCTTCCGCGGCTACGGCGAGATCGGCGTGACGCCGAAGAACGAGCCGCCGACGGAAGTCGCCGTGGCCGCGTGGGAATGGGGCAAGTACCTCGGCCACGAGAGCGAGGAGCAGGGAGTGGACGTGTGCATCTCCTCCTGGCACCGCGTCGCCCCGAACACGCTGCCGGCGCTCGCCAAGGCCGGCGGCAACTACCTCTCGAGCCAGCTGATCGGCGCCGAGGCGCGCCGCCTCGGCTTTCACGAAGGCATCGGACTTGCGCCCGACGGCACCCTCAGCGAGGGCTCGGGAGAGAATCTGTTTCTGGTCAAGGACGGCGTGCTGCTCACCCCGGCGCTCGCCCACTCGGTGCTCGGCGGCATCACGCGCGATACGGTCATGCGCTTTGCCCGCGAGCGCGGCATCGAGGTGCGCGAGTGCGCCATTCCGCGCGAACTCCTCTATATAGCCGACGAGGCGTTCTTCACCGGCACGGCGGTCGAGATCACCCCGATCCGCTCGGTCGACCGCCTCACGGTCGGGGCGGGCAAGCGCGGCCCGATCACCGAGACGCTGCAGAAGGCGTTCTTCGGCCTGTTCACCGGGGCCACCGCGGACAAGTGGGGCTGGCTCGATCACATCGACATGGGCGCCGCACCGGCGGCGGCGGCGCGCTGATGAGCGCACCCCTGACGCTGTTCGAGAAGATCTGGCGCAGCCACGAGGTGCTGCCCGAGAGCGCCGACACGCCGGCGGTGCTGTACGTCGACCTGCATCTGATCCACGAGGTCACCTCGCCGCAGGCGTTCACCGTGCTGCGCGAGCGCGGCCTGCCCCTGCGCCGCCCCGACCGGACCTTCGCCACCATGGATCACTCGACGCCGACGCGCACCGAACAGGTCTTCGGCGGCGCGCCGATCAGCGTCGAGGCCGCCGCGCATCAGGTGCGCGAGCTCGAGCGCAACTGCGCGGCGTTCGGTGTGGAGCTGCTCGGCCTGGGCGATGCGCGGCGGGGCATCGTGCACATCATCGGCCCGGAGCTCGGCCTGACGCAGCCCGGCAAGACCATCGTCTGCGGCGACAGCCACACCAGCACCCATGGGGCGCTCGGCGCGCTCGCCTTCGGGATCGGCACCACCGAGGTCGGACACGTCTTTGCCACTCAGTGCCTGCTGCAGCGCAAGCCGCGCACGCTCGCGGTCAACGTGCACGGCAAGCTCCCCGCCGGCGTCGGCGCCAAAGACCTCGTCCTCGCCATCATCGGGCGGATCGGGGTGTCGGGCGGCACCGGGCACGTCATCGAGTACCGCGGCGAGACGATCCGCGCGCTCGAGATGGACGAGCGCATGACGGTGTGCAACATGTCCATTGAAGCCGGCGCGCGCGCCGGCATGATCGCCCCCGACGAGACCACGTTCCGCTATCTCGCCGGCCGGCCCCGCGCGCCGCAGGGCGGGGCCTGGGAGGCCGCGCTCGAGGCGTGGCGGCAGCTGCCGAGCGACCCCGGCGCGCGCTTCGATCGTGAGATCGACATCGACGCCGCGACGCTCGAGCCGATGGTGACCTACGGCACCAATCCCGGCATGGTGATGGCGGTCGGCGGGACGATTCCCGAGCGCACCGGCGATGCGGTGTTCGCCAAATCGCTCGCCTACATGGGCTTCGCCCCCGGGGAGCGCATCCAGGAGCATCCGGTGAACGTGGTGTTCATCGGCAGCTGCACCAACGGGCGTCTCTCGGACCTGCGCACGGCCGCCTCGGTGCTGCGCGGCCGCAAGGTGGCCTCCGGAGTGCACATGCTGGTGGTGCCGGGCTCGCAGCAGGTCAAGCGCGAGGCCGAGGCCGAGGGGCTCGACCGGATCTTCATCGAGGCGGGCGCCGAGTGGCGCGAGTCGGGCTGCTCGATGTGCCTCGGGATGAACGGCGATCTGGTGCCCAAGGGCCACTATGCCGTCAGCACCAGCAACCGCAACTTCGAGGGGCGGCAGGGAATCGGAGCCCGCACCCTGCTCGCCAGCCCGCTCACCGCCGCGGCCTGCGCCGTGCGCGGGCGCATCACCGACCCGAGGGAGCTGCTGTAATGGAGCCGATCCGCACCCTGCGCTCGCGCACCGTCGTGCTGGCGGTGAATGACATCGACACCGATCAGATCATCCCGGCGCGCTTCCTCACCACCACCACCCGCGAAGGGCTCGGCCGGCACCTGTTCGCCGACTGGCGCTTCGGCCCCGACGGCGCGCCGCGCGCGGACTTCGTGCTCAACCAGCCGCAATCGAGCGGCAGCAGCATCCTCGTGGCCGGCAACAACTTCGGCTGCGGCTCCTCGCGCGAGCATGCGCCCTGGGCGCTCACCGACTTCGGCCTGCGCGCCGTGGTGAGCACGCAGATCGCCGATATCTTCCGCAACAACGCGCTGAAGAACGGCCTGCTGCCGGTGATCGTCGAGCCGAGCACGCACCGCTGGTTGCTCGAGCACCCGGGCGCCGAAGTCACGATCGACCTCGACACGACGAGCCTGACTCTGCCCACCGGCGAGACGGCGCGCTTCCCGCTCGAGCCGTTCGCGCGCTACTGCCTGATGAACGGGGTCGATGAGCTCGGCTTCCTGCTCGGCCGCGAAGCTGAGATCGCCGCGTACGAAACGCTCCGGGCCCCGGCGTGAAGGCGCACATCGCCGTACTGCCGGGCGACGGGATCGGCCCGGAGGTCACCGCCGAGGCCGTGCGCGCGCTGCGCGCGCTCGAGAAGCGCCACGGACACACCTTCACGCTCACCGAGCTGCCCTTCGGCGGCGCGGCCATCGATCTGACCGGCAATCCACTGCCGGAGCCGACGCTCGAGACATGCCTCAGGGCCGACGCCGTGCTGCTCGGGGCGATCGGCGGCCCGAAATGGTCGGCGCCGGAGGCCAAGGTGCGTCCCGAGCAGGGTCTGCTCGGGCTGCGCCGCGCACTCGGGGTGTATGCGAACCTGCGGCCCGTCAAGGTGCACCCGGCCCTGCTCGGCGCCTCGAGCCTCAAGAGCGAGGTTCTGCAGGGCGTCGACCTGATCTTCGTGCGCGAACTCACCGGCGGGATCTACTTCGGCGAGAAGCGCCGCGAGGCGGATTCCGCCACCGACGTGTGCACCTATACCGTCGCGGAAATCGAGCGCATCGTGCGCTGCGCGGCACGCCTGGCGCAGCAGCGGCGCAGGAAGCTGGTGTCGATCGACAAATCGAACGTGCTCGAGACCTCGCGCCTGTGGCGTCAGGTGACGAGCCGGGTGATGCGCGAGGAATTCCCCGACGTGTCGCTCGAGCACATGCTGGTCGACGCCGCCGCCATGCACCTGATCCGCCGGCCACGCGACTTCGACGTGCTCGTGACCGAGAACATGTTCGGCGACATCCTCACCGACGAGGCCTCGATGCTCGCCGGCTCGCTCGGTCTGCTGCCGTCGGCCTCCCTCGGGGAGGGCACGCGCGGGCTGTACGAGCCGATTCACGGCTCGGCGCCGGACATCGCCGGCCGAGGCATCGCCAACCCCTACGGAACGCTGCTCAGCGCCGCGCTGCTGCTCAGGCACTCCCTCGGCCTCACCGCCGAAGCCGACGCGCTCGAGGCGGCCGTCTCAGCCGCCATCAGCGCCGGGGCGCTCACGCCCGATGTCGCCGGCGCCGCAGCAGCAGGGGCGGTCTCGACGCGCGAGGCCGCAGAGGCGGTCCTGGCGAGGCTGTGAGGTATCATCGGCCGATCTGAGGCGGCCAAGCGCCCGCCGATGAGGAGAGCGGCGATGAGGCAGCATGTGGGTCCCTGGTGCACCGCGCTCAGCGCACTTGGGCTGAGCGCCTGTGCGGCGACGAGTCCGACCGTCCGGACCGCCCCGCCCCGCGCCATGCTCCCCGGCCCGCACCCCTCCTTCGTGAGGATCGCGGTAGTCACGCGGCACCCACAGGCCTACCTGGCCCGGCACTTCGCTCCTGCACGGCTGCCTGCGGCAGTGCGCGCCGCGATCGCACGCGCCGGAGCGGTCAGCCTGCCCTTCCACCGGCTCGTCGTGACACGGCAGTTCGTTCGGCACGCCACGTACCGCAACGTCAACATACACACCCGCGTCACCGATACGCTCACCAACATCGGTCACGGGTATCTCGAGGACCGCGAGCAGATCGCGGTCAACTCGATCCCGGTGGCGCTCAACCTGAACCTCAGCTACCTCGGGCTGCTGAGCGTCGAGCACCAGCACCTCAGGGAGCGCGCCGCCTTCGTGCGCGCCCCGATGCGGCTGCAGCAGCTCACCGGCCTGACGCCGGGCGTGGCGCATCCGCTGCCGCACCACACGTACCGGATGACGGTGCGCTGGTTGCGTCGGCGCACGAGCGACACCTGCAAGGCGGGCAGACGATACTATCCGGCGCGCAGACTGCTCGCGCAGCTGCCGGGCCGTGCGCTCAATCTCGAGTGCACGATCAGGCGCGATGGCCTCGTCAGGTCGCGCAACCGCGTGACCTACCTCACCGCCTACGGCATCTTCCTGATTCTGCAGCGCGATACGCCGACCTATACCCTGCGCGCCAAGATCGTGCGCATCGGCGCCAGCTAGACGGCTATCGCCGTCCGCCTAGACTGCGCGTGCGCGCGCCAGGCCCGCAGCGAGGTCCGCCCGCAGATCCTCCAGCGCCTCGATGCCCACCGACAGGCGAATGAGCCCGTCGGTGAGCCCCGCCTTGGCGCGCGCCGCCGGATCCATCGCCGCGTGCGTCATGGTGGCCGGGTGCGCCACGAGACTCTCGACGCCGCCGAGGGACTCGGCCAGCGAGAAATACTCCAGCGCCTCGGTGAAGGCGCGCACGGCGGGCAGCCCGCCGGCGAGCTCCAGCGTCACGATCGCGCCGAAGCCGCGCTGCTGGCGGCAGGCCACCTCGTGGCCGGCGTGGCTCCTCAGCCCCGGATAGTAGACCTTGGCGACCCCGCGCTCGGCGCTCAGCCACTCGGCGAGCCCCTGCGCGTTGCGCCCGTGGTGCTCGAGCCGCGCATGCAGCGTGCGCAGGCCGCGCAGCGTGAGAAAGCTGTCGAACGGCGAGCCGGTCAGCCCCAGGCAATTGGCCCACCAGGCGAGCTCCTCATGCACGGACTTCTCGCGCGCCACCACCGCGCCGCCGACCACATCGCTGTGGCCGTTGAGGTACTTGGTCGTGGAGTGCACGACGACATCGGCGCCGAGGGCAAGCGGCTGCTGCCAGGCCGGCGAGAGAAACGTGTTGTCCACCACCACCTTCGCGCCGGAGGCATGCCCGAGCGCGGCGACGCGCTCGATGTCCGTGATGCGCAGCAGCGGATTGCTCGGTGTCTCGATCCACAGCAGCGCGGTCGGCTCGCCCAGCGCGGCCTTCAGCGCCGCATCATCCGCGTAGTCCACGAACACCACCTGCCGCTCACCGCGCCGCCGCCAGGCATCGAGCAGACGGTAGGTACCGCCGTAACAATCGTGCGGCGCGACGATGCGCGCGCCGGCCGGCACCAGATAACCGGTGAGCGTGATGCCGGCCATGCCCGTGGCGGTGACCACGGCGCCGGCGCCGCCTTCGAGGTCGGCGAGCGCCGCGCACAGCAGATCGCGAGTGGGGTTGCCGGAGCGGGTGTAGTCGTAGCGGCCCTTCTCGCCGAAGCCGCGGAACGCGAACGTCGAGCTCAAGTGGATCGGCGGGACGACCGCGCCGGTGAGGGGGTCGGACTCCAGTCCCGCGCGCACGGTGCGGGTGATCTGGGACTTCGTATCGGTCGGTTGGCTCATTCAGGGGGTCTCGAACACCGGGGCGAACACGCCGCGGAGCTGTTGGGGTTCTTTGAGAAAGGCGTCGTGGCCGTAGATCGAGGAGATCTCGTGCAGGCGCGCCGCATGCAGCCGCGCGACCATAGCACGCACCTCGGTGAGCGGCACGAGCATGTCCTCCCGCACCGCCACCGCCGCGGTCGGCACGCAGATGCGGCTCGCCTCGACGCGGTGCAGGTCGATCGACTCGGACAGACACAGGAACGCCTCGGGGCGGTGCTGTGCGGCATAGTCCGCGCCGCGCGCGGCCAGATAGCGCTCCACCGGAAAGCGGGCGCGGCCCTGCTCGAACGTGGCGGGACCGGCGAACCGGGCCGCGAACTCCTCGCCGCTGCGGTAGGTCGACATCGCGAGCGAGCGCGCCAGCGCCAGCGCCTGCGTCGGCTGGCCCGCCTCGATGCCGAAGCGCACGATGTCCCGCTGCACGGAGCGCCAGGCCGTGCCCAGCGGATGCGGACGGTCCGTGGCGCACAACACGATCAGCCGTCCGACCCGCTCGGGGAAGCGCTCGCCGAAGGCGAGCGCCACCATGCCGCCGTAGGAGCCGCCGGCGATCGCCCGCAGGCTCGCCAGGCCGAGGTGGTCCATCAGGCGCGCGAGCACCTCGGCCTGATCGTAGGTGGAGATGCTCGGGAAGCGCTCCCCGGCGAGCGGCCCGCTCGTCTCGCCGCTGCCGCCGAGATAATCGAAGCTCAGCACCCGGCAGCGCTCGGTATCGAGCGCGCGTCCGGGTCCGGCGACCTCCGCCCACCAGCTCTGGCGCGGCTGCTCGGTCAGGCAGACCCGGCGGGTCGCGGAGATTCCTCCGAGGGCGCAGACGACGGGCGCGCTGGCCGCACCGGCGAGCCGCCAGGCGACGCGCACCGTCGGCAGTCTCCCGCCGTGATGCAGGGACAGCCCCCCGGGAATCTCGAAAAAGCCCTCACGCACGGTCTCGGCCGGCCCACACCGCAGGGGGTGTTCCGGCTCGATCGGGCGAACCTCGGCAATGGCATTCATGGATGGCTCCGCATTCCTCTCGGCTCACCGAGCACTCTTGCGGAGCGTCCCACCAGGGGCCTGGCGGGCGGGCTGCGACCATCCCCGCGCCAGGGGCGCGGAGCTTCGCAGTTCGCTCATCTGTCGATGCGCTCGCTGCCCAGGGGCGGCACGGCGCATCGCAGGAGTTGGCACCTTTACAGACTGGTTGGGTCTGGCGGTTGCCCCGGCGTCTAAGGGCCTATCCCTCAGCCGGTCTCGATGAGTGCGTGCAGTGTAGGGGCTCGGCGCGCGGCCGGTCAAGCGAGCGCCCCGGCCCCTCCCCGCCGCCGCCCCGCCTGGGCGGCGGCGCCTGCACTCCTCATTTCGGGGCGATTCCTGTCTGTGCCCACGAGCGGTAATCGAAACCCAAGGGTGCCCCGCCGGGCAGTCCGGCCCGGGAAGCGCGAATGATCACCCCCACGCTTGCGCCCAAATTGGCTCGAGGGCCGGGCGCCCCGCCCCCGGGCGCGGTTCGGCCCATCGAGCCTCCTCGCGCGCTCGCAATATCCGCTCCATCGTGCTACTGTGCTAGCACGCTATTACAGTTGACCGGCATGAAAACCCATCGCAGCCTCACCCCCCGCCAGGAAGCGCTCGCCGAGCGCAATCTCTACACCGCCATCGCCGCGCTGCGCGATGCCGAGGAGGTCCGCGCGTTCTTCCGCGACCTGTGCACGCCCGCGGAGCTGCAGGCGATGGCCGACCGATGGTCGGTGGTCGACTATCTCAACCGCGGCCTGCCGTATCGGGAGATCCACCACCTCACGGGCGTCAGCGTCACCACCATAGGCCGGGTGGCGCGCTTTCTCGCCACCGGCAACGGCGGCTACGGCCTCGTGGCCCAGCGCCTCGGCAAGTGGCACCTGCACGCGGCGCGCGCCGCGGCATCGGCCGCCGCCACCGCCGAGCCGCCGGCGCCGGGACGCGCCCGCGCTCAGGCACGCCGCCGGGAGGGGTCGCGCAATGGATGAGCCGCGTCTGAAGCTCGCGATCCAGAAATCCGGCCGGCTGACCGACCCCTCGCTCGATATCCTCGCGCGCTGCGGACTGAAGATCTCCCGTGGCAAGGATCAGCTCATGGCGTTCGGAGAGAACATGCCGCTCGATGTGCTGTTCGTGCGCGATGACGACATCCCCGACCTGGTGCAGGAGGACGTCTGCGACCTCGGGCTGGTCGGACTGAACGTGCTTGAGGAGAAGCGTCTGGAGCTCGCCGCGCGCGGCCATCCGGCCCGATTCCAGTCGGTGCGCACCCTCGACTTCGGGCGCTGCCGGCTCTGCCTCGCGGTCCCCGAAGGCCAGACGTTTGACGGCGCACGCAGCCTCGAGGGCAAGCGCATCGCCACCACCTACCCGTACCTGCTCGAGAACTACCTGCGCGAGCGCGCCATCAGCGCCGAGATCGTCACGCTCTCCGGCGCGGTCGAGATCGCCCCGCGCCTCGGCCGGGCCGATCTGATCTGCGATCTGGTCTCGACCGGCTCGACGCTGCAGGCCAATCACCTGCGCGAGGTCGAGACCGTGCTCGAGAGCCACGCGGTGCTGATCCGCACGCCGCTCGCCCTGCCGCCGCTGAAGAACGAGTGGGTCGAGCGGCTGGTGATGCGCCTCGATGGCGTGCAGCAGGTGCGCGAGAGCAAATACATCATGCTGCACGCCCCGCGCGCGGCGCTCGATGAGATCCGCAGGCTCCTGCCCGGCAGCGAGTTCCCGACCATCATTCCGCTCGAGGGCTCGCCCGACAAAGTGGCGGTGCACGCGGTGTGCCGCGAGAACGTGTTCTGGGAAACCCTCGAGCGGCTGAAGAAGGCCGGCGCGAGCGCGCTGCTCGTGCTGCCCGTGGAAAAGATGCTGGCATAACACCATGCGCATTCTGGAATGGAGCCGCCTCGGCGAGAGCGAGCGGCGCGCGGCGCTCGAGCGACCCGTGCAGCAGGCCCGCGGCGGCATCGAGAGCCTCGTGCACGAAGTGATCGAAGCGGTGCGCGCGCGCGGCGATGACGCCCTGCGCGAGTACACGCGCCGCTTCGATGGCGTCGAGCTCCCCGAGCTGCGTGTCGGGGCCGAGGAGTTCGCCGCGGCGCGCCGCGCACTCGCGGCGCCGGAGCGCGCGGCGCTCGAGCGGGCGATCGACAACGTCGAGCGCTTTCACCGCGCCCACGGCCTTGAGGCCCTGAGCATCGAGACCTCTCCGGGCGTGCGCTGCGAGCGGCTGTACCGGCCGATCAGCGCAGTCGGCCTGTACGTGCCGGCCGGCTCCGCGCCGCTGCCCTCGGCCGTCGTGATGCTCGCCGTGCCGGCGCGCATCGCCGGCTGCCCGCAGCGGGTGCTGTGCACGCCGCCGGACCGCTCCGGGCGGGCGCATCCGGCGGTGCTCGTGGCCGCCGAGCTGTGCGGCGTCGATCAGGTGTTCAAGGTCGGCGGCGCGCAGGCCATCGCCGCCCTCGCCTACGGCACGCAGAGCATTCCCAAGGTGGACAAGGTCTTCGGCCCCGGCAACGCCTGGGTCACGGCCGCCAAGCAGACCGTCGCGGCCGATCCGCTCGGCGCGGCGTGCGACATGCCGGCCGGACCGTCCGAGGTCATGGTGCTCGCCGATGAGACGGCGCGCGCGGATTTCGTCGCCGCGGACCTTCTGGCGCAGGCCGAGCACGACCCGAACGCCCAGGCGATTCTCGTCACTCCGAGCGCCGCGCTCGCACACTCGGTCGATGCGGCCCTCGTGACGCAGGCCGCCGCGCTCTCGCGGCGCGCCATTCTCGCCAAGTCCCTCACCGCATGCCGCGCTCTGCTCGTCGAGGACCTCGATACGGCCGTGGCGGTGGCCAATGCGTACGCCGCCGAACACCTGATCCTCGAGGTGCGCGAGCCGCGCGCGCTGCTCAGGCGCATCGTCAACGCCGGCTCGGTGTTCCTCGGAGCCTGGTCGCCGGAGCCGATGGGCGATTACTGCTCGGGCACCAATCACGTGTTGCCGACCTACGGGTACGCCCGCGCCTACAGCGGCCTCGGGGTCGCCGATTTCCTCAAGCGCATCACCGTGCAGGAGCTCACTCCGGCCGGGCTGCGCGCCCTCGGTCCCACCGCGGTCACCCTGGCTCGGCTCGAGGGCCTGGATGCGCACGCGGCCGCCGTCACCTGCCGTCTGCAGGCGCTCGAGGCGGACAGCGCCCTCGAGCCGGCCGTCCCCGGAGCACGCGCATGAGCTGGGTGAACGAGCTGGCCCGTCCGGACATCGTGGCGCTGCGCGTCTACGAGCATGCGGCGTGGCGCCCGGAGCTCGAGCGGCTGCACGCCAACGAGCTGCCGTGGGATCCGGCCGGCGGCGATGCCCGCAACGGCCTGAACCGCTACCCGCAGCCTCAGCCGCGCGAACTGCTCGAGCGGCTCGCTGCGCTCTACGGCGTCGAGCCGGACAGAGTGTTGCTCGGACGCGGCAGCGACGAGGCGATCGATCTGCTCTGCCGGGCATTCTGCCGCGCCGGCGAGGACGCGGTGCTCATCTGCCCGCCCACCTTCGGCATGTACGCGGTGTCGGCCCGGATTCAGGGGGCCGCAGTCCTCGAAGCGCCGCTCCTGCCGGAGCAAGGCTTCGCGCTCGATGCGAACGCCGTGCTCGCGCGCTGCACCGGCGCGACCAAGCTGGTGTTTCTGTGCTCGCCGAACAACCCCACCGGCAACCTGCTCGAGGAGCGCTCGATGCTGCGCATCGCCGGGGAGCTTGCGGGGCGCGCACTCGTGGTGGTCGATGAGGCGTATCTGGAGTTCTCCGGCCGCGCGAGCCTCGCGCAGCAGCTGCGCGAGTACCCCAACCTCGCGGTGCTGCGCACGCTCTCGAAGGCCTACGGCCTGGCGGGGGCGCGCTGCGGGGCACTGCTCGCCGATCCGCAGGTGATCGCGCTGCTGCGCAAGATCATCCCGCCGTACGCCATCCCGAGGCTCACTGTCGCGGCGGCGCTCGAGCGCCTGGCGCCGCAGGCGCTCGAAGCCGGCCGCGCGCAGCTCGCCACACTGCTGCGTGAGCGCTCGCGCCTCGAGCGCGAGCTCGCCGCGCTGGCCCGGATCACGCGCCTATGGCCGAGCGATGCGAACTTCATCCTGGCCGAGTTCACCGAAGCGGCCACGGCGCTCGAGCGTGCCGCGGCGGCGGGGCTCCTCGTGCGCGATGCGCGCGCCTATCCCGGGCTCGGCCGCGCGCTGCGCATCAGCGTCGGCACGCCGGAGCAGAACACACGGCTGCTCGAGGCCTGGTCGTGAACTCACCGGCCGCAACGCTGTTCATCGACCGCGACGGTACGCTCATCGAGGAGCCCGCCGATCACCAGGTCGATGCGCTGGAAAAAGTGCGCTTTATGCCCGGGGTATTCGCCGCCCTCGCCACGCTGAGGCGCCGCGGCTTCCGTCTGGTGATGGTGACCAACCAGGACGGTCTGGGCACCCCGTCCTTCCCCCGTGCGCAGTTCGAGACGGCGCACCAGTTCGTGCTCGACACCTTCGCGAGCCAGGGCATCGCGTTCGATGCGGTCTTCGTCTGCCCGCACTTTCCGGCCGACGGCTGCGCCTGCCGCAAGCCGAACACGGCGCTCGTCGCGGAGTACATCCGCGCCGAGCGGGTCGATCTTGCCGCGAGCGCCGTCATCGGCGATCGCGACACGGATCTGCAGTTCGCCGCCAATCTCGGCGTGCGCGGCGTGCGCGTGCGCCACGAGGGCGCGCCGCATGAAACCTGGCCGGCGGCGGTGGCGGAGCTGACGGCGCGCCGCGCGCGGATCGAGCGGCGCACGCGCGAGACCGACATCGAGGTGCGTGTCGATCTCGATGCCGCCGGGCCGGTGCGCATCGCGAGCGGCATCGGCTTCTTCGACCACATGCTCGAGCAGCTCGCCGCGCACGGCGGCTTCGCGCTCGAGCTCGCCTGCAAAGGCGATCTGCACATCGACGAGCATCATACCGTCGAGGACTGCGCGCTCGCGCTCGGTGAGGCGCTGCGCAGCGCCCTCGGCGGCAAGGTCGGCATCGCCCGCTACGGGTTTCTGCTGCCGATGGACGAAGCGCAGGCGCAGGTCGCAATCGATCTGTCCGGGCGCGCCTTCAGCCGCTTCGAGGGCCACTTCGGGCGCGAGCAGGTCGGCGGACTGCCCACCGAGCTCGTGCCCCACTTCTTCCGCTCGCTCGCCGAGGCCCTCGGCGCGGCGATCCACGTGAGCGTCAACGGCGAGAACAGCCATCACATGGTCGAGGGCTGCTTCAAGGGCGTCGGCCGGGCATTGCGCCAGGCGCTGCGCCGCGAGAGCGAGACGCTGCCGAGCACCAAGGGCACCTTGTGACCGGCACGGTCATCATCGACAGCGGCGGTGCCAATCTCGCCTCCCTGCAGTTCGCATTCGAACGGCTCGGAGCCACGGCGCGCGTGAGCGCCGATGCGCACGAGATCGCTGCTGCCGAGCGCGTCGTGTTGCCTGGCGTCGGCTCGGCGTCTGAGGCGATGCGGCGGCTGCGCGCCGCAGGCCTGGCACGGCTGCTGCCGACGCTCACCCAGCCCGTGCTCGGCATCTGCCTTGGCATGCAGCTGCTGTTCGAGCATTCCGCCGAGGGCGAGACCGAGTGCCTCGCAATCCTGCCCGGCGTCGTGCGCCGCCTCGAGCCGAGTGTCGCGCGTCCGGTGCCGCACATGGGCTGGAACCGTCTCACGACGCTCCAATCCGATCCGCTGCTCGCGGGTCTCGATCCGCAGTCGTATTTTTATTTCGTGCACAGCTACGCCGCACCACTCGGCGCCTTTACGCTCGCCCCGGTCGAGTACGGCGAGCGGCTCTCGGCGGTGGTCCGGCGCGGCAACTTCTGCGGCGTGCAATTCCACCCCGAGCGCTCAGCCGCGAGCGGCGCGCGCGTGCTCGCCAACTTTCTGAGCCTGTAGATCCATGCTGCTGATCCCCGCAATCGACCTGCGCGCCGGCCGCTGCGTGCGCCTGTATCAAGGCGACTTCGACGCCGAGACCCGCTACCCGCACGAGCCGCTCGAGCTGCTTGGGCGCTATCGCGCCCTCGGGGCGAGCTGGCTGCACGTCGTCGATCTCGACGGCGCGCGCGACGGCGTGCTCGCGAACCGCGCCGTCATCGGCGCCATGGCCGCCCAGCCGGGCGTGCGGCTGCAGGTCGGCGGCGGCATCCGCTCGGCAGCGCTCATCGAGGAGCTGCTCGGTGCAGGCGTCGCCCGCGTCGTGATCGGCAGCGCAGCGGTGGAGCGAGCCGAGCAGGTGATCGAGTGGCTCGGGCGCTTCGGTCCCGAGCGCATCTGCCTCGCGCTCGACGTACGCCTCGATACGCACGGACAGCCGCAGGTGCACACGCGCGGCTGGCGCGAAGCCGGGGCTGTGAGCCTGTGGGAGGCTCTGAACCGTTATCCGCCCAGCGCGGTCAAACATGTGCTGTGCACCGACATTGCGCGTGATGGCGCGCTTGCCGGCCCGAATCTCGAGCTGTATGCGGCTGCGCGCGCGCGCTTTCCGCAACTCGCCTGGCAGGCCTCCGGCGGCGTGCGCGATGCGCAGGATCTGCGCAGGCTCGCGCAATGCGGCGTCGCGGCCGCAGTCAGCGGCAAGGCGCTGCTCGAGCACCGTATTCCCGCAGAGGAGTTGGCCGTATTCTTGCCCGACGCATCATCCCCTGCCTAGACGTTCGCGACGGCCAGGTCGTCAAGGGCGTGAGATTCCGCGACCACCGGGTGGTCGGGGACATCATGACGCTCGCGCAACGCTATCGTGACGAGGGCGCAGATGAGCTCGTGTTCTACGACATCACGGCAAGCCCGCAAGGCCGCTCGGTCGATCGCAGCTGGGTGCGCCGCGTGGCGCAGGTGCTCGACATCCCCTTCTGCGTGGCCGGCGGCATCCGCTCGGTGGCCGACGCCGAGGCGGTGCTGAACGCCGGGGCGGAGAAAGTCTCGGTCAACTCCCCGGCGCTCGCCGATCCGGGCCTGATCGATGCGCTCAGCCGGCGCTTCGGTGCGCAGTGCGTCGTCGTCGGCATCGACAGCGAGCTCACCGCCGAGGGCTACAGGGCCTACCAGTTCACGGGCGATCCGACGCGCACGCGCGAGTCCGGCCGGGACGTGCTCCAATGGGTGCGCGAGGTGCAGGAGCGCGGCGCCGGGGAGATCGTGCTCAACTGCATGGGCAGCGACGGGGTGCGCAGCGGTTACGACATCGAGCAGCTGCGCGCCGTGCGCGCCGTGTGCCGCGTGCCCCTCGTCGCCTCCGGCGGCGCCGGCGCAATTGAGCATTTCACCGCTGCGTTCCGCGAGGCCGGCGTCGACGCCGCGCTCGCCGCCAGTGTGTTCCACAACGGTATCATCGCCATTGCCGAGCTGAAACGCGCGCTGCGTACCGCCGGCATCGAGGTGCGTCCATGACCGAACACCCCGCGCCCGGCGCGCCGCTCACCCCCGCCGACATCGAGCGGCTCGACTTCGACAAACAAGGCGGGTTGCTGCCGGCGATCGTCACCGACGCCGCAGGCGGAGTGCGCATGCTCGGGTACATGAATCGCGAGGCGCTCGCGGAAACGTTCAAGCGCGGCCGCGTGGTGTTCTTCAGCCGCAGCCGTGCACAGCTGTGGGAAAAAGGCGAGACCTCCGGCAACACCCTGGAGTTCATCGAGGCGCGCACCGACTGCGACCGCGACGCACTCCTGATCACCGCCCGGCCGCTCGGACCGGTGTGTCACCTCGGCACGCGCGGCTGCTTCGGCGAACCGCGTGCGCCGCTCACCTTTCTCACCGAGCTCGAAGCGGTGATCGCCGAGCGCATCGCCGCGCGTCCCGAAGGCAGTTACACGGCCCGACTGTTCGCCCAGGGCGTCAACCGCATGGCCCAGAAGGTCGGGGAGGAAGGGCTGGAGGTGGCGCTCGCCGCGGTCTGCGAGGGCGAGGAGAAGCTCGTGGCCGAATCCGCCGATCTTCTCTACCACCTGGCGCTGCTGCTGAAGAGCCGCGGGCTGTCGCTCGAGCGCATCGCCCTGGAGCTGCGGGCGCGGCACGCGAGCAAATCCTAGCGGCGCGGTGTGCTCGCTCCGTGCGCGGTGCCGCTGACGCGCGCCGGCGTGCTCCACTCACGGGAATCCTCACGCTGGCGCTGCGCGCTTGCCTCGCGCTGATCGAATGCCTCGCGGGCCGCATCGAGTTCGGCCAGATGCCCCTTGGCCCAGTTGGCGAGCAGCGTCACCGGCTCACGCAGCGACTGTCCTAGGGCGGTCAACTCGTACTCCACGCGCGGCGGCACAACCGGAAAGACGGTGCGCTTGACGAGCCCGTCCCGCTCCAATCCGCGCAGGCACAGAGTCAGCATGCGTTGGGAGATACCGCCGATGGCGCGCTTGAGGTCCGAGAAGCGGCGCGGCCCCTCGGCGAGCATGATGATGATCAGCACGCTCCACTTCTCCCCCACGCGCGCCAGCACCTGACTGATTTTGGGACACTCGGCGCTCTGGGGACATTGTCCGCCCGCGTGCTCCGGGACACTCTGGGTTACGCCGGTTTCACTCTGTCGCATGGCTGTGCCTTCTTGTGTTCGCACCGCGCGGACTTACATACTTAGCCTTGGTACTTATTTTATACCATACCGAGGCCGCCTCATGAAACTACTCCACATCGACACCAGCATTCTCGGCCAGAACTCCGTCAGCCGGCAATTGACGGGGATCATCGTCGCGCGAGTGCGCGACGCCCACCCCGGCATCGAGGTGCGCTACACGGACCTCGGGGCCGAGCCCCTCGAGCATCTGTCCGGGGCTCACCTCGCCGCCGCTCAGGGCGCGACCCTCGAGTCCGCCACCGTCCTGCGCGATCTTGAACGCGGCCGTGAGGCGCTCGAGGACTTCCTCGCCGCCGATATCCTGGTCGTCGGCGCGCCCATGTACAACTTCACGATTTCCTCGCAGCTGAAGGCATGGATCGACCGGATCTGTGTGGCCGGCAAGACCTTCCGCTACACCGAGAGCGGTCCGCAGGGCCTCGCCGCCGGCAAGAAGGTCATTGTCGCCTCCTCGCGCGGCGGGTTCTACGGCCCACAGTCCCCGGCCGCGGCGCTCGAGCACCAGGAGAGCTACCTGCGCGGCGTATTCGGCTTCCTCGGCATCACCGAGGTGACTTTCGTGCGCGCCGAGGGGGTTAACATCAGCCCGGACCAGCGGCAGGCGGCGATTTCGGCGGCGGCGGCCGAAGTGGCCCAGCTGGCGGCCTGAGGCGCGCGACCCATCATCCACTCACCGCGGAGAACGCAATGAACACCTCTTCGACTCGCGGCGTTGCGCGCCTGGTGCGCGGCATGCCGACTTCCGATGGCGCCGGCGTCAAACTGACGCGCGTAATCGGTCAGCCGCAGCTGCCGGACCTCGATCCGTTCCTGATGCTCGATGAGTTCGGCACCGACAATCCCGGCGACTACATCGCCGGCTTTCCCGACCATCCGCACCGCGGATTCGAGACGGTCACGTACATGCTCAACGGGCGCATGCGACACCGGGACAACCACGGCCACGAGGGCGTGCTCGTGCCGGGCAGCGTCCAGTGGATGACCGCGGGACGCGGCATCGTGCACTCGGAGATGCCGGAACAGCAGGAAGGACGCATGCGGGGCTTTCAGCTGTGGATCAACCTGCCGGCGCGCGAGAAGATGACCGCGCCGCGCTATCAGGAGTTCGGACCGGAGAAGATCCCGCAGCTGCAGTCGGGCGGCGCGAGCGTGAAGGTCATCGCCGGAACGCTGGGCGGGATCACCGGCCCGATCGCACAGCCGGCGACCGATCCGACTTATCTGGACATCGAGCTGCCCGAGGGCGAAGTCTTCACCCACCCGCTGCCCGCCGGGCACGCCGCGTTCGTGTATGTCTACGAAGGATCGGCGCGCATCGGCGAGGGCGAGGCGGCGAGCACGGCCAAAGCCCATGACCTCGCCGTGCTCACCGAGGGCGGCGCGGTCACGCTCGAGGGGCGAGCTGCCGCAACCACGCGGGTCATTCTGGTGGCGGGCCGCCCGCTGCGCGAGCCGGTGGCCAAGTACGGACCGTTCGTGATGAACACCCGCGAGGAGCTCATGCAGGCCTTCCAGGACTTTCAGAGCGGCCGGTTCTAGACGCGGCGGCTAGGGCACCCAGCCGCGCCGGCGGGCGGCCGCCTCGGCGCGCGCATCGAGCGGTGAGCCGGAGATCTCCGCGCTCACCGCGGCCACCACCGCCGGCGGCATGGACGAGGCCGCCTCGCGGTAGTGACCGGCAGCCGCGGCGGGCCCCTCGGCCCGGGTAAGCACCTGCACCTGCCATTGGCCGCCGGCGCGGCAGGCGAGCCCCGCCAGCCGCGGCGCACGCAGGGAGAATGTCCTGCAGTACTGTCCCGCGTTGGAACGGAAGCTGATCCCGATCCGCACTGCAGCCGTTGCGCTCTGGTTGGCGGCGAGTTGCCCGGTGAGCGCCTGGGCGAGCGGCCCGCGGGCCACCATCTGTCCGGCGCGGGTGACCACCGGTCCGAGTCCTGCGCCGCGCAGCACCCAATGGCCGAACAGCACGCCGACGAGCAGGCTGGCCGCGAGCGCCAATCCTTCCCGCCACATGCTCCGGCCCGTGCGCGCGCGCGCAAGCGGCGCCGGGGTGTGCGCACTGCGTTGCTCGGCGGTACGCGCCAGCTGCAGCAGGTACGCCGGAACCGGCTCATCGAGCAGCGGATCGAACGCTGCGCGCAGCCGCTCGCGCAGCGCACGCTCGGCCGCGATCCGCCGCGCGAGCTCGGGATCCTCGGCCATCGCCGCCTCGACGGCCGCTCGAGTCGGGGCATCGAGTTCGCGGTCCACGTAGGCCATGAGCACTTCGTCGGAAAATCTCACAGCGGCTCTCCCGCAGCGTCCGACAAGAGACTCTGGAGCGTCTCGCGCGCCCGGGCCAGACGGCTCGTGAGGGTTCCGATCGGCACGTTCATGACCGCGGCGGCCTCCTTGTAGGACAAGCCTTCGATGAGCACCAGGCTGACGGCGAGCCGCTGCTCATCGGCGAGCCGCTCGAGCGCGTCCTGCACGCACAGCAGTTCCTCGGGCGAGCCCGCAGCCGGATCGCCCACGTTCTCGGCGGCGGGTACGGCGTCGCCGAGCGACTCGCGGCGACGGCGGCTGCGGTGCTCGTCGATCCACGCGTTGCGCACAATTCCATACAGCCACGCCGCCACCGAGCCGTCCGCGCGCAGCTGGGCAGCGTGCGCGAGGGCCCGCTCGATGGCGATCTGCACGAGATCGTCGGCGTCGTGCGGATTGCGCGCGAGCGTGCGCGCGAATCGCCGCAGACGCGGCAACAGCTCGATGATCTGATCACGAAGGTTCCCGTCCGAAGCGCTCATGTCCGCCCATCAGAGAAGACGTACCAGCATGGCATTTTCTTCCCTCGTCCGAAACCTGCAACACGTGGTGTAATCTTGCCCTATGTGGCGAATCATGGTCCTTGCCGTGTTGTTCGCTCCGCTCGCCGGTGCGCAGATCGCGGTGCCTGGACTGCAGGGGCTGCCGGGTGTGAACGTACCGGGCTTGCCTGGCGTGGGCCTGCCCGGGCTGCGGCGGCTCGCGCCGGCCCTGACCCGTACGCTGAGCTCGCATATCCAGACGCTCGAGCAGGCGCGCAAGCGGCGCATCCTGCAGCTGCTGAGGCGCTATCCGCGCCTGCTCGCGCTTGACCCCGCAGGCAATCCGATCGTGCGCGGCGAGATCCTCGCGCTGGGTCCCTCGGCCGCTGCGCTCAGGCGCGCTCGGGCGGCCGGCTTCTCTATTCTGCGCACGCAGCAGCTCTCGCCGCTCGCGCTGCGCGTCGTGGTGCTGCGCACGCCGCTGGGGCGGTCCGCCGCCTTCGCACTCGCCACACTGCGCCGGCTCGATCCGCATGGCACCTACGCCTTCAATCACATCTACACGACCAGCGGCACGGTGACGGCCGGCGCAGTGCGGCCCCTTGCAGCCCCAGCCGGGCGCTCCGGGGCGCCTTCCGCCGCCCCGCGCCCGGTGCTCGGGCTCATCGATGGCGGTGTTGACCTCTCGCAGCCGGTGTTTCGCGGTGCAACGATCCATCAGCACGGCTGTGGCGGCAAGTCCGTGCCGAGTGCGCACGGCACGGCGGTCGCCTCGCTCATGATCGGCCGGGGCGGGCATTTCGCTGGCGCCGCGCCCGGCGCCGAGCTGTATGCCGACAACGTGTTCTGCGCTCGCCCCACGGGCGGCTCGGTTACCGCAATCGCCCGGGCATTCGCGTGGCTCGTGCGGCGCGACGTGCCGGTCATCAACGTCAGTCTGGTCGGACCCGCCAATGCGCTGCTGCACGCCGTGGTGAGGCGAGTCCTCAGCCGCGGCTCGCTCATCGTGGCGGCCGTGGGCAATGACGGGCCGGCCGCCCCTGCGCTCTATCCGGCCGCATACCCCGGTGTCATCGGCGTGACCGCTGTCGGCGTGCACCGGCGGGTGCTGTTCGAAGCCGAGCGCGGACCGCAGGTCATGTTCGCCGCGCCGGGGGCCGACATCGAGGCCGCGCGCATCCCGAGCGGCTACGCGCCGGTGCGCGGCACGTCGTTCGCCGCCCCGCTGGTCGCCGGGCTGCTGGCCCCTCGCCTGCGAGTACCCTCCCCGGCCGCCGCGCACGCCGCCCTCGAAAGCCTGATCCATCGGGCGATTCATCTGGGCGGGCCCGGGCGCAATCCGGTCTACGGCTACGGGCTGCTCGCCGTGGGACTGCCGCATTTCCAGCCGCGCGGTAAAAAAAGTTGGGGCGGCGGGGAATAAACCGACCGCCCCGGACGTAGTGCTCCTTGAAGGCCGCGGATGGGCCGCGGTCAGCAGAGGAGACGCATCATGAAATCATCGCATTTGCTTGCCGGTGCGGCCGTGATCGTGCTGGCCTGCTCGGCGCCGGCCTACGCGCAGATCATCGGCGCAGGACTCGGTGGGGCGATGAATGGCGCCATGGGCGGTGCGCTCGGCGGCCCGTTCGGCCCCACGGGCACGATCAACGGCAACGGCTTCGGCCAATTCGGCGGGATGGCGAGTGGCGGGTTTGCGCGGCCGCCCCTCGGGGCTCTGCGCGCCGCGCGCGGCGCCGCCGGCAATGCCGCGGCCACGGGCGCGCGCTCGGCCCAGCAGCTCCCCGGGCAGGCACAGACGACCGGTCAGACCGCGGGCGCTCTGAGCGGCGCGCTCGGCACGGCAGCCAATGCGACCGGATCGGCGAGGGGCGCCGCGAGCGCAGCCGATACGCTCGCCAATGCATCCAACTCCACCTCTGGGAGCGCGGCCGGGAACGCGCAGAGCGCCGCTTACGGCGCCTCTGCAGCCAATCCCCCGCTCAGCGCCGCTGCCGGTGCGGTCGGCGACGCGATGGGCTCGGCCACCGCGACCACGAGCGGCAATGAGCGCCCCACCGCACCGAATGCCACCGGCACACTCGCCGGAGCGCTCTCGGGCACGGGCTCGGCGCAAGGCAATCTGACCCGCTCCGCGATGGCTGCGCGGCACACTAGCGGCTCCCGCGGTGCCCGCTCTCGCCACAGCTCCTCCCCTGCGGGTTCCTCCACGCCGCTGTTCGGCGGCGCGGTGAGCGGGATGGGCGGTGCCGCGGCCACGGGCAACGCCGGTGCTGCGGGCGAAAGCTCCAACGCTTCGGCAAGCGGCAACGCGGCGGGAAGCGGACAGATGGGCGCGGCGGGCGGTGCCTCACCCTCCCTCAGCGCCTCCACGCAGGCCGGCGGCTCGGCGAGCGGCTCAGTGCAGAACTAACCCGAAATGGACTGAAGCGGCGCGCGGGCGGCCGGGACCTCGGTC
>JAJYUL010000075.1 GCA_021792555.1 Pseudomonadota bacterium
GAAACTGCGCCCGCTCCCCAGCCCCGCGCTCAAGCACCACCTCAGCCCCCGCACGCGTGAGCTTCTCGGCCACTTCGGGCACCAGACTGACGCGCGTCTCGCCCTCGGCGGTCTCGCGCAGCGCGCCAATGATTACCGGCATATCGACCTATTTCCTTCCACGTCTGCAGGCAGGACGGCATGCGTCATGAGGCGATCACCCGACCTGACACGACCCGGGCCGTGGCGAGTGCATTGCCCATGCGCGAACGATTGAACGGCAGGCGCGTATTCGCGCCCGGCACCTCGGCTAGAGAACGTCGCTGATCTGGGTCTCGACGATCTGGCGCAGGGCGGCGAACAGCTCCGCGGCGACGACGCCATCGACGGCCCGATGATCGGCCGAGATGCTCACCGTGAGCACAGTGGCCGCACGCAGCGTTCCATCCGATGCTTCGATCACCCGCCGCTCGGCGGCCCCCACCGCGAGGATGGTGGCCTGAGGAGGGTTGACGATGGCCTGAAAGCTGCGCACCCCGTACATGCCGAGGTTGCTGACGGTGGCCGCGCCGCCCGCGTACTCGGCCGGCTGCAGCTTGCGCTCACGGGCGCGGCTTGCGAGCGCACCGACCTCGCGGGCGAGCCCCAGCAGGCCCTTCGTATCGGCGCTGCGCACGACCGGCGTCACCAGCCCTCCGGGCACGGCCACAGCCACTCCGATATCAGAGCGCTCGAATTGCAGCAGGCAGTCCCCCGCCCACGCGACGTTCGCCGCGGGCACGCGCTGCAGCGCCAGCGCGAAGGCCTTGACCAGAAAGTCGTTGACCGACACGCGCACCGAAGCCGTCGCGTTGATCTGCTTGCGCAGCGCCAGCAGCGCCTCCACATTGAGATCGCCGCTCAGGTAAAAATGCGGCACCTGCTGCTTCGAGTCCGACAGCCGCCGGGCAATGGTCTTGCGCATGCTGTCGAGCGGCACCTCGCGATAGCTCGTGCCCGCATAGAGCGCCTTGACCTGCTCGGCACCGCTGGCCGATTGCGCGTGCGCCCGCTGGGGGGCGCGCTGGATGTCCGCCGCGACAATGCAGCCGCGCGGCCCGGTGCCCCGGATCTGCGCGAGATCGACGCGCGCCTCCGCCGCAAGACGCCGTGCGCGCGGACTCGCCTTCACGCCGCTCGGCAGCCGCGCCTTGCCGAAGTTGCGCTGCGGGGTGCGCAGCCCGTGGAACGGGTCGATCGGCGTCGCCACATCGAGAGAAGCGGCGGTGGGCGTTGCCGCCGCCGCAGCGCGCGACTCGCCCGGCGCAGCGGCGGCCTGCACCTCAGCGCTCTTTACTGCGACGGGGCCCGTCTGTGCACGCTCGGATGCCTCGGGCCGCGCACTAGCCGCTTCGGCGACCACGCCGACCACCGTGCCGACCGGCACCGTATCACCGGCCTGCACGAGGATCTCCCCGAGCACCCCGGCCACGACCGCCGGCACCTCCATCGATGTCTTGTCGGTTTCAATCTCGAACAGCGGATCGCCCGCGGTCACGGGCTCCCCTACCGCCTTGTGCCACTTGCTGATCGTGCCCTCGGTGACGGTCTCACCGAGCTGCGGCATCAGGATCTGCATCAGTCAGCTCCTCACCATCGGACCGCGATGTACTGTGTCTCAAGATACTCCTGGATTCCCTCGCTCCCTCCTTCGCGGCCGAGGCCGCTCAGCTTCACGCCGCCAAAAGGCGCCGCGGGATCGGATACCAGGCCGCGATTCAGGCCGACCATCCCGACCTCGAGCCGCTCGGACAATTGCAGACCGCGCGAGAGGTCGCGGCTGTACACGTAGGCGGTGAGGCCGAGCTCGCACGCATTCGCGAGCCGCACGACCTCTTCGTCCGTGCCGAAAGCCTGGATTGCCGCAACCGGCCCGAAGATCTCCTCACGCACCACGGCGGCATCCGCCGGAACATCCGTAATCACCGTCGGAAGGTAGAAAAAGCCGGGACCTGTGGGGGCTCTCCCGCCCGTCAAGAGCCGCGCCCCGCGGCGCACTGCATCGGCAACGAGGCTCGCGACCTTCTCGCGCGCTGCGGCATCGATGAGCGGGCCGACGCTGACGCCTTCGCTCAGCCCGTTGCCGGTCTTCAGCGCCCCCATGCGTTCGGCGAGTTTCTGCGAGAACCCGGCGAGGAGCGACTGATGCACGTAGAAGCGATTGGCCGCCGTGCACGCCTCGCCCATATTGCGCATCTTGGCGATCATTGCGCCTTCGACCGCGGCATCGAGATCCGCATCGTCAAGCACGATGAACGGCGCGTTGCCGCCGAGCTCCATGCAGGGTCTCACGACATTGTGCGCCGCCTCGCGGATCAGGGCGCGCCCGACCTCCGTCGAGCCGGTAAACGAGACCACACGCACGCGCAGATCCGCCAGCATATCGCCGACGACCTGCCGCGAGCGCCGCGACGGCACCACGTTGACTACACCCGGTGGCACACCGGCCTCGGCCAGCAGCGGCATGAGAGCGAGCATCGTCAACGGCGTGGCGCTCGCCGGCTTGATCACGACGCTGCAGCCGGCCGCGAGCGCCGGCCCGATCTTGCGGGTCGCCATCGCGGCCGGAAAGTTCCACGGCGTGACCAGCAGCGCGATTCCGGCCGGCTTGTGGTGCACCATGATCCGCGCACCGGACTGTGGAGCATGCGAAATCCGCCCGCAGATGCGCACGGCCTCCTCTGCGTTCCAGCGGAAGAACTCCGCCGCGTAGGCGACCTCCCCGCGCGCATCGCTCAGGCTCTTGCCGTTCTCGAGCGTGATGATGCGCGCGAGCCGCTCGTGCTCCCGCATCATGAGCTCCCAGGCCTTGCGCAGCGCCTCGCCACGCTCGCGCGGGGTCTTCCGTGACCACGTCTCAAGCCCACGCTCGGCGGCATCGAGCGCCGCCCGGCAGTCCTCGGATGAGGCACTCGCAACGCTCGTGATCGGGCGCTCCGTGGCCGGATCGATGACCTCGAAACGCTCCCCCGAGTGCGGGGGGCGCCACTCGCCGTCGATCCACAGGTCCGTGTGCACGCCGGCGAGCAGTCTCGCGTAATCGGTTGTCATGACATCAGGCCGTCAAGGACCGACGGATCATCTCGACGATGCGGTCCACGGATGGAATGGCGAGATCCTCGAGCGCATCGGCCGCGGGCAGCGGGATGTTCGGAGTCGTGATGCGCACCGCCGGCCCGTCGAGGTCATAGAATGCTTCGTCCGCGATGATCGAGACGAGCTCGCTCCCCCAGCCCAGCTGGCGTGGATTCTCCTCCACGGTGAATACTCTGCCCGTACGCGCAACCGACCCCAGGATGCACTGCGTGTCGAGCGGCACCAGCGAGCGCACGTCGATCACCTCGCAGCTGATGCCGTGTCTCTCCTGAAGCGCCTCGGCCGCCTGCAGCGAGCGCGGCACCATCATCCCGAGCGCAAGGATGGTCGCATCGCCTCCGGGCCGCAGGATCTTCGCCGTCCCGAGCGTGTCGAGGATTTCCCCATCGGGCACTTCGCCTTTGACCGCGTATAGCGACTTGTGCTCCAGGAACACGACCGGATCGGGGTCACGCACCGCAGCCGCCAGCAGCCCGATGACGTCCACCGGGGAAGACGGGGAGACCACTTTAAGACCCGGAAACTGCATGCACCAGTTCTCGACACTCTGGCTGTGCTGGGCGCCGAAGCGCGCACCGCCGCCGTTTCCGCAGCGCACGACCAGCGGACAGCTGACTTGGCCGTTGGTCATGTACCGGGTCTTCGGAAACTCGTTGGCGATGTAGTCGTAGCAGACGCCCAGGAAGTCGGCGAACATGATCTCCGCGATCGGCTTAAGGCCGGTCATCGCCGCGCCCATGGCCGCCCCGAGGATGGCCTGCTCGGAAATCGGCGTGTCGAGCACGCGCTTCGGCCCGAACTGCTCGAACAGTCCCACGGTGGCCTTGAACACCCCGCCGGCCTTTGCGACATCTTCCCCGAGCAGCACGACGTTCTCGTCGCGAGCCATTTCTTGCGCGATACCTCGCGCCACCGCTTCGCGGTACGTCAGTTGCGCCATGAACAGCCCCCGTCGGCATAGACGTCAGTGAACAAAATATCTTCCGAGGTCGACGGGGCCGCCTCGCAGGCCTGGGTGGCGTCGTCGACGAGGCGACGGACCTCGGCATCGATCGCATTGAGCGTTGCGCCCGGGACACCCTGGGCCTCGAGGCGCTTCCGATAGATTGACACCGGATCACGCTCCTTCCACTTGTCGAGCTCACCGGGCGGCCGATACTTCGCCGGATCCGCGCGGCTGTGTCCGCTGTGGCGGTAGGTCAGACATTCGATCAGCGACGGGCCCTCGCCCGCACGCGCGCGGGCGAATGCTTTCGACATCGTGAGGTACACGATGTCCGCGTCGTTGCCGTCGATGACGATGCGCTCGAGCCCGTATGCGCCGGCACGGTCCGCACCGGGATGCTTCACCGCCGTGACCTCCGCGATCGGCGTGTATTCCATGTAAAGATTGTTCTCACAGACGAACACGACGGGGAGCTTGCGGCACGCGGCGAAGTTCAGTGCCTCATGGAAGGCGCCGATATTGGTGGCGCCATCGCCGAAGAAGCACACCGACACATCACTGTCCCCCTTGTACTGCGCGCGCCAAGCGGCCCCGCACGCGATGGGCAGGTGCGCCCCCACGATGGCGTACGAGCCCATCACGCCATGCTCGACGGAGGTGAGGTGCATCGAGCCGCCCTTGCCCCGCATCAATCCGTTGTCCCGCCCCATCAGTTCGCCGAGCACCTTCTCGACCGGCACACCCCGCGCGAGCGTGTGCGCGTGTCCGCGGTAGGTACAGAACGACAGATCCCCCGGGCGCATCGCCGCCGCCGCGCCCGCCGCCACAGCCTCCTGCCCGAGCGACAGATGGCTCGTGCCCTTGATCTTGTTCTGCAGGAACAGGTCGTAGGCGCGCTGCTCCGCCTGGCGCAGCAGTACCTGCAGCCGGTAGATCTCAAGACGCTTCTCGGGGGAAATCTCCCCCGCTGGTGCCGTCTCGCCGGCACTCGGCCGTGTCTTTTCGGTCATGATGTTAATTCACCCGATCATTCTTCGTGGCATGAGCGCCTCACGCCTAAGGATGCGGCAGCGGCGCTGCTGCGCCGCCAGGCTCCCGCCGGTTGAACCTGCTCTCTAGAAGACGTCGCAGCCGGGCAGGCCGCACGAGATCAACCGGTGCGAGGGGAAGTTCGTGATCACCTCGCAGCCATCGCGCGTGACGACCACTTCCTCCTCGATGCGCGCAGCACCGGAGCCGTCGGCCGCACCCTTCCAGGTCTCGACCGCAAACACCATGCCCTCCTTCAGCACCGAGCCCTGGCCCGTGAAGCGCCGGGTGATGATCGGGCGCTCCCACAGGCTCAGACCGATGCCGTGGCCGTACTGCAGGAGAAAAGCCTCCTCCTCGTCGCGGTAGCCGAACTCCTCGGCGGCAGGCCAGGCGCGGGCGATGTCATCGACCGTCGCGCCCGGGCGGATCGCATCGATCGAGGCGCTGATCCACTTGGAGGCCAGCTCGTATGCCTCGATCTGGTGCTTGTTCGGCTCACCGCAGACGAAAGTGCGGTAGTAGCAGGTGCGATAGCCGTTGAACGAATGCATGATGTCCAGGTACACCATGTCGCCCGGCTGGATGATGCGGT
>JAJYUL010000043.1 GCA_021792555.1 Pseudomonadota bacterium
ACGACTGTTGCGCGTTCGCGCCACTGCGTCCGTCGGCCCCGAAAAATCACGCTCCCTCAATCTGTTGCCCGATGAACCTCGCTCTCTAAGCGCGCGACTGTCACGAACGCGCAACGCTCCCGCAACGTTGACGTCACGAGCGGCGGCTACTTTCCCAGGCCATTCATTGGTCGGTCTCGGGGAAAGGTCAAAAAATGAATCCACGCATACGGTATGCAGTACAGATGATCATGGGGGCGGTGCTGGTGAGCGGCACGTTGCCCGCGCACGCGGGGCAGAGCGCAACCGCCGGTGCCGCGGCCCAGGCAGGCATCGGCGGCAGTGCCACGCCCAGGAGGCCGGTCGCAAATGACCCGCCGGCGCCGCTCAAGCGGGCTCTGAAGTTGGTCAAGATCGAGGGATACCGCGATTTCACGAGTCAAGTGCTGAGCGCGAAGCAGTTGCGCGACTCCTCGCAGCCGGCTGAAGCTGTGACCCGCTCAACGATTGCGCTGTTCGGACCGGACGCCGGCGGCACGCAGGCGCTCACCGCGCTGCCGAACGTGTATGTGTCCGGCACCGACAACTTCAGCGCGACCGGGCGCCAGCAGATCTCCATCCGCGGCATCAAAGTCGGCTACAACAGCATTCCCGGTGATGTGGAGACGAACGCGATCACGGCCGAATTCGACGGCGTGCCGCTCAACAGCCTCAGTCAGGGCACCGGCTGGCATTCGGTCGAGATCCCGCTCGGGGTGCTGATGTCCGGGGAGAACGTCATCATCGGGCCCGGCAATCCCAGTGAGCGCTGGTACAACAGCCTGGGCGGCACCATCGACTTCATCCCCGTGCAGCCCTCGGTCCGCTCGGGGGGCAAGGTCACGCTCGCCGGCGGCAGCTCTGAGACCCTGGACACGTCGGCGGTCTACAACATCGGCGCGATCAACGGCTGGTCGACCGTGTTCGGCCTTGCATCCGGGCGTAGCAAGGCGATCCGGGACACCTCGGACAGCCTGCCGGCCGATACCGAGGAAGCCTACATCAAGACGCGCAAGCAGCTCGACGAGGGTTCGGTGAGCTTCGGGGCGTACTACCAGCGCAACCACGAGTGGCGCCCGAACATGATTCCGCTGACGCCGCAACAGTACGTCGGCATGGGCGGTTTCGGCCTCGGCGCACCCTACAGCCAGCAGACCTCGGGATTTTATGCCACGCTGCCGCGCTCGGTGTGGCACAAGACCATCCTGATCAACAACTGGCTGCTGTGGTCTCACCTGCACCTGAAGCTCTCGCACAGCCTGAACATGTCGAACATGCTCTGGGTGCGTATCGGCAAGGTGCGCCATTATCGCAGCAACAATTCGCTGCTGCCGAGCAATCCCTATTACGCTCAATACGGCAATCCGACCAACCACGAGCACTACATCGAGCGCTCCAAGACCTTCGGCGACCGGCTCGCGTTCCATGAGCGCTTCGGTCACATCGATACGCTCAGCTTCGGCGGCTATCTGATCATGGCGCGCGCCAAGAGCGATTATCAGGGCTACTCGACGTTCGATGGCAGCTCGCTCGCGCAGCCGGAGCAGACCTACTTCAACACGACGACGAGCATCTACTGGGCGGGCTTCCTGCAGGATGACTTCCGCCCGCTGCCGCGGCTGAAGATCGTCCCGGGCATCCGGGTCGTGGACTTCATCACCGACTTCTCGAACCTGAGCCCGTCGGTGGCCTGCGCGGAGTACCACATCACCGGCTGCAACTACGGCCAGCCGATACCGGCGTTTCCGATCATCGGAGGCTCGGCCATCAGCGTCAACGGCAAGACTTTCCAGTTCCAGTCGTACGATACCGCACCGGATGAGTCGACGGATTTCCTGCGCTACGAGCCGTCGATCGGCGTGAACTACGAGCTGGTCCGCGACCTCAATCTCTTCGGCAACTTCTCGGTCACGCGGCACAACCCGGGTTCGGGGAATCTCGACCAGTATCCGCTCAATGTGGCGTCTCTGAAGCCCGCGCGCGCCGAGGAGTGGGATGTCGGGGCCCGCTTCGCCGCGCTTCGGCTGGGTGAGATGCGCGATGTGTACGCCTCGGTCGATTTCTTCCACATGCTGCTCAGCGACGAGACGATCACGTACTCGACCGCGAACAACCCGAACGTGACCTATTTCGGTTACGGCGCGGCGACCTACAAGGGCGTGGACCTCTCGCTGCGGGCGGATTTCACCCGGCACTGGAGCGGGTTCGCCAATTTCGGCTACTTGAACACCCGCTGGAACGAGTTCCAGGCCGCCGTGACCCCCTCGGGGCCGCAACCCACCGGCTATGGTCTGCCGGTGCCGAACTCGCCGAAGGACACGCTCAACGCCGGGGCGAGCTACCGGTTCCGTGTGCCCTTTGGCCGGGTGGATGCGACGCTCTGGGATCAGTACGTCGGGGCACGGTATCTGTTCAACAAGAATACCGGCCTGCCGTCGAACCTGACCAACCCCGCCTACAACCTGGTCAACTTCTCCATCACGGCGCGGACGAACTGGTTCCGCTCGATGATTCCGGATGTGCGGCGCACCAACCTGTCCCTGCAGGTGCTCAATCTCACCAATAAGGAATACAACTCTACGGAATACGTCAGCTCGGGCGGCTATTTCGGGACGCCGACCGGCGGTTACGTCATCGCCAACCCGGGTGCGCCGCGTCTCGTTTACGCTTCGCTGACGGTGCATTTCTAGCTGGGATTGTCGCGGGGGCGACATCGGTCCGGCGGACCGATCTTTGCTGAGGCGCGCAGGGACGCGCGCCGCCCTTGTTGCGCGATCCCCGGGTGAGCGCCGGGACCGCCAGGGGTCTCGCGCGGCGGCGGGGCCGGGAGACGGCAGCGGAGCGGAATCGAATTATGTAATGCCGGGCAGGGGGCGCACGGACTGCGCGCGCGGCGCGTCTGCCGGCCCTGTGTGAATTACCGGGCTTGTGATCCTCGTCGCCGTCGAGCGCCGCACGCTCGTATATCAAGGACGCCAGGTAATGCAAATGCGTGACTACCCGGCGCCGAATGCGCGAGCCCCGCGGGGCATAAACACCACCGGCCTGCGTGCCGAGTTCCGCCATCCCGCCCGACGTCTCGGGGGTGGCGGACCGTGATCATGGCGGTCCTCGGCGGCGGTGTGATCGCCCTGGCGCTCGCCGCGGGCGCTCTGCTGCGGCGAGCGCAGCATCCCTCGGATTCGTTGGTCGGCTGCGCCGATCTGTTCGAGGCCGCACCGGATGCCCTGCTCGTGGTCGATCGCCGCGGTCTCATCGTGAGGGCCAACCGTCTGGCGGAGGAGCTGTTCGGCTGGCCGGAGACCGCGCTCGCCGGGCAATCGATCGAGTCTCTGGTCCCGGAAGGCCTGCGCGCGCAGCACGAGTCGCTGCGCCGGGGTTTTCATGCGCGCCCGAAGCGGCTGAGCGCGAGCGCCGGCAGTGGCGTGATGCGCGGGATGCGCCGGGACGGAAGTGAATTTCCGCTCGAGATCACCTTAAGTCCGTTGCCGTCGGGCGATGTCGTTGCGGCAGTGCGCGACAACACGGACGCGCGCGTCCAGGTCGAGCAGATCCTGTTCCTGAACCGCATGTACTCGACCCTGGCGGAGACGAATCAGCTGATCGCCCGCTGCGAGAGCGAAGCGGAGCTGTTCGACCGGGTGTGCCAGGTGGCGGTGCGCTACGGGGAGCTGAGGCTTGCCTGGATCGGACAGGCCGAGCCGCACTCCGGGCTCATCAAGCCGCTCGCCCGCTGCAGTGCCGCGCCGCAATTCGAGCGCTATCTAAGTGATCTGACGGTGCACGTGAGCGCGAGCCGGCCCGAGGGGCGCGGTCCGGTGGGCGTCGCGTGGCGGGAGGGACATCCGGTGTTCGTGCAGGATTACCGGCAGGACCCGCGCATGGCACCGTGGCGCGGCGCAGGCGCGCTGTGGGGCTCGTGCGCCGCGCTGCCGCTGCGCCGCGGCGGGGCGGTCCACACCGTGCTCGCGCTCTATGACACCCAGCCGGAGGCGTTCACCGACAAGATCCGCGACCTGCTCGAGCGCATGGTGGTGGACATCGAATACGCGCTCGATCGGCTGGATCTGCGCGCCGAGAAGGAGCGCGCTGCCGAGGAACTGCACATCGCAGCGCTCGCCTTCGAGTCGAGCGGCGCGATGCTGGTGACCGACGCCGAGGGCCGTGTGCTGCGCGTCAACGAGGCGCTGCGCCAGATGAGCGGCTACGCGCTGCAGGAGCTGCTCGGCCAGGAGTTGCGGCTGCTGTGCTCGGACAGTCACGCGATGCCTGCGCTCGCTGAGTTGCTCGCGGGTGTACGCGAGCGCGGCCGCTGGCAGGGCGAGATCTGGGGACGGCGCAAGAACGGCGAGGAATTTCCGCTGTGGCTGTCCCTGACCGGCGTCAATGCCGGCGGCCGCTGGACGCACTACATCGCGAGTCTCGTGGATCTGTCCGACCAGAAGGACACCGAGCAGCGCATCTCGCGGCTGCTCAACTTCGATGCGCTCACCGGACTGCCGAACCGCCGCTTCATGCTCGATCGCCTGCGCTCCGCGGTGCAGTGGGCGGAGCATGCCGGCGGCCATGGCGCGGCTCTGCTGCTCGGACTCGACAAGTTCAAGGCCGTCAACGACATCCTCGGGCACCAGGCCGGCGACATCCTCCTGCAGCAGACCGCCGAGCGGCTGCGCGCCGCGGTGCCCGGGGACGATCTGGTCGGCCGGGTCGGCGGCGATGAGTTCCTGGTGGTGCTCGAGGACCTCGGCGCCGATGCCGCGAGCGCCGATGCGGCCGCAGGCAGGGCGGCCGAGGACCTGCTCGCGGCCATTCTGCAGCCGCACCTGATCGGCGGGCAGATGGTCTCGTGCTCGGCGAGCATCGGGATCGCACCCTGGGGGGGTGAGGCCGGCGCGGGCTTCAACGAGCTGCTCAAGCGTGCGGACGTGGCCCTGCGGGCGGCCAAGGACGCCGGCCGCAACGCGGTGCGTCTGTTCTCACCGGGGATGCAGCTGGCGCTCGAGCGGCGCTCGCGCCTCGAGTCGCGCCTGCGGCACGAGTTCAGCACCGATCAGCTGCAGCTGTATTTCCAGCGGCGTGTCGATGTGCACGGCACGACGCTCGGCGCCGAGGCGCTGTTGCGCTGGCACGATCCGCAGCGCGGCGTCGTCTCGCCGCTCGAGCTGGTGCCGGTGGCCGAGGAGATCGGCCTGATCCACGATATCGGCCGCTGGGCGCTCGGCCGCGCCTGCCGGCAGCTGCGCGAGTGGTCGCGCGGCCCGAGCGCGGCGCGGCGGCTGAAGGTGGCGGTGAACGTCAGTCCGAAGCAGCTCGCCGCCGAGGGCTTCGTCGCCGAGGTGACCGATATCGTGACGCGCACCGGGATCGACCCCGCTCTGCTCGAGCTCGAGATCACCGAGGGGCTGCCCATCCAGGACATGAACGATGTGATTCCGAAGATGCACGCGCTGCGGCGGCTCGGCATCACCTTCGCCCTCGACGATTTCGGCATCGGTTACTCCTCGCTCTCCTACCTCAGGCAGCTGCCGATCAGTGTGCTGAAGATCGACCGCAGCTTCGTGACCGGCATGACGCATCCCGGCGGGGAAACCCTGGTGCACACCATCGTGCAGATGGCGCGCAGCCTCGATCTGGAGGTGATCGCCGAGGGGGTCGAGACTCAATGGCAGTGGGACACGCTGGTGAGCCACGGCTGCGATCAGTACCAGGGCTATCTCTTCGGGCGGCCGGTGCCGATCGAGGCGTTCGAGCGCGAGCTGGCCGCAAGCGCCGCGTGAACCGCTGCATGCGCCCGGTGTGAAGTCCGTCACAGGCGCGGCGCGATGGCCCCGTGCCGCCTGCCCGGAAGCGCGACCCGGTCGACAACGGGCCGAAGGTGCGTTCGCTACGATGCGATGCCATGCTGCAGGAGGTCGCAACATCATCGCCGGACCCCAGCCCTGAGGAGGGGGCGTTTTACGCCTATACGCACTGGGCGCGCACCTTGCTCCGGGACCTCGAAGGAGTCTGCCTGCTCGATGGCGCGCTGGCTGTTCTCGAGGCGTGGGGCACGCTGCAGGGGCCGGAAGCCGCCGCGCGCGCGCGCGCCCTCGGGTGGCTGCAAGACGCCTCGCCGCGCGTGCCGCACAGGGAGCTGCACGACGGCCGCAACTTCAGCCTGTTGCCGATGGAGTCGCCCGACGGGCAACTGCTCGGCGGGATAGTCCTCGAAGAGGCGCGCGCGCCCGCAGCGGATGCGCCCGACCTCGCCACACAGCTGCAGCCGCTGCTCGAGTGTCTGTCCCGGCAACTCGAGGAGCAGCGCGACCGCCAAACGGCGACGCGGCAACTCACCGAGCGCAGAACCGATCTGGAGTGGCTGCTCGAACTCGCCGCCTCGGCGCAGCACATCAGTGGCGGCCAGCAGTTTCTGCACGAGATGCTGCAGGCCGCGAGCGTGCGCATGCGCAGCGCATTCTGCGTGCTGTACGTGCCGGACAAGCATGTGTCCCTGGAGCACAGCGGCGACTCGGCGGCGGCTGAGGAATGCGCCGAGCGCTGGCACCGCTCGCGCGCCCAGATGAGCGCATGGGTCCGCCAGAAGCGCCGGCCGCTGGTGCTCAACGGCCGCGGCACTGCCGGCGCCCCGCGCTGCAAGATCCTGCTCGCGCCGATCGCCGCGGATGCTGGACCGGTGACCGGCGTGCTGGCGTTCTTCCGGCCGCCGGAGGCGACGGATTACCGCCAGCGCTACCTGCAGCTGGCCGGACACCTCGGCCGCATCGCCGCGGGCATCGTGGAGTCGCAGTTCGACGCCTTGACGGGCCTGTATACCCTTCAGGGGCTCGAGCAGATGCACGCGCAGATGCTCCGGGACGCACAGGACGGCTGTCACAGCGTGCTGTACCTCGATGTCGATCAGATGCACGTCGTCAATGAGCTGTACGGATTCGAGATCGGCAACGAATTGCTGGTGCGGGTGGGCGAGCTGCTCGCCCCGCCGCATCTGCCCTCTGGTGCGCTCGCTGCGCGCATCGCGGCGGATCGCTTCGCAGTGCTGTTGCCGGAAGCGGATACGCCCGAAGCCGCGGCCTTGGCGCAGCGCCTGCAGGAGGCCATCTGCGGCCTTGCCATCGGGCCGGTGGACAGTCCGATCGACGCGTCCGTCAGCTGCGGCGTCGCGGCAGTGCTGTCGCTGCCGCAGGGGCTTGCGCGGGCCGTCGCAGCCGCGGAGCTCGCCTGCAAGACCGCCAAGAAGCGCGGCCGCAACCGCCTCAAGGTCGACAGCTGCGACGACGGCACGATGCTGCGCCGGCACGTCGATGCGGTGACGGTCGGCCAGCTGCGCTCCGCCCTAAAGGCCGATCAGCTGCTGCTCTACGCGCAGCGGATCGCGCCGCTGCGCAACCCGCAACTGCCCGGCGGCTACGAGATCCTGGTGCGGCTGAACGATCCGACCGAGGGCGTGATGCTGCCGGGCACGGTGGTGGGCGTTGCCGACCGCTACCAGCTGCTGCCGGCCATCGATCGCTGGGTGGTGCGCAAGACGCTGCAGATGCTCGCGATCCATCGCAGCGTGCTCGAGGCGAGCGGCATCAGCATTTCGATCAACCTCTCGGGACAATCGATCGGTGATGAGCAGTTCACCCGCCAGCTCGGCGAGGAGCTGCGCGCCGCACAGCTGCCGCCGGGCGCCGTCACGTTCGAGATCACCGAGCAGGCCGCGGTGAGCAGCCTGGCGCGCGCCGAGGAGATGATCCGGCGCCTCGCGCCGTGGAACTGCCGCTTCGCACTCGATGACTTCGGCACCGGGGCGAACTCGCTGACCTACCTCAACGCGCTGCCGATCTCGCGGGTCAAGATCGACGGGTCGTTCGTGCGCGACATCCTGACCAATCCGCGCTCGCAGGCGACGGTGCGCGGGATCGTCGAGCTGGCGCGCGGCTTCTCGATCGACACCGTCGCGGAGTTCGTCGAGAACCAGGGGATCGCCGCGCGGGTCGCTGAGCTCGGCGTGGATTACGCGCAGGGCTACGCTTTCGGCAGGCCCGAGCCCTTCGAGGAGGTGCTGGCGGGCTTGAAGCGCGAGGACTCCCAGCGGCTGCCGAGGCTCCTGCTCGAGGCCTGAGGTGAGGGGCGGCGCGGCCGTTCGAGGCGCCGCTCCGATCGGTTATGCTGCACACCTATGAAGCAGCGTTCGCGGGAGCGCCGCCGGAAAGCGGCGAAAATGAGCGATATCGCGCGCCTTGCCGGCGTGCACGTCTCGACGGTCTCCCGCGCTCTGGCCGGGAGCCCCCTAGTCGAGGCCGGCAAACGCAAGCGCATCGAGCAGCTGGCGCGCGAGCAGGGCTATGTCGTCAATCCAGTCGCGCGCAGCCTGCGGCTGAAGCGCACGCAGATGGTCTCGGTGGTGATCCCCCTGCAGCATGAGGCCGGGCAGCCGCTCACCGATCCGTTCTTCGTGGCCATGCTCGGCCACCTTGCCGAGGCGATCACTCAGCGCGGCTACGGGATGCACCTGCAAAAGGTCGTGCTACCGACGCACGAGTGGCTGGCCGAGCTCATCGCCTCGGGCCGCAGCGACGGCGTGGTGGTCATCGGGCAGAGCACCGAGCACGAGACACTGCAGCAGGCGGCCGATTCCTACCCGCCACTGGTGGTCTGGGGCGGGCGGATCCCCGGACAGAAGTACTGTACGGTCGGTTCCGATAATCCCGGCGGCGCCGAGGCCGCCGTGCGGCACCTGCTGAAGACGCGGCGGCGTCGGATCGTGTTTCTCGGGGATCCGACCGGACCGGAACTGCGTCAGCGCTATGAAGGCTACCTGCGTGCATTGCGAGAGGCGCCGCGGGGGACCGCGCCGCCGCGGGTTGTGCCGGCTCACTTGACTCCGGATGCGGCCTCTCTGGCCGTGCGCGAGTGCATCCGTGCCGGCGAGCCGTTCGACGCACTGTTTGCCGCGAGCGATGTGATCGCGATCAGCGCCATCCGGGCGCTCGCCGGCGAGGGGCTCGCGGTGCCGCGGGACGTGGCAGTCGTCGGTTTTGACGATATCCCGCTCGCCGCGCATACAACGCCGAGCCTTACTACGGTGCGTCAGGACGTCGAAGGGGGGGCGCGCACGCTGGTCGATCTGCTGTTCCGCCGCATCGAGGGCGAGGAGACGGAATCGGTGGTCCTGCCGGTCCAGCTCATTGTCAGGGAGTCGGCGCCGGCGTGACGAGCGGCTGCGGCGGAGCTGCTGCGCCCGCGTATTCGCTCTCTTCCATCGCGCGCAGGCGGCGAATGGCCGCACCGGTGAACGCGTTCACTGCCAGCCCTAGCGCGAGCAGCAGCGCGAATCCGGTGGCGAGCACAAAGCCGTATTTGGGGCTGTGGTATGTGTCGCTCACCACGCCCATGGCGAACGGGGCCAGCGCGGCGGCCAGGGCGGTGAAGGCCAGCAGCAGACCCGACACGCGCCCGTGCTCGCTCTTGGGGAAGCCGCTGATGCCCTTGGAATTGATCGTCGGGTAGATCACGGACATGAACAGTCCCGAGAGCGGCAGCAGGATCAGGCCGGCCCGCGCACCGACGGCGAGACTGCCGGCGAAGCAGCCGAGTATGGCCGCGCTGAGCAGCGCGAGCGCTGTGGCCCACGAGAATTTGCTCAGGACCCATGCGCCTAGCATCCGTCCGGCGGCGCGCAGCGCAAAGAAGGCAGTCAGCGCATACGGCACGAATGCGATAAGCGAACCGTGATAGAACCCGAGATATGTCGGCATCCACACGTAGATGGCCACCTCCACGGCGACATACAGAGAAATGAGGCAGGAAAATCCCAACGCGTACGGGTCGCGCAACAGGGCGAGGGTGTGCAGCAGTCCTGCGGGTGGGCGTTCTCCGGGACGCGCAGGCGGGTACTGCGCAATGAGTGCGAGCACGATGAGCAAGGCACAAATCGCCGAGGCGATGACGTACAGCCACTTCCAGGACAACCCGTCGGTTAACAGCATCGCGACGATGGCCGGACCGATGATCGAGCCGATGCCGAAGAAACCCTCGAGCAGATTCATCAGGGACGTATGCTGCGCGGTGGAGCCGGATACGTCGCCCACCAGTGCCAGCGCACCGGTCTTGAATACGCTTACGCCCAGCCCTTCCAGGGCGAGCAGTGCGACGAATTGCCCGAACGTGCTCCCGAGGGCGAACAGCGCTGAGCCCGCTCCGTAGAGGGCCAGTCCGATGATGATGGTCTGCTTGCGGCCGATGCGGTCGGCGAGAAAGCCGAGCAGCAGTGCGCCGACCGCCATGGCTGTCATCGGAGCGTACTGAAAGGCCGAGGCGGCCTTCATGCTCAGATGGAACTCGGAGATGATTTTCGGGATGACGCTGCCGACTGCGTCCGATGTCATGGCGAACATCAGAAACATCAGGCAGGTCAGGGCGCGGATGACGGCGAGATTGCGCGCCGCACGGGTCGATTGTGCGCTCATGTGCCCCCTTTACATGCAACTACAATCGATTGCATTATAGAGCGTGCCCACTTCAGCGTAAACCCGGTTGCGCGCTCTTCAATGAAAAACCAAGTCCAGCTCATTGCTTACGCCGATCGACTCGGTGGCGGGCGGCTCTGTGAACTCGAGGCCCTGCTGTCCGGGCCGCTCTCGGGGCTGTTCGGTACCGTGCATCTGCTGCCGTTCTTTCATCGGATCGACGGGGCCGATGCCGGATTCGATCCGATCGATCATACCCGGGTGGACGAGCGCCTCGGCAGCTGGGAGGACATTGCGCGGCTCGCGCGGCGGTTCGACCTCATGGCAGATGTGATCGTAAATCACATTTCGGCCGACTCGCCCCAGTTCCAGGATTTCTCGCGCCGCGGTGCGAACTCGCCGCACAACGGACTGTTTTTGACGCTCGACGCGGTGTTCCCGCGCGGCGCACACGAGCACGAGCTGACGGCTGTCTACCGGCCGCGGCCCGGGCTGCCGTTGACGCCGGTTACGCTCGCCAACGGCGAGAAGCGGATCCTCTGGACCACCTTCACAGCCCAGCAACTCGACATCGACGTGCGGCATCCGCAGGGCAGGGCGTATCTGGAGAGCATCCTGCGCACCTTCAGCGCTCACGGGATCGGCGCGATACGACTCGATGCGGCCGGCTATGCGATCAAGCAGGCCGGCACCAGCTGCTTCATGCTGCCCGAGACGTTCACGTTCATCGAGGAGCTGGCCACGCTGGCGCGCTCGCTGGGAATGGAAGTGCTCGTCGAGGTGCACTCGCACTATCTGCGGCAGATCGACATCGCCGCCCGTGTCGATTGGGTGTACGACTTTGCGCTGCCGCCACTGATGCTGCACGCCTTGTTCAACGGCACCGCACGCTACCTCAAAGAGTGGATTGCCATCCGGCCGCGCAATGCGCTGACGGTGCTTGATACGCACGACGGTATCGGCGTCATCGATGTCGGCGCGGAGGGCGGCGTGGCTGGCAAGCCCGGACTGCTGCCGTCTGAGGAACTCCACCGGCTGGTCGAGACAATCCATGAGCTGAGTGGCGGTGAGAGCCGGCGCGCCACCGGTGCGGCGGCCTCCAATCTGGATTTGTACCAGGTCAACTGCACCTTCTATGACGCGCTCGGCCGAAAGGATCGCCACTATCTGTTGGCCCGCGCCGTTCAGTTCTTCCTGCCCGGCATACCCCAGGTCTACTACGTCGGACTGCTCTGCGGCACCAACGACATGGCGCTGCTTGAGCGCACAGGTGTCGGCCGAGACATCAATCGCCACCGCTACGGGTCGCAGGAAGTGCTCGCGCAGCTCGAGCGCCCCGTGGTGAAGGACCTGCTGAGTCTAATCAGGCTGCGCAATTCGCACCCTGCGTTTCAGGGCAGACTGCGTGTCGGCCGCAGCCTGGAGCACGTGCTGGCACTTCGCTGGGAGGCGGGCGGCGCCAGTGCAGAGCTGATTGCGGACTTCAGCACCGGGCGCTGGACGTTGCGCCACAGCGACGGCGCCACGGTTCGTGCGGTACTGCTGGAGTCTCTGGGGCCGCCATCAGGCAGCGTCCAGCCGCACGTAGAGTGGGGTGACTGAGCGCGGCCGCGCAGTATGCTGTGACGAGCCGGCGAAGCGCAGTTGCGACGGGGGGCTGATGAGCGAGAGAGCGTTGTACGGGGCGATCGAGGCGGGCGGCACGAAATTTGTCTGTGCCGCCGGCTACGGGCCCCGCGAAATTCCGCAGCACTTCCGTACGGTTATCGCAACGACGACCCCGGAGGAGACCCTGGCTGCCGTCGTTGAATTCTTCGAGCAGGTGCGTCGGGTGGCCGGGCCATTTGCTGGCATAGGAGTGGGTGCCTTCGGCCCCCTGGACGTCGATCGACGCTCGGTGAGCTGGGGCTGCATTCTCAAGACTCCGAAGCCCGGCTGGTCGGGCGTATCGCTGCGGGCGCCGCTCGAGCGCTTCGGCTGTCCGGTCGCGGTGGACACGGACGTCAACGCCGCAGCCCTCGCCGAAGCGCGCCTCGGTGCGGGAACGGACGTCGACTCGCTGGTTTACGTGACTGTCGGCACCGGGATCGGCGGCGGGGTGGTGCTGGGCGGGCGCACGGTGCGCGGCTTGTTGCATCCCGAGATGGGGCACATCCGCGTGCGCCGCCATGTGCAGGATCAGAACTTCACCGGGCTGTGCCCCTTCCATGGCGACTGTCTCGAGGGACTCGCTAGCGGTCCGGCGGTCCTCGCGCGTTGGGGCGGACGGTTCGAGTCGTTCGCGGACTCCCATCCGGCACTTGAGATCATCGGCGATTACCTCGGTCAGCTCGCGGCGACTGTTGCGCTGGTGCTCTCGCCGCGGCGCATCGTGTTCGGTGGCGGCGTGATGAACGGTCGGCTGCTGCCGCACATCCGTGCTACGGCGGCGCGCGAGCTCGCCGGCTATCTGCCGGTGGCGGAGCGCGGCGGCGGGTTCGAGCGGCTGATTGTGTCGCCGGGGTTGTCGGACCAGGCCGGGATCATCGGGGCTATGCTGCTCGCGGGCGCCTAGCAGCATCCCGGACGGTCGGATTTACAATCGTCTGCAAGCGCAGTTGCAATCGTTTGCACCCTATGCTCTACTTTTACGGTGTCCGCGTTTCGCACCGCGGCGCAGTCGGCGCTAGAGCGTCAGAGGGGGATAACTTGAAAAGACATCACAACGCACAAAAGCCTTCCGCATCCATCCACGCGCCAGCCGGTTCGCAGCGCACGACGCGGCTGATGAGCGTGACTGCGGCCGTTTCGGTTGCGCTCGCTACAGCGCATGTCGCCGGTGCGGCGAACGCGCGGGTGAGCGCGGCCGCAGAGAATGCGCACGCCTCGAACGGAGCACCCGCGGGGGCTGCGGGCTCCACGACGATCGTGCCCGGAAACATGTTGCAGCAGGTCGTGGTGACTGCATCGGTCCAGGCCAGCAACAACCTGACCACATCGGAGCAGGTCACGACCATTCCGAGCAAGCTGATCGTGGACATGTCGCCGCGTTCCACGGCTGAGATGCTCCGGCTTATTCCGGGCATCTCGGTGCAGGATCAGGCTGGCAGTGGCGGCAACGCGAACATCACGGTGCGCGGACTGCCGGTCACCACTGGCGGCTCACCGTTCGTGCAGATCCAGGAGGACGGGCTTCCGCAGGTCCTGTTCGGCGACATGAACTTCGGCAACAACGACTACTGGACGCGGTTCGACGAGTCGAACACGGTGCAGGCAACGGTCGGTGGCAGCGCTGCAACGCTCGCCGCCGGAGCTCCGGGCGCTGTGATCAACTTCATCAGTGCCACCGGGCGGCACAAGACTGGCGAGTTCACGGTGTCCCAAGGCGTGGGATTCGGCGAGACGCGTCTGACTTTTGCGACAGGCGGTCCAATCAACAACACTTGGCGCTACCACGTAGACGGCTTCTATGTTCACGGGCGCGGACCGCGCAACCAGGGATTCACGGGGGAGAACGGCTACCAGCTGAAGGGCAACATCACCCACGATCTCGCTCATCACCGCGGGTTCGTGCGGCTGTACGTGAAGCTCCTGAACGATCAGGAAGAATACAACGCCGGTGGTCCGGTGAGAGCCGTGGGAAGCGGCAGTTCGCTTACCAGCATATCCGCATATCCGGGATTCGATGTGCGCACCGGAACCACGGTCGGAATATACAACCAAACGATCGCATATCTTCACAATACATCGGGTCGTCTCGGCCTTGCGCCGAACACCGGCGTGCATCCGTACGTCAATTCGGTCGGCGCCGAGCTGTACTATCTGCCGGTCGGCAACCTGTCCGTGGACGACAAATTCCGCGTCAGCGCCATTCATGGCACGTTTGCGGCGCAATTCTTCGGCCTCGGATCGGCGGCCTCCCTTCTCGGCACCACGGTCAATGGCCAGACGGTCGGCAAGGTCGTCTACGCCGATGGCCCGAATGCCGGTCAGGAGTATACGGGCCTGCTGAACGACAATACGCAGATCTATACCAACATGTCCGATATGGGCAACGTGGTAAACGACCTGTCGCTGCTCGATCATTGGCGGACTGCTGCCGGCAAGTTCATCGTCGGCGGCGGCTTGTTCTACATGGCGCAGACGATCGACCAGAGCTGGCACCCGAATTCGCAGCTGCAGGCCCTGAGTGGCACCAATCCGGCGAATCTGGACCTCATCAGCACGACCGGCCAGCTGCTCAGCAACAACGGCGTGACTGGGTACAATACCGCGTGGGGTCAGGGCGTAGACCGCAAGTACGCCATGAGCGTGAGCGACACGGCGCCATATTTGGATCTGACGTGGGACTATCACGGCCTGCAGCTGCAGGGTAGCGTGCGGCAGGATCAGTATCGCGTGTCCGGTTGGGCCGAGAGCGCAAGTCCGGCTACGACTCAGGTCGGATACCTGAACGGCGGCGGCTTCAGTGCCACGGGTGGACTGAGCACGCCGCTGGTGTCCTACTCTACGGTAGATCCGGGCACGTATGAGCCGCTCGATTACGGTATAAGCTACCGCTCATGGTCGGCCGGCGCGTTGTACATGATCAATTCCGACACCAGCGTCTACGCGCGCGCAAGCCGCGGTGGCAAGGCGAACACGGATCGCAATATTCTCTCCGGATACACCAACCCGGACGGATCGTTGAATTCGTCGGGTGCCGGTAAGGCGGTCGATATCGTTCTGCAGCAGGAGGCGGGCATCAAGCACGGCGGCGAGTTGCTCGGTGGTCCGTATGGTGCCACGCTGTCTTACTTCCATACGAGCTTCGGTGAGTCGAGCTTCGATCTGACGCAGCCGGTCGCTACGCGGTACTTCAACGAGCGGTACTCCGCCAACGGCGTCGAGTTCGAGGCGACCTGGGCTACCGGCGGCTTCTCGTTATACGCGCAGGCAACCTACCAGGACCCGAAGGTCGATTCGAACGAGGTCGGCCCGAGTCCGAGCCAGCTGGCCAGTCTGGGCTCTGGGTTTCTGCCGGGTGGCATGTCGAAGGTAATGTGGGTGCTCGCTCCGACCTATCGCTGGTGGAAGCTCGCCGGTGGCATTGTTTGGCAGGGCCAGAGCCAGCAGAACATTGGCGGCCCGGTGCCGTTTTACTCGCCGGGGCAGAACTTTGTCGATCTGTTTGCCTCGTACGAGATCAATCGGCACATTTCCTTCGGCGTGCACGTGAACAATCTCTTGAACACCCTGGGCGTGGGCGGCGGCGGTGCCGTCACGACAGGTCCGGGCGTCGTCAGTGTCAGCGCCGAGCCAGGTCGCATCGTGACAGCGGACGTGAAGGTCAAGTTCTGAGAATGCGTCGGGCGGCGCGCCGCGCCGCCCGACGCGGGGTGGCGACATCGCATGGCTCGGCGGGGCATGGCTCGGCGGGGCATGGCTCGGCGGGGCATGGCTCGGCGGGGCATGGCTCGGCGGGGCATGGCTCGACCGGGGCGCCGCTGATCACCTCTTAGCGGTGGTATGAGATGCCAGAGTTCGATCGCAGAATTCAGCGTATCGTCATCGTCGGCGGCGGCTCTGCGGGTTGGATGACCGCAGCGGCGCTCAGCCGTGCCATTGATCGGGACTGCACCATCACGCTGATCGAGTCCGACGAGATCGGCATCGTGGGGGTCGGCGAGGCGACAATACCGCCGATCAAGCTCTTCAACGACATGCTGGGCTTGGACGAGAACGATTTCCTGCGGCGAACCAAGGGAACGTTCAAGCTCGGCATCCAGTTCGTCAACTGGGGCAGGGCGGGACACCGGTATTTCCATCCGTTTGGCAGCTACGGCCGGCCCTTCGATCTGGTGCCGATCCATCATCATTGGCGGCGGGCGCATGCCGAGGGCAACGCGGGCAGTCTCGACCAATATTGCATGGCCTGGGCTGCGGCAAACGCGGGGCGGTTCGACCAGCCGTCGCCCGACCCACGGAGCGTGCTCTCGACATACCTGTACGCGTATCACTTCGACGCCAGCCTCTACGCACGCTTTCTGCGGCAATACGCAGAGGGGCGCGGTGTCAGGCGCGTCGAAGGCAAGGTCGTGGCGGTGGAGCAGAATGCGGAGAGCGGCTTCGTTGAGGGTGTGCGCCTGCACAGCGGTGTCATGGTTGGGGGGGAACTCTTCATTGATTGCTCCGGCATGCGCGCGCTGCTCATCGAAGGTGCGTTGCGGTGTGGTTACGAGAACTGGTCGCACTGGCTGCCGTGCAACCGGGCACTGGCTGTGCCGTGCGAGAATGAAGGACTGAGCCCGTACACGCGCTCGACCGCCCACGCTGCGGGCTGGCAGTGGCGCATTCCGCTGCAGCACCGCACCGGCAACGGGCACGTGTACGCGGCCGAGTTCATCAGCGATGACGAGGCCGCTGCGGTGCTGATGCGCAACCTCGATGGCAGTCCGCTCGGGGAGCCGCGGTTGATCCGCTTTACCCCCGGCCGCCGCCGGCAGCACTGGGTCAAGAACGTCATTGCGATCGGCCTGTCGAGCGGCTTCCTCGAGCCGCTGGAATCCACAGCGATTCACCAGATCCAGGCGGGCATCTCCAAGCTGATTGCCTACTTCCCCGACAGGGACTTCGATCCGCTGGTGATCCGCGAATACAATCGGGTCGCAGCAGCCGAAGTCGAGCGCATTCGTGACTTCATCATTCTGCACTATCACCTCAATTCTCGCACTGACGGTCCGATGTGGCGGTACTGTGCGAGCATGCCGATACCCGAGACACTGCAGTACAAAATCGAGCACTTCCGCCGCTATGGGCGCATCCTGCCGAGCGAGATGGACATCTTCGGGCCGAGCAGCTGGCTGGCGGTGCACATCGGGCAGATGAATTGGCCGCAGCGCAACGATCCGCTGCTCGATTACCGCAACGTTTCAGGCGCGCACTACCTCGAGCAGCTGCGGCTCACTATGGCTTCGGCGGCGGCCGGGATGCCGACTCATCAAGACTACATCGCGCGGCACTGCCGCAGCGCCTGAGGGGGGGTACATGTTCAGACTGCCGCGCATCCTAATCGTGCTGATTGTGTTGCTGCTCGCGCCTGTACCGGCGGCGCTAGCAGGCGGTGCGATGCATTTTCACGCGCGTCCGGCGGACGGGTTGGCGCTCGCCCCGCCCATGGGCTGGGACAGCTGGAACCATTTTGGTTGCCGCGTGAGCGCGCGGCTGATCGAGCGCGAAGCGCAGGCGATGGTCGCCTCGGGCATGAAAGCGGCGGGCTACCGCTACGTGATCATCGACGACTGCTGGCAGGGCGGGCGCGGTGCCAATGGCAACATTTATCCGAATCCGAAGCTCTTCCCGCGCGGGATTAAGGCGGTAGCCGACTATGTGCATTCGCTCGGGTTGAAATTCGGCATCTATTCCGACGCAGGTGATCGGACCTGTCAGGGCAGGCCGGGCAGCCGCGGGCACGAGTACCAGGATGCGCTGCAATACGCCCGGTGGGGTGTCGATTACCTCAAATACGACTGGTGCCACACCGGCGGTCTCAATCCGCGCGAGGCGTACGCCACGATGAGTGATGCGCTGCGCGCGAGCGGACGGCCGATCGTCTTCAGCCTCTGCGACTGGGGGGTGCGTAAGCCGTGGCGCTGGGGTGCGGCGGCGGGCGGGAATCTCTGGCGTACGACCCCGGACATCTGGGACGCGTGGAGGGGTCGGCACGGCTTCTCTCTCGGCATGCTCAATATCCTGGATCGCCAGGTGGGCCTGGCGAAATATGCCGGTCCGGGCCATTGGAACGATCCGGACATGCTGGAGGTCGGCAACGGCGGCATGACCAACGCCCAATACCGCGCGCAGTTCAGTCTGTGGGCCATGTTGGCTGCTCCGCTCATAGCCGGCAATGATCTGGCGCACATGAATGCGGCGACCCGTGCCATCCTCACCAACCGCGAAGTGATTGCAGTGGATCAGGACCGCCTCGGCATCGAGGGGCAGCCGGTCTATCGGCACGGAAATGCCGAGATCTGGGTCCGTCCGCTCGTCGGCGGCCGTGAGGCGGTCGTCCTGTTGAACCGCGGGAGGCAGCCGCTGCACATCAGGTTGCGATGGTCCGAGCTCGGCCTGCCCGGTTACCTGCCGCTGCGCCTGCGCGACCTTTGGCGCCACAAGGATCTTCCTGTCGCCACGCACGGGGTCACCTTCGAGGTGGCGCCGACCTCCGTGATCATGCTCACCGAGACGCCCGAGCAGCCGCGCACGCCCGGCTGAGGCGCGCGCGCCCTGTCGGGGCTGACTGCAGGCTGTGCACGGGACGGTAAATCAAGGGGCACCGATGAACGGCGTTCTGGCCAAAGGCATCTTCGTCGGCGGGCTGACCGGCCTGCTGTTCGGCTTCGACACTGCGGTCATTGCGGGGGCCACGCACGGGCTGACGATGACTTTCGCGCTAACGCCGGCAGGACTCGGCTGGACGGTCTCGAGTGCGCTTTGGGGGACGCTGACCGGCGCGCTGCTCGCCGGCTATCCAGGCGACCGCTTCGGCGCCCGCAACTGCCTGCGGGTGATCGCGGGGATGTATTTGCTCTCGGCGCTCGGCAGCTTCGTGGCCCCCACGCTCGCGTGGTTCATCGCGGCCCGCATGCTCGGTGGGCTGGCGATTGGCGCCTCCACGGTCCTGGCCCCGACGTATCTCACGGAGATCGCGCCGGCGGAGCGGCGCGGGGCATTGGTAGGCGTGTTCCAGCTGAACATCGTGTTCGGCATTCTGGTGGCATATCTCAGCAACTACCTCATTGGCATGTCGTCGCTGGGCGCGCAGGAATGGCGCTGGAAGTTTCTCATTGCCGCAGTCCCGGCGGCGTTGCTCGGCGCACAATTGTTCACCATTCCCGACAGCCCGCGCTGGCTCGCGATCCGTGGACGCAACGCCGAGGCCGCCAATGTACTGATGCGCATCGGCGTCGGCGACATCGAGGCGGAAATCGACAGTTACGCGCGTGGGCACCGCAGGACTGACGGCGCTCTCTCGCGACTGTCCTGGCGGCGTCATGCGCGCCCGATGCTGCTTGCCATGGCGGTCGCTGCCTTCAATCAACTCTCGGGCATCAATGCCATCCTCTACTATCTCAACGATATCTTCATGGCGGCAGGTTTTGGCCGAGTATCTGCCGCAGGTCAGGCCGTCATCATCGGCGCAACCAATCTGATCTTCACGCTGCTCGCGCTGGCGGTGATCGACCGCGTCGGGCGACGCGCCCTGCTGCGGATCGGCTCAGTGGGCCTCATCGTCTCGCTCAGCGCTACCGCGTACATCGAGCTTTCCGGCGTTCATAAGGGGGCACTGCTATGGATGCTGATGCTGTTTATCGCTTCGTTCGCTTTCTCCCAGGGTGCGGTCATCTGGGTCTACATCGCTGAGATATTCCCGACCGAGGTCCGTTCCCGCGGCCAGGGGCTCGGAGCCTCCACGCACTGGTTCATGGACGCGCTGATCGCGACGGCGTTTCCGGTCGCCGCCGCCTACTCCAAGGGGTTGCCGTTTGTGTTTTTTGCGCTGGCGATGGTGGTACAGCTGGTGGTTGTCACGCTGTTCTTTCCGGAAACACGACGGGTGCGTCTGGAAGAAATGGAGCGCGTTCTTGGTCGCGCCTGAACGTGGCACGCGCCGCGGGCACTGCCTGGTCTGGTTGCTCGGCGCCGGACTGCTCGGCGCCGGACTGCGTGCTTGCCCCGCGCAGGCAGCGGTGCACGCGGCTGGCACGCGGGGCTATGAGCAGATCTACCGGCCGCAAGTGCACTTCACTCCGGGCCGCAACTGGATGAACGATCCAAACGGGCTGGTCTACTTCGACGGGCGCTATAACTTGTTCTTTCAGTACAACCCCTACGGCACGCGCTGGGGGCACATGAGCTGGGGGCATGCCGTCAGCCGGGACCTGCTGCATTGGCGGCAATTGCCGGTGGCGATCCCGGAGGGCCGGCACTCGATGATTTTCTCCGGCAGCGCAGTCGTCGATTGGCACGACACGAGCGGTTTTGGAGTGGGAGGAAGGCCACCGCTCGTGGCCATCTACACCGCTAATCCACGCGGTGGACCAGGTCTGCAGACTCAGAACCTCGCTTACAGCACCGATGGTGGCATGCACTGGACGAAGTACGCCGGTAATCCGGTGCTCAACATCGGCCTGCGGAATTTCCGCGATCCCAAAGTGTTCTGGTATGCGCCGCGACACGAGTGGGTCATGGTGGTCTCACGCGCCGCGCAGCGGCGGGTTTCGTTCTACGTATCCCCGAATCTGAAGACTTGGACCCACACCGGTGAGTTCGGTCCGGCGGGCGATGCGAGCGGGGTGTGGGAGTGCCCGGATCTGTTCGCACTGCCGGTCGAGAATCGCCCGGGCGAGGTCCGCTGGGTGCTCAAGGTGGATGCTCAGCAGCACCGCCCGGGGACCGGCGGTGGCGGACAGGTGTTCATCGGCCGCTTCAACGGCAGGACGTTCAAGGCTTCGAGCCCGCGTGCGCAGCCCTTGGATCTCGGTGAGGACTATTATGCAAGCACGTCCTGGTCCGATCTTCCGGTCGGTCAGCCGCGTGTCATCATGCTCGGGTGGATGGACAACTGGCTGTACGCCCAGAATGCGCCGACTTCGCCGTGGCGCGGTGCCATGGCCTTCCCACGCCGTTTGGCGCTGCGGCTGCAGGACGGCACCTATCACCTGATGCAGCGGCCGATAGCCGAACTCGAGCAGCTGCGCGGTGCGTCTCGGCGGCTCGCCGCCTTCGTGGCGCCGCACGGCCGCACTTTGCTGTCGGTGCCCGCGCGCGGCGCAGCGCATGAAATCCGCGCGCTGATCCGGGTCGGACGGCGCGGAAGGTTCATCTTCACCATCGGTTCGGGCGACGGGAGGGTGGTCAGAGTCGGCTATGACGCAGCCCGCGAGCAGTTTTCGGTGGTCCGGGCGGGGCATTATCGCTTCTCCCATCTCTTTGATTCCCGCAACGTGGCTGCGCTCAGCAGCTCGAACGGGACCATCGAGCTGAACTTGATCATCGACCGTTCGTCAGTCGAGGCCTTCGTGGACCACGGTGAACTGACGGCTGCTGAGCAAATGTTTCCGCGCGGCGGCGCGTATACGGTGACGGTGCGATCGAGCGGTTCGCGCGTGGAGTGGATGCGAATCTGGGATCTGCACTCGATCTGGCGGCGGCGAGGGGTGCGTGAGGATCCAGAGTCGCGCGCCCGGAGTGCCCGGCCGGGTGCGTGACGAGTTCTTGCCGTGGCCGAGGCGTCGCTGATCAGCCCGAGCGGGCGGGCTTGGGCCGGACCGAGCGCGGCATGTCCAGGGTCTGCGGGCGCAGGGACTCCTTGTATGCGGAAGCAAAGGCTTCGACAAAGGTCGGCGGCAGATGATCCGCCGGGCGGTCGAGCAGATTGCGGTAGAAGGTGGTGAACAGACCCCAGTACTGGCTGCTGTCCGCCTTGCCACGCCGCCCCCGCTCGAATCGGGCCTCGAGCTCCGCGGGGTCCAGACGGCCCAGGAACTCGATAAATGCGGCCCGCAGCGCTTGAGCCAGCGCCTGCTCATGGGACTTGATCTCATCGTGCCGCTCGCGCAGCCAGCGCACGGCGTCGATGGCGTGCGCCTCATGCTGATTGAACAGCTCGAGCAGCAGCTCCTCCACGGTCAGCTGACCGAGCGTCGGGGCCTGCGGCTCCGAGGGCGGCAGCTCGATCCGGAAGCGCTCGCGGATCTGCCCGCGGGAGCGCTCGAGGTCCTTCAGACCCACCAGCGTCTCGCGCAGCAGCCGGCCGGCCAGGTGCATCAGCTCCTGCCCGTGGGCTTGAAGCGGCTCGGGCCGCAGTCCGGCACCGCGGCAGAACGCCTGCCAGTCCGTACCGTCTGGGGTGGCCCCGACCTCGTCCCGGCGCGCCAGGCGGGCCAGCCGGCGAGCCACCGTGGTGTCCCCGGCGTCGCGGACATGGCCCCTCGGCGGGGGATCGGCCGGGGCAGGGCTGGTGGGGCGGCCGGGGGGCGGCTCCCGGTGCTGGCCGAACGCATCCCCGGGCTGCAGTTCGCCCGTGCCGGCGCGATCGCCGCCCAGCAGGTCATCCAGGTCCAGCATCGCGCCAATGTCCGTCTGGGCCGGCCCGAGCGGGCGCACGGCGACGATACGGGAGGGCAGCAGGCCGGCCGAGGAGTCGCCCGTGTGCGGCTCCTCGAGCGAGACGCCGATCTGGTATTCCCCGAGGCGCAGGACGTCCCCGTCGCGCAGCCGATAGGCGTCGAGCCCCTGCTTGGCGAGCGGTTCGGCGGCGTCGTTCACGTACACGCCGTTGGTGCTGATGTCCTCTAAATAATAATGTCCGTCGCGGCAATAGATGCGGGCGTGGTGGGCGGACAGGTACCGCCGGGCATCGGGCAGGCTCCAGTCGTTGTCGGCCGATCGGCCGATGGTGCCGCCCGTGGCGCCGAACTCCACGCTGTCCCGGCCGGCCAGCTGCCGGCGCTGCCCGCTGATGACGCGCAGGCGAAGCGTCATGGTGATGAGACTCGAGGTGCCAGTGCTGCCAAGTGTGTCCGTATCGCCCGGCGGCGATACCCCTATAATGTGCGCCCTCCAAATTAGCAGCGCGCGTGCGCCAATCCATGGCAGCCAGTCACATTTTCCGCATCCTGTTCGTCAACCAGGGCAAGGTGTACGAGGTCTATGCCCGCAAGGTGAGCCACGGTGAGCTGTTCGGGTTCATCGAGGTCGAGGATCTGGTCTTCGGGGAGCGCTCCTCGGTGGTGCTGGACCCGTCCGAGGAGCGGATCAAAGGCGAGTTCGCCGGGGTCAAGCGTACCTATCTGCCGCTGCACTCGGTGCTGCGCATCGACGAGGTGAAGAAGCAGGGGGTGAGCAAGATCACCGCGCTCGAGGGCGGCGCGAACGTCGCGCAGTTTCCGATGCCGCTGTACTCCCCGCCGTCCGGCGACAAGAAGTAGACCGCCCCATGACCAGGCCCATGGTGCTGACGCTGCCCGGCGCTGCGGCCCTCTCGGGCTTTCGCATCGAGAAGCTGCTTGCGCGGGTGCGCGCGCTGGAGCCGTCGGTCACGGCGCTGGCGGCGCGCTACATGCATTTCGCGGCGCTCGAGCGGCCGCTCACCGCCGCCGAGCGGCAGCGCCTCGAGCGCCTGCTCACCTACGGACCGACGATGCTTCCCGGCGAGCCCAGCGGCCAGGCGCTGCTCGTCGTGCCGCGCGAGGGCACGATCTCGCCGTGGTCGAGCAAGGCGAGCGACATCGCACAGGTCTGCGGCCTTAAGGCCGTGCAGCGCATCGAGCGGGGCATCGAGTACCGCCTGGCGGCGACTGCGGCACTCTCGAGCGAGGCGCTCGAGCGGGTTTCGGCGGCGCTGCTCGATCGGATGACGGAAATGGCGCTGATCGAGGCCGCCGAGGTCGGGCGGCTGTTCGAGCATGCCGCACCTCGGCCCGTGCGCCATGTGGCGCTCAGCGGCGGGCGCGCGGCGCTCGAGCAGGCCAACCGGGAGATGGGCCTCGCGCTCTCGGCCGATGAAATCGACTATCTGCTCGCGAGCTTCGCGCAGCTCGGGCGCGACCCGACCGACGCCGAGCTGATGATGTTCGCGCAGGCGAACTCCGAGCACTGCCGGCACAAGATCTTCAACGCGCGCTGGATCATCGACGGACGCGAGCGTCCCGAGTCGCTGTTCGCCATGATCCGCTACACGCACGAGCGCCATCCCGAGGGGGTGCTCTCGGCCTATCGCGACAACGCCGCCGTGATGGAAGGCTCGCCGGGCCTGCGCTATTTCCCCGATCCGCGCACCGGGGCGTATCGCCACAGCAGCGAGTCCATCGACATCCTGATGAAGGTGGAGACGCACAATCATCCCACCGCGATCTCGCCGTTTCCGGGCGCTGCCACGGGCTCGGGTGGTGAGATCCGCGACGAGGGCGCGACCGGCCGCGGCGCGAAGCCCAAGGCGGGACTGACCGGGTTTTCGGTCTCGAACCTGCACATTCCGGGGTTCGCGCGTCCCTGGGAGCAGCCGTTCGGCCGGCCCGAGCGGATCGCCTCGGCGCTGGAGATCATGCTCGAGGCGCCGATCGGCGCGGCCTCCTTCAACAACGAGTTCGGCCGGCCGGCGATCTGCGGCTACTTCCGCACCTTCGAGCAGCACTGCGCCGGCGATCCGCCCGGGCGCCTGCGCGGCTACCACAAGCCCATCATGATCGCCGGCGGTCTCGGCAGCATCCGCCGTGCGCACGTCGAGAAGCGCGAAGTGCCCCCGGGCGCGCAGCTGATCGTGCTCGGCGGACCGGCCATGCTGATCGGTCTCGGCGGGGGAGCCGCCTCCTCGGTCGGCAGCGGCACCTCGCATGCCGAGCTGGATTTCGCCTCCGTGCAGCGCGGCAACGCGGAGATCCAGCGCCGCGCGCAGGAGGTGATCGACGGCTGCTGGGCGCTCGGGGAAGCAAATCCCATCCTCCTGATCCACGACGTCGGTGCCGGTGGGCTCTCGAACGCCGTGCCCGAGGCCGTTGCGCACAGCCGGCGTGGGGCACGCGTGGATCTGCGCGCCATCCCCAGCGCCGAATCCGGCCTCTCGCCGCTCGAGCTGTGGTGCAACGAGGCGCAGGAGCGCTACGTCGTTGTCGTCACAAAGGACGATCTGCCAGCGTTTCGTGACATCGCCGAGCGCGAGCGCTGTCCGTTCGCGGTGATCGGGGAGCTCGACGACACCGGCCGGCTCACCGTGCACGATCCGCTCCTCGGCGGAGACCCAGTGGACATGCCGCTCGACCTCCTGCTCGGCAAGCCGCCGCGGATGACGCGGGACGTGCAGAGCATCACGCCCGCGCAGCGCCCCTTCGATCTTGCGCCCATCGACGCTCGCGAGGCGCTGTACCGCGTGCTGCGCCTGCCCACGGTGGCCGACAAGACTTTCCTCATCACCATCGGCGATCGCACGGTCGGCGGTCTGGTGAGCCGCGATCCGCTGGTCGGCCCCTGGCAGGTGCCGGTGAGCGACGTGGCTGTGACGCTGACCGACCATCACGGCGTGCGCGGAGAGGCCATGGCGATGGGCGAGCGCACGCCGGTCGCGGTTCTCGATGCGCCCGCGTCCGGACGTCTGGCGGTCGCCGAAGCCATCACCAACATCCTGGCGGCAGACGTCGAGCGGCTGGGGGAGATCCGCCTCTCGGCCAACTGGATGGCCGCCTGCGGCGAGCCCGGCGAGGACGCCGCGCTCTATGAGACGGTGCGCGCGGTCGGCCGCGAACTGTGTCCGGCGCTCGGGATCGCCATTCCGGTGGGCAAGGACTCGCTGTCCATGCGGACCCGCTGGGCGGACGCAGATCAGGAGAAGACCGTGGCCGCGCCGGTGTCGCTGATCGTCTCGGCGTTTGCGCCCGTGGGCGATGCGCGCAAGACCCTGACGCCCGTGCTGCGCAACGACGCTGCGACGGCGCTATGGCTGATCGATCTCGGCCGCCAGCGGCTCGGAGGTTCGGCGCTGGCGCAGGTGTACGGGCAGCTCGGCAGCGAGCCGGCGGATCTCGACGAGCCGCGCGCGCTCATACGTCTTGCCTCTGCGCTTGCCGAGCTGCGCCGTGCGGGCCTGCTGCTCGCGTACCATGACCGCTCCGACGGCGGGCTCATCGTTACGCTGCTCGAGATGGCCTTCGCGGGCCACTGCGGTCTTGATATCGAACTGCCTGCCGGTCGCGGCGCGCCGCTCGCGCAGCTGTTCGCCGAAGAGCCGGGAATCGTGGTGCAGGTCGAGACCCGTCACGAGCAGCAGCTGTGCGCCGTGCTCGAGCGGCATGGGCTCGCCGCGCACGCGGTGCGGCTGGGCGCCCCCCAATCGGCGCTGCGCGTGCAGGTCGCCTGCGGCAGGGAGCGCGTGCTCGATGAGTCCTGGCGCGATCTGCGCGCCGCCTGGTCGGAGACCTCCTGGCAGATGCGCCGTCTGCGCGATGATCCCGAGTGCGCGGATGAGGAATACGCCGCGCAGAGCGACGAGCGCGATCCGGGTCTGTCGGTCGCGCTCCGCTTCGACCCCGAGGAGGACGTCGCAGCGCCCTACATCGCGAGCGGCACGCGTCCGGCCATTGCCGTGCTGCGTGAGCAGGGCGTGAACAGCCACAACGAGACCGCGGCCATTTTTGAGCGCGCTGGGTTTGCCCCCTACGATGTGCACATGACCGACCTGATCACCGGGCGGCAGGCGCTGAAGAACTTCGTCGCACTGGCGGCCTGCGGTGGGTTCTCCTACGGAGATGTGCTCGGCGCCGGGGAGGGCTGGGCGAAGTCGATTCTGTTCAACGAGAGCCTCCGGGAGCAGTTCCAGGCGTTCTTCGAGCGCCGCGACACTTTCGCGCTCGGGGTGTGCAACGGCTGTCAGATGTTCGCCGCGCTGAAGAGCATCATCCCCGGTACCGAGCACTGGCCCCGCTTCGTCAGCAACCGCAGCGAGCAGTACGAATCGCGCCTGACGCTGGTCGAGATCATGAGTTCACCGTCGGTGCTGTTCGAGGGCATGGCGGGCTCGGTGCTGCCGATCGCTGTCGCGCACGGGGAAGGAAGAGCGGAATTCGCGAGCGAGGCGGCCGAGGAGGCTTGCCTCAGGAGCGGGCTGGTGGCGGTGCGCTACGTCGATCACCACCGGAATCCCGCGACGACCTATCCCTACAATCCCAATGGCTCCCCGGCCGGCATTGCTGCCCTCAGCAGCGCCGATGGGCGCGTGACCATTACCATGCCGCATCCGGAGCGCGTGGTGCGCTCGGTGCAGAATTCCTGGCGGCC
>JAJYUL010000076.1 GCA_021792555.1 Pseudomonadota bacterium
CCCTTGGACTGGATCCAGGGGAGCACGAGGAAGCGGGCGTTGTTGATGACGAGCTGTAGATTGCGTTGTCGCTGAGCCTCATCCCAACCGATGAAGCGCTCGCGCGCGGCGAGCTTCCAGGCGCCGGCCCCGAAGCTGATCAACGCCACCCTCAGGTCACCTGAGAAGATCTCGTAGCGCATCTGGCTGCCGGAGAGCGGGGTGTAGCCGAGGTAGTGGTATCGGGCGATGTACTCGTTCCACAGTCGCGCCGCGGCGGGAGTGTTGACCGGGTGCACGCTCAAGGAGGGCAGTTCGTGCACCGATGCACTCAGCAGCGGTTGCGGATCGCTGGCCGCGGTGATCGGCACGGGCGGACGCCGGCCGTTCTTCGGGTTCTGCGAGGGCGGCAGGCAGATCAGGCCGTCGGCCTGCATGCGCAGCAGCGCCACGCGACAGCTCATCGCCTTGAGCGCCCCGTTCGGTTGCCTCCACTCAAACATCTCACAGATCCGGCGCGAGAGCGGGGTGCGCTTGAGAGTCGGATTGGTCTCGATCAGCTCGCGGATCGCCGCCACGTCCTCGGCACTGAAGTGCCGTCCGCAATACACCCTCACGAGCTGTCCACCGGGGGCTGCACCAGAGGATGGGTGTTCTGAGACGGTGCCCGGCGCATCTGCGCCAAGCGCGCCGCCTCCATGCTCCAGGGCAGATACGGCTTCAGATCCGCCGGGGCGCGGTTACCGGCGGCCGCACAGGCGTTGAGGTAGTCGGTCAGCCAGGTACGCGGATTGATCTGCCAGCCCTTCATGGTCGAGAGCAGGCTGAACATCTGTGCAGCGAGCTGCCCGGACCACTCAGCTCCGGAACCGTAGAAGTTCTTCCTGTTATGATCGTACATGCATAAAAGGAATTATCCGAGGGTCGTGATTATGCGCGGGTCGCGACTGGAGTCTGCCGAATCGCCGGTGCGCCGACGCCGCGCGAGTGCTGGTCGCGTTTGTTTCGGCGTCGGCGCGATCGCCGCGTTGTACCGGAACTGCCTCACGAGCCGAGCATAATTACAATCCCTGCAGGAACCGCAAGATGCGGTCGGGCGGGCGATAGCGGATCGGCACGGTGGCGGGTGGCTGGAGGCTCCGAAGGGCCCGCTCCTTCATCGTCAGGTCCGCCTCAACGTAAATGTGAGTCGTGCTCGGGCTCTCGTGGCCGAGCCAGAGTGCAATCACGGTGATGTCGACGCCTGCCTGGAGGAGGTGCATTGCGATCGAATGTCGAAACGTGTGGGGAGAGATGGTCTGCTTGAGCAGCTCTGGATACTGCTTCGCGGCGGCCTCGACGGCAAGTTGCAGTCGTTCCGCCACGGTCGTGCGCGACAAACGTCCGCCGGTGCGGCTCGGAAAGACAGGCCCTTCGGCTGTTCCATGTAGTTCTCGACGCCAGCTCCGGAGCTGTGCGACGGTGCTGGCCCACAGCGGCCCAGTGCGTTCCTTGCGACCCTTGCCCCGAATACGAACAGCGGAACTGCTCTCGAGGATCAGATCGCCGACCTGCATGCCGATGAGTTCGGATACCCGTGCTCCAGTGTTGTACAAAGTTGCGAACATGACCCGGTCCCGTCGTCCCGTCCAGGTTGCCGCAGTGGGAGCAGCGGTGATGGCTTCGACGTGCGCGCGCGAGATGAAGCCGACAAGAGGTCGATCGAAGCGCTTCATCGGAATGCCGAGGACGGACTGGATGACAGAGAGTGCTGCAGGTTCCTTGTATCCCGCGTAGTGCATGAATGAGCGGATCGCGGCAAACCGAGCGTTACGGCTACGGATACTATTGTGGCGCTGCTTCTCCAGATGGTCGAGGAACTTCAGTATCAACGATGCCTGCAGGTCCTGCAGCGCCAGATCTGCGGGCCGACGATGGAGTTGATGCTCGGCGAAGGTCAGAAGCAATCGAAAGCAGTCTCGGTAAGCCGATACGGTGCGCGCACTCGCGTGACGCTGGTTGATCAGCCGCTCCATGAAGAACTCCTGCAGAAGCGGACCGAGCGGTGTCCGGACGGTCGCGGGCTTCACGGCGTCGCTCCCGCCAGCTCCGCCCGCCGAGCGGCAAGTGCCATGAGCTCGGGCGTTGCGGTCACATACCAATAGGTATCCGTGACCTTGGCATGGCCGAGGTACGTCGAGAGGGCAAGAATATTTTGATCGATATCGACCCCGGCGCGATACCAGCGCTCCAGACGACGAGTCGCAACCGTGTGGCGAATGTCATGGATGCGCGGATAGCGAAGCCCTCCACGAGAGCGCCAGCCGAGTTGTTGACGCAGCCTCTTGAAAGCGTACTCGACATTGGGAGTCGTTGCGGGTTTGCCGCGATCGAATACGAAGAAAGCCTCCATCGAGCGTGAGGCGGGATCGCGTTCGCGACGCCGCACGTAGCGCTGCAGAGCCTGGACGGCTGTAGGATGCAGCGGAACGAGACGCGACTTGCGGAACTTTGTGTTCTCGACACGGAGCAATCCCTGATCCAGATCAACATCGGTCTGTTTCAGACCCGTCGCTTCTGAAATCCGCAACCCCGTAGAGGCAATGAGCCCGAAGATCGTCGCGCAGGTCGGGCCCCGCAGGCCGCCCAGAGGACCGAGGCTGGCGGCGGCCCTCACGAGCAAGCACAGCTCCCGCTCCGTGAAGATATGCGGCGTCAATCGCCGGTGACCGGGGCCGAAGAGTGCAAACGGCGGAATCTCCGTAGCCGAATCGAAAGTCTGACAGTAGCGGGCGAAGCCTCGAAGGACTTCGATCCGACGTGCTGCGGTCAAGCGCCGGTGCCCCTTCGATGCCAGTGCCCAGCGGCTGGCGAGCTGGACAGTCAGGGGCCCTCGGTGGCCGCTCTCCTCGACGAAGCGGGCGAACCGCAGAAGTTGTTGCTCCTCGATCGACAGGGCAAAGCCGCCGGCGCGGCGTTCGGCGATGTACGCGCGCACCCGGGCTCGCATCGTGCTGTTGCCGTTCATGTTCGGCTCCCCGGCCACGGAAGGGCCACGCGTGAGAGAGCCGCCAAGTCGACCTTCGCGTAGATGCCGGTCGTATCGAGACACCGATGACGCAGGACGTCCGCAATCTGCTTGAGCGATGCACCTTGCTGCAATAGCCGCTTCGCAACAGTATGGCGCAGGATGTGCGGACCGTGGATACACTGTCCCAGCCCGCAACGCCGAGCCGCGAACCGAACGGCGTTGCGAACGATGCACGGCGACACGGGCTTGCCCACTGGGGGGCGATGACGGATAAAGAGACCACGAACGGACGTAACCGGCCGGCCGCTGCGCAGATACTCCACAATCGCACGACCGGTCACGGCGGGTAGCGGTAGGAGATCGACTCGTCGACCCTTGCCGCGTATCCGTACGGTTCCCTCGTGCCAGGCCACATCGTCCAGCTGCAGCCGGGCGATCTCCGTGGTCCGCAGGCCCAGATCGATGAAGCATCGAGCGATCGCGTAGTCGCGCCGCCCGGTGGCGGTGCTGCGATCGAAGGCGCCGAGAAGCCGCGTCAACTCCTCAGCCGAGAGCCACTTCGGTAGGCTCGCCATGCGCCACTGAGCGATCCGCGGGATCGCGGCAACGAGGTGAGCGGCCTGCTCGCCCCGCAGTGTGCGGTAGCGGAAGTAGCTGCGCAGCGAATTGCCGAGAGTCTTCTTCGAGGCGGGTGTCCAGTTCGCTGCGTACCTGAGGACGAAATCCGCAACGTGAGCGGGCTTGAGCGAGGCGAGCCGTATCGGCTCGTTCGGGAAACAGTCGCGCAGGAACGCGCGAACATGAAGGAACCGGTACCGCTGGGTGGGAGCGGCGACGCCGCGTACATCGCTCAAGAAGCTCATGAACTCGTCGAGCTCGACGGCAATGTGCTCCCGCTCGCTGGATGCTGGCGGGGGGATCTGTCCGCTGGCGCGGAGCACGGCGAGCAGATGCATGAGCGCAGCTCGTACGGTATGCTCGGATCGCCGGCAGCGTCGTGCACACCCACATGTCGGCAAGTGCCGATCGATGAACCGCCGCACGAGTCGCTCGTTCAACTCAGTCAGCGAGAGATGCTTGCATCGCACCCAATAGGCGAAATGCGCCACACTCTCGACATACATGCAGATCGATGCCGCCGCGTAACCGCGCGTGGCCAAGTGCTGAACGTACGCGCTGATATACGGCTCGAGATCCGAGTCGTGAAACCACCGCCGTGTCTCGCGAGGCCGCATGGACAAGGAAGGATCGAACATGATGGGTCTCCCCGAACGGTTGCAACCTCGGCAGAGAACCACCTGGACTTATGCACGGCAACTCAGTACATATACCGGGAGAACTCCAGCGAAAAACTCATGCGACCGCTGCACCGCAAGGGCAATCCGCGCATAATCACGGCCCTCGGATAATTCCTGCCAACCACCGGTCCGCGCAGCGCCCGCTCGGCACTATTGTTGTCCGGGGGCACCTCGCGGTGACGGACAAATTCTCTCAGTCCCCGCCAGTGCCGCTGCATACTCTTCATGAGCTTTTGCGCCGGCTCGGGCAGCTCCCGATCGGCGAGCGCGCGGTGGCGCTCGCGCGCCATCGTCCGTAGACCGCTGCGCAATTTCCCGTGCAGCTGCCGATACGCAAGGCTCCTCGGAGCCGCCTCGGCGCGTTCATCGTACAGCTTGAACAACTCCCCGATCCGATCGACCCAGCTCATCGCCCACTCTGCCAGGGGCAGGTAGTCGTTGGCCAGGGTGAGGAAGTCGCGTCTCTGATGCGCCCAGCAAAAAGACAGCACGATCCCCGGGTGCAGCCGGGCGAACTTCTTATACGCCCCATGCCGATCACAGCTGATGACCCCGCGCTGCACCCCCGCGAGCACCGCCTCAGGCACACTCGCCGAGCGCGAGGGATCGATCAGGTAGTAAACGACCGAGCGGGACTGAAAGACCCACAGCCACCAGCGGTGCCCGGCCTTGCCTTCGCGCTCGACAAATACCTCCCAGCGCGTCTCATCGGCATGCCAGTGCCCCTCGGCACGCAGCAGCGGCAGCAGCGCCTGATACAGCGGCACGAACAACGGGGCAATCACCTGCAACCCTCCGCAGAGCGTGCCGGCCGAGAGCTCAACTCCCAGGTCCCCGAGCTGCTCGATCCAGCGCCCGCTCGCGCGGCCGTAGAGGAACTTGTCCAGCAGCGCCTCCACCCACAGCGACACGCCCCACTTGCCGCGCTCGATCAGCCGCGCTGGCGCTGGGGCTGCTACGATCCCCGGCAGCACCGCGCACCCACAGGTCGCTCGATATCGGCGCCGGCGGATCCGCCGACGGTACGCTTTGACTTCGATCTCCAGCACCTCTGAGTCCTCGGTGCCAGGGAACTCCGTGAGGCGCTTCCCGCACTTCGGGCAGCACGGTAAGGCGAGCGCCACGATCTCCTCGCGAACGGGCAGCTCGCTCAAATGGCGCCGGCCGTGACCTCGAGCACCGACTTGCTGGCCGCGCTTGCGCAGACCTGTTGC
>JAJYUL010000044.1 GCA_021792555.1 Pseudomonadota bacterium
GAAATACACTCTTCTGGGGCCACGGTCGCCCTCCTGCCTGCTTGATGTCTGGTAACACCAAGTTAGCAGAGGCGACCGTTCGCCTCACCCCCCGCGTCCAGTCACCCCGGAAACGGGAGAAGAACCATTTATTTCTACGTGAGCAAGCACCTGGTCAAGCCGCGCGTGACCGGCTGGTACGACAACGTCATGGACGTCACCTACAGCAGGGAGCTCGGCCTGCGCGCCGAGACGCACTGAGCCGCTGCGACGGCGGGCCGCGCGGCTACTTGCGCCAGAAAGTGCGGGTGAACAGCACGATGACGCTGAAGATCTCGAGCCGGCCGAGCAGCATCGCGGTGGTGCAGATCCAGATCTGCGGGCTCGTCAAGGCATGCAGGTTCCACATCGCGTGGCCGGGCAGCCCGTAAGCGGTGTTGTTGACTGAGGCGACGACCACCCGGAACGCGGAGTCGAACCCCATACCGGTGAGCAGCATGGCGAACACCAGCAGTGCGAGCGCCATGAAGTACAGAAAGATGAATGCCAGGATCGCATCGCCCACCCGCTCGGGGATCGGCCGGCGTCCGACCCGCACGGGCGCCACGCCGCTCGGGTGAACCAGCAGCTTCAGCTCGCGCTCGGCCTGGCGCGCCAGCACCAGCGTGCGGAACATTTTGATGCCGCCGCCGGTGGTGCCGGTGCTGCACACGAACCCGGTGAGAAACAGCATCCAGATCGGCGCGAATACCGGCCAGTGGTTGAAGCCGCCGCGCCCGACCGACACCCAGCCGGTGGTGGTCGCCATGGAAATGACATTGAAGGCCGCATAGCGCAGCGAGGTGTTGAAAGTCGGATAGACACCGTCGGCGAGCAGCAGCAGGGTGACCCCGAGGATGCTCAGCGACAGGACGATCGCCATCGCCTTGAATTCCGGGTCGTTGCGGTAGGGCTTGAGCGTCAGACGGCGCAGCGCGACGAAATGGCGCGTGAAATTCATCGACGCCACCAGCATCAGCACCATCAGCACGACTTCCACCGCAGCGGAGTGGAAGTAGGCGATGCTCGCATCGTGCGTCGAGAACCCGCCCAGCGACACGGCCGAGAAGGCGTGGCAGATCGCGTCGAACCAGGTCATGCCGGCAACGCGCAGGCCGATGATGCCGGCGACCGTGAGCAGCACGTAGACGAGCCAGACCGAGCGGGCCGCCTCGGTGATGCGTGGCTCGAGCTTCTGATCCTTCACGGGACCGGGCGCATCGGCTTTGTACAGCTGCATGCCGCCGATGCCGAGCAGCGGCATCACGCCCATCGCCACCACGATCACCGCGAGGCCGCCGACCCAGATGAGCGAGCAGCGCCAGAAGTTCAGCGACGGAGCGAGCGTGTCGAGACCGGTGAGCACGGTCGAGCCGGTGGTGGTCAGCCCCGACATGGTCTCGAACAGCGCGCGCGTGAAGGTGAGCCCCGGCATGGCCATCATCAGCGGCAGTGTCGCCGCCACGGCGAGCAGTGCCCAGCCGACCGTCACCAGCATGAAGCCGTCGCGCGGCTTGAGCTCGCGCCGGTACTTGTAGGTCAGCGTCGCCAGCCCGGTGCCGATCACGGCCGTGAGCGCCGCGCACACCAGAAATATGGGCCAGAGGCCATCGCCCGTGGCGAGCGAGCACCCGATCGGCAGCAGGTAGACCAGGCCGAAAGCGGCCAGAATCAAGCCTAGGAAATAAAGGATGCCGAGCATGCGGCGGGTCTAGGGCGCGGTCCGCATGAACAGCCGCTCGACGGCGTCGATATGGCGCCGGTCGGCGAGAAAGAGGATGAGGTGATCGTTTGATTGCACGCGCGTATCGTGATGCGCCATCAGCACCTCCTCACCGCGCACGATTGCGCCGATCGCGGCCCCTTCAGGCAGCATGATCTCGCCGACTTCGCGTCCGACGACGCGGGAATTGTGCGCCTCGCCGCGCGCCACCGCCTCGATCGCCTCGGCGGCGCCCCGGCGCAGCGCGTGTACGCGCACCACATCGCCGCGCCGCACGTGGGCAAGAAGCGATCCGATCGTGATGGTCTGCGGTGCGATTGCGACGTCGATGCTGCCGCTGCCGATGAGATCGGCGTAAGAAAGTTTGTTCACCAGGGCCATGACCCTGCGCGCCCCCAGGCGCTTGGCGAGCATGGCCGAGAGGATGTTGGCCTCTTCCGAGTTGGTGGTCGCGACGAACACGTCGGCGGCGTCGATGTTCTCCTCGATGAGCAGCTCCTCGTCGGCGGCATCTCCGGCGAGCACGATGGTGTTCTCGAGCTGCTCGGAAACGAGCTGCGCCCGGCGCGGATCGTGTTCGATCAGCTTGACTTGCGCGCTGCGCTCGAGCGAGCGCGCCAGACGCAGGCCGATGTTGCCGCCGCCGGCGATCAGGACGCGGCGCACGCGCGAATCCTCCCGCCGCAGCTGATGGATCACGCGCTGGACGTCTTGCTGGGCGGCCAGGAAGAACACCTCGTCGCCCGCCTCGATGAGCGTATCGCCGTCCGGCGGCACGAGCCGCCCGCCGCGATAGACGGCCACCACGCGTGTGTCGGTCTGCTCCAGATGCTCCGGCAGCTCGCGCAGGCTGTGCCCCACGAGCGCACCGTCCTGCTCGGCCCGCGCCCCGGCGAGCCGTACCTTGCCGGCGGCGAACTCGAGCACCTGCAGCGCCCCGGGGTGATGGATCAGACGCTCGAGGTACTCGGTGACGAGCTGCTCGGGGCTGATGAACACGTCCACCGGGATCGCCGTCTCGCTGAACAGCTGCGGGCGGGAGGTGTACTCGGAGGAGCGGATGCGCGCGATCTTGGTTGGCGTGCGGAACAGCCGGAACGCCACCTCGCAGGCCATCATGTTGACCTCGTCGCTGTTGGTCAGCGCCACGAGCAGATCCGCTTCGCCGGCTCCGGCGGCCTGCAGCACGGTCGGGAACGCGGCGTTGCCGGCGACCGTGTGCACGTCCAAGCGGTCCTGCAGATCGCGCAGCACCTCTTCGTCGTTGTCGACCACGGTGACGTCATTGGCCTCCTCGCGTGAGAAGTGCCGGGCCACCGTGCGGCCGACCTGGCCGGCGCCGAGGATCAGTATCTTCATAAGGGTTCCAGATTCGCGTACTGCATGACCAGCCACTTCGTGCCCTGCCGCTCGAAGTTCACCTGCACGCGGGCCTGCGGGCCGTTGCCCTCCAGGTCGAGGATCACCCCTTCGCCGAACTTGCCGTGGCGCACGCGCGCCCCGAGGCGGATGCCGGGCATGGGCGAGGGCTCATTGTGCGCCGCATAGCCGGCACGGCGGCCGGCCGCGGACTCGTACGAAGGCTCGCGGGCAAAGCGGCCGGCCGCCACGGGCCGGCTCACCTGCAGCCGCGGGCGGATCTCCTCGATCAGCTCCTGCGGGGTCTCCTTGATGAAGCGCGAAGGCTGGCTGAAATTGTCGATGCCGTGCAGGCGGCGCTGCTCGGCGTAGGTCAGGTACAGCTGTTTCATCGCGCGCGTCATGCCTACGTAGCACAGCCGGCGCTCCTCCTCGAGGCCGTCGAGGTCGCCGATCGAGCGCTGGTGGGGAAAGAGGCCGTCCTCCATCCCGCTCAGGAATACGATCGGAAACTCAAGTCCTTTGGCCGTGTGCAGCGTCATCATCTGCACGCAGTCCTCCCACGCGTCCGCCTGCCCCTCGCCCGACTCGAGCGTCACGTGCGCGAGGAAGGCCTCGAGCGGCGGCAGCTCGGTGTCGAGTCCATCGGTCGTGAAGCCGCGCGCGGCGCTCACCAGCTCCTCGAGGTTCTCGACGCGGGCCTCGCCGCGATCGGCCTTGTCGCGGCGGTGAAATTCGATCAGTCCCGTGACGGCGAGCATGCGGTCGACCTGCTCGTGCAGCGCGAGGCCCTTGACCTCTTCGGCCAGCCGCTCGATGAGCTCGAGAAAGCCGCGCAGCGCCCCGGAGGCTTTCGGTCCGAGCGCATCGCCGAGGCACTGATGCGCAGCCTCCCATAGCGGACTGCCGGCCTCGCGCGCCGCGGCACGGACCGTTTCGAGACTCTTCGCGCCGATGCCGCGCGTCGGCAGATTGACCACGCGCTCGAAGGAGGCATCGTCACGCCGATTGACGATGAGCCGCATGTACGCCAGGGCGTCCTTGATTTCGGCGCGCTCGAAGAAGCGCAGGCCGCCGTACACGCGGTACGGCACGCGCGCAGCGAGGAACGTCTCTTCGAACACACGCGACTGGGCATTCGAGCGGTAAAGAATGGCGACGTCACGATGCAGTCCGCCGTGCGCCACGTGGTCGCGAATGCGCTGACAGACGAACTCCGCCTCGTCGCGCTCGTTGAAGGCGGCATAGAGCCGGATCGGCTCGCCGTGCGCACCGCTCGTCCAGAGCGTCTTGCCGAGCCGGCCGGCATTGTTGGCGATCAGGCCGTTGGCGGCGGCGAGGATGGTCCCGGTGGAGCGGTAGTTCTGTTCCAGCCGGAAGAGCTTCACCGCCGGAAAGTCGCGGTTGAACTGCTGGAGGTTCTCCACGCGCGCGCCGCGCCACCCGTAGACCGAATTGTGCGTGACGACGCCGTTTGCGATGTAGTTGTGGGTGCGATCGATATTCAGGTCGTAGACTTCCGTGTCGGCATCCTCGTGTTCGACTCGATCCACGACATCGAAGCTCGCCGCCTGGGTGGCCATGACCATTCCCGGCCGGACACCGCCCGCACGAACGAACGGCAGCGAGCGATTGAGGATTCTGGCCTGCAGGATGTAACGTGCGCCGAGCGCCTCGCGGATTCGCCGGGCGATCGCCATCAATTCGCCGAAGTCGCTCCGGACGGTCTCAAACCGCCAACTCCGCGTGCCGCGCCTGGCTGATCGAACGCTCAAGCCGAGCTCTTCGAGCGCAACGCGATCCGCATCGTCAGTGCCGACGATGCTGATGCAGTGCATGGGATTTGACCCCCGACGGTCGCCGCACAATGTAATCACTATGTTGCGGCGGCAGGAATTCCGGCTGCGCGGTGCATGATGCGGACGCTCTGGATCGAGACCGGTTTCGGCGAGAAGCCGCAGGGCCGCGGCGGCTGTATCGATGGAGCGGAATACCCGCGTGATGTATTCCGGGTCATGTACCAGACTATTGCGCGCCTTGCCTTTTCGTGGGACGAACGGCAGCGTCGGCAGCCCATATCGCAAGGAAGTCAGCATCTCATCCAGACGCGCGTCATTCTCATTCGAGTGGGTGCGGATCACCCAGGCGGCATCAGCGTGCTCAGCCAGTGCGCGCTGCTTGAAGCCCACCATAGGCTTGGCCTGTCCATTCGTGGAGACCTGGGAAGTCCCCAGGCGATACCCGAGGCCCTCTTTGTGCATGAGATAAAGAAAGTATGTTTGCGGCGTTTCACCCAGAAGGTAGCCCGCAAGGTGTGTGTGCTCTGGTGTACTGCGGATGACCCGCCCTGAGCGCATGTGCAGAGAGACAATTTGCCCCTGGCGACGGGTGACGAATTTTTCAGTGACCGGGGCCGGTCGGAAATCCCCGCTACCGTATCCCGAAAGAACCCTCTCACCGACCTTGATCGCTTCTATGGCCTTCTGAGACCCATCGGCCATCGTGATCAGTGTGCCCGCTGCGAGACATTGATCGTCATCACCGACCACGAACGGGCAGCCATCGGCGCCGGCGATGAGCTTCAGCCACGCGTACTGGATCGTGTTGGTGTCCTGGAACTCGTCGACCAGCACGTGGCGGAAGCGCTGGCGGTAATGCTCGCGCAGCGCCGGCTGATCGCGCCACAGCTCGTATGAGCGCAGCAGCAGTTCGGCGAAATCAACCACGCCGCTGCGCGCGCACGCATCCTCGTACAGCGCGTAGAGCCGGATCATCTGCGCGCGGATCGGATCGTTGCCGGCCTTCAGGTGCTTGCTGCGGCGCCCCTCGTCCTTGTTCGAATTGATGAACCACTGCACCTCGCGCGGCACCCAGCGGGACTCATCGAGCTGCTGCGCCTTGAGCAGCTTCTTGATGAGGCGCTGCTGGTCCTCCGCATCGATGATCTGGAAGCTCTCGGTGAGCCCCGCCTCGTGCCAGTGGCGCCGCAGCAGCCGGTGGGCGATGCCGTGGAAGGTCCCGATCCACAGCACCCCCGGCGGCATGCCGAGCAGGCTCTCGATGCGCGCGCGCATCTCGCCGGCGGCCTTGTTGGTGAAGGTCACCGCCAGAATGGCGTGCGGCGAGACGCCTTCGGCCTGGATCAGCCAGGCGATACGATGGGTGAGCACCCGGGTCTTGCCGCTGCCGGCGCCCGCCAGCACCAGCACCGGCCCGAGGGGCGCGGTCACCGCGGCCCGCTGGGCCGCGTTGAGGTGCTCGAGGATCGGATCCAGACTCATGGGCGCGGCATTCTACTACCAGCGGTTGCGCAGTTCGCGCAGCCGCAGAAAGACCGTACGCGCATCGGGATGGGCGTTCAGGGCGGGAAAGGTCTCGCGCAGCCGCTCGATCACCGTGGCGCTCTCGAGGCGCAGGAAAGTGTTGATGGCCCGCTCGTCCGCAAGCGTGGTGACGGGTGCTTCGGCGGGCTCTGCGCTGCGTACCCGGCCCAGGAGCTCTTGCGCCGCCGCGTTGTCCGGCTCGCGATCGAGGGTGAATTCGAGGTTGCGGACGAGATATTCATGGCCCGGGAAGACCCGGGTCGCATCCGGCAGGCGCGCGAGCAGCCGGCTGAAAGTCTCGTAGAGCCGCTCGGGATCGCCGCCATTGTGGCAGTTGCCCGCGCCCGCATTAAAGAGGGTGTCCCCGCTGAAGAGCGCGGGCTGCTCCCCGTGCGCCAGCAGGCACACGTGCGCAAGGGTATGCCCGGGGGTGTCCAGGCACTCCAGCTCGAGCCGCCCGACGCGGATCACATCGCCGGCGGCGAGTCCGCGGTCGACCCCGCCGATGCGGGCGGCGGCGAGCGCGTGCGCCAGCACCTTCGCGCCGGTCGCCTCGACCAGGCCCGCATTGCCGCCGGTGTGGTCGCGGTGCTCGTGGGTATTGAGGATCTGGGTGATCCGCCAGCCCTTGCGCTCGGCCGCATCGAGGCACAGCCGCCACTCCAACGGGTCGATGGCGAGCGCCTCGCCGGTTTGCGGGCAGGCCACCAGGTAGTGGAAATTGCGGTAGGCGTTGCCCGTCCAGATGCGCTCGATCAGCATCCGCGCAGGATACCCGATCAGCCGCCCGAGCGGCCGATCGGCGCCTGGTGCCGGCTAGGCTTGCGGTGCGGGCGCGGCCGCCAGCACGCCCGCACCGGGCTCTGCGACGCGCAGCGTGCACAGGCCCGCGAGCGCCAGGCTCACCCCGCCCAGCACCAGACCGAAGACCGCGTGGCCGTCGAAGAACGCCTCGAGCAGCGCCCCGAGCACGCTTGCCGCGAGCAGCTGCGGAATGACCACGAAGAAATTGAAGATCCCCATGTACACGCCCATTTTCTCCGCCGGCAGGCTGTCGGCGAGCAGGGTGTACGGCAGGGAGAGGATCGAGGCCCAGCCGAAACCCACGCCGAGCATCGACAGCAGCAGCCAGCGCGGATCGCGCACCCAGAGGAAGGAGATCAGGCCGGCGGCCGCCGCGGCCAGATTGATCACGTGCGTCCAGCGCACGCCCGCCCGGCGCACGATCTGCGGAATGATGAGCGCGGCGAGCACCGCAAAGCCGTTGTACGCGCCGAACAGCACGTCCACCCAGTTGGCGCCCGCATTGTAGGCGCTCGAGAGCGGATTGCTGCTGCCGAACTGCACCGCCGTGACCGCCGGGGTGGTGTAGATCCACAGCGCGAACATGGCGAACCAGGAAAAGAACTGCACCCAGGCCAGGCGGCGCATCGCGCGCGGCATGCCGTACAGATCCGCCATCACCTGCCGGACCATGCCACGGCTGCGCGAGCGGCTGAGCCACATAAATAGCGCCCCGCCGAACGCCAGACCGCCGGCGAGCAGGTACAGCTGCCGGTCGAGCGCGAAGTGGCGGATCAGACCGATGCCGAGGGCGCCGAGCACGAGCAGCACAATGCCCGGCCGCCAGGCCCGCGCCACATCCAGCCGGCGTGGCGCCGGCGGTGAGTCCGCGAACCCGCGCAGACGCTCCGGCGGATACTCGCGCGTCGTGAGCACCGTCCACAGCACCGCCCCCATCAGCACACCGCCGCCTACGTAGAACGAAATGCGCACCGTGGCCGGAATCTCACCGGGAGGCGCGACGTTGGCGACGCCGAAGCGGGCCAACACCCACGGCAGCACGGACGAGAGCACCGCGCCGACGCCGATGAACAGGGTCTGCAGGGCGAACCCGAGCGGCCGCTGCGCGGTCGGCAGCTGGTCGGCGACAAACGCCCGGAACGGCTCCATGGAGACATTCACTGAGGCGTCCATCAGCCACAACATCATCGCGGCAACCCACAGCGCGGGCGAGTCCGGCATCACCAGCAGCGCGATGGTGGTGAGAACGGCGCCGGCCAGGAAGTACGGTCTGCGCCGCCCGAACCGTCCCCAGGTGCGGTCGGAGGCGTAGCCGATGATGGGCTGCACCAGGAGCCCCGTGAGGGGCGCGGCGATCCACAGCGCCGGAATCTGCGCCACGTGCGCGCCGAGCGTCTGGAAGATGCGGCTGACGTTGGCGTTCTGCAGTCCGAAGGCGAACTGAATCCCGAGAAAGCCGACCGACATGTTGAGTATCTGCCGGACCGACAACTCGGGCTTGCCGCTCACCGCTTGGGCTCCTGCGCGAGCGGCGCGATGCGCAGCGCGAAGACCTCCGCGCTGTTCACCGGGCCAGAGGCCCCGCCCTGCCCGCCGGTGTAGTAGGCGTAGTGCGCCAGATCGCTCATGTTGAATCCGCCGGTGAGACTGAACGTGCAGCGCGCGCCCGCACGCGCGCGAAACCGGACCACCGTGGAGGCCTGCACGCCGTGGCTTTGCGGCATGACGAGCGGACGCTTCTGCGGGGACTCACCGCCGCAGCGGATGACCATGCGCCGCACCGCGGCGGTGATTCCGGTGCTGATCGGCCCATGATCGTTATTGTAATCCACCCAGGCCAGATAGACCCCCGTGCGCGGCGCGCTCCAGTGACGGGGCCACGCCGAGCCGACCGTGCTCACCGGACCGACGCAGCGCGCGCGGCTATGCAGCGACTGCAGTCCGCCGCGCCCGAGGGCAGCGACGCTGAAGCATTGCAGTCCGCCGCTCTGCGCGACCCGCAACGTTCCGGAGATCCGCCCGAGGAGCCGGCCGTTGAGATACACGACGCCGGGCACCGCCGAGTGGATGCGCCAGCGCGTCCCGTCGGCGGTCACCGCCGGCGGCGGCGGCGTGGCAGGCAGATACATCGGCGCATGCAGCCTGAGCGGGGCGGAGGTCACGCGGCGGCTGGCCAGACGCACCCGGGTCACCGGGCCCTCGCGCTGGAGCGTTGCGGCCACGAGCAGGTTGCCGTCGATGCGCGCCGGCCGCTCGAGGATGATGCGCCGGGTGCCAAGGGTCAGGCTGATGCTGCGGCGCGCGCCAAAGAGCATCGGCACCAGAGAAGCGGGCAGCTCGGGATGAACGCTGCCGTCGTCCCGCACCCCGAATACCCCGCGGACGACCATGTCGAGATAGCCGGCCACCGACCAGAGCTGGCGACGCGAGTCCACCACCGGGCCGCCGAGCCGCCCGGGCACGTGGGTCGATTGCGCGAGCAGAGAAAAATTCTCCATGTTCGAGCCAGTGAGCGCCGCACCGCGCACCAGCGAGCGCAGCTCGTGTGCGATCAGCGGTACGTCCTGCACGCGCCGCGCGGCGCGCAGGGTGTAATCGCTGACGAACGGCCAGATGGCCCGGTTGTGGTAGATGGGTTGATCGCGCCGCTCGGGCCAGATCACCGGGCTGCCGGCCGGCCAGGCCGGATAGCGTGCGAGGGCGCGCCGCGCGCGCGCCGGCGGGGCCACACCGCTCGTGACCGCCAGGTCGATGCCGAGCAGATCGTACGCATCGTAGGGCGCCGGATTCACCCGGCCGCCGATGTAGCTCATGTACAGACCCTGCGTGGGCTGCCAGAAGCGGCGGTTGATGGCTCGGCGCAGTGCCCTCGCCTGGTCCGAGTAGCGGCGGGCGAGCGCGCCGTGCCCGCGCTGGCGCGCCATCGCCGCCGCCAGCCGCAGCGCCTGGTAATGCAGAACATTGGTCGACAGCGAGAACGACTGCGCGATGAAGACTACGTTGTGCGCGGTCCACTGCGGATACGTCTGCTGGCGCCAGTCGAGAAACGACGTCTCGCCGCGATACAGGCCGACGTGGGGATCGAAGGTATAGCGGCGGTCCTGCGCCAGATTGTCCTGCAGCGCCTGGTAGACCGTGGCGGCGAAGGGGCGGCTGCCGAGCAGATGCCGCGCGCCGAGGAACCACACCATTCGATCGGTGCTGACCGGCCAGCTGCCGCCCGAGCCGGTGTCCTCCATCACGTACAGTCCCGGCCGCACGCTGCTCGTGCGCGCCGGCGAGAGCTTGAACAGCAGCGAAGTCCGTGCGCGCCTCGGATCGAACCGCCACAGCGCGAGGTCGGTGGAATAGGACAGATCGCGCGTCCAGGCGAACGGCCAGTCCTTGCCCGCGATGAAGCAGCGGCAGGGAATGGGCTTGCCGTGGTTGAAGGCCGGATCGTGGATGGCGCTCACCGAGTCCTTGCGCAGATCCGACTGCGCGAGGTCAAACAGCGCATCGAAGAGCATACTGGCCGTTCGCGCGCGATCGCGCTGCGGCCGGATGATGCGGGTACGCGCGGGGGCGTGCAGCACGTAACCGCCGCCGGATCGCCGCGTGACCCGGGCCTCGCGGCCCTGCCAGCGCAGCGCCGCGTGCCAGTTCCCGGCGGTCGCCGGCATCGCCGCCGCGGCAAATGCGGCCGCGAATCCGATCAGTGCGTCCGTGCGCGCCCGTGCGCACAGCGCGCCGGGCTGAGCGTTTCGTGCATCGTTTCTCATTGCTCGAGTATCACTCCGGAATCAGCGGGGACGGTCACCGTCACCTTACCATTCTCGACGGTGTAGGCGGTGTCCGAGAGCAGATCCGTCACCGTGGACCCGTTGGTCATGCTGAGCTGCCACACCGGCACCGTGACGTTCTGCGCGCCGGCGCCTGCGTTCAGCACCACCGCGATGCGATTGCTCGCATCGAAGCGACCGTACGCATAGACATCGTCGGCATCGTCCGTGAGCAGGGTCATGAACGATCCGGTGCGCAGCGCCGGGTAGGCGTTGCGGATGGTAACCAGCTTGTGCGCGAGCGCCACCGGCGGATCGGAGAGCGTGGCCTTCGACCAGTCGAAGGTGCGCCGGTCATCCGGATCGCCGGCGCCCTGCATGCCGTACTCATCTCCATAGTAAATCGTCGGCGTACCGATGTAGGTGAACTGGAAGACCATCGCGAGTTCGGTCTTCGCCAGGTGGTCGCCGCAGCGGGTCGTGAAACGCGGCGTGTCATGCGTGCCGAGCTCGTTGGTCATTGTCTCGAGCGCGTTCATCGGAACGTCGGCGCGGGCAGTGCGCAGCCAGCCGTCAAACTGCGTCACGTCAATCGACGCGGTCTTGCCGCTCTCATCGACACCGCACAGCCACTCGGAGAGCGGATCGGTGAACCCGTTGTAGTTCATCGCGCCGTCCCACTGGTTGCCGTTGTCCAGCCACGGCGCCGGATCGCCCCAGTATTCACCGAGGATCTCGGCATTGGGATTGACCGACAGCACCGCCGCGCGCAGCTCCTCCATGATCTGGTGATTGGTGGCGTCCGAGCCGCCGTTGCCGTCGGCGTCGAGCATCTGCGCCGAATCAAGCCGCCAGCCGTCGATGCCGTAAGGCGCCTTCAGATAGGTCTGCACCACCGAGTTCGACGCGGCATAGATCTGCTCACGAACCGGCGAGCCGGTCGTGCCATAGTTGAGCTTGGGCATCGTGGGCACCGCATCCTCGAAGCTCGAGTAGTGATCAGGCCAGCTCTGGAACGTGTACCAGGAATAGTACGGGCTCGACTTCGATTGGTAGGCCCCGGTGACCGAGCAGGTGAATGTCCCGTAGGTTTCCCGGCCGAACCAGCAGTTGCTGTCGCCGGTGTGGTTGAAGACGCCATCGAGGATGATGTAGCCCTCGGGGCCATTCGCGCTGCTGTGCACGTCCTGGATCAGCCGCTCAAGGTCCGCCGCCGTGCCGAATGCCGGATCGACCTTGTAGTAGTCGGCCGTGTCGTATTTGTGGTTCGAGGGCGCCTCGAAGATCGGGGTCAGATAGAGGATGTTCGCCCCGAGGGTCTGCTTGATGTAGCCGAGCTTCTGATCGATGCCGGCCAGGTCGCCGCCGAAGAACACCTCCGAGTTGCACCCGGGCGTGGTCGCATAGACGCTGCTTCCCCAGGCATGCTGCTCGGTCGCGCAGCCCGCATAGGTATATTGTCCGGTTTTGACATCGTTGTTCGGGTTGCCGTCGAAGAACCGGTCGACGAAGATTTCGTACATGACGCCGTTCTTCATCCAGTCCGGCGTCTTGAAGCCCGGAATGATGAAGAAATCCCCGGACGACGGGTCGCTGGCGCTCACGCCGTCGGCGTTGTACCACAGCGTCTCGGAACCGCTGCTCACTTCGAAACGGTAATACTTCTGCGCAGCGCCCGCCGGTATCGTTCCCTGCCAGTAATCGAATTGGCCCGTCGGGTCGGTGGAGGTGATTCTCATGGGCACGTAATGAAACGACCCGTCGGCCGTGTCGTAATATTTGATGTTCGCACTGGTCACATTGTCATGCCCGGTACGCAGCGTGACAGTCACTGGATCCGTCGCGCTCGGCTGGACGTTACTGTCGTACATCGAACCCTGATCGGAGAACAGATCAGCCGTCTTGATAGCCGGTGCCGAGGTCGTGGCCGACCTGCCGGTTGCCGGCACCGAGCCGCTCGCGCCACCACCGCAGGCCGACAGCAGAACCGTCGTCATCAGGACAGAGATCAATCGTGCTGCACGCAGCAGCGGCCTTCCGCGATCGCTCGACGGGGTCATTTCACTCTCTTCGTTCAACCAAGCTCCGTCCCACGCCGGCGCGCGAGCGGCGGAGCGAACAGCCCGGCTCCCGGGTCACCGCCGCCGGAGGGGGACCGGCGCGGCGGCAACCCGGGAGCTGGCTCGCGATTCTACTGTTCCAGGATCGCCCCGTAGTGCCCTTCGACGGTCACATCGACGTATCCCCTGCCGCCATTGTCGTAGACCGTGTATTGAGTACCGCTGATGAGATCCGTGACGGTCGAGCCGATCGCATCGCCCGCCAGCCAGACCGGCACCGCCACGCTCGACTGGGTGCTGCTGGTGTTGTTCAGCACCACCACGAGACGATGGCTGCGACCGACGCGCGCGAAGGCGAAGATCTCATTCGTGCCGTACAGATCACCCGTGATGTCCGGGATCAGCGGGAGAAACGAGCCGGTGCGAAGCGCCGGGTACTCGTTGCGGATTCTGATCAGCTTGCGGGTCAGCGCCACGGCCGCGTTGGCGGTCGTCGCCTCCGACCAGTCGAAGGTGTGTCGGTTCTGCGGATCGGCGCCACCCATCATGCCGTATTCATCGCCGTAGTAGATCATTGGCGTGCCGACATAGGTGAACTGCATGATGAGCCCGAGGTAAGTCCCCCAGCCGTCGGTCCAGGCGCAGCGCTGGGCAAAGCGAGGTGTATCCTGCGTGCCGAGCTCGTTGGTCATCACCTGCTGCACGTTGCCCGGCAGATCGGCGCGGGTGCCCCACAGCCAGGCGGCAAACTGACTGACGCCGATCGAGGCGCCGTTGCCGCTCTCATCCACGCCGCAGATCCACTCGGACACCGGATTGGTGAATCCGTTGTAATTCATGGCGCTGTCCCACTGGTTGCCGTCATCCAGCCAGGGCGAGGCATCTCCCCAGTATTCGCCGAGAATCTCCGCGTTCGGATTGACGGAGGTGACGGCAGTGCGCAGCTGCTGCATGATCTGGTGATTCGTGGCGTCGCTGCCGCCGTTGCCGCCGGCATCGATGTATTGCGCCGAATCGAGCCGCCAGCCGTCGATACCGTAGGGCTTGCGCAGATACCTCTGCACCACCGAGTCGCGGCGACCGTAGATCTGCATCCTCACCGGGGAGCCGCTCGCGCCATAGTCGAGCTTGGGCATGCTCGAGATGCCGAAGAAGGTCGAGTAGCTGTCCGGCCAGCTCTGGAAGGTGTAGTAGTCGTAGTACGGGCTCGACTGCGACTGGTAGGCGCCGACCACTCTCTTGCATTTCTCCTTCCAGTAGGTGTAGCGGCCGAACCAGCAGTTCGTGTCTCCGGTGTGGTTGAACACGCCGTCGAGGATGATGTAGCCCCTGCGTCCGTCGCGCTCGCTGTGGATGGCCCTGATCAGCTTCCTGAGAGTGTGGTTTGTCCCGAACGCAGGGTCCACCTTGTAGTAGTTCGCCGTGTCGTATTTGTGGTTGGTGGGCGATTCGAAGATCGGGGTCAGATAGATGATGTTCGCGCCGAGCGTCTTCTTGATGTAGCCGAGCTTCTGCCTGATGCCCTGCAGGTCGCCGCCGAAGAAGACCTCGCTGTTGCAGCCATGGACGTAGGCCGCGACGCTCGTATAGCCGCTGACCCAGGAGTGCTGCTCCGTGGCGCATCCGGCGTAGGTGAATTCACCGTTGTAGACGTCGTTTTCCGGATCGCCGTCGTAGAAGCGGTCGGGGAAGATCTCGTATCCGACCCCATTTTTCATCCAGTCGGGCGCCTTGAACCCCGGAATGATGAAGAAATCACCGTAGACCGGCTCACTCGAGCTGATGCCGGCGGCGTTGTACCAGACGGTGTCCTGATGGTCGTTGACCTGAAAGCGATAGTACAGCTCCGCGCTGCCCACATCGGCGATGGTGCCCTGCCAGTAGTCGAACTGACCCGTCGGATCGGTCGATGCGTAATGCATCGGCACCCAGACGAACTGCCCCGTCGCCGAATCGTAGTATTTGATGTTCGCGCTCGTGATGTCGTCATGACACACGCGCAGCGTCAAAGTGACGGAGGAATCCGCTGCGGGCTCGGGATTGCTGTCGAACAACGGCCCCTGATCGGAGAACAGCTCCCGCCAGTGGATGTTGCCATTCGTTCCGCAGGCCATTGCCCGGCTGTTGACGCCGAGCAGCGTGCCGGCGAGCAGGATGAGCAGGAGCAGGGTCGGTCGCCTCCAGGACGGCGCGCCGTGATGGTCGTGCTGACGATACATCGATCTTACCCCCAATGGTTGGCCGTCCATCGGCTCTCCAGTGCGCCCCTCATGGCCGCAGGCAGGCCGCTCTGCGGCGGCTCAGTTCCATAGTTCCGGATGTCCTCGCCGGTGACGTGCCCGGCCCGGACCTTCCGGGCCGGGGGCATGCGATCGGCAGTCCGTTTCGATGCGTTCAGCCCTGCGCCGGGCGCACCTCCTCGATGCGGATCCGATGCGCTTCGCCCGCAGGCAAGTCGATGTATGTCACCGGACTGCCGTGGACGCTGCCGCGCGCCCAGCATTCGCTCGTGCAGCCGCTGAGCGCTGCACGCTTCGCCGCGGGCTCGAGCATGCGGCCGTCGACACTGACGCTGCGAGCGTCCACCCTCGGCACGACGAACAGGAAATGGCGCAGCGCGGGCTGGTAAGACCCTTTCGGCGCGGCGGTGCTCAGAGTGATCACACCACCCTTAGCCTGCGCGCCGATGCGCTGCAGGAAATATTTTCCGTGCTCGTAAGCGTACGTTTCCCCGTTGTCGTCGTAGTAGTCGAAGTGGGTCGGATGCGCTGCCGGGTAGACGTGCACCGTGACGGTGGTCACCGGGTGCTCACCGACGTAGTACATCAGCGGCTGGGTGGGAATGATCGCGCCCTGGCGGATGAACAGCGGAATGTCCATCCAGTTCTTGTAGTCGAGCGCGAGCGTGATGGTCCGGCCTCCGCGGTAGACCTTGCCGGTGAAGAAGTTCGTCCACGTGCCGGGTGGCAGGTAGAGGTGCTTCACGCGCTGGTGGCGGTGCACCACGGGGGAGACCAGCAGCCAGGGGCCGAAAAGCCACGCCTGGTAGTCGTTGCGCACGTGCGGATCGTGCGGCCAGGAGAAGGTCAGCGGACGGACCAGACCGATGCCCGTAACGTGTTCCTGCCACGCAAGGGAGTAGATGTAGGGCATCAGCCGGTAGCGCAGATCGAGCGCTGCGGTGGCCGCGCGTGCGGCAGTCTGCCCGTAGATCCACGGCTGGCGGCGCTGCAGATAGCTGCCGTGCACCCGGCAGATGGGCGCGAAGGCATCGAATTCGAGCCAGCGGGCGTAGTTCTCGGCCGAGGGATGCAGATGAAATCCACCCCCGTCCATGCCCCACCACATCTCACCGACGTCGATCGCGCTCAGCATGCGCTGGCGCTGCGCGGCCATGCTGGCAAAGCCGCTCCTGATGTCGCCCGACCACAGTCCATAGGCGTAGCGCTGCGCGCCGAGCCAGAAGTTGCGGTTCAGCGACCAGACGCGCTCCTTGAAGTATTTGCGCTGCCCGTCGTAGAGGGCGCGCTCCATGTTGAAAAACTGCGTGTCGTGTCCGGTCTCATCGTCCTCGTCGTTCCACCAGCCGACGATGCCGGTCTCGAAGCTGTGGCGCAGCGTCGGGTTGAAGAACCACTTGCGGGTCGCCGGATTGTCGAAATCCAGGGTCTTGACCGGCTTGTGCGAGAAGTAATCGATGCTCGCCTTTTCCCCCGGCATCCACAGGTGATGCGCGGTGGCATATTCGCCCTCCACCGTGTTGACGTGGATGCGCGGCTTCATGATGCCGATCAGATGAATGCCGAGTGCCGTAAGTTCACGGTCCAGCTTGCCGCTCGGTGCATCCGGAAACTTCTTGGTGTTCCAGCGGAACTCGCCGTAGTTGTTCTGGCCCCAGGCCTTCCAGTCGAAGTCGAGCGAATAGGCGTCGATCGGAATGTGCAGCGCGCGGTAGCGGCGGACGATGTGCAGCAGCTCTTTCTCGTCGATTCCCCACTGGCTGTTGATGAAGCCGAACGACCACTTGGGGAACAGCGGCGCGTGCCCGGTGAGCACGTCAAGTGTCGAGAAGATACGCTGGGGCGCGCCGAGGATGAGGTAATAGTCCAGGTCCGGCCGGGTTTCGCGCAGCACGCGGATCGTGCCGGGCGTGAGATCAAAGAGCGTCTTCTGACTGTCCACGAGCACGGCGAAACCCGCCGTGCTCCACACCAGGGGCGCGCCGGCATCGCCCTGGAATCCGGCCGTGGCCAGCTGCCGGCCCCTGCGCAACAGACCGGAGCGGGCCCGTTGAAACGCATTGAAGCCGTGCACGCCGTAGAGCGCGGCATTCCTCGGCGCGAAGTGCAGCGCGAGCGTGCGCCGCACGAGTGCGCCGAGATCCTTCTGGAGGAGGACGGCATCCGGGGAATGCCGGCGAAAGACGCGCAGCGTTTCCGCGCCGCGGTCGAAAACCACGCGCATGGTGCTGCTCTTGAGAACGAATTGATTGCCGCTTCGCTGGACGGTCACCGGACCTGCCGCCTCCCGCGGCGCGCGGGGCGACATCACCAACGCGGGCGCCGAGGCGTGACCGCCCGGCAAGAAGTGCACCCGCAGCACGTTGCTGCGCACCAGAGTCAGTCGCAGCGAGCCGCCGGCGAGGGCGACCTCGACACCTTTCGGCAGAGTCCTCACCGCGCGACCGGCCGCCAGCGCCGCCTGGTGGGTCCCGATGGCGAGCAGGCCGGCAGCCGCGATGGCAGCCCGGCGATGTCCCAATGGCATGTTCGTTGCGTTCCCCTCAACGTGCCGTGCCAACGCTGGAGCGTTGGCAGCGTTCTTTGTCGATGCGTTCGAAATGACGGCGCCGCGCGTGCGTTGCGCGGCGCTACCTGCTACCGCGGCAGAATGCGACCGGCGCGCTGAATTTGGCAACGGGTCGCATACGTATTCATGGCCGCGCGGGGTGCGAGGTCGCAGGCCGCCGACTCTGCCGGCGTCATTGAACGGGAGCGCCGCAGAGCAGGCGCTAGAGCGCGCAGCGCCCCGTATTATGGCAATATTGCCCGCACCGCCAACGCGGTAATGCCATGACCCACACGCAAGAACGAAGTATTCGCCGCATCGTGATCCTGGGAGGAGGCTCTGCGGGGTGGATGACGGCCGCGGCGCTCGCCAACGCGACCCGCGGCAACTGCGGCATCGAGCTGATCGAGTCCGCCGCCATTGGGACCATCGGCGTCGGTGAGGCGACCATTCCGCCGATCAAGCTGTTCAACCAGCAACTCGGCCTCGATGAGAATGCGTTCGTGGCCGCCACGGGCGGCTCGTTCAAGCTCGGCATCGAGTTCGTTGGCTGGACGCGGCCGGGCCATCGCTACTTCCATCCCTTCGACCGGTTCCCGCCTGACTTCGATGAGGTTCCGCTGCATCAATATTGGCTGCGCGAGCGTGGGCGCGGCCACGAGATTCCGGTGGAAGAATACGCCATGGCGTGGGTCGCGGCCCGCGCCGGCAAGTTCGACCGGCCGCTGCGGGACCCGCGGATGGCCTTGTCGACTTTCGATTACGCTTATCACTTCGATGCAGGGCTGTATGCGCGCTACTTGCGCGGTTACGCCGAGCAGCGCGGCGTGACGCGCACGGAAGGCGAGGTTGTGGATGTGCGGCTGCGCGGCGAAGACGGCTTCATCGAGTCGCTCCGGCTCAAGGACGGGCGGAGCATCGAGGGCGACCTGTTCGTCGACTGCTCGGGTTTTCGCGGCCTGCTGATCGAGGGGGCTCTGGAGAGCCGGCTCGATGACTGGCAGCCCTGGCTGCCCTGTGATCGGGCTGTCGCGGTCGGCTGCGCGCTCGGCCCGGAGTTTCCGCCCTACACGCGATCGAGCGCGCGCCCGGCGGGCTGGCAGTGGCGGATCCCGCTGCAGCACCGCATCGGCAACGGTCATGTGTATTGCAGCCAGTACATGCGCGATGAGGAGGCCGCGGCCATCCTGCTCGCCAACCTCGAAGGCGAGCCGCTCGGTGAGCCGCGCGTAATCAAATTCACGAGCGGCGCGCGTCGCGAGTCATGGTCGCGCAACTGCGTGGCCATCGGTCTCTCGGCTGGGTTCCTCGAGCCGCTCGAGTCGACCGCCATCCATCTGGTGCAATCGGCGATCACGCGCCTGCTGGCGCTGTTCCCGGACCGCGACTTCGATCCGCTCCTGATGCGGGAATACAATCGGCTCACCTATACCGAGTACGAGCGGATCCGCGACTTTCTCATCCTGCACTATCATGCCCAGCAGCGCGAGGAGCCCCTGTGGCGCTACACGCGCGCGATGGCGATTCCGGAAACCCTGCAATACAAGATCGACCATTTCCGTCATTCCGGGCGGATCGTCGCCGAGCCGCTCGAGCTGTTCCAGAACCCGAACTGGCTGGCGATTCTGGTCGGCCAGGAGATCTGGCCCGAGCGCTACCACCCGCTGGTGGATCTGCATACGGACATCGATGCGCCGGGCTACCTGGCCGGGATCCGCGACGTGTTGGAAAGGGCGGCGCGCGCCCTGCCGACCCACCGCGAATTCATCGAGCGGCACTGCCGCGCGAATACGTTGCTGGCCAAGTGATCGACGCCCTCGGCGCCGCTCGTACGGGTTGATTCGCTAGCGCTGCGCGCTGGCGCAATGCTCGGCAATGAAGCGCTCGTGGGTCGGCATGCGCTCCACGGCCGTACCGATCACCTTGCGGATGGTGCCGAGAAATTCCTCGAGCTGTGCCGGCGGCAGCTCGTCGGCCGCGGGGTGGTGTCGGCGGGGAAGGATGCCCTGGCCCACCATGACCTGCAGCCAGGACTGCTCGGTGAACAGCTCGTCGTCCTCGCGAAAGATCTGTCCCGTCGCACGGAACAGATCGAGTTTGCGCTGCAGCCCCTCCGGGGCCGGCAGCGCTGCGCAGCGCTCCCAGAACGGCGTATCCCGCCGCTCGGTCGCCCGGTAATGCAGCACCAGGAAGTCGCGGACCTGCTCGTACTCCTGGCGCACCTTGCGGTTGTATTCCTCGATGACCGCCGGATCGAAGCCGCGGTCCGGGAAGAGCGCCATCAGTCGGCTCACACCCGACTGGATGAGGTGGATGGCGGTCGATTCGAGCGGCTCGAGGAACCCAGCCGAGAGACCGATGGCCACGCAGTTGCGCAACCAGAGCCGGCGGCGTATGCCGGCGGCGAAGCGGATCGGCCTCGGCTCACCGAGCGCCGCACCGTCGAGGCTGCTCAGCAGAATGGATGCGGCCTCGTCGTCGCTCATGTGCTCGCTGCAGTACACGTGGCCGTTGCCCGTGCGATGCTGCAGCGGAATGCGCCACTGCCAGCCTGCCGGTCGCGCGTTCGCCTGGGTATAGGGCCGCATCGGAGAGGCCGGCGCGCTGGGTACCGCCAGCGCCCGATCGCAGGGCAGCCAGTGCCGCCAATCCTCGAAGCCCGCCTTCAGTGCCCCCTCGATCAGCAGGCCGCGAAAACCCGAGCAGTCGACGAACAGTTCCCCTTCGATCTGCTTACCGCTTTCGAGCGCCACGGCTTCGATGAAGCCGTCCTCGCCGCGCAGCTTCACATCGACGATCCTGCCTTCCGTGCGCTTCACCCCGCGCTGCTCCGCGTAGGCGCGCAACATGCGCCCGTAGAGGGAGGCATCGAAGTGAAAGGCGTACTTGATGCCGGCGACCGGCGTGTTGCCCACCCTCTCGAGCCGGTCCATGCGATGATTCCCGGCCGCGCGGGCGTTCAGCGAATACGCCCAGAGGTCCGGCGCGGCGGCCGCAGCGCGGCTGCGCAGCCAGTAGTGCTGAAACGGCAGCGGGCCGAGCGGCAATCCCACTTCGCCGAATGCGTGCAGGTAGGAGTGGCCCTCGCGCACCCAGTCGTTGAACTCGATGCCGAGCTTGAAGGTGCCGCCGGTTGCCTTGAGCATCGCGTCCTCGGCGATGCCCAGGAAGGTGTTGACGTTGCGGATCTGGGGGATGGTGGCCTCGCCGACGCCGACGATCCCGATCGCATCGGATTCGACCACGCGGATCTCTAGGCTCGCGCCCATGGCGCGCGCGAGAACGGCTGCCGTCATCCACCCGGCCGTGCCGCCACCCACGATCACCACGCGCTTGACGGGTAAGTTGTTCATGACCCCCGCGGGCTGAAATGTCCGGTGCTCATACTAGCACCTGGGGCGCTGACTCCGGCCGAGGAGCGTCCGCGAACGGGAAGCCCCCGCCGGCTCACGCCGGCGGGGGACATTCTCCTGTGGCAGAGGTATCAGTCGAGCTTGTACGAAAAGCCGATGTGGATGATACGGCCATACGTCTCGAAGCGGGTGATCTGCCGCGGGTCGTTGTTGCCGTAATCCACCAGGGGCTCGTTCCCCAGGTTCTCGCCCGAGGCAATGAGCGTCAGTCCCTTGAGCCGCCCGCGCTCGAACGAATAGCTCACCTGGGCGCTGATCCAGTGCTGAGCCCTCTGCTCGGTGATCGACCGCGACTCGCTGATGCCGAACAGGCTCGCCAGCGCATGGGTACGGGAATTGAAATTCACATTCGCCTGGAAGCCGTCGTGCGCATAGTACAGCGTGTAGTTCTGCACCCATTTGGCCAGGCCCTCCACCCCGACCGGCGTCGTGCTGCCGGAGTAGTAGATCGCGCTCTTGCTGAGAGTCGCGCTGCCCAACACTCCGAAGCCCCAAATCAGCGGCACGTTGGTGGCAATCTGCGCACCGTAAACCTTGCCGGCGCCGTCGTTTTGCGGGATGGTGAAGACACCGTACGGAGTGCCGAGCTGCGCTTGCTGCGCGGGAGTGAGATACCCGCTTTCGAACGGCGTGAAATCGAAGATGCTCGCCGCACTCTCGTTGATGTAATCACTCAAGCGCAGATAGAAGGCCGACAGCTGCACGTAGCCGGTAGTACCGCCGCTGCGGCACTGCGCCGAGTAGTGCGCCCCGGCGCCCACGCACTGCAGCCCTCCCGACAGACCCCTGAAATAATGCTCCAGGCTGAGGTTGAAGTTCGTGGCCATGGTGGGCAGCAGCGCCGGATTGCCGCCACTGCCGGAGAAGAACGAGTTGGTGAGACTCGTGTTCGTCACATAACTCTGATTGGTATTGATGGACATCCCGGCGCTCATGTCGCTCATCTTCGGCCGGGCCATGGTGCGCGCGATGCCAAGACGGGCGTCATAATTGTGCGGGAACGAGAACACCAGGTTCAGGCTGGGGAGGTAGCGCGTGAAGCTCGCCCCGCCCGCCACCGGCAGCAGAGTGATCTTACTGGTACCGCCTGCGCTGGAACCCGGCGCGAGGCGCTGACCGGTGCTTCCCTGGGAAGTATGGGCGACCTGCAGGCCGAAGTTGCCGCGCAGCCCCACGTTCGGGCCGAGATTGGTCTGAATGTTGAACTGCACGAAGGCGTAGGTGTCGTTCTCGTGCATCGTCCACTCGGGCGACTGGCTGAGACTCGAAAGCGCCGTCGGGTAGAGCGTGGTGGTGCCGCTTGCCAGCAGCGCATTCGGGTTGTACAGGATCTCGGGGCCGAGGCCCATGAAGCTGAGAGGATCGTAAACGCCCTCGAGCGCGCTGCTCGGAATAGGCGCCTGGCAGGCACCGATCAGGGTCGTGCCGGTGGAGGTCGTGCAGCTGCCCGGCAACGTCACGAAATACTGGTAAATATTGTTGTTCTTGTGGTGATGCGCATAGTCGGCGCCGAATTCCACGCTGGAGATCGGCCCGCTCTCGAAGTAATGCTTGGCGGTGGCCTTCAGGTTCGCGAGGTATTCCTCGTTGTGCTGCTCGTTGATGAAGCCCTGCTGCACGATGCCGGAGCCGGCGCCCCAGCCACGCGGGTCGGTCAGCACGATGTTGGACCCGGTGAGGCTGGTCGGTGACGTCAATATCATCATGCCGTCCGGGGCATAGCTGAAGTTGACAGTCATCGGCGCGATGGCGCCGTTGCTCGCCGGCCCGTTGTATCCGAAGCCCGAATAGGACTCCAGCTTTTCGTAGTTCCGCATCGCCTCGTTGTAGCTTGCGTCCAGGCCGGCGGTCCAATTGTCCGCGAACCGGAACCTGTTGCCCCAACGGATGTTGAAGATGCGATCCTTGTGATGGGTGTAGCCGTTGCGGATCACCGGATAGGTGCTCCACGTGCCGCTTTCCATGAAGCCGTTGACCACCGGTCCGGCGGTAACGAGGGTGGCAGGGCCCCACTGCATGGGGATTTCCATGCCCTTGCGCACGCTCGTCTTGTGGTAGTCCTCGTAAGACAGATCGAGCGTGGTGTTGTAAGTGCGCGACGGCCGATATTGGAAGGTGGCGAAGAACGCGTCTCGTTTGCGCAGGCTCGAGTAATTGTAGATCTTATTGCCACCGGGCACGATGGCCCCGGCCGAGTCGGTCGGATATCCTCCCGGCGCACCCCACGGCGCCTCGCGCAGCCGCTTCGACGGCAGAGAGTCCAGATCGAACCCCAGGGCGACACCGAATTTGCGGTCATCGAACTGGTTGATGTACATCCCGTTGACGCCATACCCCTTGTCGTTGACACCGGGGCCCGGCATCAGATTCCCCGGGTCGACCCAGCGGTAGTCGGCATTGAGCGCCACCTCGCGGTGCGGCTCGGCGAGCGGCCGCCACGTTTGCATGGCGAAGGTGGCCGCCAGCCCCTGGCCGATCAGATCGGCCTCCGGGCTGATGTACACCTTGATGGCCTTGAACCATCCGGGCGGATACTGGTTGAAGTGCACGCCGCGGTTCTGGGCAGTGGTCACCTGCTCGACTCCATCGAGCAGCGCGGTGCTGAAGTCCTGGCCGAGACCGTGGACGTTCACCGCCTGCGGCCGGCCGCCGACCATCTGCACGTTGACCCCGGGGAGCTGCTGGAGGGATGCCGCGATGCTCGTACCGGGCAGCCTGCCGATGTCCTGGGCGGAAATCGCCTCCACGATGGTATTGGAGTTCTTCTGGATGGCGATGGCGTTCTGGATACTGCTCAGGAAGCCATTGACCACCACCTCGTGCAACAGATTCGCGTTGGCGACCTGCTTTTTGGCCTTCTTGTTGTGAGCGGTGCTCTGCGCGCTCGCGCTTTGCGGCGCGGCCATCGCAGTGACCGGCATGGCGGCAGCGACGGCGGCGGCGCCGAAGCAGGCGGTGGCGACCGCCATTTCAAGGATACTGCGCTTGCGTCTGGTAATCACGAGACCCCCCCGAGGGCAAAGTAGTTTGGCTACGACCGGCCCGTTCGCGGACCGCGTTCGCGGCGACGGCCCGGCACGTACATGTGACGTTGGACGCCGACGCAACAGAACTGCCACGAATGATTGGTAAGCGACAGTTCGAAAGCAAGCGACCGCATACGTATTCATGACGGGCGCTGCGGGCGGAAATAACCTCCGGCGCCGTCACTTTCCGATGAATACGTATGCGAAACTTCACCTGAATACGTATGCGGCGGTGACGCGAGGGGGGCGAAGCGGCGCCGAGCTGTGTCAGAGTAGGATGACGGACACAAAGAACAGGGCCATGACAGAGAATCGATGGTGGCGGGGGGCGGTGATCTATCAGATCTACCCGCGCAGCTTTCAGGACAGCAACGGAGACGGGGTCGGGGATCTGCCCGGCATCATCGAGCGCCTCGATTACGTGGCGGGGCTCGGCGTCGATGCCATCTGGGTCTCGCCGTTCTTCAAGTCCCCGATGGCCGATTTCGGCTACGACGTGTCGGATTATCGCGCCGTCGATCCGATGTTCGGCACGCTCGCGGACTTCGACCGGCTGGTGGCCGAGGCGCACCGGCGGGGCCTTAAGGTCATGATCGATCAGGTGATGAGCCACACCTCGGCCGAGCATCCCTGGTTTCTCGAGAGCCGCGAGAGCCGCGACAACCCGAAATCCGACTGGTACGTGTGGGCCGATCCGCGCGAGGACGGCTCCCCGCCGAACAACTGGCAGTCGATTTTCGGCGGTGCGGCGTGGCGCTGGGAGCCGCGCCGCCGGCAGTACTATCTGCACAACTTTCTCGACTCGCAGCCGGACCTGAACTTCCACAATCCCGAGGTTCCGGCCGCCATGCTGGAGAACCTCAAGTTCTGGCTGCGCCGCGGCATCGACGGCGTGCGGCTCGATGCCATCAATTTCTGCTACCACGACCGGCTGCTGCGCGACAATCCGGCCAAGCCCGAGGGCGAGCGGACCGGGCGGGGTTTCAGCCCCGACAACCCCTACGCCTACCAGTACCACTGGTACAACAACACCCAGCCGGAGAACCTCGCCTTCATCGAGCAGGTGCGCCGGGTGCTCGATGATTACCCGAATGTTGTGGCGCTCGGGGAAATCTCCTCGGAGGATTCGCTCGCGACGATGGCCGAGTATGTGGGCGAGGGCCGCCTGCACATGGCGTATTCGTTCGAGCTGCTTACCGAGGAGTACCGCGCCGCGCACATCCGCGACACGGTGGATGCGCTCGAGCGCCAGATGCCGCACGGCTGGCCCTGCTGGACGATCTCCAACCACGACGTGGCCCGCGTGCTGACGCGCTGGGGCGGGCAGGATGCCTCCCCGAGTCTCGCCACGCTGCTGAGCGCAATGGTCTGCTCGCTGCGCGGGTCAGTGTGCGTCTACCAGGGCGAGGAGCTCGGGCTGCCGGAAGCCGGCGTGCCGTATGAGGCGCTGCGCGACCCGTTCGGGATTGCGTTCTGGCCGAACTTCAAGGGGCGCGACGGCTGCCGCACCCCGATGCCCTGGCGGGACAGCCCCGATGGCGGCTTCAGCACCGGCACCCCCTGGCTGCCGGTCCCGCCGGAGCATCTGCGGCTCGCGGTCTCGCATCAGGACGCCGATCCGCGCTCCCCGCTCAACGGCTTCCGGCGCTTCCTGCGCTGGCGGCACGAGCAGCCGGCGCTGCGCTGGGGCGATATCCGCTTCCTTACCCTGCCCGAACCGGTCCTGGCCTTCACGCGGCGGCTGAACGGCCAGACGGTGCTGGCGGCGTTCAATCTCGGCGGCAAGCCCCAGCGGGTGGCGCTGCCGGTGCGCGGTGACCTGCACGCGCTCGAGGGGCATGGCCTCGCCGCCGGCCGGCTGGAGAGCGGCGCGCTGGTCCTGCCCGCGCACGGCGCGCTGTTCGCCAGCGTGTCCTGAGTCCCGGCGGCGCCTATGCGCCGGATCCGAGCCAATCCGTTGCGCATGCGCAACGGATTGGATTTTGGACCGCTGCGCGCATGACTTAGACTAGGCTCCGGACGACGTGGTTCGAGGTGAGGGGGACGGCCCATGGGCCGTGCGAATCCAGATGCGCGACGCACAACCGGCCGAGGCGGAACGCGTGGGCACGCCGACCCCGGCGGAGGCGCTGCGCGTGCGTGACAAGCGCCACAAGGCCAATTCGCTCGACATCGCCCACATGGCGGGCGTCTCCCAGTCGACGGTTTCCCGCGCGTTGCGCGGAGACCCCATGGTCTCGG
>JAJYUL010000006.1 GCA_021792555.1 Pseudomonadota bacterium
TCTGAGCTTGACCTTGTTCGAGAAAACTCCGCTCGATCAGCTGCTTACGCTCGCCGTGGAGGGGCCGAACCAACTCGGCAGCGCCAACCAGCTGATTTTGTTCGAATAACGTTGGGACACTAGTGATCGCCCCTATCTGAGCACTTATAGGTTCCTGCCAATTTAGAATCAAGCCGAGATCCTTATAATGCCGTCAATAGGGTTTTTTGACTCTTGTACGCACTCGTCTCCGGGTGTTGGCCAGCCCCCCGGGGTGTTACTGCCGGGCAACCCGAGCCTCGTGTAAGCTGGGCCAACGTCGGGCGATTTCGCAAAGGCCATTGCCGACTTCGATGCCGCTCTCGCGCAGACCCGCGTCACCATCTCCTGGCGAGAGGCGCTCGACCGGGCAGCACGCCAGGTACAGGTTCTCGCACTTCGGCAGACACCGGGCTAATCTGCGCTGCCCGTCGTCACCGTAATGGACAGCAAGTCTTTGAATGATCTAGCCCATTCCCATACGCCGGTCATGCAGCAGTACTTGCGGATCAAGAGCCGCCATCCGGACGCGCTGCTCTTCTACCGCATGGGCGATTTCTACGAACTGTTCTACGACGACGCCCGCCGCGCCGCGGCGCTGCTCGACATCACGCTCACCTCGCGCGGCCAGTCGGCCGGCCAGCCGATTCCGATGGCCGGCGTGCCGGTGCACAGCGTCGAGTCATACCTGGCGCGCCTGGTGCGCAAGGGCGAGAGCGTGGCCATCTGCGAGCAGATGGGCGATCCGGCCAAGGCGAAGGGTCCCGTGGAGCGCGAGGTGGTGCGCATCGTCACCCCCGGCACCGTCACCGATGCGGCCCTGCTCGATGAGCGCCACGACACGCTGGTCGCGGCGGTGGCGCGCGACGGGGAGCACTTCGGGCTGGCGTGGCTCGATCTGGCTGCCGGCCGCTTCACGGTGCTGCAGTCGAGCGGCGCGGGCGCGCTCGAGGCCGAGCTCGAGCGCCTCAAGCCCGCCGAGCTGCTCATTCCTGAAGACGCGCCGCAGGATCTCGGCCGCAACAGCGCGCTGCGCACCCGCCCGCCCTGGCACTTCGAGCTCGCGAGCGCCTCGCGGCTGCTCACCGATCAGCTCGGCACGCTCGACCTGAAGGGCTTCGGGGCCGACGATCTGCCGCTCGCGATCGCCGCCGCCGGCGCGCTGCTGCAGTACGTGCGCGACACCCAGAAGAGCGCCCTGCCGCACATTCGCGGGCTCACCGTCGAGGAGCGCGCCGAGGGGCTGCTCATCGATGCGGCGACGCGGCGCAACCTGGAGCTCGATGCGAGCCTGACGGGCCGCGAGGAGGCGACGCTGTTCGCCCTGCTCGATGTGTGCGCCACCGCCATGGGCTCGCGCCAGCTGCGCCGCTGGCTGAATCGCCCGCTCACCGACCAGCAGACTCTGCGCGAGCGCTATCAGGCGGTGGGCGCGCTGCTCGAGGCGCGCCGCTTCGAGGAGCTGCGCGAGCGGCTGCGCGCCATCGGCGACGTCGAGCGCATCCTCGCCCGCGTGGCGCTGCGCTCGGCGCGGCCGCGCGACCTGACACAGCTGCGCGCCTCGCTCGCCGCGCTGCCCGGGGTGCACGCGGCGCTGGCGCCGATCGACTCCCCGCTCATCACGGCCATCGGCGCCCGGATCGGCGCGCACGAGCAGGTCACGCAGCTGCTCGTCAGCGCCATCGCCGCCGAGCCCGGTACGTTCCTGCGCGACGGCGAGGTGATCGCGCCGGGCTATGACGCCGAGCTCGATGAGCTGCGGCGCATCGCCACGCACACCGATGAGTTCCTGCTCGAGCTCGAGCGACGCGAGCGCGAGCGCACCGGCATCACGACGCTCAAGCTCGGCTACAACCGCGTGCAGGGTTACTTCATCGAGATCCCGCGCAAGGACGCCGAGCGCGCCCCGCAGGAATACCTGCGCCGCCAGACGGTCAAGTCCGCCGAGCGGTTCATCACCCCGGAGCTCAAGAGCTTCGAGGACCGGGTGCTCGGGGCGCGCGAGCGCGCGCTGGCGCGGGAGAAAGCGCTCTACGATCAGGTGCTCAGCGCGCTCATCGAGCAGCTTGCGCCGCTGCAGGCCACCGCCGGCGCCCTGGCCGAGCTCGATGCGCTCGGCGCGCTCGCCGAGCGGGCCGGTGCACTGCAGTGGAGCGAGCCTGAGCTCAGCGAGGAGCCCTCGATCCGCATCACCGCCGGCCGCCACCCGGTGGTCGAGCGCTTCACCGCCGGCGCATTCGTGCCCAACGACCTCGCGCTCGATGCGCGCCGGCGGATGTTGATCATCACCGGCCCGAACATGGGCGGCAAGTCGACCTACATGCGCCAGGCCGCCATCATCGTCATCCTCGCGCACATCGGCAGTTACGTGCCGGCCGAGCAGGCGCTGCTCGGGCCCATCGACCGGATCTTCACCCGTATCGGCGCGGGCGATGATCTGGCCGGCGGGCGCTCGACGTTCATGGTGGAGATGACCGAGGCGGCCAACATCCTGAACAACGCCACCGAGCGCAGCCTCATTCTGATGGATGAGATCGGCCGCGGCACCAGCACCTTCGACGGGCTGTCGCTCGCCTGGGCGATGGCGCGGCACATCGGCACGCGGCTGAAGGCGTTCACGCTCTTCGCCACGCACTACTTCGAGCTGACCCAGCTGGCCAGCGAGATCGACGGCTGCGCGAACGTACACCTGGATGCCACCGAGCACGGCGAGGGCATCGTGTTCCTGCACGCGGTCAAGGAGGGCCCGGCGAACCGCAGCTACGGACTGCAGGTCGCGCAGCTCGCCGGGGTGCCCCGCGAGGTCATTGCGCAGGCGCGCCAATACCTGGAGGCACTGGAAGCGCAGCGCGAGGCGCACGAGCCGCTCGCGCAGCCGCAGCGGGAGCTGCCGCTGTTCGCCGCCGCCCCGCCGCCGCTGCCGGATCGGCTGCACGCGGCGCTTGAGGCGCTCGACCCGGATGAGCTGACGCCGAAGGCCGCCCTCGAGGCGCTCTATCGGCTGCGGCAGCTGCTGCGGGAGCGCGGGAAGTGAGCACCATGAGTCCGCTGATCCGTTCGGCGAGCGAGGGGGACGTCGAGGCCATCCGCGCGCTGCTTGAGCAGGAGCGTCTGCCCGCGAGCGATCTCGGCGCGTCCCGGCCGCAGTTTCTGGTGGCCTGCGCCGCGGCGGACATCGTCGGGGCCGGCGCGCTGGAGCAGTACGGCGAGACGGCGCTGCTGCGCTCGCTCGTGGTCGCGCCGTCCTGGCGCGGCCGCGGTCTCGGCCACAGCCTGGTCAAATCGCTCGAGCGGCAGGCACGCCTCGCCGGAGTGCGTGAGCTGGTGCTGCTGACGCAGACCGCGCAGGCGCTGTTCGCGCGACTCGACTACCGCGTGATCGCCCGCGGCGAGGCGCCGGCCGCCGTGCAGACGAGCAGCGAGTTTCGCACGCTGTGCCCGGCCTCCGCGGTGTGCATGGCCAAGGCGCTGCGCTGAGCGCCTCGCCCGCGCTCGCTCAGGCGAGCGAGAAATGCCCGTGCCGCAGGAAGCGCGCGGTCTCGCGCGCGACGCGGGCCGAGACCAGCATCCCCATGTGACTGACCGGCACCACGATGTGATCGCTCGCCCCGGGCAGCCGTGTCTCGCTCACCGCCACGGTGCCGTCGCTGTCCTCCTCGAAGCCGGCGAGAAACTGCCCGACGCCGAACGAATAGGAGCCGGCGATGATCCCGAGCGGGCGGTCGAAGCGCCACTGACGCCAGCGCGGCGTGAGCAGCTCTTCGGCCACCGAACGGCCCATCAGCGCGCTCATGAAGCGCGAGTGGCTGGCCTCGACGGCCGCCCGACTCGCCACGCACGGCGAGCCCAGAAACACCACGCGGCCGGGCGGCTGCCCGCCGAAGCGCTCGAAGAACCGGTAGATCACCAGCCCCCCGAGACTGTGGCCGACGAAGTGCACGCGCGGCGGATCGATGGCGGCGACGAACTGGCGCAGCTGCTCGGTGATTTCCTCCATGCCGTGGATGACGGCGGAGTAGGCGAACGCGTGCACCGTCGCGCCGAGCTCGCGCGAGAGCCGGTGGCGCAGCAGCAGGCCCTCGCCGCCGGACATCCACAGGCCGTGAACGTAGATGATGTGTTCCTGCGCGCTCATGTATCCGCCACCTGCGCCCGCGCCCGCGCCCGTCCCGAAGCGGCCGCGACCCCCGCCCCGCGGCTCACACAGCCGGTTTGCGCACCCGGATGTGCAGCTCGCGCAGCTGCGCCTCGCTGACCTCCGTGGGCGCATCGGTGAGCGGATCGGCCGCGGTCTGCGTCTTGGGGAAGGCGATGACTTCGCGGATGCTGTCGGCGCCGGCCATGAGCATCGCGAGCCGGTCGAGCCCGAAGGCGATGCCGCCGTGCGGCGGCGCGCCGAACTTCAGCGCATCGAGCAGGAAGCCGAACTTGGCGCGCGCCTCCTCCGGGGCGATGCCGAGCAGGTCAAACACCGTCGACTGCATCTCCTGGCGGTGGATACGCACCGAGCCGCCGCCGATCTCCGAGCCGTTGAGCACCATGTCGTAAGCCTTGGCAAAGGCCCGCTCCGGGTCGGCGCGCAGCGCGGCCGCATCGTCGCTCTTCGGCGAGGTGAACGGGTGGTGCATGGCGACCCAGCGGCGCTCCTCGGCATCCCACTCGAACATCGGAAAATCGACCACCCACAGCGGCCGCCACCCGCCCTGCACCATGGAGAGGTCCTGGCCGATCTTCAGGCGCAGCGCCCCGAGCGCATCGTTGACCACCTTGGCGCTGTCGGCGCCGAAGAAGATCAGATCGTTGTCCGCCGCCTGCGTGCGCTCGAGAATGCCCGCCACCGCCGCATCGCTCAGGAACTTCACGATCGGGGATTGCAGGCCCTCGCGCCCGCGCGCGCGCTCGTTGACCTTGATGTAGGCGAGCCCCTTGGCGCCGTAGCGCGCCACATAGGCGGTGTAGGCGTCGATCTGCGAGCGCGCCAGGGCGCCGCCGCCCGGCACGCGCAGCGCGGCCACGCGCCCCTTGGGGTCCTTGGCGGGGCCGGAGAACACCTTGAAATCGCAGTCCGCGACCAGATCGGCGATATCGACGAGCTCGAGCGCGATGCGCAGATCCGGCTTGTCCGAGCCGTAGCGGCGCATCGCCTCGGTGTAGGTCATGCGCAGGAAGGGATCGGGCAGCGCCGCGCCGAGCACCTGCTGGAAGAGCCGGCGCACGAGGCCTTCCATCAGCCCCATGATCTGATCCTGGGTGAGGAAGGAGGTCTCGATGTCGAGCTGGGTGAACTCCGGCTGGCGATCGGCGCGCAGATCCTCGTCGCGGAAGCAGCGCACGATCTGATAGTAGCGGTCGAAGCCCGCCACCATGAGCAGCTGTTTGAAGATTTGCGGGGACTGCGGCAGCGCGAAGAACTTGCCCTCGTGGGTGCGGCTCGGCACCAGGTAGTCGCGCGCGCCCTCGGGCGTCGCCTTGGTGAGCATCGGGGTCTCGATGTCGATGAAGCCGTGCTCGTCGAGGTAGGCCCGCATCGCCCGGGTGATCTCGTGGCGCAGGCGCAGCCGGCGGTTCATCACCTCGCGGCGCAGGTCGAGGTAGCGGTAGCGCAGACGCACCTCCTCGCCCACCGTCTCATCGAGCTGAAACGGCAGCGGCTCGGCGCGGTTGAGCAGCTCCAGCTCCTCGGCCAGCAGCTCCACCTGCCCGGAGGGCAGGTTCTCGTTGACCGTGCCGGCAGGCCGCGCGCGCACGCGTCCCTTCACGCGGATCACGAATTCGTTGCGCAGCCGCTCGGCGTCCTTGAACAGCGCCGGGGACTGCGGATCGAACACGATCTGCAGCAGCCCCTCGCGGTCGCGCAGGTCGATGAAAATGATGCCGCCGTGGTCGCGCCGGCGGTGCACCCAGCCGGCGACCTCGATGGTCTGGTCGATAAGCCGGGAATCGACCTGTCCGCAGTAATGTGAACGCATAAGGGGCGCGATGTTACGAAGCCGCGCCGCCCCCCGCAACCAGCACCGCGGCCCCCTCGAGCGCGCCGGCGCGCAGCCGCGCGAGCGCCTCGTTGGCCGCCTCGAGGGGGAAGCGCTCGACGGTGGCGCGCAGGCCGAGCTTGCCGGCGAGGCTCATGAACTCATCGCCGTCGCGGCGGGTGAGATTGGCCACCGAGCGCACCTCGCGCTCGCCCCAGAGCAGCCGGTACGGAAAGCTCGGAATGTCGCTCATGTGGATGCCCGCGCAGACCACCCGCGCGCCCGGGCGGACCGCCGCGAGCGCTGCCGGCACCAGCGCGCCCACCGGGGCGAACAGAATGGCCGCATCGAGCGGCTCGGGCGGCGGCTGATCCGAGCCGCCCGCCCAGACCGCACCGAGCCGCCGGGCGAACGCCTGGCTCGCCGCATCCTCGGGGCGGGTGAAGGCGAAGACTTCCCGCCCGTCGGCCCGGGCCACCTGCGCCAGCAGGTGCGCCGCGGCGCCGAACCCGTACAGCCCGAGGCGCTTGCCCTCGCCCGCGGCGCGGTACGCCCGGTAGCCGATCAGTCCGGCGCACAGCAGCGGGGCGAGCTCGGCGGCCGGCACGCCGGCGGGCAGGGCCAGGCAGTAGCGCTCATCGGCGATGAGCTGCTCGGCGTAGCCGCCATCGAGGGTGTAGCCGGTGAAGCGGGCGTTCGGGCAGAGGTTCTCTCTGCCCTCGCGGCAGTCACGGCACAGCCCGCAGGTCTGCCCGAGCCAGGGCACCCCGACCCGCGCGCCCACGCGCCAGCGCGTCACGGCCGGGCCGGTCTCGAGCACCGTGCCGACGACCTCGTGCCCGGGGGTCACGGGCGGGTGGATGCCGGGCAGCTCCCCGTCGAGCAGGTGCAGGTCGGTGCGGCACACCCCGCAGGCCTCGACGGCGATGCGCACCTGGTGCGGCCCCGGAGGCGCCAGGGCCACCTGCTCGAGCCGCAGCGGCGCGCCGGCCGCGCTCAGGCGCATGGCTTTCATGGCGCGCTCAGGCCGGCGGCAGCCGCTCCGGGGCGCCGGCCGGCGCCGGCGGCGTGACGACGCCGCAGGTGATGATCATCTTCATGGCCGCATCGACGCTCATGTCGAGCTCGATCAGCTGGCGCCGCGGCACGATCACCAGCACCCCCGCGGTCGCATTGAGCGCGGCGGAGATGTACACGGCGGCGTGCGGCTCGCCGGTGCGCGCGGAGACCTCAGCGACGTCCTCGGCGGTGAGAAAGCCCAGGCTCCACACGCCCGAGCGCGGGTACTCGACCAGGACCACCTTGCGGAACGCGCTCGACTGCGAGAACACGCTCTCTGCGAAGCTCTTCACCCCGCCGTACACGGCCCCGACGATCGGAATGTGGTGCAGCACCTCCTCGCCGTAGACCACCAGGCGCCGCCCGATCAGGTTCGTGACCAGCAGTCCGGTGAGAAAGAGGATCCCGAGGGCGAGCAGCAGGCCAATGGCCGCCTGCACCACCGGTCCCAAGGCCTCGAGCCGATAGGCGGCCGGCAGCGGCAGCAGCGGCACGATGCGGTCGAGCACGCGCAGCAGGAGCGTCACCACCCAGAGCGTCGCGCCGAGCGGCAGCCAGAACAGCACGCCGGACAGCAGGATGCGCCGCAGGGCCGAGCCCTTGCTCTTCGGGCCGACGGGGCGGGCGGTCAGCGGAACGCTCAAGCGCTCACCGCCCCGGGCGGGCTCGGGTCGCACGCTTCGGCGCGCCCGTCTTGGCGCGCGCGCGCGCGGCGGGGCGCGCCGGCGCTTTGGCGCGCTTGCGCGCCGGGCCCGCGCTGCCTGCGGCGGCCGGCTTGGCCGCCTCGGCCGGCTTGGCCGCCGGGGCGCCGGCGGCGCTCTTCGCGGGGGCCTTCTCGGCCTGCGCGGGCTTGCTGTCCTCGCGGTCGGGACCGGCCAGGTTGCGTTTTGCCTCCTGGTCGGATTTGAAGTCGGTCTCGTACCAGCCGCTGCCCTTCAAGCGGAACACCGGGGCGGAGATGAGCTTCACGAGCGTATTGCGGCCGCAGGACGGACACTTCTTCAGCGGCGCATCCGTGATCTTCTGCATCACCTCGACGTAGTACTGGCAGCTCTGGCACTGGTATTCGTAGAACGGCATGGTCAGAAGGTCTGTGTGGTTGAAGAAACCGGAAGCCGATTATACGCAACGGCCCTCACGCCTTGGCGAAGGCGAGCTCCCCGTCGCGCACGCTCACCGCCACACGGTCCCCGGGCCCGAACTGGCCGGCGAGGATGCGCTGTGCGAGGGGGTTTTCGATCTGCTGCTGCACGACGCGCTTCAGCGGCCGGGCGCCGTAGACCGGATCGAAGCCCGCCTCGCCCAGGCGGTCGCGCGCCGCATCGTCGAGCGTGAGCTCCATGTTGCGCTCCTGCAGGCGCTTGCGCAGGTAGAGCAGCTGGATGTCGACGATGGCGCGGATCTGCGCGGCCCCGAGCGGGTGGAACACGACGATGTCGTCGATCCGGTTGATGAACTCGGGCCGGAAGCTCTGCTGCACGATCTCCATCACCGCGCTCTTCATGCGCGTGTAGTTGCCCTCCCCGGCGTACTCCTGGATCACCTGCGAGCCGAGGTTCGAGGTCATGATGATCACGGTGTTGCGGAAATCGACGGTGCGCCCTTGCCCGTCGGTGAGCCGCCCGTCATCGAGCACCTGCAGCAGCACGTTGAACACGTCGGGATGGGCCTTCTCCACCTCATCGAGCAGGATCACCGCATACGGCCGGCGCCGCACCGCCTCGGTGAGGTAGCCGCCCTCCTCGTAGCCGACGTACCCCGGCGGAGCGCCGATCAGGCGTGCCACCGAGTGCTTCTCCATGAACTCCGACATGTCGATGCGCACCATCGCATCCTCGGTGTCGAACAGGAACTCCGCGAGCGCCTTGCACAGCTCGGTCTTGCCCACGCCGGTGGGGCCGAGGAACAGGAACGAGCCGGTGGGGCGGCGCGGATCCGACAGGCCGGCGCGCGAGCGGCGGATGGCGTCCGAGACGATCCGCAGCGCCTCCTCCTGGCCGACCACGCGCTTGGCGAGAGCCTCCTCCATGCGCAGCAGCTTCTCGCGCTCCCCTTCGAGCATCTTCGAGACCGGGATGCCGGTCCACTTGGAGACCACCTCGGCGATCTCCTCCTCGGTCACCCTGTTGCGCACCAGGCGCGGGGCCTGCTCCTCGCTCGCCTCGGCGGCCGCGAGGCGCTTCTCGAGCTCGGGAATCCGGCCGTACTGCAGCTCGGCCATGCGGGTCAGATCGCCCGCCCGGCGGGCCGTCTCGAGCTCCACGCGCGCGCGGTCGAGCTCCTCGCGGAATGACGCTGCGCCCTGCAGCGCCGCTTTTTCCGACTTCCATACCTCCTCGAGATCCGCGTACTCGCGCTCCAGGCCGGCGAGAGTCTCCTTCAGCGCCGAGAGGCGCCTGCGCGAGGCCTCGTCCTGCTCCTTGTTGAGCGCCTCCTGCTCGATCTTCAGCTGGATGATGCGCCGCTCGAGCCGATCGAGCGCCTCGGGCTTGGAGTCGATCTCCATGCGGATGCGCGCGGCGGCCTCGTCGATCAGGTCGATCGCCTTGTCGGGCAGCTGCCGGTCGGAGATGTAGCGGTGCGAGAGCGTCGCGGCGGCGACGATCGCCGGATCGGTGATGTCGACGCCGTGGTGCACCTCGTAGCGCTCCTGCAGGCCGCGCAGGATCGCGATGGTGTCCTCCACCGAGGGCTCATCGACCAGCACCTTCTGGAAGCGCCGCTCGAGCGCGGCGTCCTTCTCGATGTACTTGCGATACTCATCGAGCGTGGTCGCGCCGACGCAATGCAGCTCACCGCGGGCGAGCGCCGGTTTCAACATGTTGCCGGCGTCCATGGCCCCTTCGGCCTTTCCGGCCCCGACCATGGTGTGCAGCTCATCGATGAACAGGATCACCTGGCCTTCCTGCTTGGCCAGATCGTTCAGCACGCCCTTCAGGCGCTCCTCGAACTCGCCGCGGAACTTCGCCCCGGCGATGAGTGCGCCCATGTCGAGCGCGAGGATGCGCTTGCCCTTGAGTCCCTCGGGCACCTCGCCGTTGATGATGCGCTGGGCGAGCCCCTCGACGATGGCCGTCTTGCCGACGCCGGGCTCGCCGATCAACACCGGATTGTTCTTGGTGCGCCGCTGCAGCACCTGGATGGTGCGGCGGATCTCCTCGTCGCGCCCGATGACCGGATCGAGCTTGCCGGAGGCGGCGCGCGCGGTGAGATCGACGGTGAATTTCTCGAGCGCCTGGCGGCTCTCCTCGGCGTTCGCGTCCTCGACCGTCTCCCCGCCGCGCACCTCCTCGATGGCCTTGGCGAGCGCGCCGCGCACGAGGCCGCTGTCCTGGAAGAGCTTGGCGAGCGCGCGGTCCTCGAAGGCCGCCAGCACGAACAGCTCGCTCGCGATGAACTGATCGCCGCGCTGCTGGGCAAGCTTGTCGGTGACGTTGAAGATCCGGTTCAGATCGTTCGAGACGTGAACCTCGCCGGCCGTGCCCTCGACCTTCGCCAGCCGGTCAAGCAGCGCCCCGAGCCCGGCGCGCAGCCGGTTGACGTCCGCGCCGGCCTTCACCAGCAGCGGGCGCACCGTGCCGCCCTGGCTGTCGATGAGCGCGAGCAGCACATGCGCCGGCTCGATGAACTGATGGTCGCGTCCGACGGCGAGCGACTGCGCGTCGGCGAGCGCCTGCTGGAACCGGCTGGTCAATTTGTCCATTCGCATCGGGAGCACCTGGGTATCGGGCTCCAGGCGGAATGGGGGCGGATCGGGCCGCGTTCAAGTGCGCCAGATCAGCGCCGCCATGCGCCCGCAGCGGCCCTCGCGCCGATACGAGAAGAACCTTGCGGAATCTGCGTACGTGCACCACTGCCCGCCCCACACCCGCCCCACCCCCAGGGCCGCCAGGCGCCGGCGCGCCAGGGCGTACAGGTCGCACTGCCAGCGGCCGCGGGCGTTGGGCGCGAACGCCGCCGAGGCGGCCGGGTCGGTCCCGATGAACGCCGCGCGGACCTCTTCGCCCACCTCGAAATGCCCCGGCCCGATCGCAGGGCCGAGCCAGGCGAGCACCTCGGCCGGGGCGGCCCCGAGGGCGCGCACCGCCGATTCCAACACGCCGGCGGCGAGCCCCCGCCAGCCGGCATGGGCTGCGCCGACCGCCGCACCGTCGCGGCTCGCGAGCAGCACCGGCAGGCAGTCGGCGACCTGCACCACGCAGACCCGGCCGGCCGCGCGGGTGACGGCGGCATCGGCCGTCCGCCTCGCGCCGCCGGCCTCCTCGAGCGCGACGGTGTGCCGGCCATGCACCTGCTCGAGCCATGCCGGCTCGGCCGGCAGCGCGAGCCGCTCGCGCAGCAGCGCGCGGTTGCGCGCCACCGCCTGCGGCTCATCGCCGACGTGCGCGGCGCAGTTGAACGAATCGAAAGGCGGCGCGCTCACCCCGCCCGTGCGCAGTGTGAACGCGGCATGCACGCCGGGGGGCGCGTCCCATTCGGGCTCGATGAGCTCAGGCCCGAGGTTCATGTTGGTCCTGCTCCAACGCGGCGATGAGCCGCCCCAGGTCCTCTGGCGGCGGCGAGTCCCACTCGAGCCGCTTGCCGGTGAGCGGGTGCTCGAGCCCGAGGTGCGCCGCGTGCAGCGCCTGGCGCGCAAAGGCGCGCAGCGCCTCGGCGAGCTCGGGGCTGCAGCCGGCCGGCACACGCCGGCGCCCGCCGTAGAGCGGATCGCCGATGAGCGGATAGCCGATGTGCGCGAGGTGCACGCGGATCTGATGCGTGCGCCCGGTCTGAAGCTGCACGCGCAGCAGCGTGTGGGCGCGGAAGCGCTTGACGATGCGGTAATGCGTGACGGCCCGCCGTCCGTCGGCGCGCACGGTCATACGGGTGCGCTGCGTGCGGTGCCGGCCGATGGGCTCATCGACACTGCCGCCGCCCGTCATCACCCCGGTGCAGACCGCCAGATACACCCGCTCGATCTCGCGCGCGGCCAGCGCGGCAACCAGCCGGGCATGCGCCTCGGGCGTGCGGGCCACGACGAGCAGTCCGCTCGTGTCCTTGTCCAGCCGGTGCACGAGACCCGCGCGCGGCACGCGAGCGAGCGCCGGGTCGAGCGCGAGCAGCGCGTTCTGCAGCGTGTGGCGCGGATTGCCCGCACCCGGATGCACCACCAGCCCCGCCGGTTTGTCGATGACGAGGATGGCGCGATCCTGATGCACCACGGTGAGCGCGAGCGCCTCGGGCTCGACGCGCGTCTCGGCCTGCCAGCGCGCCTGCACACGCACCTGCTCGCCGCCGAGCACCTTGTCCTTGGCGCGCAGCCGGCGGCCGTCGACCTCGACCGCACCGGCCTCGATCCAGCCCTGCAGCCGGGCGCGCGAGTACTGCGGGAGCGCGCGCGCGAGCGCCTGGTCGAGGCGCAGCCCGGCGGCCTCGGGCGGCAGTTCGATGCGATGGACGCGGAACTCCGCGCCCGCAGCCCGGTCGGAATCCGAAGTTTCCGCGGCCGTTTCGCTATACTCTTTCCCCATGCTTCCCAATCCGTCCTCCCGAGGCCGCGCGCGCGGCATGGTCGTGGCTGCGCTTATCGTGGCCGCACTCGCCCTGACCGGCTGCTCGCATCGCAAACTGATGCTCAACAGCCCGGCGGCCCTCTACCACCAGGCGCACAAGGATCTGGTGGACTACGACTTCAACGGCGCGATCAAGCTCTATCAGCGCCTCACCGCGGTCTTCCCGTTCTCGGAGCAGGCGCGCCAGGCGCAGCTCGATCTGATCTACGCATATTACCGCGCGGGCCAGGACGATTCCGCCATCGACGCGGCCAATACCTTCATCCGGCAGAACCCGACGCATCCGCGCGTGGATTACGCCTGGTACATGAAGGGGCTGGTGCGCTTCCCGAAGCGGGCCAACCCGATCGAGCGGGTCTTCGGGGCGAAGCTCTCCAAGCGTCCGCCGATCAACGTGCGCAAATCCTTCGCCGCCTTCCGCGTCGTGGTGACGCGGTTCCCGCACAGCATCTACGCGCACGACGCCTGGCAGCGCATGATCTATCTGCGCGACCGCTTGGCCGCGTACGACACCTACGTGGCGCGTTATTACTACGAGCGCGGCGCCTACGTGGCGGCCATCCGCCGCTGCCGCCTGGTGCTCGAGAACTACGAGGGAGCGCCCGCGGTGCGCAACGCGCTCGCCCTGATGGTCCTTTCCTACGACCGGCTGGGCCTGAAGACCCTCGCCGCGCAGGCCGAGAAGGTGTATGCGGCGAATTTCACCGGCCCGGTGAGCCGCGCGGCGGACCTCACCGAGAAGCATTGGTGGCACTTCTGGTAACAGTGAACGCGGCGATCGTGCTCGACAGCCGCGCAGGCACTGCAACGGGGCGATAGCGCAATCGAGCCTCGGAATCCTCACGCCAGCGGGACTCGACAGGCAATGCTCACGAGCGCGCCCATAATCTGAGCTCGACCGGCCACGCCCGTGTGCGGCGCCTCGGGCGTGACGACCATTCCGCCCGGTAGAGCTTACCGCCCCGCGGTATGTCTTTGCGATCACTTGCGGTGATCGCCAGGGCCTGATCCCATCCCAGACGAGGATGCGGCGCGTTAGGTCGCGTCGGGACGTGGAACGCGAACGACCGAAAGCTTCAGCCCCAGCGGCCGAAGCAGCCCCTCTACAGTCGACAGCGAAGGACTGCTGCGCCCCGCCTCAGCATTTCGAAGCGCAGGCTCAGAGATCCGTCCGACTCGGGCCATCTCAGCAACGGTCAGATGCAGCGCCTTGCGGATCTCTTTGAGCATCCGCGGGACCTCCCACTCAGGATGTTCCGCAACCATGGCGAGCATCTTCTCCCTCAGCAGCAGCTGCTCAGGCGGCGTGAGGGGCTTTCGGCGCTTGTCCATGTCGGGTCCTATACCGCAGCCAGGGAATCGAGGACAGCGCGGATCGACAGGCGTTGCCTCTGCAGGATGTCCGCTGGAATCCCTGCGCCGGCTGCGAGCCGAGCGAGATCCTGCAGCCGCGTGCGCAGCTGCCGCAGCGCCATCGGGATTGCGGCTGACAATGCGGCCGCATCGCAGCGATCCAGATGATCGATCGCATAGTCGGTTTCGTAGGCCGTCACCGTCGCACCACCCATGCCCAGCAGCGGATCGGCCTTCAAGGCAACGGTTGCCATCGGCCGCCACCGGCCGCCGGCAAATCGTTCGATCGTCATGGCATGGTATATATCGATAAAATAATATAGATATCGATGGCCAACGGGGCATCAATTTGGCTATTAAACTATCGATATAATGGCAGCGGCACGCGCGACCGGCCTCCGGCGCGAGAGCGGCGGATCCTCAGCGGCCTACGGGAAATTCTGGCCGCCCCCAGGGGACAGGGCCGCCCTGCTGAACGGCGCCTCTCACTCGACGGCGCCGCCGTGAAGTGGCCGAGTTCGAGCTCGCATTTGAGCCTCGGGAGGCACGCCCGGCACCCCGGCTCGCGGCGTGACGGGCCGGATCAGCGGCGATAGCCGTTGGTGATCGGGTAACGCCAGTCGCGCCCGAACGCCCGGCGGCTGACCCGTACCCCGGGCGGCGCCTGGCGGCGCTTGTACTCGTTGCGCTTGACCAGATCGAGCACCCGACCCACGGTCAGGCGGTCGAAGCCGCGCGCGGCGATCTCATCGACCGACAGGTCCTCTTCGATGAATGCTGCGAGGATCGGATCGAGCACCTCGTAGGGCGGCAGGCTGTCGGAGTCCTTCTGCTCGTAGCGCAGCTCCGCCGACGGCGGCCGCTCGATCACCCGCTGCGGGATCACCGGGTGGATGCCGTTGCGGTAGGCGGCCAGACGGTAGACGAGCAGCTTGCTGCAGTCCTTGATGGGCGCGAAGCCGCCCGCCATGTCGCCGTAGAGCGTGGCGTAGCCGACGGCCATCTCGCTCTTGTTCCCGGTGGTGAGCAGCATGCGGCCGGTCTTGTTCGACAGGCCCATCAGCAGCAGCATGCGGCAGCGCGACTGGATGTTCTCCTCGGCGGTGTCCGGGGGCAGCCCCGCGAACTCCGCGGCCAGCGTCGAGAGCGTCGCCTCGAACATGCTCTCGATCGACAGCACGCTGTATTTGACGCCGAGGAGCCTCGCCTCCTCGGCCGCATCGGTGAGGCTCATCTGCGCCGTATACCGCGAAGGCATCATCACCGCGTGCACCCGGTCCGCGCCGAGGGCATCGACGGCAATCGCCAGCGTCAACGCCGAGTCGATGCCGCCGGACAGGCCCATCACGACGCCCGGAAAGCCATGTTTGTTGACGTAGTCGCGCACACCGAGCACCAGCGCGCTGTAGATGCTCGCCTCCTCGCTCAGCTCGGGCGCAACCAGGCCGGGTCTGGGCACCACCGCCCCAGACTCGCGGAGGAAATCCACGCAGTAGACGCCTTCCTCGAAGGGAGGCGCGCGCATGACGACCCTACCACTCGCGTCCATGACGAACGAGTTGCCGTCGAACACCAGCTCGTCCTGACCGCCAAGCGTGTTCACGTACGCCATCGGCAGCCCGACGTCGGTGACGCGGGCCCGGGCGATCTCCTCGCGCTCACGCTGCTTGAAGCGCTCGTACGGGGAGGCATTGATCACCACCAGCAGCTCCGCGCCGGCCAGACGGGCGCGGCGCGCGGGCTCGGCCACCCAGATGTCCTCGCAGATCAGCACCCCGACGCGAAAGCCCTTGATCGTGAGGACCGTCGGCTCGCTGCCCGCGTGGAAGTAGCGCTTCTCGTCGAAGACCTTGTAGTTGGGCAGCTCGGCCTTGCGGTGCACCGCCGCGACGCGCCCCTCGGCGATCACCGCGGCGGCATTGGCGATGCCGGTCGCGCCGTACTCGGGGAACCCTACGACCAGGTGACCGGCAGGCACCTCACGGCGCACCTGCTCGAGCGCCCGGTCGATCTGGACGTGAAAGCCGCGATGGAACAGCAGATCCTCCGGCGGGTAACCGGAGAGCGCCAGTTCAGGAAACAGAACGAGGTCCGCCCGGTGCTCCTCCTGAGCGACCCGGGCGGCGCGCACGATGTGCGTCAGATTGCCCTGGACGTCGCCGACCAGCAGGTCGAGCTGCGCCAGGGCAACACGCAGAGACTCACTCATGAGCCTCCCCGGGCCGGCCGGTTAGCGCTGCCGGCGTCTGCCGCGGGCCGCCGAGGCCCGCGCGGGCCGGCGCGCGGCGCGCGTCTTGGCCGGGCTCTTGCGGGCGGCAGCCTTCGCGCTCTTGCGCACCGGCCGAGCGGCCTTCTTTGCCGGCTTCTTCGCCGCCTTCCTGGGCGGCGCTTTGCTCGCCTTGCGGGCGCTGTTGGCGGCCGCGGGCTTGGCCGCCTTGCGCGCGGGGCTCTTCGCGGCCATCGGCGGCGCCGGCCGGGCGGCCGGCTTGGCGGAGCGGGACGCGGCGCGCGTGCGGCGGCGGCGCAGCAGCTCATTCATGGCGCTGCCGAGCTCGGCAGGGGACTTGACGGTGCGCACGCCTGCGGCCTCGAACGCGGCGTACTTGTCCGCCGCGGTGCCCTTGCCGCCGGCGACGATCGCGCCGGCATGGCCCATGCGCTTGCCGGGCGGGGCGGTCACGCCGGCGATGTAGGCCACCACCGGCTTGCTGACGAAACGGTGGATGTAGCGGGCCGCCGCCTCCTCGTCGCTGCCGCCGATCTCACCGACGAGGATGATCCCCTCGGTCCCCGGGTCGCGCTCGAACAGCTCCAGCACCTCGACGAAGTTCAGGCCGCGCACGGGATCACCGCCGATGCCGACGCAGGTGCTCTGGCCGAGGCCGATGCGCGTGGTCTGATAGACCGCCTCGTACGTCAGCGTGCCGGAGCGCGACACGATGCCCACGGCGCCCTTCTTGTGAATGAAGCCGGGCATGATGCCGATCTTGCACTCATCCGGCGTGATGACGCCGGGGCAGTTCGGACCGACGAGGCGCGTCGGCGAGCCGGCGAGCGCCGCCTTGACCCGCACCATGTCGTTGACCGGCACGCCCTCGGTGATGCACACCGCGAGCTCGATGCCCGCATCGGCCGCCTCGAGGATCGCGTCCGCGGCACCTGCAGCGGGCACGTAGATCATGCTCGCGGTCGCGCCCGTCTCGCGCACCGCCTCCTGGACGGTATCGAACACGGGCAGGCCGAGATGCTTCTCGCCGCCGCGCCCGGGCGTCACGCCGCCGACGAGCTGGGTGCCATAGGCGAGGGCCTGCTCGGAGTGGAACGTGCCCTGCTTGCCGGTGAATCCCTGGCAGATCACCTTGGTTTGCTTATTGACCAGAATGCTCATGCGTCGAAACCCTTACTCTTGTTCTAACGCGCGGCTCACGCCGCACCGCCGGCGGCAAGCGCCACGACCTTACGCGCCGCGTCGGTCAGATCGGTGGCCGGCGTGATGGTCAGGCCGCTGCCGGAGAGCACCTCGCGCGCCTTGTCGGCGTTGGTGCCTTCGAGCCGTACGACCACGGGAACCTTCACCCCGACGTTCTTCACGGCGTTGACGACGCCGTCTGCGATCATGTCGCAACGCACGATGCCGCCGAAGATGTTCACCAGTACGGCACGCACCTTGGGGTTCGACAGGATGAGCTGGAACGCATGCGTGACGCGCTCGCTGGTCGCTCCGCCGCCGACGTCGAGGAAGTTGGCCGGCTGGCCGCCGTGCAGCTTGATCAGGTCCATGGTCGCCATGGCGAGCCCGGCGCCGTTGACCATGCACGCGATGTCCCCGTCGAGGGAGACGTAGTTGAGCTCATGCTCGCTCGCGCGCCGCTCCATCGGGTCCTCCTGGCTCGCATCGCGCAGCTTGGCCAGATCCGCGTGGCGGAACACCGCGTTGGCATCGATGTTGAACTTCGCATCGAGCGCCATCAGCTGACCGGAGCGGGTCACGATCAGCGGGTTGACCTCGAGCAGGCTCGCGTCCTGCTCGAGATAGAGCTTGTAGAGGGCAAGCGCGATGTGCTGGAACTGCTTGATCTGATCGCCGCTCAAGCCCAAGCCGAAGGCGAGCTGGCGCGCCTGGAAGGGCTGCAGGCCGGCCGCCGGATGCACCGTGACCGAGAGAATCTGCTCGGGGGTCTTCTCGGCGACTTCCTCGATCTCCATGCCGCCCGCCGAGGAGGCGATGAGCGCAATGCGCCCCTTCTCGCGGTTCAGGGTGAGGGACAGGTAGATCTCGCGGGCGATCTCAGATCCGCTCTCGACATAGACCTTCTCGACCGGCAGCCCCTCCGGTCCGGTCTGCTTGGTCGCAAGCCGCGTCCCGAGCATCGCCTGCGCAGCGCTGCGCACCGCATCGAGGTCGCGCGCGAGCTTCACTCCGCCGGCCTTGCCGCGTCCGCCGGCATGGACCTGGGCTTTCACGACCCACACTGAGCCGCCCAAGGCCTTGGCGGCGGCCACGGCTTCCTCGGGCGTGCTGGCGGGGCGGCCGGCCGGCACCGGAATGCCGTATTTGCGGAATATCTCTTTGGCTTGATACTCGTGCAGATTCATTGGTTGCTCTTGATGTCCTGACCGAGGGCGGAAAGCCGGTGATTGTCGCCAAAATCCGGGATCGCTGCCAATAAATCGGGCTAAATCGGGCGGTCCGTGCTGCGACGCCCGTCGCCCCGCGGCGCCCGAGGCAGTGCTACAGTCCCGGCCGGTCTTCAACCCCGTTCGCACCGCCCATGCCGGCCAGCGCCGCGCCCGCCTCCGCCGTTCCCTCCGACCTCGCCCGCCGCGTATCCGGCTGGCTCAACGTGTACCGGCTGCTGGTGCCGACGGTGCTGCTCGGGGTGCTGGTGCTCGCCGAGACGCCGTACCTGCCGGTCACGCACCCGGGTCTGTTCGTGGCCACCTGCGGCGGGTATTTCGGCGCGGCGCTCGCGCTGATCATCCGCCAGCGCCTGCGGGGCGCCGAGCCGCTGATCGCGCCGCTGGCGAACTCGCTGCTCGACTCGGTGGCCATCGCGCTGATCCTTTACGCGACCGGGGGCGTTGCGAGCGGCCTCGGCATCCTGCTCACGCTGCCGGTGCTGGCCCTCACCCTGCTCGCCGACCGCCGCGAGGCGCTGCTGATCGCCGCGGGCGCGACGCTCGCGGTGCTGGTGCCGCAGTTCTTCATCGGGCTGCGCTCGGCGCAGCCGGCCGGCTTCGCCACCGCCGGGATGCTCGGGGTGGTGCTGTTCGCCATCGCGCTGTCGGCCTGGCCGCTCGCCGACCGGCTGCGCGCCAGCGAGGCGACGGTGCGCCGCCAGGAGATCGATCTGGCGAACCTCGCGCAGCTCTCCCAGTACATCGTGCGCCACCTGCGCGAGAGCATTCTGGTGGTCGATCCGGAGGACCGCATCCGCCTGATCAACGAATCGGCGGCGCGGCTGCTCGGGGCGGAGGCGGCGCGGGCGGATGCGCCGCTCGAGGCGGTCTGCCCGGACCTGCTGAAGCTGCTCTGCCGCTGGCGGCAGAGCACCGACAGCACCGGGCTGTTCCCGGCCGAGGACCCGACCTTCGCCGGACCGGACGGCTCGCGCGAGATCCGCGCGCATTTCGCCTCGCTCGGCGAGGCAACCCCGGCGCCGGTGCTGGTGTTTCTCGAGGACACGAGCCTGCTTGCCGAGAAGGTGCAGCAGTCCAAGCTCGCCGCGCTGGGCCGGCTCTCGGCCAGCATCGCCCACGAGATCCGGAATCCCGTCGGCGCCATGAGCCACGCCGGACAGCTGCTCGGGGAGTCGCCCCACCTCGCGCCCGAGGACCGGCGCCTCACGGAGATCATCCGCAGCCACGCCGAGCGGGTCAGCCGCATCATCGACAGCGTGCTGCGCCTCTCGCGCCGCGAGGCCGCCCGCGCCGAGCGGCTCGAGCTCGCGCCCTGGAGCTCGGCCTTCGTGCACGAGTTCTGCGAGACCATGGAGCGGCCGGCCGAGCTGCTGCGCCTCGCCGTGGCGGACGAGCCGCTCGAGATCCGCTTCGATCCGGCGCAGCTGCGCCAGATCGTATGGAATCTCTGCGAGAATGCGCTGCGCTACGGCCTGGCGGAGGTCGCCGGGCCGGTCGAGATCCGCTGCGGCCGGCGCAAGGGCAGCCGCCGGCCCTACCTCGAGGTGGCCGACCGCGGGCCCGGGGTGCCGCCCGAGCACGTCGAGCGGATTTTCGAGCCGTTCTTCAGCGGCGGCCGCGGCACGGGCCTCGGCCTGTTTCTGGCCCGGGAGCTGGCGCAGGCGAACGGCGCAACGCTGCTCTATGAGGCGCGTCACGGCGGCGGTAGCATTTTTCGGTTGGTATTCGCAGACCCACGCCGCTGGACAGGGGAGATCGAGACTTGAGCGCAAGCCAGACTGCTGCGCGCGCCGAGGCCGCCCGGCCCACGGTGCTGATCGTGGATGACGAGCCGGACCTGCTGGAACTGCTCAGCCTCACGCTGCGCCGCATGAACCTGCGCACCCGGACCGCGCCCGACGTGGGCACGGCCCAGAAGCTCCTCAAGGGCGAACCGTTCGATCTGTGCCTCACGGACATGCGTCTGCCGGACGGTGACGGCCTGGACCTCGTCGCCTGGATCCAGCAGAACCGCGCGGAGCTGCCGGTTGCGGTGATCACCGCGCACGGCAACGTCGAGTCGGCGGTGCGGGCGTTGAAGCTCGGCGCCTTCGATTTCGTCTCCAAGCCCCTCGACCTCGGGGTGCTGCGCAAGCTCGTCGACAATGCCATTCGGCTGAGCGCCGCCGCCGCAACGCCGCAGGAGGCGCCCGAGCCGGGCAGGGCCCGGCTCATCGGCCACTCCCCGCCCATGGAGCAGCTGCGCGAGCTGATCGCGCGCGTCGCGCGCAGCGAGGCGCCGGTGCACATCTCCGGGGAGTCCGGCACCGGCAAGGAGCTGGTCGCCCGCCTCATCCACGAATCCGGCGCACGCCGCGCAGCCCCGTTCGTCGCGGTCAACTGCGGGGCCATCCCGACGGAACTGATGGAGAGCGAGTTCTTCGGCCACAAGCGCGGCAGCTTCACCGGCGCGGTCGCCGACAAGAAGGGCCTGGTGCAGGCCGCCGAGGGCGGCACGCTGTTTCTCGATGAAGTCGCAGATTTGCCGCTGCACATGCAGGTAAAGCTGCTGCGCGTGGTGCAGGAGAAGACCGTCCGGCCGGTCGGCGAGTCGCAGGAGGAGAAGGTCGACGTGCGCATTCTCTCCGCCACGCACAAGAGCCTGGCGGAGCTCGTCGCGCAAGGCCAGTTCCGCGAGGATCTCTTCTACCGCATCAACGTGATCGAGCTGCACGTGCCCTCGCTCCGTGAGCGCCCCGAGGACATCCCCGACCTCGCCCGGGTGGTGCTCGGGCGGCTCGGGCGGCGCATCAACGGCCCGCCGCCGCGCATCGCGGAGGATGCGCTCGCTCAGCTGACCGCCTATCCGTTCCCGGGCAACGTGCGCGAGCTCGAGAACGTGCTGGAACGGGCACTCACCCTGTGCCTCGGCGGGATGATCACGGCCGAGCACATCAAGCTGCGCTCGGCCGCACGCCCCGCGGCGCCGCCCGTGGCGCCCATCGAGCACGATGCGCCCGGGGCGCTCGGGGATCACCTGGAAGGCATCGAGCGCAGCGCCATCCTGCAGGCGCTCGAGAAGACCCGCTACAACAAGACCGCCGCCGCGAAGCTCCTCGGCATGAGCTTCCGGGCGCTGCGCTACCGGATCAAGAAGCTCGGAATCGAATAGTCCCCGCGCCTGTGCCCGGCGCCCCTCACTCCCCGGTGCGTCCGCAAAGGTCGGCGTTTTCGCAGCCATAAACTGAAGACACGCGGCGTTTTTTCAGTCTGCGCCTTCAATAATGCGGAACTTGCGCTTGCGCTCGGCGCACTTCGATGCGCTAGCGCATCCACGTTCAAGCGCGAACTCCAGATTCCTCTGCAGCACCGCAAGAGCTCTTTCCTGTTCGTCCCGCGCGGGACCGGCAAGACAACGTGGCTTACGCAAAGCGTCCGCATGCGCTGTTCGTCAACCTTCTGCGCTCGGACTGCTATCTGCCGCTCGCGGCCAACCCGGCGCATCTGCGCTCCCTCATCCCCCAACAGTCCTCCGACCGCATCGTGATCGATGAGATCCGGCGCGTCCCGGAACCGTTGAACGAAGTGCACGACATGCGATCGCACCGCCGGAACCCGCTGGGTCGCCCAGGCTATGGGCGGTGCAGGCGCAAGCGCCGAGCGGCGCATGGTGCGCGCCCCTCGGCGCAATCCGCTGCACTGGTCATGACGGGCGGGCCCCGTCGGCGGGAGCCCATCCGGCCGCGGCGGCCGCGATCACGATCCGCGCGCACGCTTCGGCATCGGATTGCGCATGGTGATGCCGCAGCGCAATCCCGAGCCTGGCGCACACATCGGGCAGCCGGGTCGGGCGAATGTTCCAGACCTGCCGGGCGACCCGGACAGTACAGACGAATGGCCTCGTGACTGCCGGCAGGCCCGAGGCGGCGCAGCAGGCGGCAAGCACACTGCGATCGAAAGGCGCATTGTGCGCCGCCAGAAAGCGCGCACCGGCAATCCGAGCCTCGATCTTGGGCCAAAGCTCTGCGAACGTAGGGGCAGCGCGCACATCCTCCCACGAGAGGCCATGGACACCCGTGAAAGTGAACTGCCGGCTCGCCGGTCGGATCAGATGGTAAAGGCGCTCGACAATTTGACCCCCTGACACGATGACCACCCCTACCGCGCACGCGCTGTCGGCGCGCGGATTGGCCGTCTCGAAATCGATCGCCGCGAACCGATCACCCCTCAGCCGGGGCAAGCGCGGCGAAGAGGAAGCCTCAGGGCGAGAGATCACGCAGCTTCAGCAGCGGCCCGATGAACTTCTGGTAGTTCTTCCAGCGCCCGACCGAGCTCGAATACATCTTCTGGCGCACCTGCCAGTTGCTCGCCGTCAGCACCGCCCGCTCGGTTTTGTGGAACTCCAGAACCTTTGGGTCCCACTCCAGGCCAATGAACTCAATGATGCGCCGGCTCCAGCCCTCCTGGTCAGACACGAGCTCAGCATATGGCACCTCGAGAAAGACCTCCTTGGGCAGCACCGAGCGCCAGTGTTTGACGAGACGGTGATGCTCGCGGTAGTAGTGCGCGAGATCCTGCAAGTCCATTGCGAAGGAAGCGGCGTTGATGAAGTTCTGGAAATAGCAGGACAGACAGGTATCCACCGGATCGCGCTGCATATAGATGAAGCGTGCATTCGGAAGCACCCGGTGAATGAATCCCAAATAGTCGACATTGGCCGGCGTCTTATCAACAACCCGCGCCGCATCGGAGGAACGCCGGGCCAGCTCATTGAGATAGGACTGGGCCAATTTCGTCACGAGCCCGGAGTCCGGTACCCGTCCGCAAACTACGTCTTGATGCTTGAATCCGAACATTCCCCAGAACTGCAACTCGCCTGCACCCATGGCCTGCGGATGAGAGGCGATGATTTGCTCCACCAGGGACGTACCGGAGCGCATCATGCCGACGACGAACACCGGCCGCCGAGAATCATTGGCTCCCTGAACAGGCGTTCCAACACGTTCCGCCGTGTAATGACGAACGACATCATCCACCCAGGCGGCGCGAGCCGCCCTGTCGTAGGTCATGGATACCTTCTTGCGCTGCTCGTTCGCCTTGCGAAACGCCTCGAACGCCCGCCCATAATCTCCAATGTCATCGAAATACTTACCGATGGCGAAATGGAGCCTGGACTCCTCGATCGGCGCCATCGGACGCTCAAGCAGGCGCTGCGCAGTCTCCAGCCACCACTGGTCCGTCGGCGTCATGCGCCGCTGTTGCGCCAACCACGTGTGGGCCTCCGTGCATGCCGGATCAATATCAAGCGCTTTGCGCAACAGTGATTCCGCGTCATCGAACCGCCCTTCCATGCTCGCCATCCATGCCAGGCCGCACAGCGCGTCCGTCGAGCGCGGCTTCAGTCGCAAGGCCCTCTCGAAGCAGCTCTTGGCGTCGTCCGCCCGATCAAGGGCAGCCAGAGCGTGCCCGAGGACACAGAGCGCATTTGCACTGCGCGGCTCCAATTTAACGGCTCGACGCAATGCGGTCTCGGCCCCCGAAAAATCTCCCCGCCAGTGCAGTATGGTTCCAAGCTTCAGATTCGCATCGGCGCGCTTCGGATCAGCCTGCACGGCACGTCGATAGGCGCGCTCCGCCTCCGGGTAACGCCCGAGAAAACATAGCGCGTCGCCCAGATTGCTGAGGGCAACAACGTGATTTGCATTGGCCGACAGGATTTCCTGCAATCGCACTACAGCCTCGGCGTAATCGCCTCGGCTCGCTGCGGCGTCAGCGGCGCTGAGTGACAGATCAATCCGTCTCCGCGATCCGCCCGTGTTTCGGAATTCCACCTGCGGGGTCGCGGTAGAGGGGATGGGGGTACCGGTCAATTGCAATAACAGAAGATGAGTCAATTCGCCGGCGCCTGCCTCGTCGAATCCCTGCTCGATCAGCCGCCACTTGAACGCGCCCAGCAACTTCGCCCGCTTGAACAGATTGAGCTTCAGCGGCTTGGCATCGAGCGCGGCTCGCCGCAGCAAGCGTTGCACTTCGGCTCGCCGATCACCCTCTTGGACTTTGGCACGCCCCTTGGTCGCCCGAGCGTCATCGCGCAGAAACGACTCCGCCAGCGTGTGACCGGCAGCGATCGCTTCTTGAGCATTGAACCATTCAAGAATCATAGACTTGGCTACCGCAAACTCGACAAACTAAACCTATCCGACAAAGCCTGGGGCATGTCTAATTTATTGTAAAGTCGCGCACCGGTTCACAGTCCTCGACCCTCCCGCCGATCCGCTCAGTCCGGTTGCAGCAGTTCCCGTGCTTGATCCTGATAATGGAAGTCCCGTCCCTGCCATGGGCGGTAGACGCGCATGTGTTCGCCGGCGGAAACTCTTGCTCAGCGGTCCCGGAACGAATCGGGCGGACGGATGGGCGCTCTTCGGGCGATTGAACCCACAGCCGTCTGGCCAGCGCCGCAGCTGGCGCGCCCAGCTCACTACCGCCAGCGTACCTCCCAACCTGCGACTGTGCTCGAATGCTGCGAATATCGCAGGAGCCATACGCTGGGCTCCTCCGGTCGACCCAATTGCACGCGCCCGGCACATCCACGGGACACGGCCGCCCCCGTTTGCCATGTCCCCGGGCGCTTGCCGCTCACACTGCCCAGTACCGCCTGCGGAAGTCTCCCTCCGCTGGTCGGCGAGCACTATGAACCAGCCCACAGCCGTCTTGACGCACGCAGGTTATGCTGCGTGCTCCTGAACGCCTCATCCACACGCGCGCAATACTGGCGATTTCACCGGGGGCGGGAACACGCATGGTATTTTCGAAGCGATCGCATAATCCCCTTAAGCACCGCGCAAGCTCTCTCGGAGCCACCATTCACTTCGGCGTCTTCGCCCTTTTGCTCGCGGTCACCCTGCCCGTCCTGCTGGAATCCTTCTCTTCTTCCGCCGATCCGCTCGATGCTTCTTGGGCATGGTTCATGGGCTACGCCGTCGAGCATCATCTGCAGTGGGGCAAAGCGGTATTGTTCACGTACGGCCCGCTCGGATTCCTTGCTAATCCTTACTTCTATTCGGACCACTTCCTATGGTCCGTCAGCGCAACGGCGCGCCTGGCATCCTGGCTCGGATTTGGGCTCACGTTCGGCTACATCCTCTGCCGGCTCGCCGCCAACGACAGACCCTTGCCACGAGTGACGATCGCGGCTGCCCTGGCGTGGGTCTTGGGCGCCTCATTTTTAGACTTGGCCACCCAGGCTGCATTCATCGGCATGCTGCTGCTCGTGCTTGCCATCGCTGAAGAGCGCCTCGCAGCCGCCATCGTCGCCCTGATTCTATCGGGACCGCTCCTCGCCTTCGGCGCCCTGATCAAATCGACGGCGCTCATCATCTCGCTGTTCGCGCTTCTCATCTATCCGATCCTATGGTGCTACGCGGGCTGCGGAAACAAGCGTGTGCACTTTTCGCTCTTGCCGGTGCTGAGTTTCATCGCGACTTTCTGCGTGCTCTGGCTGGTATCCGCCCAGTCCCTCGGCAATCTCCCGGCCTATCTGCGCGGGACCTGGGCTATCGCCCACGGATACACTCCCGCCATGGCGATCAGCGGCAACCATGCACAAACACTGATTGCGTTCGTCATCTTGGCGCTGTTCTCGGCCATAGTCCTCGCACTCCTTTCCACGGGCCGCAAACGGCTCGCCGCACAAAGTCTGCTCCTTGGCGTCATGGGATTCTGGGCGTGGAAGGAAGGCTTCACGCGCCACGACCTGGGCTACGTTGGCCACCCCATGGCCTTTTATGGCACTGCACTACTCATCGCAGCTGTCGGGACGGCCTTGATGTCCATTGCGCAATTTCGACTTGCTACCGGTCTCGTATACTGCGCCTACTTGTCCGCGTTCGTGCCCGCGCTACGCGGCTTTCCGCTGTCCTCACTTAACCCGATTGGCAACTACGAGCGCTTCTTCGCCTTGATTGTGTCAAAGCCGAACAGGGCACACGAGCAGCGCCGGCAGACTGCCGCGATCCAGGCGCAATTCACCCTGCCCTCCAAAGCGCTGCAGGCAATCGGAAGCGCGCCGGTCAACGTGATTCCCTGGTCACTGATGATCGCGCAGGGCTATCACATGCGCATCGTTGCAAGTCCGGTATTCCAATCGTATTCCGCTTACACGCCCTATTTGGATCGCCTGAATGCACGGCAGATCTGGAGAGATGCCAGCGCACAAAAGATCATCTATACGTACTCGACCATCGACGGCCGGTATCCGGCGTTTGACGAGCCTGAGACCTTCCGAGCGATCTTGAGCTGCTTCAAGACTCTATATCCCGGCAGCGCGTACCTCGTCCTCGGGCGAACGGCGTGCATGCGGCCGCACCTGAACGCTGTCGATGCGCCGCGGGACGCTGATTTGGGCCACTGGATTGCGATTCCGCCAGGGGCGGACTACGCCAAGATCGCCGTCCGCACCACCATGATCGGTCACCTGGCGAATCTTCTGTACAAGCCCGCCTCTGTTCGCGTCTCGTTCCGCCTTGCAGACGGAACGATGAAAGGCCCATACAGATTCATCTACCCCGTCGCTGTCGACGGACTGTTCGTGAAATATTTCATCGGAACACAAGCTGAGGCCGCACAGCTATTTTCGGCCATCACTTCCGGCCTGCGCCGAGTTGCCGCAATCGAACTGACAACCAATCGACATACTGCCGACTACACGCACCGCTTTCGAATCCAATTCTTCCGCGCTACTGAACCGCATCAATACCCACCCAGCGCGCCTCAGCAGCCCCGCCCTGGCTCCTCGAGGAGCGCCCGTCCGGGTCGACCGCTACTTAAGACACCGAGTGTCCGCGGCCGTGACTGAACTCGGCAAAATTGTCATCACCGGTGGCGCCGGCCTCGTCGGGCAGAACCTCGTCGCATGTCTCGAGGACCATGCGCACCGCAATGTGGTTGTCATCGACAAGTCCCCAGCGAATCTCGCGATACTGCAGAACCTTCATCCGCAGGTATCAACAGTCTGCGCTGACTTGGCGGAGCACGGTGCCTGGGAGCAGCAGTTTGACGGCGCCGATACCGTAGTTATGCTGCAAGCCCAAATCGGCGCAACAGCTCGCGCGCCGTTCGTTCGCAATACCATCGTCTCCACCCAGAACGTCCTCGGCGCTATCAAGTCGCGCGGCCCCGGATACTTAATTCACGTGAGCTCCTCAGTGGTGAATTCCGTCGCGAATGACCTCTATTCGACGACAAAACGAGAACAGGAGCATCTGGTGGTGCAGAGCGGCATACCGTACGTCGTGCTCCGACCCACGCTCATGTTCGGTTGGTTTGATCGCAAGCATCTGGGATGGCTTTCGCGCTTCATGCGGCGCGTTCCAGTGTTTCCGATACCAGGCGACGGCCGATATTTGCGCCAGCCTTTGTATGTGGGAGACTTCTGCCAGATAATCCTGAGTTGCCTCAAATCACGCCCAATTGCCCAGGCGTTTGACATCACGGGACGGGAACGAATCGACTACATCGACATGATCCGGGAGATCAGGAGGGCCGTCGATGCGCGCTGCGTGATTGTCAGGATTCCATATGGCCTATTCGACAATCTATTGAGACTCTGGGCAATGTTCGACAAAAATCCTCCGTTCACGACTGAGCAGCTCGCCGCCCTGGTGGCCGGGGATGTATTCGACGTCATTGACTGGGAGAGGATATTTGGCGTAAACGCGACACCGTTCACAGTCGCAATCAACCGAACTTTTCACGATCCGCGTTACAGCGACATCGCGCTCCACTTTTGAACACCACAGGCAGACAGACAGTGGCGGTCATCGGCGCGGGACCGATGGGTCTCGGCGCCGCGTATCAGCTCGCGCTGGATGGCCATACGCCAGTGGTGTTCGAGGCCGACGACCGGATCGGCGGCATGGCCGCAGCGTTTGACTTCGGCGACCTGCGAATTGAGCGGTATTACCATTTCCACTGCACATCGGACCACGATCTCTTTGCGCTGCTTCGCGAACTGGGGCTTGATGACAAGCTCCACTGGGTGGCGACCAAGATGGGCTACTACTTCAACGGCTGCGTCCAGCCGTGGGGTAATCCGCGCGCGCTCCTGGCGTTCCGCGGGCTGAGCCTCATCGACAAGGCACGATACGGCCTGCATGCGTTTTGGGCCACGAAGCGGCAGAACTGGCGGCCACTCGACCAGCTCGAGGCCACCCGCTGGATCCGCAACTGGGTGGGTTCGCGAGCCTACGACGTGCTGTGGCGCAACCTGTTCGAGTTGAAGTTCTACGAGTTCGCGCACGATCTTTCGGCAGCTTGGATCTGGAGCCGGATCCGACGGATCGGACGGTCCCGATACAGCATCTTCAAAGAGAAACTCGGCTTCATCGACGGAGGCTCCGAGGCAGTGCTGCACGCGATGAGCGCCGAGATTGTGCGACGCAACGGGGAGATCCGCCTCTCCTGCCCCGTGCAGCGAGTGAGGTTGGACGATGGGGCGGTGTCTGGTGTCGAGACTCGAGACTTTTTTTTCCCCTGCGAGCGGGTCATCAGCACCGTACCGACGCCGTACGTGCCGAAAATTCTCCCTGATTTGCCCGCTGGGCTGCTGAATACCTACCGATCCATAAAGAGCATCGCGGTAGTGTGTGTCATTGCGAAACTGGCGCGCTCGGTGAGCGAAAATTTCTGGCTTAATGTCAATGACCCGGACATGGACGTTCCGGGGCTGGTCGAGTATTCCAATCTGCGCCCATTGGATCGACACATCATTTACGTACCCTTCTACATGCCGGGAGAGAATTCAAAGTACGGCGACCCCGACTCCGTCTTTGCGGAAAAGGTGAAGCGCTATCTTAGGCGGATCAATCCGGAGCTGCGCGAAGACGACATCCTTGACATCCACGTCAGTCGCTATCGGTTTGCCCAGCCGGTGTGCACACCCGGCTTTGCCGATCGCCTGCCCCCCGTGAAGCTCCCCATTCGCGGCCTGTTTGTGGCCGACACATCCTTTTACTATCCGGAGGACCGCGGGATATCCGAGAGCATCGGCCTGGCGCGCAGAATTGCGCGGATGGCGGTCGAGTGAAAACACTCGTGTCGCGACAATTCATGCGTTTTCTGCTTGTCGGCGGCATCGCTGCAGCAGTCAACGTCCTCAGCCGCATCGTCTACGGTGCGTGGGTCGGCTATTCGATCTCGATCATCCTTGCGTATGTAACCGGAATGATGGCTGCCTTTTTCATGGCGCGCCGCTTCGTTTTCCCACCGGGAAGGAACAGCGCACACCGCTCCGCTGTTGTCTTCACACTGGTTAACATCGTCGCGCTGCTGCAGACCTGGGTGGTCAGTGTGACGCTAGCGGACCACGTCTTCCCCACTTTGGGGATACGGCAGCACTCCGAGACGATGGCACACATCATCGGCGTTGGCGTCCCGGCCTTCACCAGCTACATTGGACACCGAGAATGGTCATTCCGATGACGGCGCAGGTGTCAGACGAAGCCGGGACGGAGAGCAGCGGCGACCGTCCGGTCTGTGTCGAGGCTGAGGGCGCGCTGATTCGGGGCAACCCCCTTTGGGAGAGCTGGTTCTCGCTGCTCAGGCAGCGTCCGGGCGCGGCCATGGTCGCCCTGACCAGACGAATTCTGAGAGGCTCAGCAGCGTTCGCTGCCGAACTATCGGCGCGCGTGAGTTTCGATGCCGCCCAGTTGCCGTACGAGCAGGCCCTGCTGGGCCGACTGCGGCAGGCGAAGACCCAGGGGAGAAGCCTCGCGCTCGTCACCCGTCTGCCACGAGCGTGGGCGGCACGCATTGCCTCGCATCTGGAGTTATTCGACGCCGTGCTGGTGGACGAAGACTCGCACGGACGGCGAAGCTCTCCCACCTGCTCCACGCTAGATGCGCACTACGCCCCGAAGTCTTTTGATTACGTAGGTGATGCGGGCTCCCCGTCATGGCCGCTCGCACACTCCGGAATCGTTTTGGTTTCAGGAGAGTCTGCCGTTCGCGCCGAGCAACGCAATCCGTCTGGGCGCGAGGTGATCGTGCGCGATCGCCCAACCGGACGGATCTGGGCACGGCAGCTTCGGCTCCATCAGTGGATTAAGAACCTGCTGATTTATGTCCCGCTGGTCGCCGGGCGGCAAGTCGCCAATCTGCACATGGATGCCGCGGCAACGGTGGCGTTTGTTGCCTTCGGTCTGGTTGCCTCGGCGAATTACATTCTCAATGATCTGCTTGATCTGCCCTACGATCGCAAGCATCCGACGAAACGCCATCGGCCGTTGGCGGCCGGTTTGCTCTCTGTGCCGTCAGCCACGGCGGTGATGGCAGCACTCTTCACGCTCGGCGCGCTGCTTGCCGTCTCCTTACCGATAGAGTATTCCCAAGTTCTGGTCCTCTATTTAATCGGCACCGTCGCTTATTCTCTGTTCTTGAAGCGCAGCGCACCGCTCGACGCATTTGCGCTCGCGGGGCTGTATACCTTGCGGGTACTGGCGGGCAACGCGGCGACCGGACTGCCGCCGTCATTCTGGCTGCTCGCCTTTTCCATTTTCCTGTTCCTGAGCCTCGCGATGGCCAAGCGCCACGCGGAACTTTTGCGGCTCGGCGAACAAGGTGAGAGCGTCTCGCGCGGACTAGGATATCTGACGGCCGACCGGGAGATGGTCAGTCAGCTGGGCGTTGGCGCGGGTTACATCTCGGTGCTCGTACTGGCCTTGTACTTGAACAGCCCCGAAGCGGCGCTGCTGTACCGCCGTCCCGGCATTCTCTGGGTTCTTTGCGTGCTCTTGCTGTATTGGATCACTCGGCTCTGGCTGGTTGCGCATCGCGGGCAGCTGGATGACGACCCGGTCGTATTCGCCATGCGCGACCGCATCAGCCGCATCGTGGCTCTGGCGGTGGCACTGCTGCTGATGCTGGCGTGACGCGATGCCCCAGGGACAAACTCGGCTCGTCCGTTCATGGGGCAACGTAGCCCGAGGTGAGCACTCGGTCTATAGCTTGGGCAGCCGCTTCGATGAGTTCCCTCGCCTACCGGCACAAACCAGCATCCTGCCCTTTGGCAATGGACGGAGCTACGGCGACAGCTGTCTGAACGTGGGAGGCGCGCTGCTTGACATGCGCTCCCTGGACCGCTTCATCCAGTTCGATGCGCGACACGGCACGCTGCGTTGCGAAGCAGGGGTACAGCTCGGGGAAATTCTACGCATCGTGGCGCCGGCGGGTTGGCTGCCATGCGTTCTCCCGGGAACACAATACGTCACAGTCGGTGGCGCCATTGCGAACGATGTGCATGGCAAGAATCATCATCGTGCGGGGAGTTTTGGCTGTCACGTGACTCAGTTTGAATTGCTGCGGTCGAACGGGGAGCGGCTGTTGTGTTCGCCGCAGATGAACCCGGACTGGTTCGCTGCCACAATTGGCGGCCTGGGCCTCACTGGCGTGGTGACGTGGGCGGAGCTGCAGTTAACCAGAGTATCTGGGCCCTGGATGTCAGTAGAGTCCGTCCGTTGCCGCGATCTGAGCGAGCTGCTGGAGATGAGCCGCGCGGCTTCGCAAGAGCACGCTTACACGGTTGCCTGGGTGGACTGCGCCGCGCGCCGCAAGCGAATTGGCAGAGGCATCCTGCAGTGGGCCGATTCCGCAGACGAAGTCGGTGAAACGCCCCCCGCGGATCGATGGTGCCGACTTGCCGTGCCATTCACGCCCCCCATTTCGCTGCTCAATTCGGCCACAATGCACGTATTCAATGCATTGCACTACAGGCGTCACGGGGGACGGGTCCGGTCGATGCAGCACTATCGACAGTTTTTCTTCCCGCTCGACGGCATACGCCATTGGAACCGCCTGTATGGGCCTCGTGGGTTCTATCAGTACCAGTGCGTCGTTCCCGCAGACGGGGCCGACGCTTCGATTCGACGACTACTGCGCGCCATAGCGGCAAGTAGCGAGGACTCCTGCCTTGCAGTCCTGAAGTATTTCGGTGACAGCGTTTCGCCGGGGCTATTGTCGTTTCCTCGCTGTGGCGTCACTCTGGCGCTGGATTTCCCCAACCGAGGCGCACGGCTGGAGTCGCTTTTTGCACGGCTCGATGCGATCGTTGCCGACGCCGGCGGCTGCCTCTATCCGGCAAAGGATGCGCGAATGCCCCCAAGCCTGTTCCGTGCTGGCTTTCCGCAGTGCGAGACGTTCTCGCGCTTTATCGACGCACGCTGCTCATCGAGCTTCTGGCGACGCGTCATGGCGGAAGCATGAAGAAGGTGCTCATCATCGGAGCGACCTCGGCGATCGCTGAGGAAACTGCCCGGCTCTTCGCGCAACGCCTGGCATCGCTCTATCTGGTCGCCCGAAACGAGCGCCGTGTGGCGGCGATTGCCTCCGATCTGGGAATCCGCGGCGCCACTCAGGTGGCCTACGAGACACTGGATGTGAATGATTTCGCCTCCCACGCCGCCATGCTGGATCGCGCCACTGAAGCTCTGGGGAAGTTAGATGTCGTGCTCATCGCGCACGGCACGCTCGACAATCAGCGCGCATGCGAGGAGTCCGTGGATCTGACAATGCGCGCGCTATCCACCAATGCGCTCTCGGTCATCGCTTTGTGCACGCAAATTGCGCCGCGTCTTTCCGCGCAAGGCAGTGGCACATTGGCGGTGATCTCTTCTGTGGCAGGCGACCGGGGCAAACGGAGCAACTATGTCTATGGGAGCGCCAAGGCACTGGTCAGTACATATCTGTCCGGACTGAGGCAGCGGCTCTACTCGGCCGGCGTGCAGGTGTTGACGATCAAGCCTGGATTAGTGGATACACCGATGACGGCGTCCTTTCCCAAAGGCCCCCTTTGGTCCACTCCGCGGCGAGTGGCGGCCGGCATTTTACGGGCAATCGATAAGAAGCGCGATGTGGCATATTTGCCACGCGCCTGGGGCCCTGCCATGTGGTTCATCCGACTGATTCCGGAAAAGGTGTTCAAGCGACTCGAACTCTAATGGACCCGTCGGCCCATGCAACGAGACATATCGATCCATAAAGAGCAAAAGGGCGTCTGGCGCGTGCGAATTGCACAACTGTTGCGCTTTGGCGCCGTCGGCGTTACTTGCCTCGGGCTGAGCGCAGCGGTACTGGTTGGACTTCACGCGTTCGCGGGACTGAACTATCTGCTCGCTTACGCGGCGTCCTTCGTCACCGGGAACATCGCGGGCTATCTGCTCAACGCACGCTTTACGTTTTCCGTCCGCGCCGTCAGTCACCTAGGTGCCGCGCGCTATATGCTTGTCAACGCGACGCTGCTTGGAGTAAACACGTGCGCACTGGACTTTCTCGTCGAGCGGATGCACATGTGGTACCTCGCCGCGGCAGTCCTCCTCGGCGTGCTCAATACGCCAGTAAGTTTCCTAGCGCAGCGGTTCGTAACCTATCGAACGAGTGTGCGCCGCGGCGCGCAGAACATTTAGCCAGCATGCTCAACAGGCAATGCCGAAACACCGCGGCAACTGCTGCCCGGGACACGCAGCGGGGACTGACCGCCGAGGCGGACGCGTGACGGGCTATGATGAGTATTTTGATTATCTGATGCGACGCAAGCGCGCCGCCGTCTGGTATCGACGTGTCTGGCTGTACCCTAGAATCTGCCGGAATTTGAGTGGCACGGTACTCGACATCGGTTGCGGCATCGGCGACATGGTACGGTATCGCCGCAACACGGTCGGCGTTGACGTGAATCCCCATGCCGTCGCCTTCTGCCGGGAGCAGGGTCTAAAGGTACAACTGATGCAGCTCGATCACCTGCCGTTCGAGGGCTGCGAGTTCGACGGGGCGGTACTCGATAACGTTCTCGAGCACCTAGAGCACCCTGAGCCGTTGCTAGCGGAAGTCCACCGGGTGCTCAAGGCGCACAGCCATTTCGTGGTGGGGGTCCCTGGCGACCGCGGATTTCGCAGCGACGCCGATCACAAGCGCCACTATCCCGAAGCCGAGTTAGCCCGTACGGTCCAGAACGCCGGGTTCAAACTGGCTCGCATGTTCCATCAGCCGTTTCGTTCACACCTGCTCGACCGCCATTTCCGCTATTACGCGATTTACGGTCTTTTCGTGAGGATTTGACCGTTACTGGCAGCACGAGGGGCGCATCAGTTTTCATCGGCCCGTCCTGCGCCCTGGAAACCGGCTTCTCCGCTCTTTCGTCAAGGCCCTACGCGCGAGCGCGAAGTCGCGGCACCGTCCCAGAAGACCTTGGTCATGCTGAGCCGCCGGCATAATCCACGCGGTAGCCGTCTGAATTCCCGCCCCAAGCGATAGCCGATGTATTTGGCGGCGTTGCGCACCGGGCAGACTGGCAGCACCAGCGGCGCGTTGACCGCACAGTAGCGAAGTTCGGAAAAGACAAATCGTGCGCCCTCACCCTCGGCGGTGCCGAAATGGCGCAGTAATTCAGGGAGCTGCGCGTGAAGCACGCCGAAGTCAAAATACCGCCGCACGTCCTGTGCGATAGTATAGGCATGCGAATGGCGCACCCGAGCATCCGCACAATATCGGATCTTCCACCCCGCCAACAGCATGTTGACGGCCACACAGGTGTCCTCGCCCAGAATCAGGTGATTCGGAAAACCTCCGCACGCCGCGAGCGCACTGAGGCGATAGGCGGCGAATGAATTCGAGAGATACGCGGTCTTTATGCCGAGACGGGGCGCGTCTTCGATGGAACGCGTTTCACTTCGGACGCCGTAATTGAAGAGAATAACGTGGGCCTCGAACGGTCCGGCGCCATCCTGCGGCACTTGCCGTCCGTAGGCAGCTCCGATCGCGGGATCCGAAAATGCGCCGATCAGTGCCGCAATCGACTGCGGACCCTCTAGCACGGCGTCCTGCGTCAGAAATACGACGTACTCCATTGCCGCGCAGAACTGTTCAATAGCCCACTGTCGGGTTCCCCCGTGGTTGAAGGAGTGCGACTCGATCCTCTGCAGTTCAAAGCCGCTTTCTTTCGCAACGCTATCGCTACCGTCTGTCGAGCCAGAGTCGACGACGAGCACGGACGCGGGATCCGCAAACGACGCTCTGATGGCTCGCGCCGCCTCGCGCCACCGATCACCCCCATTGAACACTGGCACAATGAGCCGAGTTCGACTCAAGGCGAACAGTTCGGCGCGCGGAGCCACCTCGCTCATTGCGGCAATACCTTTAGAAATCCTGGCCCCTGCCACCCGCAGGCAACGTGCGGCCGCGTACTTGCCCACATCTGTTCTGATCCGGCATCCTCCTCTCGTCCGCCGGGCTCAAGCTTGACAAACCGAATCACGCCGCGCGCGATCCAGGCATGCACCGCTGAGCCTGTATATTTTCTCAGGAACTCATAACCGCTCTTTGCATCACCCAACAGAGTATCGACCGGGCGTCGTGGCTGAAAGAGCGCAGGACACGCGTCTTCGAGGTGATCAAACGCAGCATCTGCGGTGCGTTGCCCAGGTAGCGGATACATACTCGCGGGATTGCGGATCACGCGGCACGTCATCAGATACTTGGTTTCCCGACGCCCTTTCGACGTGAGCGCTCCATCTCGCACCGGATACCCAACCATAAAGATAACATCGACACCACGCGCAACAATGATTGAGCAGTGTTTCGTGTCTGCTTTCAATCCGAAAGGCTCCAGCGCGTCATTCGCTGGGTCAAAAAATGATGGCCGCGCCTGGGTGGCTATAGTATCACTGGGATCGGACCAGACCGCGCGCAGGCGAGGCGCATAGCGTCGGATCAGGGCTTCGACGTGCCGCCCGTTCGCCCCCCTTGGGCCAAGCTCATACTGACCGCTGAGATTGACGAAACCGGATGAGTGAGCAAGAGACGGGATGATGAACGAGTTGGTCTGGCCGCCGATCAGGAAGTACAGGTCAGTCTCCGATTTGAGCCGGGGAGGCACCGAAACCGTGAACCAAGGGCCGTCGTGCCACGGCAGGTATTGTCGATATTCAGTCCCCGCATACAGCTGGAAGAACTGTACGGCGAACACCGCGACGAGCACGCCGTTGCGCAGTGCCGGCTGGTCAGAAAGGAGGCGAAAGATAAGCGCCATGCACAAGACCGCTGCAACGCACGCCATGGGCATGAAGTAGCGGCTGTTTCCCGAGACGGGCAGCCAGAGCGCCCAGTCAACCATAAACGCCAGTCCCAATGCGCCCAATGCGCGTTCCGCTGAATCCAGCGTGCGTGATTCCGGACCACGCGCCCCGGACAACCAGCGCCACAGCCACCGCGATAGCAGGAGCAGCGAGAGCACGAGAAGAAGCGCATAGCGCAAATCCGGCGCCGGCATCTCGAAATGGATCCAGGGAATCGGCAGAACCATCGTAAACGGCCGCAGGAGGGCCGCGCCGAGGGTGGCAGGGATGAAGCGATGGTCCAGCATCGACCCGGTCGAGTAATCCGGTGAGCGAAACAATCCGTTCAGGAGTGGGAACACCGGGTTGCCGAAGTGCCGCTCGAGGTGAATCGACCACGGGAGGTTGATCAGCACGAACCCGGCCGCGAGCGTCAGCCCGAACAGAGCACCGTATCGGATCCGCCGGATCCAGCCTCCCGGAACGAATAGCAGTAGAATCGCCGCGGAGACGGCGTGCACCGCATTGGTCGGCTTCAGTCCAGTGGCTACACCCAGCATGAGCGCCGCCCCGATGACGCGCAGTGTACTAGGCGTCCACACGACATCGACAAGCAGCAACCAACCGACCATCGCCAGTTCCGCCGTGGTGACATCCGAGTAGCTCGAACCAAACTCATTAATGAGAACTGGGTTGGCGAATGCGAATATGACCGCGAGAATCGCGATCGTCACGCGCGCGTTCGGCGTGTCCTGCGGAACCACCCGCAGGGCCAGCTCGTAGGTCAACCACAGAATCGCGCTCTGAACGAGCGCCAGGATCGACGCGATTGCCAGCGGTGGAAGCCCAGAGCGCAACAGCAGATAGAAGGGAACGTAGGCATAGGGATTGAAGTAGCCTTGCGGCCCCGCGGCAAAGTAGTCCTGACGGAATCGGTCATGGAGCGCGCTGAAGCCCGCATACACGTGGTACTCCATGTCGTCCCACGTCATCGCCTTGCCGAGGTGATAGCTCGTAAGCACCACCAGAAGGGAGCAGGACAGGTAGACGAGCCAGCGCGGCACGCGGGCCACGCGGTTCAGCAGGAGCATCATCGAGGTTCGCAGCGGCGAGTGCGCCGGTCCGTCAGCGGGCGTCACTTGCCGGCAGTCTCGTCGGGATGGACGTCAATCAGTCCAAGCAAAAACGATGCGAATAGAATCTCGCCGCCCGAAAGCATCAGCGTCACCGAAGTGATGACCGCGCGCATGGCCTCCAGTGGACCCATCGGACCGAATCGCGCGCGAAACCACGTATCGAGCGAATAGACCGCAAGGGCGAGGCCCGTCAGGCCGAGGGTGACACCAAGGAGAACGCCACGCTCAATGGTGAAGACCCGCAGAAACGCCCGCAGCTTCGGAGTCATGGGCAGCAACCCCTTCAAGACACCGACCGTGCGCCCGATGACCGAGAACAGCACCAGCTGTAGGCCCAGAATGGTCGCGCCGGCCGCGTACAGCATCGTGTGGATGTCAAATCCGACGCCGTGAATGATCACTGGACCCCGGGAAATCAGCAGCCCGGCCGCGCTGCCCACCGCAATCAGAAGAGTGCCCGGATAGAACAGCAGCCAGCGCGGGCTCATCATGAGCAGGAAGCGCAGATGCCGCCAGCCGTCGCGCCAGCTGCGCAGATGCGGCGGGCGTGAACGACCCGCTGGCGAGAGAACGGTCGGAACTTCTCCGATCCTCCAGCCCGCGAGCACCGCCTTCACGATCATCTCGCTGGCAAATTCCATCCCGGGAGCACGCAGCCCCAGGCGAAGCGCAGCGGCGCGGTTGACGCCACGCAGCCCACAATGAAAGTCACCGATGCGGCAGGAGAAAAAAAGCCTGCCGATGAAGCTCAGAAGCGGGTTGCCGATGTACCGGTGCAGCCAGGGCATAGCGCCCGGGCGGATACCGCCCCGGAATCGATGCCCGATGACCATGTCGTGTCCGCCGCGCAATGCTGCGAGAAAGCCGTCGAGCTGCGAGAAGTCGTAGCTGTCGTCGGCGTCGGCCATGACCACGAACCGACCCTGAGCTGCCTCAAGCCCCCCCAGCAAAGCGCTGCCGTAGCCCTTTGTGGAAACCGCCACGACACGCGCACCGGCCTGCCGTGCAAGCTCCGGGGAGCCATCGGTGGATCCGTTGTCAGCGACCAGAACCTCGCCCGCGACACCGGTACGCTGCAGAAAGCCGCGGGCCTTTTGCACGCATGTCGCTACGGTCTCGGCCTCATTGAGGCATGGCATGAGGATCGTCAGCTCGAGTAGACGCGGCGGGAGCGCATCGCGGGTCTCCGCTCTCACAGGCATCGTGACAACCGCAGCCATCGTCGATCCTCCACGCGAACAGCATCAACTGCGATACGCTCGCGCTGCAACAATCTAGAGTGCGCGCGGCCTGCTACCGCGGCAGATACAGTGATAAATCATTCTCGCCTTGCATGACCCGATGCAGGCGTGACTGGTTCGTCAGATTCTTTCCGAAGCGAATCGACCGTCACTCGGGACTGCAGCTGTGACGCAGCCGCCTCGATCATGTGACGTTTTGCGTCACATTCTGACACTCATCAGTCCCAGCACCGTCAATCGAGAGAATCGTGTTTGACATAGGCGGGCCGCGGCCAGAATAAACTCATTTGAAAAACAATACATTACGACCGATTCGGGTCTTTGGCACGGCGCTTGCTTCAGAAAGCCCAGCAGGCGCCCTTTGCGCCTCCCGGCAAGAACAATCACCGTTCCTTGAGGAGTTTCGTAATGAAATCGTTGCAAAAGGGCTTCACGCTGATCGAGTTGATGATCGTGATCGCGATCATCGGCATCCTGGCGGCCATCGCCATTCCCGCGTACCAGAACTACACGATCCGTGCGCAGGTCTCGGAAGGGCTTTCGCTGGCAGGAGGCATCGAGACTGCGTTCGACGAATGCTACGCCAACCACGGAACGGCGGCCGGTAGCTGCGCCACCCTGAAGGACCTCGGCATTAACAGCTCCATCAGTGGCACGTATGTCAAGAGCATGCAGTACAACGATGGGGTGATCACGGCGGTCTACGGCGGTGCCAATGCGAACTCGAACATCAGCGGTGCGCAGAACAGCATCACGCTCGCCGCGTATCAATCGCCAAACGGCGACATCAGTTGGGTTTGCAGCGGCGCCACCGCCAACACTGCCCCCGCTGGTCTTTCGGTAGTCAAAGGCGGTGCCGCTCCGCTGGCCGGCACGATCGCGAACGATGCCTATCTCCCCAGCAGCTGCTATTGAGTCTTAAGTGACGATGTACGGCGCAGAAGCCCCCGCCTCGCGGGGGCTTCTTCTTTTGGGAGCCCAGTCACAGTGAGGGGTGTGGGCCTGTGCGACCATCGGTCAAGATTTGACAATTGCCGGCGCCGCCGGCTTCGGTACACTTGAGCCCCGCGGATCGAATCGGACGTTCGTAAGTCCATGAATGACAATGTCTCTGCAGCGCTCGGGGGCGCACGCACCGGGCTCGGCGGTCTGCCTCAGCGCCTCGTTCAGGACGGGGTCGTCGAAGAGTCGGCCGTTCTCGAGGCGCTCAATACCGCCCGGGAGCGCAATCTCCCGCTCGTGACCCAGCTCGTCGAGAGCGGCGCGGCGCAGGCGCGAGATATCGCGGTGGCGGCGTCGAACGAGTTCGGCGTGCCGCTGCTCGATCTCGATGCGATCACGCTGGACCTGGACACGGTCCGCCTGGTCAACGGCAAGCTCGTGGCCAAGCATCGGGTGCTGCCGCTCTTCCGGCGCGGCAAGAAGCTCTTCCTCGGTGTCTCCGACCCGACGCACCTGCACGCCATCGATGAGATCAAGTTCCAGACCAGCCTCAGCATCGAGGTGGTGGTCGTCGACGACGACAAGCTACAGACAGCCATCGACAAGGCCATCGAGCAGGCCGACAGCCAGATCACCCAGCTCGGCACGGAAGGGGACGTCGACCTCGAGGGCCTTGAAGTCACCGGCGGTGATGAGGAGGCTGAAGATCGAGCGGGCCGGGACGACGTTGAGGACGCGCCCATCGTCCGCTTCGTGAACAAGGTGATGCTGGATGCCATCCGGCGGGGTGCCTCGGACATCCACTTCGAGCCGTACGAGAAGACCTACCGGGTGCGCTTCCGCATGGACGGCGCGTTGAAGGAAATGGCTCAGCCTCCGGTACAGCTCGGCGGCAAGCTCGCGGCGCGACTCAAGGTCATGGCACGCCTCGACATCGCCGAGCGCCGCGTGCCCCAGGACGGGCGCATCAAGATGAAGCTGTCCAAGACCCGCGCCATCGACTTCCGCGTCAGCACCTGCCCCACGCTCTTCGGCGAGAAGGTGGTGATGCGTATCCTGGACCCGTCGCAGGCGATGCTCGGGATCGATTCGCTGGGCTACGAGCCGTTCCAGAAGACGCTCTACGAGGAGTACCTCGAGAAGCCCCAGGGCATGATCCTGGTGACCGGCCCGACCGGCAGCGGCAAGACCGTCTCGCTCTACACGGGCCTGAACATCCTCAACCGCGAGGGGACGAACATCTCCACCGCCGAGGACCCGGCGGAAATCAACCTGCCCGGCGTCAATCAGGTCAACATCAATCCCAAGGTGGGACTGACCTTCGCGGCCGCCATGCGCGCCTTCCTGCGCCAGGACCCCGACGTCATCATGGTCGGCGAGATCCGTGACCTCGAGACCGCGGAAATCGCCATCAAGGCGGCCCAGACGGGCCACCTGGTGCTCTCGACGCTGCATACCAACGACGCCCCGCAGACACTGACGCGTCTGGTGGACATGGGCGTGAAGCCCTATGCCATCGCCACCTCCGTCAGCCTGATCATTGCCCAGCGCCTGGCGCGGAAGCTGTGCACGCAGTGCAAGCAGCCGCTCGACATTCCGTCGGAGGCATTGCTCAAGGAAGGCTTCAGCGAGGCGGACGTGCGGGCGGGCCTGAAGATCTTCGGTCCCGTGGGGTGCTCGAGCTGCACCGACGGCTACAAGGGCCGCACGGGCATCTACCAGGTCATGCCGGTCACCAACGCCATCGCGCGCATCATCCTCGCCGGCGGCAGCGCCGTCGAAATCGGTGACCAGGCCGCCCGCGAGGGCATCTGGGATCTGCGCCGGGCGGGCCTGGAGAAGGTGAAGGCCGGCGTCACCAGTCTCGAGGAAATCAACAGCGTCACCATCGACTGATCGAGGACGGTGAACCCATGGCCACGGCAATCTCCGCGACCGCCAAGACCCCCAAGCCCGACGTCCCGTTCCTGTGGGAGGGCCGCGACAAGCGCGGCCAGCGCGTCAAGGGCGACATCATGGCCCCCGACGAGGCGGCCGTACGCGCGGATCTGCGCCGCCAGGGCATCGCCGCGTCCCGCGTCCGCCGCAAACGCGAGAGCCTCAAAGGCGGCAGAGTCAACGCCGCCGACATCGCGGTGTTCAGCCGCCAGCTCGCCACCATGCTGATCGCCGGCATCCCCATGGTGCAGTCCTTCGAGATCGTCGCGGCCGGCGTCGAGAAACCCTCGCTGCGCAACCTCATTCTCGCCATCAAGGCCGACGTGGAGTCCGGAAGCTCGCTGCACGAGGCGCTCGCCAAGCATCCGCTGCATTTCAATGATCTGTTCGTCAATCTGGTGCGCGCCGGCGAGCAGGCGGGCGCGCTCGACACCCTGCTCGACAAGATCGCGACCTATCAGGAGAAATCCGAGGCGACCAAGAAGAAGGTCAAGAAGGCGCTCTTCTATCCGGCCGCGGTGCTGATCGTCGCCGCCATCGTGACCACCGTGCTGATGATCTTCGTGATCCCCGAGTTCCAAAAACTGTTTACAGGCTTCGGCGCGAACTTGCCGGCCTTCACGCAGTTCGTCATCAACATCTCGAACGCCGTGCGGCACCAGGGAATCTGGATCGCGCTCGTCATCGGCGCTGCGGGGTGGGTATTCGTCTACTTCAAGAAGCGCTCGCGCAAGATGCGCGAGGTTCTGGACCGAATGTCGCTCAAGATTCCGATCATCGGCCCCATCCTCAACAAGGCGGCGATTGCCCGCTACGCGCGCACGCTCGCGACCATGTTCGCCGCCGGCGTGCCGCTGGTCGAGGCGCTGGAGTCGGTGGCGGGCGCCACCGGCAACATCATCTACGAGGATGCGGTGTTGAAGATGCGGGACGAGGTGGCCACGGGCCAGCGTCTGCAGCGCGCCATGGAAGCGCGCGGCGTCTTCCCCAACATGGTGGTGCAGATGATCGCCGTCGGCGAGGAGGCCGGCTCGCTCGATGAGATGGCCGGCAAGGTGGCCGTGTTCTACGAGGCGGAGGTGGACAACGCGGTGGACGCGATGTCGAGTCTGCTCGAGCCGCTGATCATGGTGATCCTCGGCGTGATCGTCGGCGGACTCGTCATCGCCATGTACCTGCCGATCTTCCAGCTCGGCAACGTCGTTCACTGACGTGCCGCTCGCCGCGCTGCTCGCCGCGTCACCCGCCCTGTTCACCGGCACCTGCCTGGTGCTGGGGCTCGCGATCGGCAGCTTTCTCAATGTGGTGATCCACCGGCTGCCCATCATCCTGGAGCGGCACTGGCGCGCCGACTGCGCGGCACTCGCGGCCGACGCCCCCACCCTGCCGGCCGTGCCGGCAGAACGCTACAACCTCATGGTGCCGCGCTCGGCCTGCCCGGCGTGCCAGGCGCCGATCGCCGCCCGGCACAACATCCCGGTGCTGAGCTACCTCTGGCTGCGGGGCCGCTGCGCACGGTGCGGCGCGCGCATCAGCCCGCGCTACCCGCTCGTGGAGGCGCTCACCGGACTGCTCTCGGCGCTGGTGGCCTGGAAGTTCGGCTTCGGCTGGCCGGCGCTCGCGGCGCTCGTGCTCACGTGGTTTCTGGTGGCGCTCGCCGCCATCGACATCGACCGGCAGCTGCTGCCCGACAATCTCACCCTGCCCTTGATGTGGATCGGCCTCACGCTGAGCCTGCTCGCGCCGGCCCCGGGCGGCGCGCCCGTGCCGGTGGACCCGCGCGCCAGCCTGATCGGGGCCGCCGTGGGGTACCTCAGTCTCTGGGGCGTCTACCACCTGTTCCGCGCGCTCACCGCCAAGGAAGGCATGGGGTACGGGGACTTCAAGCTGCTGGCGGCGCTCGGGGCGTGGCTCGGCTGGCAGATGCTGCTGCCCACGGTGCTGATCGCAGCGCTGGTCGGAGCACTCGTAGGCGCTGTGCTCATCGTTGCCCGCGGCCGCAGCAGCGCGGTGCCGATCGCCTTCGGCCCGTTCCTCGCGGCTGCCGGCTGGCTGATGCTGATGTTCGGCCACCAGCTGGTCGGGTTCTATCTGGGGTTCTTCCCGGGCTGAGTGCGCCGGCGCCCCTAGCGCCCTGAAAGCGCGCTAGAATTCGCGGCTTACATGAAAATTCTTCGCATCGGTCTCACCGGGGGTATCGCCAGCGGCAAGTCCACCGTGGCGGAGCTGTTCGCCGCCTGCGGCGTGCCGATCATCGACACCGACCGGATCGCGCGCGACGTGGTCGAACCCGGCCAGCCGCCGCTCGAGCGGCTGGTGGAACGGTTCGGCCAGGGCATCCTGACGCCGGACGGGCACCTGGACCGGCCCAAGCTGCGCGAGATCGTGTTTTCCGATCCCAAGGCGCGTGCCGATCTCGAGGCGCTCACCCACCCGGCAATCGGCACAGCCGTGGAGGCGCTGGCCGCCTCCGCCGGCGGCCCGTACCAGATCCTGGTCATTCCCCTGCTCGTCGAGAAGGGTCTCACCGGGCGGGTCGACCGGGTCCTGGTGGTGGACTGCCCCGAGGAGCTGCAGCTCGAGCGCCTGCAGAAGCGGGACGGCTCCTCCCCCGAACAGGCACGGGCGATGCTCAGTGCACAGGCCTCGCGCGCGGCGCGGCTGAAGGCCGCGCATGAGGTCATTCACAACGAGTCGGACTTGGCGGCGCTGCGCATGCAAGTTGTGACACTCCATCAGCGCTACCTGGAGCTCGCCGCCAAATCCTGAGCAACGCGGTCCGTCGCGCATCGGGAACATTTACGCAACACGCGCTCGTCGCGCACAATAGCCGCCCATGACCACCGATACCGCTGAAGCCGCAGCCCCTGCGTCCGCCTCTGCTGCGGCCCCTTGCGCCGCCACCCCGCCGGTGGCCCAGGACAGCGGCCGGCTCCTGGTTTTCGAGCAGCCTCTGAACGAGCGGATGCGCACGTTCCTGCGGCTGGATTTCCTCTACAACCAGGCGCTCTTTCACAACGAGACCGGCAGCCAGTGGGGCAGCCGCGCGGCCATGACGAGCCTGATCGATATCCTGGCGGTCATCTCGCGCAGCGATCTGCGCTCCGATGCGCTGAAGGAAATCGAGCGCCAGCTGCACCTGCTCAGCGAGTATCAGTCGCGCCCGGGCGTCGACACCCAGCGGCTGAAGACCTTCATCAGCAATCTCGGGCGGCTGCGCGCCGACCTGATGAACGCCGGGGTGGCCTGCCAGCAGCCGCTCAGGGACTCGGAGTTCCTGAACGCCATCAAGCACCGCAGCAGCATTCCGGGCGGGACCTGCGAGTTCGACTTGCCGGACTACCTGTACTGGCTGTCCGAGCCCGACGAGGCGCGCATGCACGCCTTCAACCAGTGGCTCGGGCTGCTGCGGCCGCTGTGCGATGCGGTGGCCGAGCTGCTCTGGCTCACCCGCCAGTTCGGCCGCACGCGCCAGGAATGCGCGCGCGGCGGCACCTTCACCATCACCTTCGACCGGGACAATCCGCTGCAGCTGCTGCGCATCGTGCTGCCCGCCGCGAGCGGACTGTACCCGGAGGTCAGCGGCAGCCACCACCGCTGCAGCGTGCGGTTTCTGACGTGGAAGGGCCTCACGGAGCGCGCCGCGCAGACCACCGAGGACGTGCCGTTCCAGCTCACCGCCTGCGCCTGAGGGGCTGTCCGTGCAGGTGAAATGCCCGACCTGTCAGCGGCTCATCGAGTGGACGCAGGCGCCTTACCGGCCGTTCTGCAGCGAGCGCTGCCGGCTGATCGATCTGGGCGCCTGGCTCACCGAACGGCACGCCATCGCGGGCGAGGCGGCCACGCCCGAGCCCGAGCACGCGCCCGAGCATCGGCGCGAGTCCTGATCAGGGGAACTTGATCTTCCCGCCGCCCGGGCCCGCACCCGGACCCGGCCCGAGAGCGCCCGCACCGACCTCCGGCACGACGATGCGCGAGGCGGCCTCGCGGCGCATTTCCCGCGCCTCATCGATGGCCTGCTCGATCGCCGCCCTGACGCCTTCGGAGAACTTCGCGAGCGCCTCGGGCAGCGTGGCGCCCGGCAGCTCGAAGGACAGCGGCAGAATGCCCGCGGGCGTCAGCAGCTGCGTCTGCCCCGAGAACAGCACCGGCCGCGACGGATCCGGCGAGCCGTCCTGGGTCACGGGCGTCAGGCGGCGGATCGTGCCCGCCCGGCGGTCCGTGAAGAGCTCTTCCCGATACAGGTTGGCCGAGTCCAGCTGGACCTCTGGTACGTCATTCGTGTCGGCCATCGGGGCCCTCGTGTGCGGTGGGTGAAGTGAGCCATTCTACCAGCGCGGCGAGGAAAGGACGGTCCGCCTCCAGAATGTCCTCGGCGGCGAGCCCGCCGGCTTCGACCCACTTCAGCGCCTGGCCCTCGAGCCCGCGCGGCTCGCCCCGGAAGCGCTCGATGAGCCACAGGGACAGCTCGACCTCGCGGTCCTCGTAGGCGTGCGTCAGGCGCATCATGGGCCGGCCGGCGAGCATCTCGACGCCGAGCTCTTCGCGGAGTTCGCGCGCGAGCGCCTCGGCCTCACTCTCTCCCGGGGCGAGCTTGCCGCCGGGGAATTCCCACCGGCCCGCCATGTGCTTGCCCGCCGGGCGCTCGGCGATCAGCACCCGCCGGTCGGCGCCGATCAGCGCCGCGGCCACCACCTGCACCGCGCGCACCGGGAACCGCTCAGCCGACGTTCGAGAGCGCGCCGTGGCAGTGTTTGTACTTCTTGCCCGAGCCGCACGGACACGGCTCGTTGCGTCCGACCTTGCGCTCCCCGCGCACGAACGGGCTGTGCGGCCCATCCGACCCCGGCAGCGCCCCGGGATGAGGCGACTCGCCGTCGAACAGCGCATCCGCCGGCTCGGCGCCGGCGAACACCGACGCCTCCGCATGCTGCGCCTGCAGCGCGCGCATCAGCCGGGCGCGCCGCTCCTCCTCCTCGCGATCGACCTCCTCCTGGGTGCGCACCTCGATCTGCATCAGGGTCGAGACGGTCTCGAACTTCACCTGATCGAGCATCGCGCTGAACATCTCGAAGGCCTCGCGCTTGTACTCGGTGCGGTAGTCCTGCTGCGCGTAGCCGCGCAGATGGATGCCCTGGCGCAGGTAGTCCATCGCCGCCAGGTGGTCGCGCCAATGCATATCGAGCGTGCGCAGCATGACGTCCTTCTCGATATGGCGGATCAGCGCCGGCTCGAGACGGGACGCCTTGGCGTTGTACGCATCGTCCACCGTGCGCACCAGCCGCTCGCGCAGCACCGATTCCTCCATGTCCGGTTCGGCCGCGAGCCAGCCCTTCGGGTCCGCGACGACGTTGAAATCCCGGCGCACCGCCTCGGTGAGCCCATCGAGGTCCCAGTCTGCGGCCATGGCGTGCTTGGGCAGGAACTGGTCGATCAGCGTGCCGACCGCCTCGGCGAGGATGCCGTGAATGGCCGCCGAGACGTCCTCGGTGGCCATGATCTCGGTGCGCTGCTGGTAGACCACCTTGCGCTGGTCGTTGGCGACGTCATCGAACAGCAGCAGCTGCTTGCGGATATCGAAGTTGTGCGCCTCGACCTTGCGCTGCGCCTTTTCGATCTGCTTGCTCAGCATCCCGCTTTCGATGACCTCGCCTTCCTTCATGCCGGCCATCTTCAGCAGCCGCTGCGTGCGCGTCGGGTCGCCGAAGATGCGCATCAGGTTGTCTTCCATCGACAGATAGAAGCGGCTCGAGCCCGGATCGCCCTGGCGCCCCGAGCGGCCGCGCAGCTGATTGTCGATGCGGCGCGACTCGTGCCGCTCGGTGCCGATGATGTGCAGTCCGCCGGCGGCGAGCGCCTGATCGTGGCGCACCCGCCACTCGGCGCGCGCGCTCTCGCGGACCGCCTCGTCGGCCGGATCGAGCGTGGCGAGCTCGGCATCGAGACTGCCGCCGAGCACGATGTCGGTGCCGCGGCCGGCCATGTTGGTTGCGATGGTGACCGAGCCGGGGCGGCCGGCCTGCGCCACGATGCTCGCCTCGCGCTCGTGCTGCTTGGCGTTCAGCACCTCGTGGGCGATGTCCTGCTTGGTGAGCATCTCGGAGAGGTACTCGGACGTCTCGATCGAGGTGGTGCCGACCAGCACCGGCTGCTTGCGCTCCACGCAGTCGCGGATGTCCTCGATGATCGCCTTGAACTTGTCGGCCTGGGTCAGGTAGACGAAGTCCGGCGCGTCCTTGCGGATCATCGGCCTGTGGGTCGGTATGACCGTCACCTCGAGCCCGTAGATCTGCAGAAACTCCGGCGCCTCGGTGTCGGCGGTGCCGGTCATGCCGGAGAGTTTCTTGTACAGGCGGAAGTAGTTCTGGAAGGTGATCGAGGCGACCGTCTGGTTCTCCTCGCGCACCTGCACGCCCTCCTTGGCCTCCACCGCCTGATGCAGTCCGTCCGACCAGCGCCGCCCCGGCATGGTGCGGCCGGTGAACTCATCGACGATGATGACTTCGCCGCCGCGCACGATGTACTCGACGTCGCGCTTGTAGAGCGCGTGGGCGCGCAGCGCCGCGTTGAGGTGGTGCATGAGGCGGATGTTGGTCGCATCGTAGAGGCTCTCGCCCTCCTTCAGCAGGCCCGTCTCGAGCATCAGCCGCTCGACGTGCTCGTGGCCCTCCTCGGTCAGGTGCACCTGCTTGTTCTTCTCCTCCACGGAGAAATCGCCCGGGCCGTCCTCGACCTCCTGGCGGCTCAGGCGCGGCACCAGCTTGTTGATGCGCAGGTACAGCTCGGTGCTCTCCTCGGCGGGGCCGGAGATGATGAGCGGCGTGCGCGCCTCGTCGATCAGGATCGAATCGACCTCATCGACGATGGCGTAGGCGAGATTGCGCTGCACGCGCTCCTCGAGGCTGAAGGCGAGATTGTCGCGCAGGTAATCGAAGCCGAGCTCGTTGTTGGTGCCGTAGGTGATGTCGCAGGCGTAGGCGGCGCGCTTCTCCTCGGGGGTCTGGGAGTTCTTGATCACCCCGACGGTGAGGCCGAGGAAGCGGTACACCGGACCCATCCAGTCCGCGTCGCGCTGCGCCAGGTACTCGTTGACGGTCACCACGTGCACGCCCTCGCCGGGCAGGGCGTTGAGGTAGGCCGGCAGCGTCGCCACCAGGGTCTTGCCCTCGCCGGTGCGCATCTCGGCGATCTTGCCCTGGTGCAGCGCGATGCCGCCGATCAGCTGCACGTCGAAGTGGCGCATCTTGAGGGTGCGCGAGGCCGCCTCGCGGACCACCGCGAAGGCCTCCGGCAGCAGATCGTCCAGGCTCGCCCCCTCGCGCAGCCGGGCGCGGAACTCCTCGGTCTTGGCCCGCAGCTGCTCGTCGCTGAGCTGCTTCAGCGCCGGCTCGAATCCCTTGGCGGCACGGACGTAGCGCGTATAGCCGCGCAGGAGCCGCTCATTGCGGCTGCCGAAGATGCGTTTGAGGGTATTGAGCAACTTGAGGATCCTGATTCACTAATTCGGTGCGCCGGCGCCCCGGCGGGGCCCCTGTGCGGAACCGGTTATTCTACGCAAACGGGCCCTCGCCTCCTAATGGGTGGCCCTGGCGGCAAATCAAGCGTCGGCGGGGCCCGGGGCAGGCCGGGAGGGCACGGGAGCGCGGGCCGCTAGTGGCCCTTGATGACCTGCGCCAGGGTCATGGTGCCCCGGCCGATGAAGCGGGCCGGGTTGATGGGGTGATCGTACTTGAGCACTTCGAAATGCACGTGCGGGCCGGTCGACCAGCCGGTGTCGCCCACCAGCGCGATCACGGCGCCGCGCTTGACGGTCTCGCCCACGTGCACCAGAAGCTTCTCGGCGTGCGCGTACAGGGTCGAGTAGCCCTCCCCGTCCTTGATCTGCACCATATTGCCGAACCCCTCCATCGGCCCGGCCCAGGTCACCACACCCGCGGCAACCGCGTGAATGGGCGTGCCGATCGGGGCGGCGAAATCGATCCCCTCGTGGAACCCCGGCTTGCCGGTGAAGGGGTCAATCCGGGGCCCGAACGGCGAGGAGATCCAGCCGACCTGGACCGGACGGCCCTCGGGATAGATCTCCTGGTGCAGCTTGCGCGAGAGGATCAGGTTCTCGAGCGCCGAGAGCTGCGAGGCGCGCAGCGTGACCTCCCCCTGCAGGTGGCCGATCATCTTCGCCAGGCTGGGCATGCCCGCCCCGCCGCCGGGCAGGGCGGCTTCCGGCCCGCCGATCGGCGGATCGTGACGAAAATCAAATGCATCGCCGGTCAGGCCGGCCATCTTGGTCAGGCGCTGCCCGAGGGCATCCAGGCGGATCATGTGCGCCTGCAGGTCCCCGACCTGGATGGCCAGGGCCTCGGCCCGCGCCTGCATCTGCGTACGCAGATCGGCAATCTGCTCGCGCTGCGCGGCGAGGACATCCATCCAGTGGGCGGTCTGCACCAGCGCCACATCGCCGCTGCTGCCCCGGCCGAGCGACAGGCCGACGGCGAACGCCCCGCCGAGCACGGCGAGCAGCGCTGCGGCCGCGGCGCCGACGATCAGCGGATGACGCAGATTCAGATCGAGCAGGCGGGAGCGGCCGTCGCGGGCGAACACCACGACGCTGATACCGGGGCTGCCCGAGCGCAGCGTCAGGCCGCGCAGCGGGTTGAAGCGCCCGAGCCACGCGCGGGTGCGCGCCAGAGCAGAGCGGACCGGCCGCCCGTGTTCAGCCGCATCGTTCATTGCTCGCCCCCGCTATCATACCGTCACTTGTAAAATCGCCTGTCAGCCGGGCTTTCATCGTGACCCGGCGCGCGACTATGCCGAAAATCCCCCAGACGCACAAGCGAGGCGGACGCACCGCCGTCACAAAACCGGGCGCGCCGCGCGCCATCGGCGAGCTGCTCGCGCGCGGCGCACCTGTTTTGTCGCAGATCCGCGACCAGTCGGCCCGCCAGACATTCTGGCGAAGTTGGTTGTCAGAACATCTGGGGGAGGAGCTCGACGCGCACGTGACCGGCGCGGTCGAGCGCGACGGCACCCTGACGCTGTTCGCCGCCTCGGCCGCGTGGGCGGCGCGTCTGCGCTATACGCTGAGTGATCTGCAGCCGCTCGTGCAGAAGGCCGAGCCGCGTGTGCACGCGCTCACCGTGCGCGTCATGCCGCGGCGCTGAGTGTGCTCAGCCGCCGCCGAGCGCCGGCGCCTCGATGTAGGAAATCGGCGCCTCGTCGTACGACTCGAAGGCGACCTCTTCCCACGCCGTGCGGTCCGCGAGCAGCGCCCGCAGCAGCTTGTTGTTGAGCGCGTGGCCGGACTTGTAGCCGCTGAACTCGCCGATCAGGCCGTGTCCGAGCAGATACAGATCGCCGATCGCATCGAGAATCTTGTGCTTGACGAACTCGTCCTCGTAGCGCAGGCCGTCTTCATTCAACACGCGGAAATCATCGAGCACGATCGCGTTGTCGAGATTGCCGCCGAGGGCGAGGTTGTGCTCGCGCAGCGTCTCGAGGTCGCGCAGAAAGCCGAAGGTGCGCGCGCGGCTGACTTCCTTCAGGAAGGAGGTCGTGGAGAAGTCCATCGAGGCCCGCTGCGCGCGCCGCTTGAACAGCGGATGATTGAATTCGATCTCGAAGTTGACCTTGAAGCCGTCGAACGGGCTGAACTCCGCCCATTTGTCCCCGTCGGTCACCCGCAGCCGCTTGGTGATGCGGATGAAGCGCTTCGCCTCGCACAGCTCCTCGATGCCCGCGGACTGCAGCAGGAACACGAACGGGCCCGCGCTGCCGTCCATGATCGGCACCTCGGGCGCCGACAGCTCCACCACCGCATTGTCGATGCCGAGCCCGGCGAACGCCGACAGCAGGTGCTCGACGGTCGACACGCGCGCCGCGCCCTTGCACAGCGTCGTGCCGAGCATGGTGTCGCCCACGTTCTCGGCGTGGGCGCGCACTTCAGCCGGGGCCGGCAGATCGGTGCGCCGAAAGACGATACCGGAATTGGCCGGCCCCGGACGCAGGGTCATCAGCACCTTCTTGCCGGTGTGCAGACCCACGCCGGTAGCGCGAATCGAATTCTTCAGCGTCCGTTGTCCAAGCATGAGTCTTTTTCTGTGGTTCGCGCAGATCCGGTCCACCCAAAGAGGGGCCGTCCCGGGCGGGTAATGGCGCGCTACCGTACCATAGCCGCACCATTTACTCCATGTCGCGCAACGGCGCCAGCGACCCATCCCCCGGGGCGCCATCAGACCCCGGGGGATGGGCTTTGCCGCGGCTCAGTCGGCCTGGCGGCGCAGGAACGCCGGGATGTCGAGCAGGTCATCCGACGGGATGTCCTGCCGCAGCCCGTCGCCCACCGCGCGCTGGCGCTGCACGGTCGGCCGGTCGAGCTTGGCGTAGTCGCTGCTCGAGGGCGCGTTGCGCCGCACCACCCGCATCGGCGGCTCGGCGCGCGTCTCGCGCGGCGCAACCGCCTCGCGCAGGCCGGCCCCGATCGTCGGCCGGGCGCCCGCGGCGGCGGCCGGCCGGCCAAGCCCGGTGGCGACCACGGTCACGCGCACCTGGTTGGTGAGCTCCGGGTCGATCACCGTGCCGACCACCACCGTGGCGTCCTCGGAGGCGAACTCCTTGACGATCTGGCCGACCTCCTGGAATTCCCCGATGGACAGGTCCATGCCCGCGGTGACGTTGACCAGGATGCCGTGCGCGCCGGCGAGGTTGATGTCCTCGAGCAGCGGGGAGGACACCGCCGCCTCGGCCGCTGAGCGGGCGCGCCCCTCGCCGCTCGCCGTGCCGGTGCCCATCATGGCCATGCCGGTCTCCGACATCACGGTGCGCACGTCGGCGAAGTCGACGTTGATCAGGCCCGGACGGGTGATCAGCTCGGCGATGCCCTGCACGGCGCCCTGCAGCACCTGATTGGCCGACTTGAACGCATCGAGGAGCGTGGTCTGCGCCCCGAGCACGGTGAGCAGCTTCTGGTTGGGAATGGTGATGAGCGAGTCGCAGTACTTGCCGAGCTCGGCGATGCCGTGATCGGCGACGTGCGAGCGCTTGCCGCCTTCCATCTCGAACGGCCGCGTGACCACCGCGACGGTGAGGATGCCGAGCTCCTTGGCGACCTGGGCCACCACCGGCGCGCCGCCCGTGCCGGTGCCGCCGCCCATACCCGCGGTGATGAACAGCATGTCGCAGCCCTTGATGAGCTCGACGATGCGGTCGCGGTCCTCCATGGCGGCCTGGCGGCCGACCTCCGGATCGGCGCCGGCGCCGAGGCCCTTGGTGATGTTGCTGCCGATCTGCAGCGCGGTCTTGACCTTCGCGTGCTTCAACGCCTGGGCATCGGTGTTGACGCACATGAACTCCACGCCTTCGATCCCGGTCGTCAGCATGTGGGCGACGGCGTTGCCGCCTCCACCGCCGACGCCGATGACCTTGATCACGGCGCTCTGGTTGTAGGCATCCATTAATTCAAACATTGCGCGCTCCTCGATGATGGCTAAGTTGGATGAAACGAGTCACGATCAGAAATTCCCCTGGAACCACGCCCGCATGCGATCGAGCGAGCTCTTGGCATTGCTGCCGAGCGATCGCCCGCGGCGCGCGGGCAGAATGTTGTCGCGGGCGTAGTGCAGCAGGCCGACGCCAGTGGCGAACACCGGGTTGCGCACCACGTCGGTGAGCCCCTGCACCTGCTGCGGCAGGCCGAGCCGCACCGGCACGTGGAAGACCTCCTCGGCGAGCTCGATGGCCCCCTCCATGCGCGCGCTGCCGCCGGTGAGCACCACGCCCGCGACGATGATTTCCTCGAAGCCGCTCCTGCGCAGCTCCTCGCGCACCAGGCCGAACAGCTCCTCGTAGCGCGGCTCGACGATCTCGGCGAGCGTCTGGCGGGCGAGCCGCCGCGCCGGCCGCTCCCCGACGCTCGGCACCTCGATGCTCTCGTCGGGATTGGCGAGCTGCGAGAGCGCGCACGCGTAGCGGATCTTGATGTCCTCGGCGTGCTGCGTCGGGGTGCGCATGGAGACCGCGATGTCGTTGGTCACCTGGTCGCCGGCAATGGGGATGACCGCGGTGTGCCGGATCGCCCCCTGGGCGAACACGGCGATGTCGGTGGTGCCGCCGCCGATGTCCACCATGCACACGCCGAGCTCCTTCTCGTCGTCGGTGAGCACCGCGAAGCTCGAGGCCAGCTGCTCGAGCACCACGTCCTCGACCTCGAGGCCGCAGCGCTTGATGCACTTCTCGATGTTCTGCGCCGCGCTGTCGGCGCCGGTGACGATGTGCACCTTCGCTTCGAGCCGCACGCCGGACATGCCGATCGGATCGCGGATGCCCTCCTGACCGTCGACCACGAACTCCTGCGGCAGCACGTGCAGGATCTTCTGGTCGGCCGGTATGGCGAGCGCGCGCGCCGCGTCGATCACGTGCTCGACGTCCCCGTGCGTGACCTCGCGGTCGCGGATGGCTACGACGCCGTGGGAGTTGAGGCTGCGCACGTGGCTGCCGGCGATGCCGGCGAACACCGAGTGGATCTCGCAGCCGGCCATCAGCTCGGCCTCCTCCACCGCGCGCTGGATCGACTGCACGGTCGATTCGATGTTGACCACCACGCCTTTCTTCAGGCCGCGCGAGGGCTGCGTGCCGATGCCCAGCACCTCGATGGCTCCGTCCGCGCCGACCTCCCCCACCAGGGCTAGGACCTTGGACGTGCCGATGTCGAGACCGACGATGAGGTCCCGTTCGGATCGCTTACGCATCGCGGCCTCCTGCGCCGGTGAGCCCCGCGGGCGCGAGGCCCCGCGGCGCGCCCGTGCGCCAACCAATTGCAAAACCGTTCATGTAACGCATATCGATGTAGGAAATGTCCCCGGCGCGGCGCTTGACGATCGCGAGCGCCACATTGACGAATTTCTCGAACCGCGCGGCGAGCTGTGATCGTCCGAGCCTGACGGTGATCCCGTCGTTGAGCGTGAACTGCCAGGTGCCGCGCGCATCGAGCGTGAGCGAGGCGATCGAGAAGCCCTCCGGCTCGAGCTGCCCGCTCATGCGCAGGTAGCGGCGCGTCACCTGCCGCGAAGTGCCGTGCGGCCCCGAGAGGCTCGGCAGTCCCGGCGGGACGCTGGCCGGGCCCCTGAGGAACACCTGCCCGGCGCGATTGACCAGCCCGTGCCCGTTCCAGCCGGCGAGGGCGACCTGCTCGTGCACGCGCACGGCGAGCTCGTCGGGCCAGACCCGGCTGACGCTCGAGCGCGCCACCCAGGGCAGCGCATCCACGGCCGCGCGCACCCGCGCGAGGCTCACCGTCAGAATCCCCGAGCCTTCGGCCTCGGCGGCCACCGCCCGCTCGACGGCGGGCGGCGTCACGTGCTCGAAGCTTCCGCTCACGCGTACGTCGCGGATGGGGCGGTTGAGCGCCCACAGCGCGAGCCACAGCACCGCGACGGCGCCGGCTGCCGCGAGCAGCCGGCGCAGCAGCCCGGGTCGGCGCGCTGCGCCCTGTGCGGCTGGACGTCGTCTGGTGCGGCGTTTGAACATGGTCAGCTCACCCCGCCCCGGCCGGTCTCGGCCGCCCGCCGCACGAAGCTCGTCTCGAGGACCCGCCAGACGAGCTCATCGAAATCGATGCCGGCGGCGCGCGCGGCCATCGGGACCAGCGAGTGCCCGGTCATGCCCGGCACGGTGTTGACCTCGAGCAGCAGCGGCCGGCCGGCCGCATCCATCATGAAGTCCGCCCGGCCCCAGCCCTCTGCGCCCACGGCCTCGAACGCGGCCCGCGCGAGGCTGCCGAGGTGGCGTTCGGCCGGATCCGACAGGCCCGAGGGGCACAGGTAGCGCGTGTCGTCGCGGTTGTATTTCGCCTCGTAGTCGTAGAAGGCCCGCGGCGTCTCGATGCGGATCGAGGGCAGCGCCACGCCCTGCAGCAGCGCCACGGTGTACTCGCCGCCGCTGATCCACGTCTCGGCGAACACGCTGCGCTCGAGGGCGCGCGCGGCCGCGTAGGCGGCCGGCAGGTCCGCGGCGCGCTCCACTTTGCTCATGCCGACGCTCGAGCCCTGCGTGGCGGGCTTGACGATGAGCGGCAGGCCGAGCCGCTCGAGCGCGAGCTCGAAGTCCTGCGGGCCGGCGAGCTCGAGCGAGGCCGGCGTCGGCACGCCGATCGCATGGGCGAGGCGCTTGGTGCGCAGCTTGTCCATGCCGATCGCCGAACCCATGACGCCGCTGCCGGTGTACGGCACCCCTAGATACTCGAGCGCGCCCTGCAGCGTGCCATCCTCGCCGCCCGGGCCATGCAGGGCGATCCACACGCGATCGAAGCGCCCGTGGAGGAGCTCGACCAGCGGGCGCTCGCGCGGATCGAACGCCTCGGCCGCCACGCCCCGCCGCTTGAGCGCTTCGAGCACCGCGGCGCCCGAGAGCAGCGAAACCTCCCGCTCGCTCGAGTCGCCGCCGGCGAGCACCGCGACGCGGCCGAACTCCCCGCTCGCGCTCGCGCGATGCATCCAGGCCGGATCGTGCTGCAGCCGCATCAGCGCGCCTCTCCCACGATGCGCACCTCGGTCGTGAGGGTGACGCCGTGCTGGCGCGCGACCGTCTCCTGCACCTTGCGGATCAGCGACTCGATGTCCCCGGCGCTCGCAGCGCCGTTGTTGAGGATGAAGTTGGCGTGTTTTTCCGACACCGAGGCTCCGCCGACGGCGAGCCCCTTCAGGCCGCTCGCCTCGATCAGGCGCGCGGCGTGATCGCCGGGCGGGTTGGTGAACACCGAGCCGCAGCTCCACGCGCCGATCGGCTGCGTCGCACGGCGCCGCTCGAGCAGCTCGCGCACCTCGTTGGCGTGCGCGGCCGGACGCTTCTCGAAGCGCAGCGTCGCCCCGAGGAACCATTCCCCGGCCGCGGGCGGCTCGACGTGCCGATAGCCCACGCGGTACTCGTCGGCCGTGCGCTTGTGCTCGCGGCCGCGCCGGTCGATCGTGTCGAGCTCGAGCACGTGCTGCCAGGTCTCCCCGCCGAACGCGCCGGCGTTCATGGCGAGCGCTCCGCCGAGGGTGCCCGGGATGCCGGCGAAGAACTCCGCGGGGCCGAGCCCCCAGCGGATGCACTGGCGCGCGATGCGCGCGCAGGCGACGCCGCTCTCGCCGTACACCGTCGTCTCGCTGATGCGCTCGAGGCGCTCGAACGCACCGTGCGTGCACACCACGACTCCCCTCAGGCCGCCGTCGCGCACCAGCAGGTTGCTGCCGAGGCCCACCCAGAACACCGGCACCTCGGGCGGCAGATTGCGCAGGAAGGCGGCGAGGTCCGCGCGGTTCTCGGGGCTGAAGAAGATGTCCGCCGGGCCGCCGACGTGCCAGGAGGTATGCCGGCTCATCGGCTCATCGCGGCGGATGCGGGACAGGAACTGCGGGGCGAGCGCGAGTGTCATGCGCCCCTCCGCGGCGGCAGCAGTGCCGCAAGCCGCGCCGGCAGTCCGTGCGCGACCGCACTGATGTTGCCCGCGCCCATGGTGACGATCAGGTCGCTGTCGCGGATCACGTCGCGCAGCGACTCGGCCAGTTCTTCCACTCGCTCGACGAACAGCGGCTCGACCTGCCCGCGGCTGCGCACCGCGCGGCAGATGGCGCGCCCGTCGGCGCCGGCGATGGGCGCCTCGCCGGCCGCGTACACCTCCGTGACCAGCAGCACATCGACGCCCGCGAGCACCTTGCCGAAGTCATCGATGAGGTCGTGCGTGCGGCTGTAGCGGTGCGGCTGAAAGGCGAGCACGATGCGCCGGCCGGGGTAGCCCTGGCGCAGCGCCTCGAGGGTGGCGGCCACTTCGGTCGGATGATGACCGTAGTCATCGACGACCGTGACCCGGCCGACCGCGGTGTCGAAATCGGCCACGTGCTGCAGCCGCCGGTCGATGCCCTGGAACTGCGCGAGCGCCCGGCCGATGGCCGCATCGGCGATGCCGAGGTCCGTGGCCACGGCGATCGCCGCCAGCGCGTTCAACACGTTGTGCGTGCCGGGCAGGTTGACGGCGACCTCGAGCGGTCCGCCCGCCGGGCGCGTCACGGTAAAGCGTGTCCTGAGCCCCTCGCGGCGCACGTTGCTGCCGCGCACGTCCGCATCGGCGCTGAGGCCGTAGGTGAGCACGTGGCGCCCGACGCGCGGCAGGATGGCCCGCACGTTCTCGCAATCGAGGCACAGCACCGCCAGGCCGTAGAACGGCAGGTTGTGCAGAAAGTCGACGAAGCTCTGCGCCAGGCGCGCGAAATCCCCGCCGTGGGTGGCGAGGTGATCGTTGTCGATGTTGGTCACCACCGCCACGAGCGGCTGCAGGTGCATGAACGAGGCATCGCTCTCGTCCGCCTCGGCGACGAGATAGCGGCCCGAGCCCAGCCGGGCGTGGCTGCCGGCGCTCTTCAGGCGCCCGCCGATCACGAAGGTCGGATCCTCCCCGCCCTCGGCGAGGATGCTGGCGATGAGACTGGTGGTGGTCGTCTTGCCGTGGGTGCCGGCGACCGCGATGGCGTAGCGGAAACGCATCAGCTCCCCGAGCATCTCGGCGCGCGAGACCACCGGAATGCGCAGCTCCTGCGCGGCGGCCACTTCCGGATTGTCCTTGGCAATGGCGCTCGACACGACCAGCACGTCGGCGCCGGCGATGTTGGTCGCGGCGTGCCCGAGGAGGATCTTCGCCCCGAGCGCGGCCAGCCGCTCGGTCACCGCGCCGCCGCGCAGGTCCGAGCCCTGCACGCGGTAGCCGAGGTTCAGCAGCACCTCCGCGATGCCGCTCATGCCGCTGCCGCCGATCCCGACGAAATGGATGGTGTCGATGCGGCGCATGCGGCCGATGCCCTGCAGTCCGCGCCGCTCGCCGGTCACGTCCGTCGGCCCGCTCATGCGGCCCTCCCGAGGTACTTCAGGCAGCTCTCGGCGAGCCGCTCGGTGGCATCCGGCCGGGCAAGCTCGCGGGCGCGCTCGCCCATCTCGAGGAGCCGGCCGCGCTCGGCGCACAGGCGCTCGAGCTCGGCGGCGAGCCGCTCGGCCGTGAGCTCGCGCTCGGGCATCAGCACCGCGGCGCCCTGGCGAACCAGCAGGCGCGCGTTGTGCGTCTGGTGATCGTCGACCGCGGCGGGAAACGGCACCAGCACCGCACCGAGGCCGGCGGCGGCCAACTCCGAGACCGTGAGCGCTCCGGCGCGGCAGATGACGAGGTCCGCCCAGGCGTACGCCTCGGCCATGTCGGTGATGAACGGCTGCACGTCCGCCTTGATGCCGGCCTCGACATAGCTCTGCCGGCACGCCGCGAGCCAGCGCTCGCCCGCCTGGTGGCGCACCTCGAGCCGGCAGGTGGCCGCCGCCCGCGCCAGCGCGAACGGCACCACCGTATTGAGCCGCACGGCGCCCTGGCTGCCGCCGATGACGAGCACGCGCACCGGCGCGGTGCGGCCCGCCAGGCGCTCGCGCGGCGGGGCGAGCGAGGCGATCTCGCGCCGCACGGGATTGCCGATGGCCCGGGCGCGCACCCCCGGACCGAAGCTGCCCGGGAAGGCCTCGAACACCTCGCGCGCGAGCGGCGCCAACGCCCGGTTGGTGAATCCCGCGATCGCGTTCTGCTCGTGGATGATGAGCGGCCGGCGCGTGAGCCAGGCAGCCACCCCGCCCGGACCGGTGACGAAGCCCCCGAGCCCCACCACCACGCGCGGACGGCGGCGGCGCATCACGCCGAGCGCCTGCCACAGCGCCACGGCGAGCCGCCAGGGCGCGGCGAGCCGGGTCTTCCAGCCTTTGCCGCGCAGTCCGCCCACCGAGAGCCACTCGATGTCGATGCCCTCGGCCGGCACCAGCCGCGCTTCGATGCCGCGCCGCGTGCCGAGCCAGACGACCTCCACCGAGTGCGCCCGCAGGCTGCGGGCGAGCGCGAGCGCCGGGAAGACGTGCCCGCCGGTGCCGCCCGCCATGATGAGAATGGGCCCCTTCACTGCCCGTCCTCCGCGCGCAGCCGCGCCGCACCGCGGCTCTCGATCAGCGCCTCGTGATAGATCCGCAGCAGCAGCCCCACCCACACCAGCGTCATGATCATGCTTGAGCGTCCGTAGCTCATCATCGGCAGCGTCAGTCCCTTGGTCGGCAGGATGCCCATGTTCACGCCGATGTTGATGAAGGTCTGCATCCCGAGCCACAGCCCGAAACCGGCGGCGAGCAGCCGGTGGAAGGTGAGGCCGGCGCGCGCGGCGAGCTCGGCGATCTGAAATGAGCGCCAGACGAGCGCGACGAACAGGCCGATCGTCAGCAGCACCCCGGCGAGGCCGAGCTCCTCGGCGAGCACCGCGAAGAGAAAGTCGGTGTGCGCCTCGGGCAGATAGAACAGCTTCTGCACGCTGTTGCCGAGACCGACGCCGAACCACTTGCCGCGCCCGATCGCGATCAGCGACTGGGTGAGCTGAAAGCCCGCGCCGTAGGCCGAAGCCCACGGATCGATGAAGTTGGTGATGCGCCTGAGGCGGTACGCCGAGGTCACCGCGAGCAGCGCAAAGGCGATGACCGCCACCACCGTGAGCAGCACCACGTCGCGCAGGCGCGCGCCGGCGAGAAACAGGATGCCGAAGCCGGTGGCGAACAGCACCGCCGCGGAGCCGAAATCCGGCTCCCCGAGCAGCAGCGCCGCGATGAGCGCGAGCAGCAGCAGCGGCTTGAGCAGCCCGCCGAAGCTCTCCTGGAGCTCATCCTGGCGGCGCGTCGCGTAACTGGCGATGTAGACCATCACCAGCACGCTCGCGAGCTCGGAGACCTGGAAGCTCAGGCCCGCCAGGTGCAGCCAGCGCCGCCCGCCGTTGACGCGCACGCCGAGGCCGGGCACGAGCACCGCGAGCAGCAGCACGATCGCCCCGATCATCAGCCAGGGCGAGAGCCGCTCGAGCCGCTCGCATTTGAAGGAGAACACGAACACCCCGCCGGCCACCCCGAGCGCCACCGCGATCAGCTGCCGCTCGAGAAAGTAAAACGGCTGGCCGGTGTAGTGGCCGGCGATCGAGATCGACGCCGAGGTCATCATGATCAGCCCGAACAGCACGATCGCGAGCACGAGCGCCAGGGTCACGGTGTCGATGTAAATGACCCGCCCGCGCCCGCTCGAGCGGGCGAACGACATCGGTGTGCGCTCGGCGGCGCTCATGCCGTCAGCTCCCGCACGGCCTCGGCGAACGTCTCGCCGCGGTGCGCATAGTCGCGGAACATGTCGAGGCTGGCGCACGCCGGCGAGAGCAGCACCGTGTCGCCCGCATGCGCCGCGCGGGCCGCGGCGCGCACCGCCGCGCCCATCGAAGCGCAGATCTCGAGCGCGCACACGCCTTCGAGCGCGCGCTCAAGCAGCGGCGCGTCCCGCCCGATCAGCACCACGTGACGCGCCTTGCCGCGCAGCGCCGCCGCGAGCGGCGCAAAGTCCTGCCCCTTGCCCTCGCCGCCGGCGATCAGCACCAGCGGCCCGTCCATGCCGCTCACCGCCGCGAGCGTCGCCCCGACGTTGGTGCCCTTCGAGTCGTTGATGTAGACGACGCCGGCGAGCTCGGCAACCCACTGCGTGCGGTGCGGCAGTCCCGGGAAGTCGCGCAGCTCCGCGAGCATGTCAGCGAGCGGCAGCGCAAGCGCCTCCCCGAGGGCGAGCGCCGCCAGCGCGTTGGCGGCGTTGTGCAGTCCGCGCAGCCGCATGGAGGCCACCGGCAGGAGCGGCTCGCCGCGGCGCGCCAGCCAGCGGCCGCCGCGCTCGAGCAGCGTATAGACCGCGCCACCCGCGCCGCTCACCGAGAACCCGAGCGTGCGCTGACCGGCGCGCGTCATCCGCGCCACCAGCGGGTCGTCGAGGTTGACCACCGCCGTGTCGCAGCGCTCGAAGATGCGCGCCTTGGAGAGCGCGTACTCCTCGACGGACGGATAGCGGTCGAGGTGATCAGCGGTCACGTTGAGCACCGTGGCCGCCTTCAGATCGATCGACTGGGTGGTGTCGAGCTGGAAGCTCGACAGCTCGAGCACGTACAGCTCGGTGGGCCGCACTGCGCGCTCGGCCGCCGCCAGGAGCTCGAGGGCCGGCTCGCCGAGGTTGCCGCCGACGCGCACCTCGATGCCGGCGCGCGCGGCCATGCGCCCGAGCAGGCTCGTCACGGTGCTCTTGCCGTTCGTGCCCGTGATGCCCACCACCGGCGCGCTCACCGCTCGCGCGAACAGCTCGATGTCGCCGAAGATCTCGATCCCGCGGCGGCGCGCCTCGAGGAAGAACGGCAGATTGAGCGGCAGGCCCGGCGAGGCCACCACGCACACCGCCTCATCGAGCAGCGCCGGATCGAGCCCGCCGGCGCGCACCTCGATGCCCGGATCGAGGGCACGGAGCTGCTTAAGCTGCGGCGGATCGGCGCGCGTGTCGGTGACCGCGATCCGCCAGCCGTGCTCGCGCAGATACCGCGCGCACGAGAGCCCCGTGCGTCCGAGCCCGGCGATGACGGCGGTGGCGGGTTTGTGGCTGGCGGGGCTCATCTGAGTTTCAGCGTCGCGAGTCCCGCCAGCACCAGGATCAGCGAGATGATCCAGAAGCGCACGATGACCTTCGGCTCGGCCCAGCCCTTCAGTTCGAAGTGGTGATGCAGCGGGGCCATGCGGAAGATGCGCCGTCCGGTGAGCTTGAACGAGGCCACCTGCAGGATCACCGAGGCGGTCTCGAGCACGAACACCCCGCCCATCAGCAGCGCCACCAGCTCCTGGCGCACCATGACGGCGATCACGCCGAGCGCCGCGCCGATCGCGAGCGCGCCCACATCGCCCATGAACACCTGCGCCGGATAGGCGTTGAACCAGAGAAAGCCGAGCCCCGCCCCGGAGAGCGCCGAGCAGAAGATGAGCAGCTCGCCCGCCCCCGGAATCATCGGGATCTCGAGGTAATGCGCGAACACGGCGTTGCCGCTGGCATAGGCGAAGATGCCGAGCGCCGCCGAGACCAGCGCCGCCGGCATGATGGCCAGGCCATCGAGACCGTCGGTGAGATTGACCGCGTTGCTCATGCCGACGGTCATGAAATAGGCGATGGTGATGAAAGCAGCGGCCGGCAGCGGCTCGGCGAACGTCTTGATGAAGGGCAGATACAGCGTCCGCTCGGCCGGAACGCTCGCCGTGTAATAGAGGACGGCGGCGATGGCCAGACCGAACACCGACTGGAAGAAGTACTTCCAGCGTGCCGGCAGCCCGCGCGCGTTGCGCACGACGAGCTTGAGGTAGTCATCGAGGAAGCCGATCAGGCCGAACGCGAACGTGGCCGCGAGCACCAGCCAGACCTGCCGGCTGGTGAGCTTGGCCCACAGCAGCGTGCTCACCAGGGTGGTCACCAGGATGAGCGTGCCGCCCATGGTCGGGGTGCCGGCCTTGGGCAGGTGGGTCTGCGGTCCGTCGTCGCGCACCACCTGGCCGATCTGATAGCGCGAGAGGCGCTGGATCATCGGCGGACCGACGAGCAGCGAGATCACCAGCGAGGATCCCATGGCGAGGATCGCGCGGAACGTCAGGTACGAGAAGACGTTGAATCCCGAGTACCAGGCGAGGAGCCGGTGTGCGAGCCAGTAGAGCATTCAGTGCGCCTCCGGCGGCGCGCCATCGGCGGTGAGCACCGCGACGACCCGCTCGAGCCTGTTGATCCGCGAGCCCTTGACCAGTACCGACACCCCCGCTCCCGCCTCGGTGAGCGCCGCACGCAGCGCCTCGGCGAGCGAGGCGGCCTCGGGGAACCAGCGCGCGCCCGCGCCGAAGCGCTCGACCGCGAGCGCCGCGAGCGAACCGGTGGCGTACAGCCGCTCGATGCCGTGCTCGCGCGCGAACTCGCCGATTTCGAGGTGTGCGCTCTCGGCAAACGCGCCGAGCTCGGCCATGTCGCCGAGCACGAGCCAGCGCCGGCCCGCGAGCGAGGCGAGCACCTCGATGCCGGAGCGCACCGAACTCGGGTTGGCGTTGTAGGAGTCGTCGATGATCCAGGCGCCGCTCGCGGCCTGCTTCAGCTGCAGCCGCCCGGGCACGGGGCGCACCGCCGCCAGGCCCGCGGCGATGTGCGCCAGGCTCGCCCCGGCGCTCGCGGCCGCCGCCGCGGCGGCGAGTGCGTTGGCGACGTTGTGCCGGCCGCCCATGTGCAACTCGATCGGCGCGGTCCCGAGCGGACAGCTCAGCGTGAAGCGCGTGAGGAATCCATCGGCCGTCAGCCTCGCCTCCAGACCGCTCGCGCGGAAATCCGCGCCGGCGGCAAATCCGAAACTGACGACGCGCGCGCTGGTCATGCCGCGCCACAGGCCGAAGAACGCATCGTCGGCGTTCAGCACCGCGGTCGCCTCGGCGGCGAGCCCCGCGACCATCTCGCCCTCGGCGCGCGCGACGCCCTCGAGGCTGCCGAACCCCTCGAGATGCTCGGCGCCGGCATTGGTGATGAGCCCCACGGTCGGGCGCGCGATGCGCACCAGCTCGGCCACTTCGCCGGCGCGGTTCGCGCCCATCTCGATGACTGCAAAGCGGTGCTGCGCCTCGAGCCCGAGGAGCGTCAGCGGCACGCCGATATGATTGTTGAGATTGCCGCGGGTGGCCAGGCACGGGCCGGCCTGGCTCAGGATGGCCGCGGTCATCTCCTTGGTCGTGGTCTTGCCGTTGCTGCCGGCGACACCCACCACCGGAATCGCGCCCGCCTCGCGCCACGCGTGCCCGGCGCGCTGCAGCGCAAGCAGTGCGTCCTGCACCACGATCTGCGCGAGCGGCAGCGGCTGCTCCTGCTCGAGCACGGCGCCGGCGGCGCCGCGCTCGAGCGCGGCGGCGGCGAACTGCCCGCCGTCGAAGCGCGGCCCGCGCAGCGCGATGAACAGCTCGCCGGCCGCCAGCGTGCGCGTATCGATCGACACGCCGCCGAACGGGCGGTCCTCGCCGTGCAGCCGGCCGCCGCAGAGCGCGGCAAACTGCGCCAGAGTGCGCGCCGCCGTCATGCGCGCCCCGCTTCGAGGCCGAGCGCGGCGCGCACCACGGCCTGGTCGCTGAACGGACGCCGCTCGGCGCCGTAGGTCTGATAGGTCTCGTGCCCCTTGCCCGCGATGAGCACGACATCCCCGTCGGCGCTGCTCTGGAGCGCCTCGCGGATGGCCCGCGCCCGATCATGCTCGATGCGCGCGGCGCCCTGCGGAATGCCGGCCAGAATCTCCTCGGTGATGCGCCCGGGCGGCTCGCTGCGCGGATTGTCGTCCGTCAGGATGATCTCGTCGGCCCACTGCGCGGCGATGCGCCCCATGATCGGGCGCTTGCCGCTGTCCCGATCGCCGCCGCAGCCGAACACCACGCGCAGCTGCCCGCGGCAGTGGTGCCGGGCGTTCTCGAGCGCCTTGGCGAGCGCATCGGGCGTGTGCGCGTAATCGACGATGGCGAGCGGCCGGCCCGCATCGCCCCCGAAGGCCTCCATGCGCCCCGGGGCCGCGCGGCACGCTGCGAGCGCCGCGAGCGCCGCGGCGAGCGGCACCTCGGCGCCGAGCAGCACGGCGAGCACCGTGAGCGCGTTGTCGGCATTGAACTGCCCGATCAGCGGGACGGCGAGCGAGCCTGCGCCCCAGCTCGACTCGACTGCGATGCGCAGGCCGATGCCCTGCGCGTGCACTTCGGCGCCGCGCACCCAGCGCGTGCCCGCGGGCGGCGCGGCGGCGCGGCTCGTCACGATCAGCGCGCCCGGATCGGCGCGCGCGGCGAGCCCGGCGCCGAACGCATCGTCGATGTTGATGACCCGGTTGACGAGCGTCCCGAGCTCGAACAGGCGCGTCTTGGCCCGGCCGTACGCCGCCATGGTGCCGTGATAATCGAGGTGGTCGCGGGTGAGGTTGGTGAACGCGGCGGTGTGCACGCGCACGCCCGCGATGCGCTGCTGGTCGAGCGCGTGCGAGGACGCCTCCATGGCGACCCAGCGCGCGCCGAGCTCGCGCACACGCGCGAGCTGCCGGTGCACGGTCACCGCGTCGGCGGTCGTGTGCTCGACTTCGGCGAGCGCGCCGGGTCTGCCGTAGCCGAGCGTGCCGAGGTATGCAGCGCTGCGGCCGCAGCGCTCGAACGCCTGGGCGAGCAGCCACGCGCAGGTGGTCTTGCCGTTGGTGCCGGTGACGGCGGCGATCGTGAGCGCGCGCGAGGGCTCGCCAAAGAACCGGTCGGCGATCAGACCGGCCTGCGCGCCGAGCTCGGGCACGGGCGCGATGAACCCCCGGGCCGCGAGCGCATCGATCCGGCCCGGCGAGTCGGCCGGCGGCTCGTACAGCACCGCCCGGGCCCCGCGCGCGAGCGCCTCGGCGGCAAACGCCAGACCGTGGTGCGAGCGGCCGCGGCACGCCAGGAACAGCGCGCCCGGCCGCACCGCTCGGCTGTCGAGCGTCACGTCGGTCACGCGCAGGGCGGCGGGAACCCTCACCAGGCCGGCGAGCAGTTCCTGCAGCGGGCGGCCATCGGCGCCGATGTGGGTCGCGGCGTTCATTGCAGCGAGGCCACCTGCAGAGTCTGCGCGGCCGGCAGCGGCTTGTCCGGCGCCACGCCCATCAGGCGCAGCGCCCGGCCGATCACTTTGGCGAACACCGGCGCGGAGACATCACCGCCGTAATACAGGCCGGCGCGCGGATCCCTCAGCACCACCACCGCGGCGAGACGCGGCGCGGTGGACGGCGCGACACCCGCGAACACCGCGTTGAAGTGGTGCTCCCGGTAGCTGCCGTCGTCATCTTCCCACGAGGTGCCGGTCTTGCCGGCCACGGTATATCCGGGGATGTTCCCCGAGGGGGCAGTGCCGCCCGGCCGGACCACCCCGCGCATCAGCTGCAGCAGCTCGCGGCAGAGCTTGGCGGGCATGATCCGCCGCCCGGGCGGCGGCGCGTTGACGCGCAGGAACGACACGGGGCGCTCCACGCCGAGCGCCCCGAGCGTGGCGTAGGCGTGAGCGAGCTGCAGCGCCGTGACGGACAGTCCGTAGCCGTGGGACATGGTGGCGATGCGGATCGGGTGCCAGGTCTTGTACGGCAGCAGCACCCCGGGGGACTCGCCCGGGTAGCCCGGGCTCGTGAACTGCCCGAAGCCGAAGCGGTGCAGCGTGCGCCAGATGAGCGCGGGCGGGAGCGACAGCGCGATGTGGGCCATGCCGACGTTCGAGCTCTTGGCGAGGACGGTGTAGATGCCGATCGGCCCGAGGTCGGTCTCGTCGCGGAAGATGTGCCCCTCGACCTTGATGTATCCGGGCGAGGTGTTGATGATGCTGTGGCTGTTGTACTGGCCACTCATGAGCGCGGCGGCGATGAAGAACGGCTTGATCGAGGAGCCCGGCTCGAAGGTGTCGGTGATGGCGCGGTTGCGGTACAGGTTTGGCAGCAGCTGCGAGCGATCGTTCGGGTTGAACGCCGGCTGGTTGACCATGGCGAGCACCTCGCCGGTGTCGACATCGATCACCACCATGCTGCCGGAGCTCGCCCGCTGCGCCTCGACCTGCGCCTTCAGCGCCCGGTAGGCGAGGTACTGGATGCGCATGTCGATCGACAGCACCAGATCGCGCCCCGGGCGCGCCGGGCGAATGCTGTCGACGTCCTGAACGATGCGCCCGTAACGGTCTTCGATGACGCGCTTCTCGCCGTCGAGCCCGGTCAGCCAGGAGTTGTACTCGAGCTCGAGGCCGTCCTGCCCCTGGTCGTTGATGTTGGTGAAGCCGATCAGCTGACCGGTCACCTCGCCGGCCGGGTAGTAGCGGCGGTACTCGCGCGCCAGGTAGACCCCGGGGATGCCGAGCGCCTTGACGGCGAGCGCCTGCGGCGGCGGCAGCTGGCGCGCGACGTACAGGAAGTCGAGATTGAGGTTGCTGCTGATGTCGCGCAGCAGCGTCGGCTCGTTCAGGTGCAGCGCCTGGGCGAGGCGCGGGACCCGATCCCCGCCCTGCATGATCTGGCGGGGATTGACCCACACCGAATCGACGGGGGTGCTCACCGCGAGCGGTTCGCCGTAGCGATCCGTGATCACGCCGCGGTGCGCCGGGATGGTCACGATGCGGGTGAAGCGCGCGTTGCCCTGCTGGGAGAGAAACTGGTAGTCGACGAGCTGCAGGTCCACCGCGCGGGCGACGAGCCCCAGCCCGAGCACGGCGAGCACGCCGAGCACGAAATAGGCCCGCCACCGGTAGGCGGGCGCGCGCTGACGGACGCGGCGGGACTTCATGGGCGCACGACCACGATGTCCTTTGGCGGGGGCATCTTCATGTGCAGCTTGTTCTGCGCCACGCTCTCGATGAGCGCGTGCGTCGACCAGGCGCTCTCCTCGAGCTGCAGCTGCCCCCACTGGATGTCGAGATTGTCGCGCTGGCGGCTGAGCTGCTCGAGGTGGATGAACAGCTCGCGCGCGCGGTAGCGGCAATAGACCGCGCCGACGCCGGAGGCGAGCACCGCCACCCACAGCGCGCCGAACGCGAGGGCGAATGTGGCGCGCCGGGCCTTCATGCGATCTTCTCGGCGATGCGCAGCAGGGCGCTGCGGGCGCGGGGGTTGCGCGCGGTCTCGGCCTTCTGCGGGCGGGTCTTGCGGCCGATGCGTCGCAGGCGCGGCGCGAGGTGAGCCGGCACCGACGGCAGGTCGGCCAGCGCCGGATCGAGCCGGGAATGCCGCTCGATGAAGCGCTTGACCAGCCGGTCCTCGAGCGAGTGGAAGCTGATCACCGCGAGCCGGCCGCCGGGCGCGAGCACCTCGAGTGCGCCCGCCAGGCCCCGCTCGATCTCACCCAGCTCGTCATTGATGTACATGCGCAGCGCCTGGAACGTGCGCGTGGCCGGATGCTTGCCCGGCTCGCGCGTGCGCACGGCGCGCGCGACCACCTCCGCCAGCTGTCCCGTGCGCGTAAGCGGCGTCTGCTCGCGCGCCGCGACGATCGCCTGCGCGACACGCCGCGCAAACCGCTCTTCTCCGTAGGTGGCGATCACTTCCCGAATCTCGTCAACGCTCGCGCGCGAGAGCCACGCGGACACCGCTTCCCCGCGCGTCGGATCCATACGCATATCGAGAGGGCCGTCGGCGCGAAAGCTGAATCCGCGCGCCGGCTCGTCAAGCTGCGGCGAGGACACCCCGAGGTCGAACAGAATGCCGCGGCACGCGCGGCCGGCCGAATGAGCCGGCACGAGCGCCGCGAGGTCGGAGAACGGTGCGTGCACCAGCGTGAGGCGGCTTTCGCCGGCGAAGCGCGCCCGGCCCGCTGCGATGGCCGCAGGGTCACGATCGAGCGCGAGCACGCGGCCTTCTCGACCCAAGGCCTGGAGTAGGAGTGCCGTATGACCGCCTCGCCCGAACGTCGCATCGACATAGTAGCCGTCCGCCTCGGGGGCCAACGCCGCGATCGCCTCTGTGGCGAGCACCGGGATGTGCTCAACCACGATGGAAGCGGCCGCGAACGACCCCCCGCAGTGCTCTACTCATGGGCCGTGCCCAGCTCTCCAACCTCGAACACCCCACGCGTCCGCGACCCGTCGCGGCGCGCATCCCCGGCCATCCCGTCCATCTCGTCCGCCCGGCGGCCCTGCACCGCGCGCACTGAATGGCGCTCCGCCACGCCATGGCGCCCATACCCCGCCCTCGTTGCCGGCCCTCGGCGGCCCGCCGCCCCTCACAGCGCCAGCGAGTCGAGCTCCGAGGGCAGGTCGGTGGCGGCCTCCTCCGTCTTCAGCCACTCGTCGCGCCGCTCGCCCCAGCGCGACTCGTTCCACAACTCGAACCGATTGCCCTGACCGATCAACATCCCGTACCGCTCGAGGCCGGCGAACTCGCGCAGCTCCGGCGGCAGCAGAATCCGCCCGTGCCCGTCGAGCTCCAGATCGGTGGCGTGGCCGACCATCAGCCGCTGCAGGCGGCGCGCCTGCGCGTGCAGCGTCGGCAGGCTCATCAGCTTCGACTCGATCAGGTCCCACTCGGGCAGGGGGTAAATGAGCAGGCAGCGGTCCCGGTCTACGGTGACCACCAGTTTTCCCTGGGCGCGCTCGGTGATCTGCTCCCGATAACGGGTGGGCATGACCATCCGGCCTTTGTCGTCCAGGGTGATTTTGGTAGCGCCGCGAAACATGGACTCCGAGCGAGGACTTAACCCATCCTCTCCCACTCCGCCCCACTTCGTACCACTATAGGAATCGCGGGTGCGCTATGTCAATTGAATTAGTAAGAAAACGTCACATCGGCGTTGAGTTATGTCGAATGCGCGGAGCTCGCCAACAAGTCGGTTTTCGCTATTACGCTTTGCAATCAGCAGGTTGTGGTAAGAAGCTTATCTACTGGATTAGATATGCATCGCCCGTGCGCCCACTGTCGCCGCGCGCCAACGGGTGTTGGATCCCTGCGCGGCGCCCGCGGCGCTGCGGATCCCCCGCCCGATGGGCTCATTGCGCCGGCAGGATCTTGATCTGACCGCCCTGCAGCCGCGCCCACAGCAGCGAACGGTGCACCCGGCCCTCGGCATCGATGCGCAGCCGGCCTGTCAATCCATTCAGCTCGAGCGAGCCCGGTGGCACGCCGCGCACGAAGAGGGCCACCGCGAGGTGATAGGCATCGAAGCCGAATGCAAACAGACGGCCCTGGTCCGGGCCTCCGGCCGGCCAAGCGCGCCCGGTGACCGCATGCACGGCATTGGCAAGCGGATCGCCCAGCATCCAGGGCATGTCGAGAAACCTCAGGCCGTCGAGATCCTGATTCGCGGTCGGATCGGGCGCGAAGGCGTCCGAGGTCGAATAGGTCGGTACGCCGTTGGCGTAGTAGAAGCGCAGCTGCGGCTCGAGCATCCGCTCGGTGCGGGCCGGCGCCGGCGCGAAGATGAACTGGATGTCCGCGCGGCGGCGCGGGACGAACGCGAGCGGCATGCCGAGCAGCTGCTCCAGGCGCTGCAGCCGCTCGCGGCTCTGGCGGATCAGCAGCACCCGCTCGATCGGCCCGGAATAGTCCGTCGCCGACGGGTCGATGCGCGTGGTGGCGAGCAGCCGCCCGCCGCCGGCCTGGAACTGCCGCGTGAACGCGTTCAGCACGCGCGTGCCCAACTGGCCCTCCGGCACGATCGCGACACCCAGCCGGTGGCCGTCGGCGAGCACCCGCTTGGCCACGAGGCGCGCCTCGGCGGTCGGTGAGAGCGCGAACTGGAAGAACTGCGGCGGCGAGCGCGTGCCGCCCGGCAGGAAGTTGAGCGCGAGCATGGGCGGACGAGGCGCACGGTCGGCCGCCGCGGCCTCGACGTTCGGCCGCAGCAGCGGCCCGATGATGAAATCGGCACCGGCGCGCCCCGCGCGCGCGATGAGGCTCGCGATCGACGCCGTCCCGGCCGTGTCGTAGATGCGCACCTGCGGCCGATCGAGCGGCGGCAGCTGGTAGTACGCGGTCAGAAATCCGTCGCGGACGCTTTGCGCCGCGGCGCTGAGCGGTCCGGTCTCGGGCAGCAGCAGAGCGATGCTCGTACGCTTCAGCGAGCGCACGGGCGGCGCCAGCTCCGCCGGCCGGCGCACACCGCCGCGATGCGGCGGCACCGGCGCACCGGCCGTGCGCGGCGTCGGCGCGAGCGCCGGCGGCGTGGTGGCGCAACCGGCGAACAGAGCGGCGGTCGCGCCCAGCGCGGCAAGCAGAATCGTTCGCTGCATGGTGGATAAACCTTTCAAAGTCATTCCGTTTAGAGCCAAGATTACGCTCGCCGATCCGGTGCTGAGCGGAGATTATAGTGTCCAAGGTACAAGGGCGGTTGCGGGTCGTGGCGACGCCGATCGGCAACCTGGGCGATGTGAGCGCCCGCACCCGAGAGGCGCTCGAGAGCGCCGATGGCATCGTGGCGGAGGACACGCGGCACACGCTGGCGCTGCTGCGGGCGCTCGGGATTTCCCGGCCGCTCACCTCGCTGCACACGCACAACGAGACCCAACGCGTGCCGCAGCTGCTCGCGCGCCTGGCCGCCGGCGAGACGCTCGCGCTGGTGAGCGATGCCGGCACGCCGCTGCTGTCGGATCCGGGTTACGAGCTGGTGCGCGCCGCAGCGGACGCGGGGGTTGTGATCGAGGCCATACCCGGGCCGAGCGCGATCACCACGGCGCTCGCGTGCGCGGCGCTGCCGGTCAGCCGCTTCTGCTTCGAGGGCTTCCTGCCGGCGCGCGAGCGTGAACGGCGCGCGCATCTGGCGAGTCTGGCCGGCGAGCCGCGCACGCTGGTGTTCTTCGAAGCCCCGCACCGCATCGCCGCGACGCTCGCCGATCTGGCCGCCGTCTTCGGCGCAGAGCGCCGCGCCACCGTCGCGCGCGAACTGACCAAGGCGCACGAGACGCTCTACCGCGGCACGCTCGGCGAGCTGGCGCGGCGGGCTGCCGAGGAGGAGAACATCCGCCGCGGCGAACTGACCCTCGTCGTACAGGGCGCCGCGGCCCGGGAGCAGCCGCTCGACGAGGCGCTGCTGCGCCGTGCGGTGCAACTGCTGGTGAAGGAGCTGCCCCCTGGGCGCGCGGCGGCCATCGCGGCCCAACTGACCGGCGCGAGCCGCAGCGAGGCCTATGCGCTCGCGAGGCAACACGCGCCCGACGGGTCCGAGGACTGAAAAGAACGGGGAGCCGGCCTGTAAGCCGGGTTCTGTCGCGGGATCCCGCCTCCGTTGAGGAAGCGGACCCCACGCGGCAATCATTCCTCTACGATCCACGTCGCCGTGGACCTCTAGCAGCCTACCCGGGAGCGCGCGCGGATCAGCGCCGCGAGCTCTGTTTCCAGGACCCGCTGCTCCCCTATTTGGCCTTGCTCCAGGTGGGGTTTGCCGTGCCGGCCTTGTTGCCAAGGCCGCGGTGCGCTCTTACCGCACCGTTTCACCCTTGCCGTCCCTGCGTCCAGACTCCCTTCGGGAGCCTGAGCGAGGGCTTGGGCGGTCTGCTCTCTGTTGCACTTTCCGTGAGCGCGCGCCGTGTGGAGCTTGCGCTCCCGCCTGACGCGGCCCCCCAGGCGTTACCTGGCACCCTGATCCGCCGGAGCCCGGACTTTCCTCCCCTCCGGCCCGATGACGGGCCGAAGCAGCGATTGCCCGGCCGGCTCCCCGTCGATCTGAATAGCAGAATGTGCCGCCGCCTGCAAAGGGGACGGTCACTTCACCACGCGCAGCTGCGGACGCTTGGCGCCGCCGCCGCCGTCCTCACCCGGCCCGGGACGGGGACCGTGCGGCTCCGGCTCGGGCGGCGCGGGGCTGGAGTCCTGATCGGGGAACATCATGCCCTCGCCCGTCTCGCGCGCGTACACGCCCATCACGGCGTTCACGGGGAAGCGCACGTGGTGAATCACTCCGGCGAAACGGGCGTCGAACTCGACGAGGTCATTGTCGATCTTCAGCCGCTGGGTGGCCGTATAGCTGAGGTTCAGTACGAGCTTGCCGTCCTGCACGTAGGCGTGCGGGACGTCCTCGCCGGCGCGAGCGGCATCGACGATCACGTGCGGCGTGAGCCCGCTGTCGGTGATCCATTGGTGCATCGCGCGCAGCAGATAGGGCCGCTTGGGGGGCGCTTTGAGCATCCTAAGGCTCCCTAGCGCCGCCGCATGGCCCGCTCCACATCCGACAGCGCGCGTGCGAAGGCCGGCCGCGCGAAGATGCGGTTCTCGTACTTGATGATGGGCTGGGCCTTCGGCGGCAGCTCGATCTGATAGTACGGCAGCCGCCACAGCACCGGAGCGAGCGTCGCGTCAACCAGCGAGAATTCGTCGGAGAGGAAAAAAGGCTTCAATTGAAACAGCTCGACCCCCTGCACGATCGTATCGAGGAGGATCTTGCGCAGCTTCGGCAGCTGTTTGCGGTCCTCCTCCCGATCGATCTGCTCGAGCAGACTGTACCAGTCGCGCTCTATGCGATAAAGCGCCAGGCGGAACTGCGCGCGCGTCACCGGATCGACCGGCATCAGCGGCGGGTGCGGGAAGCGCTCATCGAGGTATTCGATGATCACCCGCGAGTCGTACAGCACCAGATCCCGGTCGACCAGGGTCGGCAGCGAATGATACGGGTTCAGGTCGAGCAGGTCCTCCGGCAGGCTGCCGGGGGTGACGCTGACGGTCTCGATGTCGATGCCCTTCTCGGCCAGCACGATCCGTGTGCGATGGCTCCAGGGATCAGCCGGCGCGGAGAACAGCGTCATGATGGATCGTCTGCTCGACACCAAACCGCTCCCGCGGGCCAGAGGGTATCCCGGTGATCTTACCGCACCGGGGCGCGCCCGTTGCCGGCGCCGCGCGAACGGCGCGGCCGCCCCCTAGCGCACGTCTTTCCAGTACTCGCGGTACAGCAGCCAGGCGAGCCAGGTGAAGGCGATGAGGAACAGGATCACCCATACCCCGAGCCGGTGCCGCTCGGCCCGCTGCGGATCGCTCACGTAGTAGAGGAAATTGACCGTGTCGTGCACGAACTGGTCGAACTGCGCAGGGGTCATGCTGCCCGGGGCGATCTGGCGGAAATGCGCGAACACCTGGCGCTTGAGGGTCGTCCCGTGCGGCCCGGGCACCTCGACCGTGCGGTACACCGCGACCTTCAGCCCCTCGAGCGAGGAGAGCACATCGGGCATGGCCACCGACGGGTAGACGAGGTTGTTCACCCCGGTCGGGCGCGCCGAGTCCACGTAGAAGGTCTTCAGGTACCGGTAGAGGTAATTGGGGCCCCGATAGCGGGCGATCAGCGAGAGGTCCGGCGGCTGCTTGCCGAACCATTTCGCCGCATCGGCCGTCATGGGCGAGATGATGTAGTCCTGCGGCTTCTGCCCCGGCGGGATCAGATCCTTCTGCAGCACCTGCGGCGGGATCTTCAGATCCTTGCCGAGGCGCGACCAGCGCTCGTAGCGCAGAGAGTGGCAGCCGAGGCAGTAGCCGACGAAGTCGCGCGCGCCGCGCTGCAGCGATGCCCGATCCGCGACGTTGACCTGCGCCTGCCAGCGCTTCCAGTGCGCCCCGTAGGTCGCGCCCGCATCGGCGGCCTGCGCGCCCTGAGCCATCACGCCCGCGAGCGCCGCTGCGAGCAGCGCCGGCATCCAGCGGTAACGGTTAGTGCGCATGGTAGACCACCCTTTCGGGCACGGGCTTGACCCGCTCCCAGCGCGTGTAGAACGGCATCAGCCAGAAGAACGCGAAATAGCCGATCGCGAAGACGCGGGCCAGGATGACGTACAGCGGCTCCACCGGCTGCATGCCGAGGTAGCCCAGGCCGACGAAGGACACCACGAACACCGCGAGCGCAAGGCGCGACATCCACCCCTTGTAGCGGATCGACTTCACCGGGGAGCGGTCGAGCCAGGGCAGCAGGATGAGCGAGACCAGCGCCATCAGCAGCAGGAACGCGCCCCCGCTCTTGCTCGGCACTGCGCGCAGGATCGCGTAGAAGGGCGTGAAGTACCACACCGGATGGATCTCGGCGGGCGTCGAGAGGGGATCGTGGGGGGTGAAGTTCGCCTTCTCGAGGAACAGCCCGTGGAAGGTGGGCACGAAGAACACCACCAGGGCGAACAGGATGAAGAACACCCCGACCCCGAAGATGTCCTTGACCGTGTAATAGGGATGGAACGGAATGCCGTCGAGCGGCTTGCCGTCCGGCCCCGGACGCTCGCGGATCTCGATGCCGTCGGGATTGTTCGAGCCGACCTGGTGCAGCGCCACCAGGTGCAGCACCACCAGCAGCAGCAGCACGATCGGCACGGCCGCCACGTGCAGCGCGAAGAGCCGATTGAGGGTGAAGCGCGAGATGCCGTAATCGCCGCGCACCCACTGGGTCAGCGCCGGCCCGATCCAGGGAATGGTGCCGAACAGGTTGATGATCACCTGTGCGCCCCAGAAGGACATGTTGCCCCAGGGCAGCACGTAGCCCATGAACGCCTCGGCCATCAGCGCCAGGTACACCAGCATGCCGATCACCCACAGCAGCTCGCGCGGCTGGCGGTACGAGCCGTACAGCAGGCCGCGGAACATGTGCAGATAGACGACGATGAAGAAGAACGAGGCGCCGGTGGAGTGCATGTAGCGGATGAGCCAGCCCCACTGCACCTCGCGCATGATGAACTGCACCGAGGAGAAGGCATCGCCCGGCCGGTAGTACATGGTGAGGAAGATGCCGGTACCGATCTGCATCACCAGCACCAGCATCGCGAGCGAGCCGAAGAAGTACCAGAAATTGAAGTTCTTCGGCGCCATGTAGCCGGTCAGTTCATGGGAAATGAACGAATCGACCGGCAGACGCTTGTTGATCCAGGCCCACAAGCCGCCTTTGGCGCTCGGCGCGGCGGCCGCGCTGCTCGAGTCGGGACTGTTCGCGCTCATCAGGCACCCCCCAGCGGGCGGGACGGCCCGCCGGCAGCCATAACGCATTCGGTCATCGGAAGAACCTCCCAATTTCCGCTCGGTTTCACCCGGCGCTGCGCTGCGCCCGCTTTATTCTTGCACCACGACGAGCGACTCGTGCAGTTTCCGGCTCATCGGGGGTGGGTGCATTATACACAAACCTCTCTGCCTGCCGCGGCCGCCGCCAGGGGCTTGTACGTATGGGCTCTCCCCCGGGGGGGCGGCCCCGGGCGGGTGAGGGGCGGACACAGAGCATCGAGCCGGAGACTTTACAGACATGCTGCAGCGATTAGGCCGGGGTTTGACGTTCATCGCCGGGTCGGTGGTGGGCGGACTGGCGCTTGCGTTCGTGATCGTGGCCCTGCATCCGAGCCTGATCCGCGCGCAGCGGCCGGCCAGCGCGCCGGGCCGCCCGGCCGCGCCCGAGGCAGCCCCCCAGCACCGCGAGCCGCCGGTCCTCAGCTACGCGAGCGCGGTCGAGCGGGCCGCCCCGGCCGTCGTGAACATCTACACCGCGCGGCTGGTGACCGAGCAGGTCAACCCCTTCCCCTTCGGGAACTTCGGGGAGCTGTTCGGCAACGTCCTGCCCATGTACCGCCAGCGCATCGAGCGCACCCTCGGCTCCGGGGTGATCGTCGACAAGCAGGGCCACATCGTCACGAATTACCACGTCATCGCCAATGCCGCCGCCATCCGGGTGCAGCTCGCCGACGGGCGCGTCGCCGTGCCGCGCATCGTCGGGGTCGACCCGGACACCGACCTCGCAGTGCTGCAGATCAATCTGCCCCACCTGCCGGTCATCGCCTTCGGACAGTCCAGTCGGGTGCGCGTCGGGGACGTCGTGCTCGCCATCGGCAACCCGCTCGGGCTCTCCCAGACGGTGACCAACGGCATCGTCAGCGCCACCGGGCGCGAGGATCTCGGCATTTCCGCCTTCGATGATTTCATCCAGACGGACGCGCCGATCAATTTCGGCAATTCCGGGGGCGCGCTCGTGAACTCCAACGGCCAGCTGATCGGCATCAACACGGCGATCGTCGCGAAGAACCTCGGGGTGGAGGGCATCGGCTTTGCGATCCCGGTCGACATGGTGCGCGGGGTGCTGCACGACATCATCAAGTACGGCAAGGTGATCCGCGGCTGGATCGGCATCGTGCCGGAGGACATCTCCGAGGCCCAGGCGCGCCAGGTCGGGCTCGCCCACGGGGGCGTGGTCATCGCCTATGTGTACGAGGGCAGCCCGGCCGAGCAGGTCGGACTGAAGCCCGGGGATCTGCTGCTCGAACTCGACGGCAAGCCGGTGCAGTCCGCCGAGCAGGCGCGCGTCGAGATCGCCGCCCGCAAGCCGGGCTCGACACTGAAGGTGCAGGTGCAGCGCGGCACGAACAAGCTGAACCTGACGATGCCGGTGAAGCAGCGCCCGATCTGAGCGCCGCGGGCCCTGCGGTACCATCCCCGAGCAATCCACGCACACAGGACGGCTCATGCAAAAAGTCCAGACCCGCAGATTTGCGACCCGGGCCGAGCTCGATGCGGCACTCGCCGCGCGGCTCGAGCAGGCGATCACGGCCGCGGCCGCCTCCGGCGGCGCGGCCATCATGCTCTCCGGCGGACACACGCCGCTGCCGGCGTACCGCCAGCTCGCCGCGCGCCTGAAGCACACCGGCGCGGCGCTGCGCGAGAAGCTGCACGTGCTCTTCTCCGACGACCGTTACGTGCCGCGGGATTCGGAAGCCAGCAACTACCACGCCTCGCGGCCGCTGCTCGATGCGCTCGCCCTGCCCGAGGAGCAGGTGCTGCGCGTGCGCACCGAGCTGCCCCTGGAGGAGGCTGCGCGCGATTACGAAGGGAGGCTGCGTGCGCTGCTCGATCGGGGCGTAGCGGTCACGCTCGGCATGCTCGGGCTCGGCGCGGACGGGCACACCGCCTCGCTCTTCAGGAGCGAGGATCTCGCCCGCGCCCGCGGCAGGCTCGCGCTCGCGGTGAGCCGGCCGGACGGCCTCGACGGCGTCAGCGTGACGCCGGATTTCATTGCGCACATCCCCGCGCCGCTGTTCGTCATCGCCGGCACCGGCAAGGAGGCGGCGATCGCCGCACTGGAGCGGGACGACCCGGCCGTGGTCGCGGTGCAGGCGGTTCAGGCCTGCCCGCGCGTCGAGGTGTGGGTGGAGCAGGCGGCCGAACGCGGCGCCTGAGTCGCCGCGCGGCACGGGAGCGGAAACCGCAGTTTCCGCTCCCGCACCTCTCTGCGGCGCCGGCCTAACGGGTGGGCGCCGGGCCCTTCACGGCCATGGCGAACCCGTTCAGACGGATCACCTTGCGGTAGGCCGCCTGCACCTGCGCGGCCGTGAGGGCGCGATAGCGCCGCCCGGCAATCACGCTCTGATCGAGCGGCTCGCCGCGTGAGGCATAGGCGAGCAGCTGCCCGCCGATGGCATCGAAGCTCGACTCGCCGAGCGGAATGCCGCGCAGCAGGATGCCCTTGGCGCGATCGAGGTCGGTCCGCGACAGCACGCCGTCCTGCATGCGCTTGAGGTCCTTCAGGATCAGCGTACGCGCGGCGTACACATGGTCCGGATCGCAGCCATAGCTCACCGTGTACGCGCCGCGGCGCTTGCCGAGTGAGAAGCCCGTGCTCACGTAGTACACGAGACCTGACTTCTCACGCAGATCGCGGTAGAGCCACGAGGCGTAAAAGCCGCCGCCGAGGACCTGGTTGCCGAGCCTGAGCGCATAGCGCTCGGGGCTCTCGCGCGTCACCGGGACCATCTCGGCGAGCTGCACCCCGTCCTGCACGGCGCTCTTGTCGGGCGTGTGCAGGCTGCCGGGCTTGTTGAGCGGCACGGCCCCGTAGTGCACGGGGGGCTTCGGGCCCTTGGCCAGCCAGCTGCCGAAGGTCTTCGACACCACCCGCATCGCCTCGGGCGGCGTGACGTTGCCCACCACGACGATCGTCGTCATGTCGGGGCGGTAGACCCGCTCGTAGTAGGCTTTCACCTTGGCGAGGGTGAGTGCCATGATGTTGCCGGGCTTCGGGTAGCGCAGCGACGGATCGCCCGGCGGCACCAGCAGCCGCTGCAGGCCGATGTCGTTGAGGAAGCCCGGCGAGGCGATCTCCCCGCGCCAGTTGCCGGCCTGCTGGCGCTGCATGATCGAGAACGCCTGCGGCGTCAGCGCCGGATGCAGCTCGTTGGCGGCGAGCAGCTGCATGCCGCGGGCGAAGTATTTCGCCGGCACGTCGAGCGAGAACTCCGGCCCCGCGCTCTCCTCGGCGGTGATCGCATCCAGTGCGGCCTGGAACTGGAGCCGGTTCAGGTGCGCCGTGCCGAACTGGAACATGCCATCGAGCACGTCGCTCACGCCCTTCTGCCCGTGCGGGGACTCGAGGTCGGAGTTGGTCCGCACCAGACCCACCACCTGCACGGTGTCGCTCACGGACTCCGGCTGCACCACCAGCTTCAGGCCGTTCGGCAGCGTGTAGCTCACCGGATGCAGCTGCGAGCGCGGCTCGGGCAGACGGGCGAACGCCCGGGCGGCCCACGGGGGCAGCTTCACCGGCTTGGTGGGATTGGCGGCGAAGCTCTCCGGTCCTCCGAATCCCTTGCTGGTCACCGGCTTGCCCGAGCTCTGCGGCGTCAGAATCGCGGTGAAGGCGTGAGCGGGGTCGAACACGCGGCGCGCCAGCGCGTCGACCTCCTCAGGCGTGACCGCCGCGATCGCCGCCTTCATCGCCTCCGGTGAGGACAGCCCGTCAACCGTCAGCGCCTCCGACCACGCGCTCGCCAGGCCATTGACGGAGTTCTTGGCGAATTCCAGCCCGGCAATCGCCTTGCGCTTGGCCGCCTCGACCAGCGCCGGGTCCACACCGTGCCGCGCCGCCGCGGCGAGAATCGCGCGCATGCGCTTGATCATCGGGCCGGGCGCGCCGCCGCGCGGGAAGATGCCGACCGCCGCGCCGAGACCGGCCCGGGGCAGCTGCTGGGCGAAAAATGTCCCGTAGAGCGCGGTGCCGTCCATCCCCATGCCGAACAGCTGCGCCCGCTTGGAGGCGAGCGCGTCGGCGAGCACGAGCGCGGTGGCGTACTGGGGGCTGCGCGTGCCGGGCATGCGGTAGACGATGTAGACCGAGCCGTACGGGCTGTCGGTGGGCAGACGCAGCGTCTCGGCGCTCACCGGACGGAACTGATACACCGGGCGCGGCGGCAGCACCCGGCGCGGGATGGCGCCGAACAGCCGCTTCACTTCCGCCAGCGTCGCCGCGGGATCCACGTCACCGGCGATGACCAGAATGGCGTTGTTGGGCGCGTACCATGTGTCGTGGAAGCGCTTGAGCATCGCGGCCGTGGTCGCGTTGAACGAGGGCCGGGTGCCGAGCGGGGTGTGCGCGTAGGGCGTGCCGGCGAACAGGTGCGCCACCAGCTGCGTGTAGAACTTGAAGCTCGGGCTCGAGAGGTCGCGCGCGACCTCCTGCTCGATGGCGCCGCGCTCGAGCGCCCACTGCTTCGGCGCCATGTCGACCGCGCGCATGCGGATCGAGGCGATGTGCAGCGCGACGTCGAGATCCTGCGCCGGCACGACGAAGAAGTACTTCGTCACGCTGTTGGCCGTCTCGGCATCGAACACCCCGCCCATGTTGGCCGTCACGGCGGCCAGCTGATTGGCGCTGAGGCCCGGGCTGCCGCGGAACATCATGTGCTCGGTCGCATGCGCCATGCCGGGGAAGCCCTTCGGCGCCTCGTCCGAGCCCACCAGGTAGTTGGTCTGCACCGAGACCACCGGCGCGAGCGCATCGCGCACGATCACCACCCTGAGGCCATTGCCGAGGGTGGCCCGGGTCACCGCGCTCGCACCATTGGCGAGCGCGGGCCCCGCAGCCAGTACGGCCGCACACAGCGCCCAGCGCATCATCGATCCTAACTTCATGCCTTTGCCCTCATCTGCGTCGGTTCTCTACGGGCGAGCACCTGGCGCGGCAGCGGCCCGCGCGCGGCCCAGCCGCCTGGCGCGCCAAGCGGGCGCGCGGGCTGCGGAATGCGCCGTGGAGTAAAAGGGCATGATACCCCCTCGACGGCACCGCTGCGCACGGGTGCGTGCCGGCCAGGGCGGCCCGCCATTGCGATGCCGTCCGCGGCAGAAAATCTTCCCCGGGCTCGGCGCCGCCGAGCAGCGGGCATCCGATCTGCGCCGCCGGGCCGGGACACGCGCGCGGCTCGTCACGACGGCAGCGGCCGAAGCAACGAGCCGGATTGCCGCAGGGCGGCGCCGCCCGCGAAGCCGGGTGAGCGCTGCGAACCTCGGCCGCCCGCGCAACCCGTCCCGAGACTAAGACCCGTGAGCGCGCCGCAAAGTTTCAAGTCGGCCGGGCAAGCGTGTCCCGTTAGCCCCGGGCGTTGCGCGGCGGCGGCGCCTGCCGGACGGCCTGCAGGGGGAAATTTGAGAATCGTCGCGCGAAACCCTTGAGCGGCCCGCCGCTCTCACGGGCGGCCTCGAGCCGCGCGCCCGCGCACTCCCGGCAGATCCCATCCGCGCCGCGCAGGCTCAGGCATGCACGCCTGCGTGACAGACGCTGTGCGCAGACTCGCCCGCCCCGCCCGCAGCAGCGCGCCGGAGCCGGCGCGGCCGACCAGGGGATGGATTACAATGGTCTCGGCGCCGTTGACCGGCCGAGCCGCCGGTCGGACGCACGGAACGAAGAACATTCAACACCGCACTGGGCGCGGGGAGATGCGCACGGTAACTTCCGCGCCCCGCCCTGACACAGGAGACGGACGATGGCATTGACCCGACAGGTTGTCTCGACGCTGAACAACGACGGCACGGACGTGATGGGGCCGAACGTGCTGGCCTTCCACTACCCGGATCAGAACCTCGTTTCCGGAAGCCTGCTCACCGTCGAGGCGAATCATTTCGCGGTGCTGAAGTCGCGCGGCGCGGTGCTCGGGGTGTATGACACCGGGCAATATCCCATTCAGACGCCCGACAAGCCGCTGCTCGGCAGCTTCGTGACGGGGTTCTTCGGCGGCCAGTCGCCCTGGCAGTACGAGGTGCTGTACGTCAACCGCGCCAAGCTCCTGGTGCGCAGCGCCGGGGTCGCCACCTCGGCCGAGATGGCCGAGATGCAGTACCAGGTCGAGTACTACGTGCACGTCGACACCAAGGAGGACGCGCTGAAGCTGATCACCCACATGCCCTTCGCCAAGCACTTCATCGGCACCGACGAGGTGGCGAGCTACGCCGGGCCGGTGGTCGAGCAGGCGATCAATCAGGTCGTGCAGGTGACGCCGATGGAGAAGGTCAACGAGCACATCCACGAGATCGTCGAGCTCGTCAAGGAGCACCTCGCGAGCTTCCTCGGGGTCTACGGCGTGACGCTGAACGATGCCAAGGTGCTGATCCTGCCCAAGGACGAGCGCATGCGCGAGCTGATCTCGCTGCGCGCCTTCGGCCTCTCGGAGATGGACGCGGTGCGCTACTACGTCGCGCTCAAGATGGCCGAGAAGGGCTTGGTCTCGGCGCCGAATGCCGCCGTCGGCCAGCCGTTCTTCATCGGCGGGGCCACGATGGGCACCTTCCCCGTCGGCAGCGCCCTGCAGCCGGCCGGCGCGGGCGGCAAGAGCGGAAACTGATGAGCCGGATGCCGGGCGGCGCTCCTCGGACGCGCCGCCCGGCACCTGCGGAGAGCCTCGCATGGAACTGAAGACCACCGCCAACCCCATCGACTCGGCCGGCCCCGTCAAGCAGGTCCTCTCGAACCTGTTCTACGGCTGGGGCTACAACTTCTACCGGCGCGAGAATCAGCTGCGCGCCGACGATTTGTTGATCCGCAGCAAGGTGAGCGAGCTGCTCGGGGAGTCCCGCGCGCACACCGGCCAGCTCGAAGCGGCGTTCCGCCGCGAGCATCTGCCGCCACCGACGCGCGAGCGCCCCTTCCCGGACGCCGCCGCCGTCGGCGCGGCACAGGTCCTGCAGCGCTCCGCGCAGCAGTTCGAAGCGCTGGAGACCACCATCCGCAACGCCGCTGTGCCGGAGATGGACCGCATCCATCAGCGCCATCGCAACGAGCGCGCCACGCTCGAGCAGCTGGTCGCCGCCGACAGCGAGCTCGTGCTGGCCGTGGTGAGCCTGCGCGATGCGGTCGTGGCGCTCGCAGACGGTGCGGCGGCGGCGGCGCAGCTGCCGCGGCTGCTCGAGACGGGCAACATCCGCGCGCTGTGGGAGCGGCGCGAGCAAATCCTTTCGGTGCTGCAATGAGCCCCGGGGTGAGCCTGTGAACGCGCGCCGGCCCGAGCTGCCGCTGTCGAACTCGCGGCTGATCACCCTCGGCGTGGTGATCATCGTGGTGCTCATCGTCGCCGGCGGGGCGTTCGTGCAGATCGGCCCCGGCGAGCGCGGGGTGCTGATGACCTTCGGGGCCGTGCAGCCCGGCGTGCTCTCCCCGGGCCTGCACCTGAAGGTGCCGTTCATGCAATCGGTGGCCCGCATGAACGTGCAGGTGCAGAACTCCCAGTCGACCGAGACGGCCGCGAGCCGCGACCTGCAGGACGTCTCGACCACTGTGGCCACCAACTGGAACATCCTGCCGGCCGATGCCGAATGGGTCTACGAGCACATCGGCACCGAGCCGCAGTTGATGAACAAGGTCATCCGCCCGGCCATCAGCAACGCCATCAAGGCCGTTACCGCGCACTACAACGCGGAGGACCTGATCGTCGAGCGCGACCAGGTGCGCAACCAGATCGAAAGCCAGATCCGCTCGGCGCTCGTGCCCTTTCGCGTGGTGGTCGACGCGGTGAACATCACCGACTTTCACTTCAGCCCCCAGTTCGCCGCGGCCATCGAGGAGAAGCAGGTCGCGCAGCAGCGCGCGCTGCAGGCGCGCTACGAGCTGGAGAAGGCCAAGGTGCTCGCGCAGCAGAAGATCGTCGAGGCGAGCGCGCAGGCCCAGGCGCAGAAGCTCCTGCAGGCGACTCTCACGCCCGAGCTCATCCAGCAGCAGGCGATCGCGAGGTGGAACGGGCACCTGCCCGAGGTGGTCGGCGGCCGGGGCGTGCTGCCCATGATCGGCAGCCTCACCGCCCCCGCGGCGGCGCGCTGAGCGGGGGCGCGCCGAGCCGGCCCGCGCCGTCAGCCGGCACACCGCCGGTCGCTCAGCCCTTGCGCTCGCCGTGCCCGCCGAACCCCAGACGCATGGCCGAAAGCACCTTGTCGGCGAACTCGCCCTTGCCGCGGGAGGCGAAGCGGGCATAGAGCGCGGCGCTCAGCACGTGCGCCGGCACGCCCATTTCGATCGCGGCCTGCACCGTCCAGCGCCCCTCGCCGGAATCGGACACCCGGCCGCCGAAGCTCGAGAGCGCCGGATCGGCGGCGAGGGCGCGCGCGGTCAGATCCAGCAGCCGCGATGAGATGATGCTGCCGTGCCGCCACACCTCGGTGATGGCCGCGATATCGAACTGGTACTGAAACAGGCGCGGACGCTCGAGGGGGGCGGCTTCCGCGTCCGGCGCCTCGCGCTCATGCAACCCGACGTCGGCGCTCTGCAGCACGCTCAGGCCCTCGGCATAGGCGGCCATGACGCCGTACTCGATGCCGTTGTGCACCATCTTGACGAAGTGGCCGGCGCCGCTCGGACCGCAATGCATGTAGCCCATCGGCGCGGTATCCGCTGCGGTGCGCCTGCGGCCGGCGGCCACGGGGATTCTGCCGCCGGGCGAGAGGGTGGCGAAAATCGGCTCGAGCTTCTCGAAGGTCTCCTTGTCGCCGCCGACCATGAGGCAGTAACCCTGCTCGAGCCCGAGCACGCCGCCGCTGGTTCCCACGTCCAGGTAGCGGATGCCCGCCTCGCGCAGCTCGTCGGCGCGGCGGATGTCGTCGGAATAATGCGAGTTGCCGCCGTCGACCAGCATGTCGCCGGGCTCGAGCAGCGGCCGCAGCTGCCCGATCACCGCATCCACGGCCGCCGCAGGCACCATGATCCACACTGCGCGCGGGGCGGTGAGCCGCGCGAGCAGATCCGCCGGGGAGCCGACGCCGATCGCGCCCACTGCCGCGGCGGCCTGCACCGCCTGCGCGCACTTGTCGTAGGCGACGCACTCATGGCCGTCCTCGATCAGCCGGCGCACCATGTAGGCGCCCATGCGCCCGAGCCCAATCATGCCTATCCGCATAGCCCCCCCGCTGTTTGCACTTTCTCCGGGCGCCGCAGCGCCGCAGTGTCAGTTCGGAACTCGCTTGATCTGCGCGCCGAGCTGCGACAGCTTCTCTTCGATTGCCTCGTAACCCCGATCGATGTGATAGATGCGCTCGACTTCCGTGCGGCCGTCGGCGACGAGGCCGGCGAGCACCAGGCTCGCCGAGGCGCGCAGGTCCGTCGCCATGACCGGAGCGGCCTTCAGACGCCCCACGCCATGGATGATCGCGGTGTTGCCCTCGAGGCGGATCTCCGCGCCCAGCCGGCGCATCTCCAGCATGTGCATGAAGCGGTTCTCGAAGATGGTCTCGATGATCGTGCCGACGCCGTCGGCCACCGTGTTGAGCGCGGCGAACTGCGCCTGCATGTCGGTGGGGAACGCCGGGTACGGAGCGGTGCGCACGTCCACGGCGCGCGGCCGGCGGCCGCGCATGTCAACCTCGACCCAGTTGTCGCCGACACCGACCTTGGCGCCGGCCTCCTGCAGCTTCACCAGCACGGCGTCGAGGTGATCCGGACGGGTGTTCTTGATGCGCACGTGCCCGCCGGTGATGGCGCCGGCCACCAGGTACGTACCGCTCTCGATGCGGTCGGGCAGCACTTCGTAGCTCGTGCCGCTCAGCCGCTCGACGCCCTCGACGACGATCTTGTCGGTGCCGGCGCCCTGGATCTTCGCGCCCATGCTGGCCAGGAAGTTCGCCAGATCGACGACCTCCGGCTCGCGCGCGGCATTCTCGATGATGGTCTCGCCCTCGGCGAGCACCGCGGCCATCATCAGGTTCTCCGTGCCGGTCACCGTGACGGTGTCGAGCACCAGGCGCGCGCCGCGCAGCCGGTCGGCCCGCGCGCGGATGTAGCCGCCGTCGATGGTGATGTCGGCGCCGAGCGCCTGCAGGCCGGCCACGTGGATGTTGACCGGGCGTGCGCCGATGGCGCAGCCCCCGGGCAGGGACACATCGGCGCGCCCGTAGCGGGCCACGAGCGGGCCGAGCACCAGGATGGAGGCGCGCATGGTCTTGACCAGCTCGTACGGCGCGGAATAGTCGCGCACCGTGGTGGGATCGACCTCGATGCGCATGCGCTCATCGATCGTGACCGTCGCGCCCATGCCGCCGAGCAGTTCCACCGTCGTGGTGACGTCCTTCAGATGCGGCACGTTGCCGACCACCACCGGGCCGTCGGCGAGCAGCGCTCCGGCCAGAATGGGCAGCGTCGCGTTCTTGGCCCCGGAGATGCGCACCTCTCCCTCGAGCGGCACGCCGCCCTGGATCTGCAGCTTGTCCACGTCAGGCTCCGGCCTCGGCCGGCGTCAGCGCCTCGATGGACAGCGCGTGGATCTCGCGCCCCATCCGCTCCCCGAGCGTGCGATAGATCAGTTGGTGCCGCGCGAGGCTGCGCAGACCGGTGAACTGCTCAGCGACGATGCGAGCGGTAAAATGCGTCTGATCTTCCGATTGCACCCGGACATCGGCTCCGGGCAGGCCGGCGCGGATCAGCCGCGCGACTTCCTCTGGGTTCATGGCGGCATATTAATCGACAGGGCGGCCGCGCGCTGCTCAAACCCCGGCGGGACGGGCGCGCCGAAGGGGCCGGAGCGGATATGCGGAATTGCTACAATCCGGCCAATGAAGCCCACCCCCGCCCCCACCGATGCCGCCGACCACGGGCTGCTCTCAGCCGCGCGCCGGGCGCTCGCGATCGAGGCGCAGGCCGTGCAGGCGCTGCTCGAGCGGCTCGACGGGCACTTCGCGGCGGCCTGCCGGCTGTGCCTCGCCTGCCAGGGGCGGGTCGTGGTCACGGGCATCGGCAAGTCCGGCCACGTGGCGCGCAAGGTCGCCGCGACCTTCGCCAGCACCGGAAGCCCGGCGTTCTTCCTGCATCCGGCGGAAGCCAGCCACGGGGATCTCGGCATGATCACGCGCACCGACGTGGTGCTCGCGCTGTCGAACTCCGGGGAGACCCCCGAGGTGCTGCTGCTGCTGCCCCATCTGGCCCGGCTCGGCGTGCCGCTCATCGCCATGGTGGGCAAACGCGACTCGACGCTCGGCCGGGCGGCCACGGTGGTGCTCGACGTGAGCGTGCCGGAGGAGGCCTGCCCGCTCAATCTCGCGCCCACCGCGAGCACGACCGCGGCGCTGGCGATGGGCGATGCGCTGGCCGTGGCGGTGTTGGAAGCGCGCGGCTTCACCAAGCAGGATTTCGCCCGCTCGCATCCCGGCGGGACGCTGGGGCGGCAGCTGCTGCTGCGCGTCGAGCAGCTGATGCGCACCGGCGCGGCGCTGCCGCAGGTGCGCCCCGAGGCGCCGCTCGCCGAAGGTCTGCTCGAGATGTCGCGCAAGGGACTCGGCATGACGGTGATCACCGACGCCGAGCATCGGATCTGCGGCGTGTTCACCGATGGGGATCTGCGCCGGGCGCTCGACCGGCAGATCGACATCCACCGCGCGACGATGCGCGAAGTGATGACCTGGCCGTGCAAGAGCATCGGTCCGCGGGAACTGGCCGCCGAGGCCGTGCATCAAATGGAAGTGCACCGCATCACGGCGCTGCCGGTCGTGGATGCCGAGGGCCGCCTGATCGGGGCGCTGAACGTGCACGATCTGTTCCGCGCGGGAGTGGTATGAGCGGCGCGGCTTTTGCCCCATGAGCACCGGTGCCGCACGCATCCGCGTGCTGGTGCTCGACGTCGACGGCGTCCTGACCGACGGCCGGCTGTACTACGGTGCGCGCGGCGAGGCACTGAAGGTATTCCATGTGCGCGACGGAGCGGGCCTGAAGCAGCTGGCCGCCGCCGGCGTCACCGTCGCGGTGATTTCCGGGCGGCGCTCGGTCATGACGCGCGCGCGCTGCCGCGAGCTCGGGATACGGCACGTGATGCAGGGCGTCACCGACAAGGCGGCCGCCCTGCGGCGGCTGTGTTCACGGCTGCGCGTCACGCCCGCCGAGTGCGCGTGCATCGGCGACGACACGCCTGACATCCCGCTGATGCGCCTCGCGGGACTTGCCTTCGCGGTCGCCGATGCGCATGAGCAGGCGCGGCAGGCGGCGCACCGCGTCACGACCCAGCCCGGCGGCCTCGGCGCGGTGCGCGAGGTGTGCGATCAGCTGCTCGCCGCGCGGCACGGAGCCGAAACGGCGTGATGTACCGTATTTTCGTCGTCCTGACCGTGGCCGCGGTGCTCATCGGCACGCTGCTGCTCGCCCGGCAGAATCGCGCCCCGCAGGCCGCGACGGTGCAGCGCGCGGACACGAGCGACGGCTATTCGGCGCGCGATGCGCAGCTGATCGAGACCGGCGCGAACGGGCTGCCGCTCTATACCGTCGACGCCGCCTCGATCCGCCAGCTGCCCCGCCAGGACCGTGTGCAGCTCTCCCAAGTGGCGCTGACGTTCCAGGATCCGAGCGGCGAGCGCTGGTCGGCGACGGCCGAGCAAGGCGCCATCGTGCACGGCACCCACGAGGTGCAGCTTTCCGGCCACGTGCACGTCAACGCAGCGCTGCTGGGGTCCCAGGCGCCGATCCAGATCCAGACCGATACGCTGACCTTCGACAGTCACAGCGACCGGGTGAGCACCCCCGACCCCGTCACGGTGCGCTGGGCGGGGCAGAAACTCGAGGCCACCGGGCTCGTGGTGAACTTGAAGGCCCATCGGCTGCATTTAGAATCCAAGGTCCATGCCATCGTCACGCTTTCGCATTAGGTTCCTGCTGACCCTCGCCGTGCTCGGCGGCGCAGGCGTCGTGCACGCCACGCAGCCGCCCCCCACGGCGCCGGGTGGCGCCCGCGCGAAAGCGCCCCCCCCGAGGGCCGAGGCTCCCGCCCCTGCAAAGACCGCCATCAGCCCGCAGGGAACCTACACCTTCGACGCTGCGTCCTCGGAAGTCGATTACAAGACCCACACCGGCTCGTTCACGCACATCACCATCTCCCAGGGCAAGATCACCGTGCTGGCCGACCGGGCCCGTGCGAGCGGCCTCGGCCGTCCGAGCGGCAAGTGGACCCTCGAGGGCAACGTGCGCGTGCACGCGCCGCCGCATGGCAGCCTGACCTCGGACCAGGCAGTGGTCGATGTGGCCGGCAACCGCATCACCCGCGTCACCGTCACCGGCAATCCCGCCGAGTTCACCCAGGTGGGCATGGCGCCCGGGAGAACCGCCGAGGGCCACGCCGATGAGATCCTCTACGACATCGCCACGAGCACGGTGCAACTGCGCAAGAACGCCTGGCTCAGCGACGGACACAATCAGATCAGCGGCCCGCTGGTGAGCTACAACATCCTGAAGGACCGCATCGAGGCGACCTCGAGCGGTTCCGGCGAGCGGGTCCACATCACGATCGCGCCGCAGAAGGCGCCCGGCCCGCCCGCCAGGCCGCCGGCTCCGGGCGCCGCCGCGCCGCAGCCCCCCGGACGGTCGCCCTGATGTCGCTGCAAGCCACGAGCCTGGAGAAGAGCTACCGCTCCCGCAAGGTCGTGCGCGGACTGAGCCTCGAGGTCGGCAGCGGTGAAGTGGTGGGACTGCTCGGCCCCAACGGCGCCGGCAAGACCACCGCCTTCTACATGATGGTCGGCCTGATCCGCTGCGACGCGGGACGCATCCAGCTCGGTGAGCGGGACATCACGCGCCTGCCGATGCACCGGCGCGCGCAGCTCGGCCTGGGCTATCTGCCGCAGGAGGCCTCGGTCTTCCGCCGCCTCACGGTCGAGGACAATGTGCTCGCAATCCTCGAGACGCGGGCGGATCTGGAGCGCGCCGCGCGCGAGCAGCGCCTGGAGGAGCTGCTCGAGGAGCTGCGCATCGGGCACGTGCGCCGCACGCTCGGGCTGTCGCTGTCCGGCGGCGAGCGGCGGCGCGTGGAAATCGCGCGCGCGCTCGCGGCCGAGCCGCGCTTCATGCTGCTCGATGAGCCCTTTGCCGGAGTCGATCCGCTCTCGGTGCTCGACATCCAGCGCATCATCCGCGAGCTGACCAGCCGCGGCATCGGCGTGCTGATCACCGACCACAATGTGCGCGAGACGCTCGGGGTCTGTTCACGCGCGTACATCGTCAATCAAGGAACTGTGATCGCTGCCGGAAACGCCGAAGAAATCCTTGCCAATCCCCAGGTCCGTGAGGTGTACTTGGGCGAGTCGTTCCGGCTATGAGGAGCCAGACCGCACACCGGCCGGGCGACCGTAAAACCCTCTTATCCCCCGCATCAGGACCGCCGCGACCGCCATCCATGCCGCCATGCTAAAACCCTCACTGCAGCTCAAGCTGGGTCAGCAACTGACCATGACCCCGCAGCTGCAGCAGGCGATCCGGCTTCTGCAGCTGCCCGCCCTCGAGCTCCAGGCGCACATCCGCGAGCTGCTGGAAACCAATGTCATGCTCGAGCCCACGGACGAGGGGGAGAGCGAGACGCCCGAAGCGCCCGAGCCGGGCGATTCGGCGCAGGCGGCCGAGCCCCTCGAGGACACGCAGGCGGCTGCCGGGGGGCCGGAGGAGACCGTCGAGGTGCTCGACGAGGACTGGGGCGGGGCGAGCGCCGGCTCCGGCGAGTCGGCCTGGAGCGGCGATGAGGAGGACCGCCAGCAGGACTTCGCCGATGCCGCCGGCCAGTCGCTGCAGGAGTACCTGCTCTGGCAGCTAGAGCTCGCCAAGCTCGGACCGCGCGAGCTCGCGATCGCGCGCGCCATCGTCGATGCCATCAACGACGACGGCTACCTCACCGAATCCCTGGACGAGATCGCCGAGACGCTCAAACCCGAGGTGCACGCCTCGCCCGAGGAAATCGAATCGGTGCTCGCGGGCGTGCAGGCGCTCGATCCCCCCGGAGTCGCCGCCCGCAGCATCGGCGAGTGCATCGAGCTGCAGCTGCGTCAACTCGATCCGGCGACGCCCGGGATGGCCACGGCCGTGGAAATCGCCCGGCATCATCTCGAGCGGCTCGCGGGACGGGACCTGGCGACGCTGAAGCGGGAGCTGCGCACGAGCGAGGAAGACCTCGCCGAAGCGCTCGCGCTGGTGCGCGCCTGTCACCCACGGCCGGGCGCCACAGTCAGCACCAGTGCGCCGCAGTACGTGGTGCCCGACGTGTTCGTGCGCCGCACCGAGCACGGCTGGGCGGTGGAAATCAACTCCGCCACACTGCCGCGCGTACGTCTCAATCACAGCTATGCGAACCTGCTCGGCCGCAGCGCGAGCCACGCGAGCCTGCGCGCGCAGCTGCAGGAGGCCCGCTGGCTGCTGAAGAGCCTGGAGATCCGGCACGAGACCCTGATCAAGGTGGCCCGCTCGATCGTCGAGCGGCAGGTCTCGTTCCTCGAGCACGGCGAGGAGCACATGCGCCCGATGATCCTCAAGGACATCGCCGAGGCGGTCGGCATGCACGAGTCGACCATCTCGCGCGTGACCTCGGGCAAGTACATGCACACCCCGCGCGGCGTTTTTGAACTGCGCTACTTCTTCTCGAGTCAGATAGAAGGCGCGGACGGTTCGGGCACCTCCTCGACCGCGATCCGCGCCAAGATCAGAAAGCTGGTCAAGGAAGAGGATCCGCTCGCCCCGCTCAGCGACGGGCGCATTGCCGAACTGCTCTCCGCCGAGGGCATTCCGGTCGCGCGCCGCACGGTCGCGAAGTACCGCGAGGCGATGAGCATCCCCTCTTCCGGCGAGCGTAAGCGCTGCGGATCAGCCGCACCGTAGAACCTCAGATGACCGCCACCCGGCACGTCATGCGATAGGAGACGACTATGCAGCTCAATGTCACCGGTCACCACATCGAGATCACCCCTGCCCTGCGTGGATACGTAGAGAAGAAACTCGAGCGCATCGAGCGGCATTTCGAGCAAGTCATCGACGTGCACTGCGTGCTCAGCGTGGAAAAACTGCGGCAGAAGGCCGAGGCGACCCTGCACGTGAGCGGCAGCTCCATCCATGCCGATTCGACCGAGGAGGACATGTACGCGGCCATCGATCTGCTCACCGACAAGCTCGACCGGTGCATCAAGAAGCACAAAGAGAAGCTCACCGATCACCACGCCATCGAGGGCCGCATGCTGCGCGCCTGAGGGCGCCAGCGCGGAGTCCCGGTGCGCATCATCGTCTTGAGCGGGCTGTCGGGCTCGGGCAAGAGCGTCGCGCTGCGCATGCTCGAGGACCTGGACTTCTACTGCATCGACAACATCCCGGCAGCCCTGCTCAAGCCGTTCATCGCGCACGCGGTGCGCAGCCCCGAGCAGACCTACGGCCGCGCCGCGGTCGGGCTCGATGCGCGCAACACCGCCGCCGAAATCGCCACCGTGCCGCAGCTCATCGATGAGCTGCGCCGCAGCGGGATCGAGTGCGAGGTGATCTTCCTCACCGCCGCCGACGAGGTGCTGCTGCGGCGCTTCGCCGAGACCCGCCGCACGCACCCGATGGGCCGCCGCAGCCGCGATCTGCGCACTGCGATCAGCCTGGAGCGGGGCCTGATGGACCCGATCGCCCACGCGGCGGACCTGGTCATCGACACCTCGCACATGGGCATGCATGCGCTGCGCGACCTGATCGCCGAGCGGCTCGGCGAGCCGCGCACCGATCGCCTGTCGATCACCTTCGAGTCCTTCGGCTACAAGCACGGGATACCGGGGGACGCGGACTTCGTGTTCGACGCCCGCTCGCTGCCCAACCCCTACTGGGAGCCGGGGCTGCGCCCGCTCACCGGCCGCGACCCCGAGGTGTGCCGCTTCCTCGAGAGCCGCTCGGACGTGGGCCGGCTGATCGAGGACATCGCCGGGTTCGTGCGCGCGCGCATCCCGGAGTTCCAGGCGAGCAATCGCGGCTACCTCACCGTAGCGATCGGCTGCACCGGCGGACAGCACCGCTCGGTGTACATCGTCGAGCGGCTGGCGGAACGGTTCGCGCAGCACCATCCGCACGTGCTGGCGCGCCACACGCGGCTGCTCGCTTAAGGGGCCGCCGGCCGGCGAATCGCGCTAGCGGGCGCGCGGTGGCCGGCTCAGGTGATTTGCGTGACGCCCGGCGAGGTCACCACCGAGGGCAGCTCCTCGCCGCCGACGAACGCCAGCAGCGCCGCACGCGAGCGCATCGCGTCCCGGTAGCCGAGCTCGATGAGCGCGCGCGTATAGGGCGCCTCGAACGTGAGGTAGCTGGTCAGCTGATGGCCGGAGACTTCCGGCCGTCCGCCGAACACGCGCAGCAGAGCGCGCAGTCCCCTCGGCATATCGGCGATGTGCTGCCCCGCGATCTCGTTCGGATCGACGCTCGGAGCGATCATGAGCGTGTTGATGTGCCGCACGGCGCGCGTCTGCGGAGCGGCCCGCACCAGCTGGTTGATGCGCTCGATGTGCTCCAGATCGCCGTAGATCTGATCGGTGAACAGCGTATCGAGCATGAAGCCGAAGACCTCCCCCGGAGTCGGCATCGAGACGCCCCTGTCCCCGTCGACCCCCGAGCCCTGCTGGGAGCTGACACCGATGATCAGCAGCCGGTCCGCGCCGAGATGGATGGCCGGGCTCAGCGGATTGAGCTGGCGCATCGAGCCGTCGCCGAAGTACTCGCTGCCGAGCTTGATCGGCGTGAACAGCAGCGGGATCGCCACGCTCGCCATGATGTGATCCAGCGTCAGCTCGGCGCGCCGGCCGACATGCTGGACGCGCGACCACTCGGGCACCTGTGGCAGGCCGTCGAAGAACGCAACCGACTGGCCGCTCGCGTAGCTGGTCGCGCACAACGCGCACGCGCGCAGGTGGCCGCGCGCGACGTTGCGGCGGATGCCGCTGCAGTCCACTTCCACGCCGAGCAGCGCGCGCAGCGGACTGGTGTCGAGGACCGACTTCGGCGGCGAGAGCACCAGACCGCCGGAGAGCAGCGAGAGGATCCAGTGCAGCCCCGAGCGCACCATGTGCGGTGCGTCGACGTAGAAGACCTGCTCGGTGCGGAAGTTGGACCAGACTCTCTCCAGTCCCGCCACGCCGTGCCGCCACACGTGCGCCTGGGCGGCGAGCACGCCCGCGGCCACCGCGCCGGCCGAGGTGCCGACGATGATCTGAAACGGGTTGCGTGCGCGCGGCATCATCTGCGCCAGCGCGCGCAGCACGCCCACCTGATACGCCGAACGTGCCCCACCCCCGGTCAGCACCAGCGCCACGACGGGCCGCCGCCGCGAGCCCCCGACCTCGCCGACTGGCCGATCCAGTGCTATCCCCATAGGGATCGACGCCCGCTCAGGCCACCTCCAGGATCTGCAGGGAGTTCGTTCCGCCCTGAACGCCCGACTGTTCGCCCTTGGTGAGAATCACCAGATCCTTGCGCTCGACGAGTTTCAGCTCGAGCAGTCGGGTGAACAACGTGTCATACAGCTCGCCGGTGGACTTCGCGCGGGTCACATCGAAGATGACCGGATACACGCCGCGGAACAGCGTGACGCGGCGCCGCGTCGATTCGTGGCGGGTGAATGCGTAGATCGGGATGTCCGAGCGGATACGCGACATCCACAGCGGAGTCGAGCCCGACTCGGTGAGCGCGACGATGGCGCGCACCTTCATGTGGTTGGCCGCGTACATGACCGCCATGGCAATCGCCTCCTCGCTGTCGCCGAACAGCCCCTCGGTGCGATGCCGCTCATAGCCGAGCGTCAACTGGTACTTCTCCGCGCCCTCGATGACCTGCGCCATGGCCTCCACGGCCCGCACCGGATAGCGTCCGGCCGCCGTTTCCGCCGACAGCATCACCGCGTCCGTGCCGTCCATCACCGCGTTCGCGACGTCGCTGACTTCGGCGCGCGTCGGAATCGGACTCTGGATCATCGACTCCATCATCTGCGTCGCGGTGATGACCACGCGGTTCTGCAGGCGAGTCTTGTGAATGATGGTCTTCTGCAGACCGGTCAGCTCCGCGTACCCCATCTCCACGCCGAGGTCGCCGCGCGCCACCATCACCACGTCGGAGGCCCCGATGATCGCATCGAGGTTGCTGATCGCCTCCTGGCGCTCGACCTTGGCGACAATCCGCGCATCGCGGCCGGCGCGGCGCGCCAGCGTGCGCGCCTGCTCGATATCGTCCGCATCGCGCGCGAACGACACGGCGATATAGTCCACGCTCTCCTCGACGCCGAAGCGAATGTCCTCCTTGTCCTTGTCGGACAGGGCCGGCGCCGATATGCCCCCGCCCTGGCGGTTCAGGCCCTTGCGGTCGGACAATTCGCCGCCGACCCGCACGCGCGTGTGAATGCGCGTGCCGTCGACCTTGTCGACATCGAGGACGATCTGCCCGTCGTTGAGCAGCAGCGCATCGCCCGCCTGCACGTCGTTCGGGAGGTTCTTGTAGGCGACGCCGACGCGCTCGACGGTGCCGGCCTTCGGATCGAGCGCCGTGTCGAGCACGAACGGCTTGCCCTCCACCAGCATCACCTTGCCGTCGCGGAAGCCCTCGATGCGGATCTTCGGGCCGGCCAGATCGAGCAGCACGCCCACGCATCGGTTGGCCCGCTGCGCCGCCTCCCGCACCAGCGCGAGGCGGCGCCGGCGGTCCTCCAGAGTGCCGTGGGAGGCATTGAGCCGCACCACATCGAGGCCCGCCCGCATCATGTCGGTCAGGATCTGCACATCGTCGGTGGCCGGACCGACGGTCGCCACGATTTTGGTTCTTCTCAGCATAACGTCAGCGCGCGCGCTCCTCGAGAGCCGCCACCGCGGGCAGCTTTTTGCCTTCAACGAATTCCAGGAAAGCCCCCCCGCCGGTCGAGATGTAGGAGATTCCGTCCTCGACCCGGTATTTCTCGATCGCCGCGAGCGTATCGCCCCCGCCGGCGAGGGAGAACGCCTTGCTGCGCGCGATCGCCTGCGCGATGGCGCGGGTGCCTTCACCGAACTGCTCGAACTCGAACACTCCCACCGGGCCGTTCCAGAGGATCGTGCCGGCGCCCTGCAGCAGCGCGCTCAGGCGGTCCGCCGTATCCGGGCCGATGTCGAGAATCATCTCGTCGGCGCGCACCTCGTGGATCGAGCGCACGTCGGCGTGCGCCGTGGCCGCGAACTCCTTGGCGACCACGACATCGGTTGGCAGCGGAATCTCCGTGCCGCGCTCGCGCGCCTGCTCCATCAGCCGGCGCGCGACGTCGATGAGCTCCGCCTCGTAGAGCGACTTGCCCACCTGCACGCCGGTGGCGGCCAGGAACGTGTTGGCGATGCCCCCGCCGACGATGAGCTTGTCGACCTTGGCGAGCAGTGTCTCGAGCACGGTCAGCTTGGTCGAGACCTTCGAGCCGGCGACGATGGCCACCAGCGGCCGCGCCGGATTCTCGAGCGCCCGCTCGAGCGCCTCGAGCTCCCCGACCAGCAGCGGCCCGGCGCAGGCGACCTTGGCGAAGCGCGCCACGCCGTGCGTGCTGGCCTCGGCTCGGTGAGCGGTACCAAACGCATCCATCACGAACACGTCGCACAGTGCGGCCATGCGGCGCGCGAGCGCCTCATCGTCTTTTTTCTCGCCCTTGTTGAAGCGCGCGTTCTCGCAGAGCACGGCGCTGCCGGGGGCGCATTCGATGCCGTCGAGCCAGTCGCGCTTCAGCGGCACGGGCGTGCCGAGCAGCTCCGAGAGCCGTGCAGCCACCGGCTTCAGCGACAGCGTCTCGTCGTACTCGCCCTCCTTTGGCCGGCCGAGATGCGAGACGATGAAGACCTGGGCGTGCTGATCGAGCGCGTAGCGGATCGTCGGCAGCGCGGCGCGGATGCGCGCGTCGCTCGCCACGACACCGTCCTTGATCGGGCAATTGAGATCTTCACGGATCAGGACCCGCTTGCCGCGCAGGTCCGTGTCCGTCATTCGCACGATCCTCATGACGCTCTGGACCAGGCGAGCGTGGTGTCGATCATGCGGTTGGAGAATCCCCACTCGTTGTCGTACCAGGCGCAGACCTTGACCAGCGAGCCGCCGATCACCTTGGTCAGCGTCGCGTCGAACACCGAGGAGTGCGCGTCGTGGTTGAAATCGATCGACACCAGGGGAGCGGTGTTGTAGGCGAGCACGCCCTTCAGCGCGCCGGCGGCAGCCGCGCGCAGCGCCTCGTTGACCTCCTCGACGGTGGTGGCGCGCTTGGCGGTGAAGGTCAGATCGACCATCGAGACGTTGATGGTCGGCACGCGCACGGCGAAGCCGTCGAGCCGCCCCTTCAGCTCCGGCAGCACCAGCCCGACGGCGGCCGCCGCACCGGTCTTGGTCGGAATCTGCGACTGGGTCGCCGAGCGCGCGCGGCGCAGATCCTTGTGATAGACGTCGGTGAGCACCTGGTCGTTGGTATACGAATGCACGGTGGTCATGATGCCGGCGGTGATGCCGACCGCATCGTTCAGCACCTTGGCGACCGGCGCCAGGCAATTGGTGGTGCACGAGGCGTTGGAGATGACCGTGTGCTTGCTCGACAGCACATCGTGATTGACGCCGTAGACGACGGTAGCGTCGACGTCCTCCCCGCCCGGCGCGGAGATGACCACTTTCTTCGCGCCGCCGGCGAGGTGCGCGGACGCCTTGGCCTTGCTGGTGAACAGGCCGGTGCACTCGAGCACGAAATCCACCCCGAGGCTGCCCCAGGGGAGCTTGGCCGGATCGCGCTCGGCGAGCACGCGGATGCGCTCGCCGTTGACCACCAGCGAGTCCCCGTCGACCTTCACCTCGCCGGGGAAGCGGCCGTGAACCGTGTCGTACTGAGTCAGGTGCGCGTTGGTCTTGGCGTCACCGAGATCGTTGATCGCGACGATCTGCACTTCGCCGGCGCGCTTGCCCTCGAACAGGGCGCGCAGCACGTTGCGACCGATGCGGCCGTAGCCGTTGATTCCCACCTTGATTGCCATGAGCCGTATCCCCTTAGCGTGTAATCACTTGGACGTGTCAAGCAGCTCGCCGACCTCGCGCTCGATGCGCTCGGCGGTGAATCCGAAATGGGCGAACAGCTCGGGCCCCTTGCCCGAGGCGCCGAACTGGTCGAGACCGATCACGCGTCCATCGGTGCCGACGTAACGCCACCAAGATAGCGTAGCGCCGGCCTCGACCGCCACTCTGCGGCGCACCGCGCGCGGCAGCACGCTCTCGCGGTAGGCCTCCTCCTGCATCTCGAACACCTCGGTCGAGGGCATGGAGACGAGCCGCACGCGCCGGCCGGCGGCATTGAGAGCGCGGACCGCCTCGGCGGCGATGCCGACCTCCGAGCCGCTGGCGATGACGATGGCCTCGGGCGCGCCCTGGCAGTCGATCAGCACGTAGCCGCCGCGCGCCACCGCCTGTTGCTGCTCGGCGCTGCGCTCGTGCTGCGGCAGCCCCTGGCGGGTGAGCACCAGCGCGTCGGGCCCCTCATGCTCGAGCGCCGCCTGCCAGGCGATCGCGGTCTCGAACGCGTCGCAGGGCCGCCACACGCGCAGGTGCGGCATGGCGCGCAGACTGGCCAGATGCTCGACCGGCTGGTGCGTCGGGCCATCCTCGCCGAGGCCGATCGAGTCGTGCGTGTAGACGAGGGTCACGGCCGTGCCCATCAGGGCCGCGAGCCGCACCGCGTTGCGCGCGTAGTCGGAGAACACGAGGAACGTCCCGCCATAGGGCAGAAAGCCGCCGTGCGCGGCCAGACCGTTCAGCATCGCGGTCATGCCGAACTCGCGCACGCCGTAGTGCAGGTAGTTGCCGCCGTCCGGACCAACCGTGCGCGCGCCCTTGAACTGCGTATTGTTCGAAGGCGTCAGGTCGGCCGAGCCGCCGAACAGCTCCGGCACGGCCGGCCCGAGGATGTCGAGCACCGTCTGGGAAGACTGACGGGTCGCTTGCGGCGTCTTCTGCGCGAGGGCCGCCGCGCGCGTCTGGGCCAGCAGTTCCGCCCAGCGCTGCGGGCGCTCGCCGTTGATGCGCCGCTCGAGTTCCGCGGCGAGCTCCGGGTGCGCCTGGCGGTACCGGTCGAACAGTTCGCGCCAGGTCCGCTCGGCCGCCGCGCCGCGCGCGCGCTGATCCCACTCGGCGCGCAGCGCCTCGGGAATCACGAACGGCTCGTACGGCCAGCCGATGGCCTTGCGGGTCGCCGCGACCTCATCGACACCGAGCGCCTCGCCGTGGGCATGCTGCGTGCCCTGCTTGTGCGGCGCGCCCCAGCCGATGATGGTCTTGCAGCAGATGAGCGTCGGGCGGGCCGTTTCGGCGCGCGCGGCGCGGATCGCTGCCGCGACCGCCTCGCCGTCCATCCCGTCGACATCGCGCAGCACGTGCCAGCCGTAGGCCTCGAAGCGCTTGGGCGTGTCGTCGCGGAACCAGCCCTTGACCTGCCCGTCGATGGAGATGCCGTTGTCGTCGTAGAACACGATGAGCTTGCCGAGGCCGAGCGTGCCCGCGAACGAGCAGGCCTCGTGCGAGATCCCCTCCATCAGGCAGCCGTCGCCGCAGAACACGTAGGTGTGATGGTCGATCACCGGCAGGCCCGGACGGTTGAACTCATCGGCGAGCAGCCGCTCGGCGAGCGCCATGCCCACCGCGGTGGCCAGGCCCTGCCCCAGCGGCCCGGTGGTGGTCTCAATGCCGAGCGCAGGCTCGCGCTCGGGGTGCCCGGGCGTGCGGCTGCCGAGCTGACGGAAGCGCTTGAGGTCCTCGATGCCGAGCGGGTAGCCGGTCAGATGCAGCACCGAGTAGAGCAGCATTGAGCCGTGGCCGTTCGAGAGCACGAAGCGGTCGCGGTCGAACCAGTGCGGATTGGCGGGGTTGTGCTTGAGAAAATCGCCCCACAGCGCCTGGGCGATGTCCGCCATGCCGAGCGGCATGCCCGGATGGCCGGAATTGGCGCGTTGCACGGCGTCCATGGACAGGGCGCGAATGGCGTTCGCAAGCTCTCGGCGTGTGCTCATCAGATCCTTTCATGCGGTTTCGGGCCCGCATCACGCCCGGCAGGGCAGGTGCCGCCGCCGCGCGACATAAGACAAAGGGGGGTGGCATTCTCCCCCAGCGAGACACAATGCTCAATGACCGGCCCGCTCGGAAACGCCCGCGCGCATATGTCATCCGGTTTTCACATTATTCCCGTCCGGCAGCAGACCCTGGCTGCGCGTCACACCGGCGCGGTTCGCCGGCGCGACCCAGTTCACTGCGGGTTAAGCGGACTTTGCTAACCTGCGCCGCGATGAGCACCGTGCGCCTCATTCAATTCACCGACTTGCACCTGTACGGCGCCGAGAGCGGCTCTCTGCGCGGGGTGCCCACGCTGCCTGCGCTGCAGGGCGCGCTGGCGCACGCGCGCCGGGGCGCCTGGCCGCCCGATGCGCTGCTGGTCACCGGGGACATCGTGCAGGACGACGCCGGCGGCTATGCGCATTTTCGCCGGCTGTTCGGCGCACTGCGGCTGCCGGTGCTGTGCCTGCCGGGCAATCACGATGATCCGGCGCTGATGCGCCAGGCGCTCGCCGAGCCGCCGTTCGTGACGGGCGGACACCTTGAGCTCGGCCGCTGGCGAGTCATTCTGCTCGACAGCGTCGTGCCGGGACGCGCCGGCGGGGCCTTGAGTGACACCAGCCTCGCGGCGCTCGATGCGGCACTGGCGCAGGCGGGGGAGCGCCCGGCGCTCGTCTGTCTGCATCATCACCCCGTGCCGATGGACAGCCGCTGGCTCGATCAGGTCGGACTCGCCAACGCGCCGGCATTCTTCGCCGTGGTTGACCAACACCCCAACGTGCGCGGCATCGTCTGGGGGCACGTGCATCAGGGCTTCGACGCGCTGCGCAACGGCGTGCGGCTGCTCGCGACACCTTCGACCTGCGCGCAGTTCCGGCCGCACGCCGAGCAGTTCGAGCTCGACCCGCGCCCGGCCGCGTACCGCGCGCTCGAGCTGCATGCCGACGGCACCATCACCACCGATCTGGTGTGGGTCGACGAGGCCGCGCGCGGCGGCTCGATGAGCGCCGCCTGATCCGGCGCGCGAGCGCCGGGCGCAGTGTGTGCGCGGCGCGACACGGCGGCCATTGATCTTTGCCCCGCCGCTGGCTACTTTGCGCTGCCTGCGGAAGCAAAGAAGCCACACGAGAACGGAATGACCCGCCGATCCTGCCCCCGGGGGCTGACGCTCCTGATCCTCCTGGCACTCTCGCCCACCGTGTTCGCACGCGGCGTCAGTCCCTATCTGCCCCTGAACCTCGATCCGGCCGTGCAGAACGCGGTCGAGCGGGTGCTGATCCTCGGCGACGAGCCGGTACTGGCGAGGCCGATTCCCGCCGCGCTGGTGCAGGAAGCACTCCCCAAGGCCTGCCGCGTCGACCGGCCGCTGTGCGAGCGGGTGCGCCACTACCTGCGCCGCTACATGCATTCCAACGGGGTCGAGTTCGCGAGCGTCTCGCTCGGGGTGACCGGGGGGAGCTCGAACATCACGCTGCCCAATCAACACGGCGAGAAGGCGCAGAGCGCCTTCGAGGTCGCGGGCGCAGGCTACGTCCAGCCAAACTCGCACATCCTGCTCAATCTCGGCGGCGTGGCGTATCACGGCCGCTTCACGCCCACCGGCAGCATGCTCAGCCTCGGATTCGACTGGGCGCAGCTCGACCTCGGCTACCGCGACCACTGGTGGTCGCCGCTCACCGACAGCTCGATGCTGATCAGCACCGAGGCGCCGACCATGCCCTCGATCACGCTGTCGAACTATCAGCCGCTGACGCGCCTCGGCCTCCAGTACGAGATCTTCGTGGCGCAGATGTCGCAGTCGAGCCGCATCGAGCTGCCGAACGGCACCCTGACCCGCGGCCATCCGAAGATGGGCGGCGTCAGAGTCAGCATCGAGCCGGTGAGCGGCTGGGGCCTGTCGCTGCAGCGGCTGCTCGTCTGGGGCGGCGGCGCGGCCGGCGGGGAGTCGGTGAGCCAAGTCATGCAGGCGTTCCTCAATCCCAGCAAGGCGCAGAGCACCGGCTTTAACGCCGGCACGCACGTCGTGGGCAAGCAGGAGGCCTCCATCAGCAGCGAGTTCATCTTCCCGGGCCGGGTGCCGTTCGCGGTGTACATGGAGTACGCCGGCAACGACACCGCCGCCGGCAAGAACTACCTCCTCGGCAAGCCCGACATCTCCGTCGGCATCCAGTTCCCGCACATCGGCCCCTTCGATCTCACCTACGAGATCGACTCGTTCTCACCGACGTGGTACGTGCACACCGCCACCGCGTTTCAGACCGGCTACCTCGACGGCATCACCAACTACGGGGCGAGCATCGGCAACTGGTTCGGCGACCAGCGCGTACTCGCCACGCCCACCACCATCGCCGATCAGGTCGGCGGCCAGAGCAACATGCTGCGCATCGGCTGGACGCCGCCGTTCGGCGGCTACCTGCAGCTGCGGCTGCGCGCGCTGTCGAACGACGGCCGGACCATCTTCGCCACATACCCGTACCGCAACGAGTACATGGGCTCGCTCAGCTACTCCCGGCCCTGGCACGGCTACGCCCTCGGCGCGGAGATCCAGGCCGGGAGCGACGTGTTCGGCGCGCACTTCATCCGCATCGAGGGCACGCTGCGCGACGGCGAGGCGCTGTTCGACGGCGACTCCACGGGCGCCGGCGCCTTCGAGGGCAAGCGGCCCAAGGGCGACTGGCTGTTCGTGCAGACCGGCGTGAACTACTACCGCATGCTGGTCAATCCGATGAGCACGGTGCGCTTCTACACCCGCTGGGCCGGCAGTCCGGACCTGACGATCGGCGCGCTGCGGCGGATCTCCAAGCATCAGGACATCGGTGTTGCGCTCGATGCCGACGCCATCAGCGGCCGGCTCATGCTCGGCCTGCGCATGGTCGACTACCGTTACCGCTTCAACTGGCCGATCGCCTTTCACGTGTTCATGGGCGCGGCCCGCTACTCGCTCGCCACCCCGGCCTACGGGCTGTATCTCGGCGCGGGCTTCGAGTGGCGCAAGTTCCTGCCGAACTGGGACCTGGGCCTGGATTTCCGCAACGTGATCGACGCGAACCGGCAGCGGGATCTGCCCAGCGATCCGCAGGGCGGCTACGGGCCGTACTCGTTCACCAGCACCTACAGTTACACGCTGTACGTGTCGCGGCGGTTCTGAGCGCCTCGCCGCTCGCGCCCGCTCACTCGCGCAGCGGCGGGGGCGCCGCCCCGGCGAGCAACGCCTCGAACTCGCGGGCGATCTGCTCGAACGAGAAGTTGGCGCACACCCAGGCGCGGCCCGCCTCGCCCATGCGGGCGCGGCGCTCGCCGTCGCCGAGCAGCTCGCTGACGGCTGCGGCCAGCGCAGCGCTGTCGCCGCCGGCGCTGACCAGCCCGGTCACGCCCGGCACCAGCGTCTCGCGCAGCCCGCCGGCATCGCTCACCACCACCGGCACGCCGGCCGACTGCGCCTCGACCGACACCCGTCCGAAGGTCTCCGCACTGATCGACGGCACGACGATGAGATCGCAGGCCGGGTAGAACTGCGCCATTTCGAGTTGCCATTCCAGAAAACGGTGCCGCGCGGCGAACGGCGAGCGCCCGGCCCGCTCGCGCAGCGCAGCGGCGTCCCGGCCATCACCGACCCACAGCACGTGCGCCTGCGGCGCGTCCGTCAGAACGCGCTCGAGCGCCTCGAGCAGTGTGAAGATGCCCTTGTCCCGCACCATGCGTCCGGCGTAGCCGATGACCAGATGCGAGGCGTCGATGCCGAGCCGCTCGCGCGTGCGCGCGCGCCACTCGGCCGAAGGCCGGAAGCGCTCGGTGTCGATCGGGTTGTACAGCACCGCAGCGCGCGCCACGTTCATCCCCTGCCGGCGGTATTCGTCGCGATGGAAGCGCGAGACGAGGATGAACCGGTCGGCCCGGCGCGCCAGCATGTGCCGGGTCCGCCTGCTCTTCGGCACATCGGGCCAGTGGCGAAAGATCGCGGCGCGCGTGCCGAGCAGCGCGCGCAGCCCCATGAACACCCAGTGGAAACGCCCATCGCCGGTGACCAGCCAGTCGGGCCGCTCGCGCCGCGCCGCAGTGACGGTGCTCAACACCAGGCGCAGTCCGCTCAACGGGCCCGGCGGCACCGGCACGCAGGGCACCTGCGCCTGACGCAGGATGGCCTCGATCGAGCTGCCGCCGCGTACGATGCAGCGCACCGCGTGGCCGCGGCGCAGGGTGGCGATCGCGAGCGCCGCGGCATGCTGCTCGGTGCCGTAGCCGCGCGTGGTGGAGTCGGCGAACAGCAGTTTCATCGCGGCGGCGCGTGAGGGAGGTCGGCGGCAGTCACGGTCAATCCGCCTCGCCCGCGACCGTCGCCGGCGCGGAGGCAGCCGGTGAGGCCGCGCCCGCCCGCTCGCGGTAATCGAGCAGGGAAAGCCAGGCCTCGAGCACCTCGTGCACCGGTATCTCCTCGGCGCGCTGCGCGCGCGGGGGGCCGCCGAGGCCGATCACCGGGGAGCCCGAGGGGCTGCGCGGCAGCCAGACCGACTGCGGCCCGACACCATAGAGCACCACCACCGGCAGACCGAGTGCCGCGGCCGCGTGCGCCGGGCCGGTGTCCACCGAGATCATGCTGTGCGCTGCCTCGATGAGCGCAAACAGCGGCCGCAGCTCCAGGCCCGACACCTCGAGCCCCTCGAGCCCGATCGCCGCGCGCATCGCCTTCAGCATCGGGATTTCCTCCACCGCCCCGCGCAGCACGATCAGAGCGGCGGGCAGGCGCTGTCGTATCGCCTGCAGCAGCTCTCGCCAGCGCTCGATGGGCCATGCCTTGTCGTCGCGGTCGCGCCAGCGGCGGCGCCGGCGCGGACTCATGCTGCGGTGATTGCCCGGCTGCACGAGCACGATCGGCCGGCCGAGCCAGCCGCGCTCGCGCAGCCAGGCGTCGCGCTCGCGGCGCTCGGACTCGAGCACGGCGAGCCGCGGCGCGAACGCGCGGTAGCCGGCCGGCGCCGGATAGTCGGCCGCGCGCAGCGCGGGCGGCGTGCGCACCCCGAGCCGCAGCAGCGCATCGATCCAGTGGCCGTTCTGCCCCGGCTCCTCGTCGATGAACACGCAGCGGCTCATGTCGATGCCGCTGGTGGCGAGCAGACGCTTCACGCGCGGCAGCTGCCGGTACTGGTATTCGGATACGTATATCGGCCCCGGGGCGCTCTGGCGCAGCGCGCGCAGCAGCTGCGGCCACTGCCAGCTCAGCGGGAAGGGGGCGTGCCGGGGCAGCGTCCAGCAGTGCTCGACGTGCGGATGGGCGAGAACGATGCTCGGGTTCCAGGGGCCTGCGCCGACCACGTGGCAGGCTCCCCCGTAGCGCCGGTGCAGCAATTCCAGCAGCGCGGTCTGCATGATCATGTCGCCGACCCGCCCGTGGCGGAAGACGAAGGGATGGAGAGGTCGGATGCTCATCGCTGGCAAGTGGCCGAAGCCCGGGCCGGTATTTTGCCCGCGCGGCGCCGCGCGCGCGCAATAATTGCTCGCACCGCGCGGGGCCTCAGCGCGAGCGGCGCGCGCCGATCAGGTAGAAGTTGTTCCGGTACACCGGACACTCGGCATGCAGCCAGCGGAACTGCGTCAGCCGCTCGGCCAGAGCCCCGAAGTACGCGCAGTTGTCGATCCCGCCGAACGCGCGCTGATAGACGCACAGCACGTAATCGAACGCTTCGAACACCGGCGTGATGGTCTCGCGCACCGCGAGCGGCGTCTCGCTCAGCGACCAGGTGGCCACGAACAGCGAGGGGCCGCCGCGCTCGGCGGCGAGCGACCGTACCGTCTGCGGCGCGCCCGTGCCAGCGGAGATCAGCCACTCGAGGTTGCCCGGCGGCTCGGCCGCGGGCCCCTCGGGAAAGAGGTTGCGCAGGTAGAAGCGCTGCAGCGCGCACATCACCGGGATGTCCCAGATGAGATATTTCTCGCGGTAGCCCAGGTTGCGCAGCAGCCGGAAGAAGCTGCCGTAGCCGCCGCCGAAGTCCACGATCAGCCGCAGCGCCGACAGATCGAGCTCGGTCGCCTCGAGCAGGCGGATCACGTGGTAGCCGTGCTGCAGCAGCAGCGGACTGCTGAGCGGATAGAAGGGATTGACCAGCGGCTGGCCGATCGGGGACTCGGTGAGCGCACGCTGCAGTTCGGGCGAGCAGCGCGGTGAGCCGAGCACGTAGCGCAGATAGTCCGCGCAATGGCTGCGGATGCGCGGGTGGACCGTCTTGGCAATCGGCGGCAGGCGCAGAAAGCGATCCGCCCCGCCCGCGCGCAAGGCCGCGGCGATGGCTTCGGCCATGTGCGCCCACTCCCCGGCCGCCGCCCCGTGCGCGGCCGCGGCGTCGAGCCCGGCCAGCAGTTCCTCGCTGTGGCGCAGATGCGGCGGCGGATACTCGCCCAGGATCTTCGCCGCGGCCCGCCGCACGGCGGTCTGCGCTTCGCTGCTCAGCGTCTTCATCAGCTGTCCCATCGGTATGCCGCGAGCGCGGCGGATGCCGCAACCCGGCAGGCCGGGGCGACGCTCGCAGGAAGCTTACCGTTTTCCCGGCCATGCCGGTCAAGCCGGGCGCACACTGGCCCGCCGCACCCTCAGCGTCGCGTGCGGCGCAGCCGGCGCACCGCCGAGGGTGCGCGCTGCGGAGGTGTTCGCCGCACTCGGCGCGCGGGCGGCGCGTCCGAGACTCCGCTGAACCCGCCCCGCGTGATGCGCTCCTCGGCACTCAACAGACCGAGCCGTTCCAACCGGGCCTCGATGGCGCGCAGCGTGCGCCGATGCTTCTCGGCGAGCACCGCGGGCGCTTCGCCCGCCTTGAACGCCGCGGCGAGCGCCGCCTGCTCCGCCTCGCTCCAGGGACGACCGACGTTGACGGGCAGCTGCGCACGCCGCTGCGCGCGGGCCGCGGCCTGACCCAGCGCGTTGACCGCGGTCAGCAGCGCGCGCAGCACCTCGGCATGGTGCAGCGCGGAGTCCTCCGGCAGCGGCGCGCCGCTGACAGGATCGGTTCCCTGGATCAGGGCGTTGAGGATCTCGACGGCTCGCGATGGCAGCATGCGACTTCTCCGCGGAAACGGCCCGGATGCACGGCCGCAGTGTCGGGCGGCGTGCGCGGCCGGACCAGCGCATCTGCCTGCGTGTTGCGGCGGATTTGCCTCGCACGGCGCCGCGACCGTACAGTGCCCGGCCTGTCACCGAGGATGCCCGTCACGATGCGTGCCTTTGCCTGGTTTGCGCTGCTGATCGCCTTCAGTCTGGCCTGCATGGCCGTGTTCACCTATCCGGCGTGGCTGTTGCTGCATCCGCACTTCAGCTTTCCGTTTCACCGCATCGGCGAGCGGATCGGCATGCTCGGATTTCTCCTCGGCTTTCTGCTGCTCGCGCGCCGGCTGCGGCTCGCGGACCGCGCGAGCCTCGGCTTCGCTCTGCCGCGGCGCGCGTACCTGCGCGAACTCGCCCTCGCCCTCCTGATCGGCGCGCTCACCATGTGCGCAGTGGTCGGCAGCATGGCCGCGCTCGGACTGCTCGACTGGCAGCAGGCCTCGCGTTACGGCGCCGGCGCGCTGGCGGCATTGATCGGCAAGCGGCTGCTGAGCGGACTGGCGGTCGGGCTGATCGAGGAGACGGCGCTGCGCGGGGCGATGTTCACGGCCATCGAGCGCGAATCCGGCACCGTGCTCGCCATCGCGCTCACCTCGGTCGTCTTTGCGTTCACCCACTTCCTCGGCGTCTTTCACATTCCGCCCGCGGCCGTCAATCCGTGGAGCGGCGTGGCGCTGCTCGGCGGCACGCTGCGCGAGTTCGACCATCCGCTCGGCATCGCCGATGCCTTCCTCTGCCTGACCGCCGTGGGCGTCGTGCTGGCGATGGTCCGCTCGATCACGGGCAACACCGCCGCCAGCATGGGTCTGCACGCCGGGTGGGTATGGGTGATGCTCGTGGTGCACGGCCTCTCGCAGCCGAACCGCGCCGCGCCGCTGCAGTTCCTGCTCAGCCGCCATGATGGATTCACCGGCTGGCTGGTGCTGCTGTGGACCGTGCCGCTCGGCTGGGGCTTGAGCCGCTATTACCGCGAGCGCACGCGCCGGCAGCAGCGCGCCGTCGTCTAGGCGCGCCGCGCGGCCTGCGCGAGGGCCGCGAGCAGCTTCTCGTGCAGTCCGCCGAAACCGCCGTTGCTCATGATGAGCACGTGATCGCCCGGATGGAGCGAGGCGGCCAGGTCCTTCGCCAGCAGGTTCACGTCGCCTCGCCCGTGCGCGCGGCAGCGCAGCGCGGCGAGCACGGGTGTTGCGTCCCAGCCCAGATCGGCCGGGATGTACAGCCAGACCTCGTCGGCCGCGGCGAGCGAGCCGGCGAGCGCATCGCGATGCACGCCCATGCGCATGGTGTTCGAGCGCGGCTCGAGCACCGCGATGATCCGCCCGGAGCCGACCCGGCGGCGCAGGCCATCGAGCGTGGTAGCGATGGCAGTCGGGTGGTGCGCGAAATCGTCGTACACGCGTATGCCGCTGACTTCGCCGCGCAGCTGCATGCGCCGCGCAACGCCCTGGAATGAGCCGAGCGCCTCGAGCGACTCGCTGACCGGCACGCCGGCGTGACGCGCCGCGGCGATGGCCGCGAGCGCATTCTCCATGTTGTGAACGCCCATCAGGTCCCAGTGGACCGTGCCGCACGGCTCGCCGCGCTCGAGCACCTCGAAGGCCGAGTAGTCCGCCGCCGCGCCGGCCGGACGGGCGCTCCAGTGTGCCTGCCGCGCCGGGTCGCGGGAGAAGCTCTCGAGCGGCGTCCAGCACCCCATGGCGAGAGTCTCCTGCAGGCGGGCGTCACCGGCGTTCCAGACGATCCGCCCGCTGCCCGGCACGGTGCGCACCAGATGATGGAACTGACGCTCGATCGAGGCGACGTCGGGGTAGATGTCCGCGTGGTCGTACTCGAGGTTGTTCAGCACTGCCGTGCGCGGGCGGTAATGCACGAACTTGGCCCGCTTGTCGAAGAACGCGGTGTCGTACTCGTCCGCCTCGATCACGAAGAACGCGCCGCCGCCGAGCCGGGCGCTGAGCTCGAAATTCGCCGGCACGCCGCCGATCAGAAACCCCGGCGCGAGCCCGGCGTGCTCGAGGATCCACGCGAGCATCGAGCTGGTGGTGGTCTTGCCGTGCGTGCCGGCGACCGCGAGCACCCAGCGGTCCCGCAGCAGCTCGCGCGCGAGCCACTCGGGTCCGGAAGCATAGGGAATGCCGCGGTCGAGCAGCGACTCGACCACCGGCAGTCCGCGCCGCATGACGTTGCCCACGATCACCACGTCGGGGCGCGGCTCGAGCTGACCGGGCGCATAACCCTCGATCAGCTCGATGCCGAGCGCGGCGAGCTGCGTGCTCATCGGCGGATAGACGTTCTGGTCCGAGCCGGTCACCCGATGCCCGGCGGCGCGGGCCAGCGCGGCGACCCCGCCCATGAACGTACCGCAAACCCCAAGAACGTGAACGTGCATAATGGTCGCGGATTGTACCGGTCAGCACGCTCTTGCACCCAGCCACTACACCCGCCGCCGTCAACGACATCGCCGCGCGCCTCGCCGAGCAGCCGGCCATCGGACTCGACACCGAGTTTCTGCGCGAACGCACCTATCACGCGCAGCTGTGCCTGCTGCAGATCTCCTGGGCAGAGGGGACTGCGTGCGTCGATCCGCTGGCCGTGCCGGACCTGGCGGCGCTGCGCGGGGCATTGGCCGCGCCGCCGGCGGTCAAGGTGCTGCACGCCTCGCGGCAGGACCTGGAAGTGCTGCTGCCGGTCGTGGGGCCGGTGCGGCCGCTGTTCGACACGCAGATCGCCGCCGCGCTCGCCGGCGAGCCGGCGCAGGTCGGCTATGCGGAACTGGTGCGCCGGCTGCTGGGGCTCGATCTGGCTAAGGCGCACACGCGCACCGACTGGTCGCGCCGGCCGCTCTCACCGGAACAGATTCAGTACGCGCTCGATGACGTGCGGCACCTGCTGGCGCTGAAGACGGCGCTCGAGGAGCGTCTGGAGCGGCTCGGCCGCCTGGGCTGGCTCGCCGAGGAACTGGCCGCGCTCGAGGACCCCGCCGGCCTCAGCGTCGAGCCGCAGCAGGCCTGGCGGCGCCTGAAGGGGCTCGGCGGACTCGATCCGGGCCGCCAGCGCCTGCTCGAGGCGCTGGCGGCCTGGCGCGAGCGCCGGGCGCTCGAGCGCAACCGGCCGCGCGGCTGGATCCTCGAGGATGCGCTGCTGCGCGAGATCGTCCTGCGCGTGCCACGCACGCCGGCGGCGCTCGCGGCCATCGAGGGCATGCCGCCGGGGCTCGCCGAGCGCTGCGGCGAGCAGCTGCTCGAGTGCGTGCGCGCCGCGGACATTCCCGAGCCGCCCCCGCCGGTGAGCCGCCCGAAACCCGATGCGCAGAGGAATGCGCTGCTGAAGAAGCTCTCGGTCGTCCACCGGGCCGTGGCCGCCGAGCTCGCCGTGAGTCCGGAAGTGCTCGCCACCCGGCGCGATCTGGAGCAGCTCGCCGCCGGCGACCCGGATGCGCAGGTCCTCGGCGGGTGGCGCCGCGCGGTGCTCGGCGAGCGGCTGCTTGCCGCGCTGTGAGCGCGCGGGCGCGCCGGCGGGCTCAGCCCTTCAGCGCCTGCTCCAGGCGCACCGACACCTCGGTCACATCGCCTTCGGCATCGATGCTGCGCAGCAGCCCCTGGCCGCGGTAGTAATCGACGAGTGGCCGGGTCTGCGCCTCGTAGACGCGCAGCCGTTCCGCCACGGTCGCCTCGTTGTCGTCCGGCCGCTGGAACAGCCGGTGCGGCTGGCCGGTCTTCGGGCAGAGCTCGCGCTCGAGCGCCTGCGGCGAGGAAGTGAGCAGATTGACCACCCGGCCGCAATCGCTGCAGGTCCGCCGTCCGGCGATGCGCCGCGACAGCTCCCCGTAGTCCACGTTCAGCTGCACGACCGCATCGAGCGGCTGGCCGATCTGCGCGAGCAGCTGATCGAGCGCACGGGCCTGGGCGAGATTGCGCGGGAAGCCATCGAGAATGAAGCCCCCGCGGATGTCCGGCTCGCCGAGACGCTCGCGGATCATCCCGAGGACGATCTGATCGGCCACCAGCCGCCCTGCATCCATCGCCTCCCTGGCCTGCACGCCGAGGGCGGTGCCCTTGGCGACGGCGGCGCGCAGCAGATCACCGGTCGAGACCTGCGGAATGTGAAACCGCCCGACCAGCCACTGTGATTGCGTGCCCTTCCCCGAACCTGGGGCTCCCAACAGGACGATGCGCATGGGTATGACAATTTTAGTGCGAAAGGTCTTGCACCATACCGGGGCACGCCGGATGGGTCAAACGGCGGCGCCCCCGGCACGCCTCCCCCGGGCGAGGCGCGCGGCGCTGCGCTATCCTTGCCACCGACGCGACAACATGCGCTCCAAGCGCTCCAGGCCATGAAGCATACCGGCAAGAAAAATGCGTTCTATGCCCAGTCGGGCGGTGTCTCGGCCGTCATCAATGCCTCGGCCTGCGGGGTCATCGAGACGGCGCTGCGCCACGGCAGGCAGATCGGCAAGATCTACGTGGGCCGCGACGGCATCATCGGCGCGCTCACCGAGGATCTGATCGATGTGGGGCGCGAGAGCGCCGCGACGATCCGCGCGCTGAAGCACACCCCGGGCGGGGCATTCGGCTCGGCGCGCTTCAAGCTCAAGAGCATCGAACACAACCGCGCCGAATACGAGCGGCTGATCGAGGTGTTCCGCGCGCACGACATCGGCTACTTCTTCTACAACGGCGGCAACGACTCGATGGATACGGCGCTGAAGGTCTCGCAGATCGGCGAGTCGCTCGGCTATCCGGTCATCTGCGTCGGCGTGCCGAAGACCGTCGACAATGACCTGCCGCATACCGACTGCTGTCCGGGCTTCGGCTCGGTGGCGAAGTACATCGCCGTCTCGACGCGCGAGGCGGCGCTCGACGTGGCCTCGATGGCGCGCACCTCGACCAAGGTGTTCGTGTTCGAGGTCATGGGACGGCACGCCGGCTGGATCGCCGCTGCCGCCGGGCTCGCCGGGCGCAGGAGCGGCGAGCCGCCGCACATCATCCTCTTTCCGGAAATCCCCTTCGACGCCGAGCGCTTCCTCGAGCGGGTCAAGCAGTGCATCACCGACTACGGCTACTGCGTGGTGGTCGTGTCCGAGGGCACCGCCTATGGCGACGGCCGCTTCCTCGCCGAGGCGGGCACCCGGGACGCCTTCGGCCACGCCCAGCTCGGTGGAGTCGCACCGGTGGTCGCCGACATGATTCGCCAGCGGCACGGCTACAAGTATCACTGGGCGGTGGCCGACTACCTGCAGCGCGCTGCGCGCCACATCGCCTCGAAAGTCGACGTCGAGCAGGCTTACGCGGTCGGCAAGGCGGCCGTGGAGCTCGGGATCAAGGGCGTCAACGCGGTGATGCCGACCATCGTGCGCAAGCGCTCCAAGCCCTACCAGTGGACCATCGGGCACGTCCCACTGAGCGAGGTCGCCAATCGCGAGAAGAAGGTCCCGCGCGAATTCATCACGCCCGAGGGGTTCGGCATCACCGCCGCCTGCCGGCGCTATCTCGAGCCGCTCATTGCCGGGGAGGCCTATCCGGCCTACCGTGACGGACTGCCCGATTACGTGCGCATCAAGGGCGCGCCGGTGCGACGCAAGCTGAAGAAGACTTTCCAGATCTGACGGGGCGCCCGTAGAGCGACTGCGCGGCTGCCGCGAGCCGCGCAGTCGATGACACATGGTTCGCGGTCACAGCGGAGTTTCATCCAGGGGGAGACAGACTGATGAGTGCCAATATGTGGCTTTGGGCGGCGATCGCCGCCGGTGTGCTGGCCGTGCTCTACGGCGTGATCTCGACGACGGCGATCCTGCGCCTGCCGGCGGGCAATGCGCGCATGCAGGAAATTGCCGCGGCCGTGCAGGCCGGGGCCAAGGCTTACCTCAACCGTCAGTACACCACCATCCTGCTGGTCGGGATCGTGGTGTTCCTCGTTCTGGGGTTTTTCCTCGGCTGGCCGACCGCCGGCGGATTCGCGATCGGCGCGCTGCTCTCGGGGGCGGCCGGCTACATCGGCATGAGCATCGCCGTGCGGGCGAACGTGCGCACTGCGGAGGCGGCCACGCGCGGCCTGAATGCGGCGCTGTCGGTGGCGTTCCGCGGCGGCTCGATCACCGGCATGCTGGTCGTTGGGCTCGGACTGCTCGGAGTATCCGGTTACTTCGCCGTGCTGCGCCATCTGATCGGCCAGTACGCCGCCCTGCACGCGCTCGTGGGACTCGCCTTCGGCGGCTCGCTCATCTCGATCTTCGCGCGCCTCGGCGGTGGCATCTTCACCAAGGGCGCGGACGTCGGCGCGGATCTGGTCGGCAAGGTCGAGGCCGGTATTCCGGAGGACGATCCGCGCAATCCGGCGGTGATCGCCGATAACGTCGGCGACAACGTCGGCGACTGCGCGGGCATGGCGGCGGACCTGTTCGAGACCTATGCGGTCACGGTCGTCGCCACCATGCTGCTCGGCGGGCTGCTGTTCGGGCACCAGAGCCCAGGCTCGGGCTTCCGTGCGGCGGTCTACCCGCTCGCCCTCGGCGCGATGTCGATCGTTTCCTCGATCATCGGCACGTTCTTCGTCTCGACGCGCGAGGGCGGCAAGATCATGAACGCCCTGTACAAGGGCGTCGTCGTGGCCGGCGTCGTCTCGGCGGTCGGGTTTTATTTCATCACCCGGGCGCTGATGCCGCAGGGAGGCACGGCGCTGTTCGGCTGCGCGCTGATCGGACTGGCGCTCACCACCGCGCTGATCGTGATCACCGAGTACTACACGGCCACCGAATACAGCCCGGTGCGCAAGATATCGGCGGCCTCGCAGACCGGCCATGCGACCAACATCATCGCCGGACTCGGCGTGTCGATGAAATCGACCGCCCTGCCCGTCATCGCGGTGTGCCTGGCCATCTGGGGCTCGTACCGGCTGGGCGAGGTCGATGGCGTCGGTCTCTATGGCATCGCCGTCGCCGCCACCGCGATGCTGTCGATGACCGGCATGATCGTGGCGCTCGATGCCTACGGCCCGATCACCGACAACGCCGGCGGCATCGCCGAGATGGCGGGGCTGCCGAAGCAGGTGCGCGACATCACCGATCCTCTGGATGCGGTGGGCAACACGACCAAGGCCGTGACCAAGGGCTATGCGATCGGCTCGGCCGCGCTCGCCGCCCTGGTGCTGTTCGCCGACTACACCCACAACCTGCAGGCGGCCGGCAAGCTCCCCGCCTTCTCGCTGTCGGATCCGGCGGTGATCATCGGCCTGTTCATCGGCGGCCTGGTGCCGTACCTGTTCGGCGCGATGGCGATGGAGGCGGTCGGACGCGCCGCCGGCGCGGTCGTGAACGAGGTGCGGCGGCAGTTCCGCGAGATCAAGGGCATCATGGAAGGCACCGCCAAGCCGGATTACTCCCGCGCGGTGGACATGCTCACGCGCGCAGCGATCCGCGAGATGATCATTCCCTCGCTGCTGCCGATCCTGGTGCCGGTGGTGCTGGTGGTGGTGATGAACTACCTGATGGGGCCCGGCGCCGGCATCAAGGCGCTCGGCGGCCTGCTGATCGGCACCATCGTCACGGGGCTGTTCGTCGCGGTGTCGATGACCACCGGCGGCGGCGCCTGGGACAACGCCAAGAAGTACATCGAGGAAGGCAACTTCGGCGGCAAGGGCTCCGAGGCGCACAAGGCGGCGGTCACCGGCGACACGGTCGGTGATCCGTACAAGGACACCGCCGGTCCGGCGATCAATCCGCTCATCAAGATCATCAACATCGTCGCGCTGTTGATGATTCCTCTGCTCTGAGGAGAGAGGCACGCTGCCTGCGGCCGCGCCACGCGGCCGCAGGCGCGGCGCGCGTCAGGCCCGACCGGCGCGCGACTGCGTCAGCACCGCGCTCACCAGGCGGTTGAGCCGCTCACAGTAGGCCGCGACCGGCGCGTCGGCTTCGGCCTGCTTGCCGATCAGCGCGAGGCGGATATCAGACAGCCGCCGCTCGATGCGCTCATCGACCGTCATCGAGCGGCAGATGAGCGCGCTGACACAGGCCGAGATCTCGGCATCCAGGGCACGCGCGTCGCTGCCCGCGATCTCGACTCCCGCGAGTTCTCTCGGACAGCCTGCGGCCAGATGTTCACACCATAGACGGGCAAGCTGCATAGGCTTCTGGCGTCCCTGCCGCTCGTGTTCGTCTGGAATGGGCGCCCTTCATACCATGGCCGCGGCCAACTTGCACCGGGCAAATCGGGATTGTGCGCCGAGCCGGATGTTGGCGTTCGCCAACAGAGTCCGTGATGAGACTTTGTCTAGCGTCATAACCGATTGATGCGCAAGCCACAATTTCGGCGCGGCGGAGCGTTGCATTTCCGTCAGTGCGGCGCGGCGGCGCGCGGACGTCTCGACGAACCGGTAACAGACTGTTACTGTTGAGCGACAGCGGCTTCGACAATGCCGGGGGCCAGTCGGTGCGATCAGCAGAACAGTTTCCAGTGACCAAGAGCGAAGAGGAGTGGCGGCGCACGCTGACGCCGCAGCAGTATCGCGTATTGCGCAAGCACGGCACCGAGCGCGCCGGCGCGAGCGAGTTGAATTCCGAGCATCGCAGCGGCGTGTTCGTCTGCGCCGGCTGCGGCCAGGAGTTGTTTTCGTCCGCGGACAAGTTCGAAAGCGGCACCGGCTGGCCGAGCTTCTTCGCGCCGCTGCCCGCGGCGCTCGGCACGCGCGAGGACCGGGGCTTGCTGATGCGGCGCACCGAAGTGCATTGCGCGCGCTGCGGCGGACACCTGGGCCATGTGTTTCCGGACGGGCCGCCCCCGACCGGCCAGCGCTACTGCATCAACGGCGCAGCGCTGCGCTTCGAACCGCGTTAGATCGACGAACGGTCAGGCCGCGAGCGGCAGCGGCTTCGGCCGCGCGATGGCGTAGCCCTGCATGTAGTCGATGCCCATGCGGCGCGCCATCTCGAGCGCCGCGCTGTCCTCGACCTGCTCGGCGATGACCTTGAAGTTGAGCTTGCGCGCCAGCTCGATCATCGCCGTCACCATCGCCTGATTGACCGAGTCGCGCGCCAGATTGCGCATGAACGAACCGTCGATCTTCAGGTAGTCCATCGGCAGGCTGCGCAGGTTCGAGAACGAGCCGACGCCCGAGCCGAAGTCATCCAGCGCGAAGCGGCAGCCCATGCCGTGCAGCACGCCGACGAAGCGCCGCGCATGCTCGATGTTGGCGACTACCGCCGATTCGCTGAGCTCGAAGCACACCTGCGCGGGCGACACGCCGGTGCTGTCGAGGCACTCCACGACGAACTCGAGGAAGTCCGGATCCCCGAGGGTCTGGCCCGAGACATTGATGGCCACGCAGCGGCGCGGCGGCACCTGCAGCGCGCCGCGACCGAGCGCCGCGAGCGTCGTCTGCACCACCCAGCGGTCGACCATGCCCATCAGCCGGTAGCGCTCGGCGGCGCGCACGAACTCGGCAGGCGAGATGCTCTCGCCGTCCTCATCGCCGAGCCGCACGAACACCTCCATCGCCGGTCCGCCGTTATCATCGCCGTACGCCGGAACGATCGGCTGCTGGTAGAGCTGGAAGCGGTTCTCGCGCAGCGATACCTGCAGTTTCTGCAGCCACTGGATCTCGCCGCTGTGGCGGGCGAGCGCCTCGTCGTGCGCCGAATACACCGCCACTCTGCCCGAGCCGCGCTTCTTCGCGACGTAACAGGCCGAGTCGGCCGCGACCAACAACTCCTCCGGCGCGCCGCTCTCGCGCGAGATCTCCACCAGCCCCACCGAGACGCCGAGATTGAAGATCTTGTCGCGCCACACGAAGCGGTGATCGGCGACCGCGCGGCACACGTCGTCGGCGATCTGACGGGCCTTCTCCAGCGGGCAGCCGATCAGCAGCATGCCGAACTCGTCGCCGCCGAGCCGCGCGACCGTGTCGCTGTCGCGCACCGCATCGCGCAGCACCTTCGCCACCTCGCGCAACACGCTGTCGCCGGCGACGTGGCCGCTGGTGTCGTTGACCACCTTGAAGCGATCCAGATCGAGACAGCACAGCACGTGCTGGCCGTCGCCGCGATGCCCGCTCTCGGTGGCCTCCTGCAGGCGCCGCTCGAACTCATGGCGGTTGACCAGCCCCGTCAGCGCGTCGTGGGTGGCCTGGTAGGACATCTGCCGGGCGATGCCGCGCAGCTCCGACACGTCGTGCAGCAGCACGAGCGCCCCGCTGAGTCGCCCCCCGGCGGCGCGGATCGGCGAGGCGGACAGCTCGATGGATCGCTCACTGCCGTCGTTGCGGACCACGAGCAGCGCGCGGCGGCCGAGGTTGACCGCGATGCCGCTGCCGAGGGCCTGGCGCACCGGCTCGGCGAGCAGCCGCCGGTCGCCCTCCTCGACCAGATTCACCACGTCCTCGAGGCTCCGGCCGAGCGCCTGGGCCGGGGGCACGGCGGTGAGCCGCGCCGCGGCGGCGTTCAGATAGGTGATGCTGCCGGTGCTGTCGGTCGCCACCACCGCCTCGGAGAGCAGATCGAGCGCGGCGAGCTGCGCGGCGGCGCCTTCGCCGGCGGCGCGCGGCGCGCCGGAGAGCTGCTCGGGGAGCACTTCAGTGGCCGTCACGAGCAGCGCCGGTCCCTCGTAGTCGATCGGCGCCACCGACAGCTCCAGCCGCATCGGGCCGTCGGCCCCGGGCAGATCGACTTCATAGCGTTCCGCGGCCGCCTCGCCCGAGAGGTGACGGCGGATGTTCTCGGCGACCAGATCGGCGTAATCCGCAGCCACGAGCTCGGCGAGCGGCCGGCCGAGCAGCACCTGCGGCTCGGTGCCAAGAAGCCGGGCGAGCCGTGCATTGGCATACACGATGACGTTGCGGTGCACCAGCACCGCCTGCTGAACCCGCGCGCCCAAGGCGTCGAACTCGCGGTGCGCGGCGAGCGCATCGCGCCGCTGCGGTGCGGCGGCGCTGCCGAGCAGGTGATTGACGGCCGTGACCAGCTGGCCCACTGCCCCGTCGGGCCCATTCACAGGGGCAAGCGCCGGGCGCTCGGGGGGAAGATGCTCGATCTGCTGCGCAAGCGACTCGAGCGCGCGGCGCTCACGGCGCCGCAGGCGTTCGGTGCGCAGCAACATGAAGACGGCCGCGAACAGCGCCAGCAGAAGGCAGAGGGCCCAGACGATCGACATTCAGCTCAGCTTCCCTTGGGCGGCTGCGTCCAGGCTGCTCCGCGACTTATTGATTATATCCATAGCTGGGGACGCGAACGGCCGGAGCATAACGCACGGACAGGGGCGTTCCAGCGCTATTTCACCATATCTCGTCGCAAATCGGCTTGGCAGGAGCGCCGAAAACCCGTAATTTTCCCCTGCCCCGGGTTGCGGGGAAGCCATTGATGCGACTGGAGTCCCGTCACGATGCCGGCCGATGCCCGCGAACAGATGATCGAGCAGCAGGTGCGCGCCTGGGATGTGCTCGAGGAGCGCGTTCTGGATACGTTCCGCAAAGTGCCCCGCGAGGCGTTCACACCGCCGCAGTACCGCTTCCTGGCGTATGCCGATAGCGAGGTGCCCCTGCCGGCCGGACAGCACATGCTGCGCCCGAGCCTCGTCGGCCGGCTGCTCTCGGCGCTCGAGCTCGGCGGCGGCGAGCGGGTGCTCGAGATCGGCACCGGCTCGGGGTTCGTTGCGGCCTGCCTGGGCACGCTCGGCAAGTCGGTCCAGTCGCTCGAGATCGTCCCGGAGCTGGCCGACATGGCCCGCCGGACGGTGTCTTCCCTCGGTTTCCGTGACATCGACGTGGTCACCACGGACGCCATGACGTTCGAGCCGACGGGCCGCTTCGAGGCGATTGCCGTGACGGCCTCGATGCCCGTATACGATCCCCGCTGGCAGAATGCCCTGAGCGTCGGCGGCCGGCTGTTCGTGGTCGTCGGCGACGCTCCGGTGATGGAGGCGAAGCTCGTGCGGCGCGTCGCGCAGAACGCATGGACCGAAGAGAGCCTGTTCGAGACGGTCATCGATCCGCTGGTGCACGCCGAGCGCCCGGTAGAGTTCATCTTCTGATCCGGGCGGCCGGCGGCTGCGGCACGGACCGACAGCCCGGGCGGCCGCGAGGCAAATTCTGTCCACCGGGGTGCAACTTTGCCTCCCCGGCGGTGTTTTTAGGGAAGCTCATGCAAACCACCCCACGTCATTTCCTTCTCGCGCTGCTTGGCGGCGTGCTGGCGCTCGGGGCCGCCTCGGGCGCCTCGGCGACGAACTTCCTCGAGGTTTACCACGAGGCGCTGCACAACGACCCGACCTACCGGCAGGCCTACGCGAA
>JAJYUL010000045.1 GCA_021792555.1 Pseudomonadota bacterium
TGAACTCGTCCGTGTGGCATACCCCGCTCGCCTTGATCTCCACCAGAACCTCTCCGGCCTTCGGCCCCTCAAGGTCCACGGTCACCACTTCAAGCGGTTTGCCTGCCTCAAAGGCAATGGCGGCTTTGGTTTTCATGATGCTGCTCGCATGTTTTCGGGGGCCCTGGAGGCCCGCCGGCGCAGTCTACGCGGGCCCAAAACGCAAGATCCCATCCGAGGGGCGCGTGTGCACCGGCGCGCTGTACTGTCCCGATTCGGAACACTATGGCCCCGGGCTGTATCAAAGATGACCCTGATCGGTTGCCAGGGAGGCCCAGGGGGCATAATTTGTGGGTTCAGGCCGGCTAATCAGGGGGGGGTGAAGCCATGCTTCGGGGCATTGACAACCGTCATCGTCACCCGCAGGCAGCGGCGCGAAGAGTGCTGCGGCAGGAGGAGTCCGGCACGCCGGAGTACATCCGCCGCTCTTGGCTGCGCTGCCTGAACCAGTATCACCTCGATCCGAAGTCGGAGCGCGAGCCGTACGTGCTGCCGCGCCAGGAGCGCCTGCAGCGCAAGGAGAGCAACCACGACCTGCTGGCGCTCGCCGACGCGGAGATGGCGCACCTTTATCACCAGCTTGCCGGATCCGGCTACTCCATCATCCTCACCGACCGCGACGGCGTGCTGCTCGATTACTACGGGGACTTCAGCTTCCGCAACGCCGCCTTCCGCACCGGGCTTGTGCTCGGGGCGGTGTGGAACGAGGAGCACGGCGGCACCAACGGCATGGGCACCTGCCTCGTCGAGCGCACGCCGCTCATCGTGCACCGCGAGCAGCACTTCTTCTCGCGCAACAGCGGCCTGACCTGCTGCGCAGCTCCGATCTTCGACCATCGCGGCGAGCTGATCGCGGTGCTGGATGCCTCCGGTGAGTCCGACCGCGCCCAGCAGCACACCCTGGTGCTGGTCAACATGGCCGCGCAGATGATCGAAAACCGGCTGTTCCTGCATCACTTCCGCGACGCGTTCGTGGTGCGCTTCCACAGCCGCCCGGAGCTGCTCGGCACCTGGGGCGAGGGCATCATCGCCCTCGACGGCGCCGGGGCGATCACCGCGCTCGACCGCAATGCGCTGTTCCAGCTCGGCTTCTCCACCGCCGCCGAACTGCTCGGCGCGCCGCTCGAGCGGGTGTTCTCGGTCTCCCTCAATGCGTTGCTCGCCCGCAGCCAGCGCAAGTCCTTCCACCCCCTCACGCTCTACGATGCCCGCCACGGCGGGCGGGTGTTCGGCATCGCGCAGGCGCCCCAGTCCAAGCGCGGAGCGAAGCCGCACGGCGCGCTGAGTCCCGCTCCGGCGCACCTGGACCGCGACCGTGGACCGCTCGAGGAGCTCGACTTCGGCGACCCGGTCATGGCGCGCAACATCCAGGCCACGCGGCGCACGCTCTCGCGCGAGATCCCCATTCTGCTGATCGGCGAGTCGGGCACCGGCAAGGAGTGTTTCGCGCGCGCGCTGCACGCCTCGAGCGAGCGGGCCGAGAAGCCGTTCGTCACGGTGCACTGCGGCTCGATGTCGGAGCCGCACCCCCCGGCCGAAGCGGCCGCCGCCGCGCCCGCGGCCGTCACGCTGACCGAGCAGCTGCTCAACCGCTTCCTGCAGGCCAATGGCGGCACGCTGTTCCTCGACGACGTCGGGGAGCTGCCGAGCGCGCTGCAGACGCAGGTGCTGCACCTGATCGAGGAGCACACGCTGCCCTCGGCCGCCGCCCAGGAGCCGGTGCGCATCGATGTGCAGCTGGTGAGCGCCACGCGCCGCGACCTGCACGACAAGGTGCAGCGCGGGGAATTTCGCGAGGACCTGTTCTACCGGCTGCAGGGCCTGGTGCTCACCCTGCCGGCGCTGCGCGAGCGCAAGGACAAGGCCGCCGTGATCCGCCACATCTTTGCGCAGGAGAGCGCCGCCACGCCCGCGGTCTCGATGGGCGAGGACATGGTCGATGCGCTCAAGGCCTACAGCTGGCCGGGCAACATCCGCCAGCTGCGCAACGTGCTGCGCGGGATGATCGCCATGCGCTCGAGCAACCAGCTCGACGCCGGCTGCCTGCCCGCCGAGTACGGCGCCGGCGAGGTGCGCACCGAAGACACGCAGAGCGAGCAGGCGCAGGGCCTCAATCCGCTCGAGCGGGCCGAGCGCCGTGCGCTGCTGCACGAGATCGAGCTGCACCAGGGCAATCTCAGCCGCGTCGCGCAATCGCTCGGCATCGGCCGCAACACGCTCTACCGCAATCTGCGCCGGCTGCACATCAGCCTGCCGGTGCGGCGCTGAGCACACCGCTCCCGCGGAGCCTCCCCGCGGAGGCCCGCTAACGGAAGCCGCCCGCCCGGCAGCTCTCCGGCGCGATGCCGTGCCGCTTCATTTTGCGGTACAGAGTGTTGCGGCTGACCCCGAGGTCCGCCGCGGCCCGGCTCATGTTGCCGCGGTTGACGTCGATGACGCGCAGCAGCGTCGCACGCTCCGCGGTGCGCAGCAGATCCGGATGGCGCGGCGGCGGCGCCAGCCACGCCGCCTCGCCGGCGCGCGGCGCTGACGCGCGCCCCGCTGCGGCAATCTGCACCGGCAGATCGGTGAGGCGGATGACGCCCCCGTCGCAGATGGCGAGCGCGGTGCGGATGACATTGCGCAGCTCGCGCACGTTGCCGGGCCAGCAATAGCCGAGCAGGCTCTCGAGCGCCTCGCGGTCGATGCGCGTCGCGCCGTGCACGCGGGTTTCGGCGGCGAGGGTCTGGTGGATGACCCGCTCCTTGTCGGCCCGCGCGCACAGCGCCGGCAGCTCGAGCGTCAGCCCGTTGAGCCGGTAGTACAGATCCTCGCGGAACGTCCCGCGCGCGATCATCTCGCGCAGGTCGCGGTGCGAGGCGGCGAGCACGTGCAGATCCACCTCGCAGGCGCTGTCGCTGCCGAGCGGCACGATCTGGTGCTCCTCGAGCACGCGCAGCAGGCGGCTCTGCAGCGCCAGCGGCATGTCGCCGATCTCATCGAGAAAGAGCGTGCCGCCCGAGGACTGCGCGATGCGTCCCCGCAGCCCCTCGCGGCGCGCGCCGGTGAACGCTCCGGGGCGGTAGCCGAACAGCTCGCTCTCGATGAGGGTTTCGGGAATCGCCGCGCAGTTGACCGCGACGAACGGCCGCGCGGCGCGGCGGCTCACCAGGTGGATGGCGCGCGCGAACGCCTCCTTGCCCGAACCGGTGGGGCCCTGGATGAGCACCGGGATGTCGGTATCGGCGATGCGGTAGGCGCAGCGCACGTTGCGCAGCATCTGCGGGTCCTCGCCGGCCAGCTCCTCCAGCGTGAGACAGGTCCCCGCGAGCACGGATTCGGCAAGCGCTGCGGACGGCTCGACCGTGACCGGATCCGGCGGATTTTCTGTTGCGTTCATCATACGTTTGCCCCCTGCGGCGCACCGACGCTGCGCCATGTGTGTCACGTCTGCGCGTGACAGTGTCACCAATCGAAACACCCCCGACCGAGCGCGCTGCGCCCATGACCCCGATAGTGTGCCCACGCGGGACCCGGGGTGCGGGTCTGAAACGTCTCCCGGCGGCATTCGGGCGGATTCGATGTTCCGGAACCGTGACACACTGTCCCGTACGCCAACATCCTGCCCCATTCCGGCGATTTCCCGCGCTTTTGCTGTGTCCGGCGCGCAACGGCGGGCACAGCCCGAAGCGATGGCACGGCAATTGCTACTCCGCAGGCCAGCAGAACGTACAACACCGGGGGCCTTTCATGATATTTCGCAAAGCCAGTTTCTACGTCGCGATCCTGGGAGTGAGCGCGGCGCTCGGCGCGCCAGCGGCCAACGCAGCAGTGAGCGTCAAGGCCGGCAAATGGGACCTGTCGGTCAGCGGCAACGTCAATGCCAGCTACATCTACTCGCATTGCCAATCCAGCACCTCGGCGCACGCCATAAGCGGTGGCCTCGCCTGCGTGGCGACGGGCGGCTCCTCCTCGGTATCGAACGGCCTGCTGCCCGCGGCGCTCGATATCGGGGCTTCGACCGTCGAGAAAGGCTACAAGATCGCCTTCACGTTCGGCCTGTATCCGGGCATCAGCACCAACAACGGCGGCAGCCCGAATATCGCGAACACCAATCCGACCTTGCAGCACACCGCCCTCGGCAGCGCCGGCCTCGACATTCGTCAGGTTTTCATGACCGTCAGCAGCAAGGAATACGGCACCGTCCTGGCGGGACGCAATCTGGGACTGTTCGCCTCTGATGCCATCCTGAACGACATGACGCTGCTCGGCGTCGGCGCCGGCAATGGCACTTACGCCACTCCCGAGAATACCTCGCTGGGCTCGATTGGCCTCGGCTACATCTACGCCGACTGGCTCTCGCAGATCGACTACACGACCCCGACCGTGGATGGCGCGAACCTCACCGTCGGCATCTTCGATCCTCTGAACATCCTCGGGCAGCAGCCGGTGAATCACCACAGCCCGGGCGCTCAGTGGAAGATCACCTATACGCACGGCAACCTGTATCTGTCGGCGAGCGGTCTCTACCAGCAACAACGCGTGGACTGCACCGATACCGGCATACTCGCCGCGACCGCCTGCCCGGTCGGGGCGAGCACGCTCGATTACAGCAGCAGCGCATGGGATGCCGGCGGCAAGTACACCGCAGGCCCCTTCCAGGTCATGGGCTGGTACTACCGCGGCGATGGCGTGGGCACGACCGGCCTATTCGTCGATTCCAATGACGTCATGGGCCATGCGCGCCGCTCGGAAGGCTACATCGCGCAGGTGACCTATACCGTCGGGGAGACCAAGTTCGGCGTGAACTACGGGCAGAGCAAGCTCGATCCGACCGCTTTGGATCGCAGCTTCAACAACACCCTGGTCGAGAACAACAACAAGTGGACGTTTGGGATTTATCATCACCTCACTTCGCACCTGATGCTGCTGGCGGAATTCAGCCGGATTCAGTCGATCAACGACATCAATCAGAAGAATTCCAGCTGGAACATCGATACCGGCCTGTTTTTGAGCTTCTGAACAGGGCACGGTGCGCGCGCTGGTGGCCCGCTCGGGCGGGCCACCAGCCGTGTTTCGGGTCCCCTCGCACGGGCCGCTACGGCTCGATCAGGCCGTGACGGATCGCGAGCAGCGTCAGCTCCGACTGGTTCGTCACGGCGAGCTTCTGCTTGACGTTGTAGAGGTGCGTGCCGACGGTCGAGGCGGCGAGCCGCAGATCCTCGGCGATGCGCTGCACGGACTCCCCGCGCGCCAGGCGGATGAACACCTCGAACTCCCGCTCCGAGAGCCGCTCGGCCGGGGATGCCGCGCCCTCGATGGCATTCAGCGCGAGCCCCTGCGCCACGCCCGGGTCGATGTAGTGCCGTCCCGCCGCGACCGTCGTGATCGCCTCGAGCAGCGCCTCCGGTGCGCTGCGCTTGGAGAGAAAGCCGGATGCGCCCTCGCGCAGCGCGCGCCGGGCGTGCACCGGATCGTCATGCGCCGATAGCGCCAGCACGCGCGCCTGCGGATGCTGCGAGCGGATCCGCCGCAGCGCCTCGATGCCGCCCATGCCGGGCATGGCGATGTCCATCACGGCCACGTCGGGCACGAGCTCCAGATAGCGCTGGTAGGCCGCTTCGCCGCAATCGGCCTCCCCCACGACCTCGACCTGGGCGCTCGCCTGCAGCAGCAGCCGGAACCCCGTGCGCACCACGGCATGATCGTCGACGAGCAGCACGCGGATCATGCCTGCTCCGGCGCACCGTCGAGGGGAATCACCGCCGCGAGCAGCACGCCGCCCTCGCTCCTGTTGCCGACCCGGAATCGCCCCCCGAGCCGCTCGATGCGCTCCTTCAGGCCGCGCAGTCCGAAATGTCCGGGCCGGGCCCACTCCTCGGGCAGCCCCCGGCCATCGTCGCTCACCTGCACCTCGAGGCTGCGCGGATCGGCGCGCAGCTCCGCCTCGATGCTCGAGGCGTGCGCGTGGCGCAGAGCGTTGATCAGCCCCTCCTGCACGAATCGGTACACCGCCAGCGTCACGCTCGGGCCGAGATTCACCCCGAGATCGTGCCGCAGGGACAGCTGCACCGAACCGAAGCGCCTCTGCAGATCGCGCGCCAGGTTCTCCAGCGTGCCGGTGAGCCCGAGCGTATCGAGGGTCAGGGGCGAGAGGCGCGGGATCAGCCCGTGCATGGCGTCGTAGAGCCGTGCGGCCTCCTGCGAAATCAGCCGCGCCGCCTCCTGCAGGGACGGCTCGCCGGTACGCGTGGCGATCGCCTGCGCCAGGCTGCGGATGGCGGTGACCGACTGGCCGAACTCATCGTGCAGCTCGTGCGCAATGAGCCGCCGCTCCTCCTCCAGGCGCTGCTCGACCAGGCGGCTGAGCTCGCGCCGCTCCTCCAGGCGCGCCTCGGCTTCGCGCGCCTTGCGCTCGGCCGCGACATTGTCCTCGACGGCCTGCGCCATGCGGTTGAAGGCGGTCCCGATCGCCTGCGCCTCGAGCCCGCCGAAGGCCGGCAGCCGCCAGCGCAGCTCACCGCGCTTCAGCCGCTCCAGGCCATCGACGATGACCGGAAAGGGCGCGAGCGCCCGCTCGATGATCCAGAAGGCCACCGCATTGGCCACGATCAGCAGGACCGCGGTGAGGGCGAGCAGCCGCGTGATGGCGTCCCAGCCGTCCAGAATGGCCCGCGACACCTCGGCGCGCACGATGAGCTCGAGGTTGTCCGGCATCCGGAACGTGTAGCGGGGAATGCGCGGCGCGAGCAGATGCGTGAACCAGGCCGGCGCGTACTGGCCGGCCTTGTAGGTCGAGGGCGGGGAGTGGTAGAGGACCGGGCCGTTCACATAGTGCAGGATGATGTCGTTCGAGCGCACGTGCCCGAGCTGCACGAGGAAGCCGAGCACCACCTGCGGCCCGCCAAAGCCCCAGTAGAGGCTCGCCAGGCGCCCGAGGAACTGGGTCGCCACCTCGTGCGAGGCCTCGATGTCCTCCCGCACCCGGGCGCGCGTCGCCAACATCTGCGCCGTCACCAGCACGATCACGAACACGACGGTCAGACCCGTCACCACCAGATGCAGACGCGTACGCAGCTTCATGTTTCCGCCCCAGAGCGATGTCCGGGTTGAAATGACCCCGCGCCCATCCTAGCAGCCGCAGCGCCCGGGCGGACTCATGATAATCATGAGGCCGGATTCATGATGTTCCGCTTCCTCGGCCGCAGCGGCGCTGGCGAGCATGGGCCGGTGGCGACCGATGGCGGTCGCCGCGGGCCCGCCGCCGGCATGCCGGCACGGCGCCGCGCAAACCATCCGAGGGGCAACCTTGACCGGCCGCAGCGCACAAGCAGTTGATTCGCGGTCGCCGCGGCGATGCCCCGGGGCCCGCGGCCTGCGGCCGGCCGAACTCGGTACAATCGGGCGCAGCGCCGCCCGGCCGCGCGCGCGGCCGCTGCGCTCGTGAGCATCACCCAACAGGACAACGACAGCCACCATGACCCGCACGCGCAGACGATCCGGCGAACACCCTCTTTGCACCGCCCTCGGGCGCACCGCTCCCGCGGCGCTCGTGATGGCCGCTCTTGCGGCCACCGCGCCCGCGCGTGCCTCGAACGGCTCGAACGGTCAGCGACTCTCCGATATCGTCGTCACGGCCACGCGCATTGCCACGCCCGCGTTCGACGTGCCGGCCTACATTGCCAGCGTGCCCGGCGCGGATCTGCGCGATGACACGCTGGGCATCAATCTCGCCGAGAGCATGAGTTCGGTGGCCGGGCTGCTGGTGCGCAATCAATACGATTATGCGCAGGACCAGCAGGTCTCCATCCGCGGCATCGGCGCGGGCTCGGCGTTCGGCGTGCGCGGCGTGCGCATCTACCAGGACGGCATACCGCAGAGCGGTCCGGACGGCCAGGGCCAGGTCTCCGAGTTCAATCTCGGCTCCGCCGAGCGCGTGGAGGTGCTGGAGGGGCCGTTCTCGGCGCTCTACGGCAACTCCTCCGGCGGCGTGATCCAGATCTTCACCGCCGACGGCGCCGCCCCCGGATCGCTGCGCTTTGACCTCGGTTACGGCAGCTTCGGCGCCGTGCGCGCCGGGGTCGACGCGAGCGACGCGGTCGGCAAGCTCCGCTACAACCTCAACTTCACGCACTTTGCCTGGCGGGGCTTCCGCCCCCACCAGCAGGCGCGCAGCGAGTCGTTCAACGGCAAGGTGAACTACGCCATCGGCCGGCACAGCTCGCTCACGTTCGTGGCCAACGTGCTCTCGCGCCCGGACTCCATGGACGCGCAGGGGCTCACCGCCGCCCAGTTCGCCGCCGACCCGAACCAGACCTCCGCTGCCGCGCTGGCGTTCAATACCCGCAAGACGCTCAATCAGCAGGAAGGCGGCCTGATCTTCAAGCATCAGCTCACCGCGCACCAGTCGCTGCAGCTGATGGGTTACTACGGACACCGCAGCGTGCTGCAGTATCTGTCGATCCCGGTCGGCGCGCAGTTCGCGCCGGCGAGCTCGGGCGGCGTGGTCGATCTGCACCGCAATTTCGGCGGCGGCGATGCCCGCTGGACGCTGCAGACGCACCTCGCCGGGCTGCCGTTCTCGTGGATCGCCGGCGTGAGCTACGACACTCAGAACGAGCTGCGCCGCGGGTTCAACAACTTCATCGGCCATACCCTGGGCGTCGAAGGCGCGCTGCGGCGCAACGAGAACGACATCGCGCGCAACCTCGATGAGTACACCCAGGCGAGCCTCGAGCTCTCGCGGCACTGGCGGCTGATGGTCGGCGTGCGCCACAGCCAGGTGAAATTCATCACCCAGGACCATTTCATCACCGCGCTGAACGGCAACGACAGCGGCGAGGTGACCTATACGGCGACCTCGCCGGTGGCGGGCCTGATGTATGCCCCCCTGCACTGGCTGCATCTGTATGCCGCATTCGGCCAGGGCTTTCGCACGCCGCTCGCCTCGGAGCTCGCGTATCGGCCGGACGGCGGGCCAGGCATCAACCTCGCCCTGCGCCCGGCGCGCAGCAACAACGGGGAAATCGGCGCGAAGTTCCGCGTCGGTCGCACCCTGTACGCCAACGTCGCGGCCTTCCTGACCCATACCAATGACGAAATCGTCGTCGTCTCCAACAGTGGCGGACGCACGACCTACCAGAACGCCGGGCGCACACGCCGCAGCGGCGTGCAGGCCTCGGTCGAGTACCACTTCAGGCCGCGCTGGCGACTGCAGCTGGCCTACACCTACGTCGATGCGATCTACATCGACGCGTTCCGCACCTGCACCCAGGCGCCGTGCGTGACCCCGACGCAGGTCATCGCCTCGGGCAACCGCCTGCCCGGCGTCCCGCGCAACAATGCCTATGCCAAGATCACCTGGGGCGGAAGGCTCGGCTGGCACGCGAGCCTGAGCGGGCAGTATCTGGGGTCGATTCCCGCCAATGAGATCAACAGCGCCTACGCGAGCGCCTACTCGGTGTTCAATCTGAGCGGCGGCTACCGCACCACCATCGGCCGGCAGCGTCTGGAGGCGTTCCTGCGCGTCAACAACTTCCTAAACCGCCACTACGTGGCCGCGGTCATCGTCAACCAGGCGAGTGGCGCGTACTTCGAGCCGGCGCCCGGCATCAACCTGCTGGCGGGCGTGACGCTCACGCTACGCTGAGCGCGAGGAGCGCAGCGCGCGGTAGATGGTGTTGCGCGAGACGCCGAGCTCGCGCGCGGCGGCGGAGACATTGCCGGCATTGCGCTCGAGCGCGGCGCCGACCGCGCTCGAGCGCAGCGCCTTCAGACCCGCTTCCCTGGCGCTCGGCGCGGCGCCCTCGGCAGCCGGCGCCGCGTCGCACGAAAGCTCATCGAAGAAGTCCTCCGGCAGCTGCTCCGGGCCGATCAGCCCCGAATCGCCGGCCATGACGCTCGCGGTGCGCAGCACATTGGACAGCTGGCGGATGTTGCCCGGCCACGGGCAGCGGTGGAACGCGGCCAGCACCTGCGGCGCGAAACGGGCGACGGGCATCGCCTGCGCGCGCAGGATGCTGTCCATCAGCGCCTCGAGATCCTGCCGCTCGCGCAGCGCCGGCAGGCGCACCACCAGACCGTTCAGCCGGTAGTACAGGTCCTGGCGGAACGTCTGGCGGCGCATCATGTCCTTCAGATCGCGGTGCGTGGCGCAGATCACCGCGATGTCGACCGCTCGCTCGCGGCTCGCCCCGAGCGGCAGCACCGAGCGTTCCTGCAGCACGCGCAGCAGGCGCGTCTGCAGCGCGAGCGGCATATCGCCGATCTCATCGAGGAACAGCGTGCCGCCGTCGGCGAGCAGTATCTTCCCCGGGCTGCCGCGCCGCCGCGCCCCGGTGAATGCGCCCTCCTCGTAGCCGAACAGCTCCGCCTCGATCAGCGACTCCGGCAGCGAGGCGCAGTCGACGGCGACGAACGGCCCGGCGCGCCGCTCGGACTCGTTGTGGATCGCGTGCGCCAGCAGCTCCTTGCCGGTGCCGGTCTCCCCGAGGATCAGGATCGGGATCCCATGCCCCTGCACGCGGCGCACCTTGCCGATCACCGCCGATATCGCCGGATCCCCGGTGTCGAGGTCGGCGAGCGTCGGTGCGCGCGGGCCGCGCGGCGCCTGCGGCGGCGCTGCGGCCCGCTCGGCGAGCCGCATCGGCTCTTGCGGCACCGCGAGTCGCCGCGCGCCGCCCGCGTGCGCCTCGATGCGCGCCAGCACCGCCTGCCCGGTGCGCAGATTCAGCCGCGCCATCGCGCCTGGGCCGCCGCGCCGCTCGAGCAGCGCCGGCACATCGATGTCGAACAGCGAGGTCAGCGAGTGGGCCGTGACGCTGCCCGCCTCGAGCCCAAGCAGCGCCAGCGCGTTGGGGTTGGCGGCGAGCACGCGGCCCGACTCGTCGAACGCCGCGATGCCCTCGAGCAGCGTGCCGAGCAGCTCGGGGCGGACGTGGAAATGGATGCGCAGCGCCTGGGCGAACTCATCGACGAACAGCTGGTTCTCGATCATGTGGGTCGACATGCGCACCAGCGCCATGGTGTGCGGGTGATAGCCCTCCTGCGGGCCGGACACATCGAGCGCGCCGATGAGCTCCCCGTGCGGGCCGCGGATCGGGCAGCACGAGCAGGTCAGGAAGCGGTTGACGGTGAGGAAGTGCTCGCTGCCGTGCACGAGCGTCGCCCGCCGCTCGGTGAGCGCCGTGCCGATGGCGTTGGTGCCCTTGCTGTCCTCCGACCACAGCACGCCGGGCTTCAGGGCAACCTGCTCGGCCTTCTCGAGGAAGTCCCCGTCCCCGAGGGCGTGCATGATCAAGCCGCGCTGGTCGGTGAGCAGCACCATGCTGTGGGTGTTGACGATCTGCTGGTGCAGCACCTGCATCACCGGCAGCGCATGCGTGTAGAGCGCGCGATGCTGCTCGGCGAGCTCGCTGAGCGCGCGGCGGCTGAGCGGGCTGAAGTCGGGCGAGAGCCGCTCGCTCAAGCCCAGCCGCCGGGCCCGCTCGTGCCACAGCGAGACCACCTTGGAGCGTTCGGCGGGCGGCGCAGGCTCGGCGCAGCGCAGCGCCGAGTGCAGCATGGCGGACTCGTCTCTCATCGGCGCCCCTTGTGCAGCACAGAGCAGGTATTTGCAGCGGATTTTGCCCTGTTACATACCCTGCGCCAGGCGCTGCGGGAAGTACAGTAGGGGATTACCGCAGCCGCTCGGGCGCGCCCGGGCGGCTGCGCGCCGCATCGACCCGCCGCGCCGACCCGGCGGCACCGGCCGCGAGCGGCTTGCAGCGCCGCGGCGCGGTGCGACCGGCCGATGGCGCGCGCGCGCCGGGCGCCGCGCAGTCGCTGGCCCGCCGATCGTGTTGCCCGCGCCGGCCGGCCGGGCCGTGATACCGGAGCGCCACGGTGCTCGTGGCGGCCGCCTGGGCGGTCAGGGCCACCCTGCCGGCCGGAAAGCCGTTCTGCTGCAGCAGGAAGGACATCACGCTCACGTACTGCTCGGCGGAGAGCGATCCCGGCGCGTAAGCCGGCATGTTCACCGACAGGAACAGAAAGATGTCCCGCACCGTGTAGCCGGCCTTGCGCGAGGCGAACAGCGGGCCTTTCAGCGCCGGGCCGGACAACCCCTGCAGGCGCCGTCCGTGGCACATGGCGCATTTGTGCTCGAAGACCGCACGCCCGGCGCGGGCCTGCGCCGCGGCGAACAGCGCCGGCGCCCCGGCCGCCTCGCCGCGCTGGACACCCAGCGCGGCGAGCAGGATCGACAGTGCAAGCGCGAGCCCACGCGTACGCATCGGACGCGCGCTCGGCCTAAGGCAGGGCAAAGACATAGAGATGACCACCGCGCGGGATGTTGCTGACGGACTCAACCATCTGCCCGCCCCAGATGGGTGTGCCGCCACCCCAGCCGGCGAGGATCGCCACGTACTGCTTGCCATCGACGATGTAGGTCGAGGGCGGCGCGATGATCCCGGAGGAGAGCTGCGGACTGCGCCACAGCACCCGCCCCGTACGGGCATCGAAGGCGTACAGGTGCCCGCGGGCCGAGCCGCTGAACACCACTCCGCCGGCGGTGCTCATCGCCCCGGCGTCCCACGGCAGCGCGCTCTCGTGATCCCACGCCTGGCCGCCGGTGTCGAGGTTGATGGCCTGCAGCGCGCCCCAGTTGCGATCGTCCGGATCGTGCACCACCTTGAAGGTCTCCCCGAGGTACGGCAGACCGGCCTTGTAGAACGTCGGGGCGCCCTTCATGGTCATGCAGGTGTGGATGGTCGGCACGTAGGCCATGTGCGTCAGCGGATCGACCGAGATCGGCCACCAGTTCTTGCCGCCGAGGAAGCTCGGGCAGGTGAACACCTGCTTGGTGAGCGTTGGCCGCAGCGCGTTGTCGGTGTAGGGCTTGCCGTTCCTGAACCCCGCGACCGAGGTGGCGCGGGTGAAGCGCACCGCGTAGATCAGCTTGCCGTTGAGGCGGTCGATGGCATAGAACCACCCATTGCGGTTGGCCTCGACGACGGCCCGGTACTGCCTGCCGTGATAGCGCAGATTGGTGATGACGGGAGTGTTGACCCCGTCGTAGTCCCACGAGTCGTGCGGCGTGTACTGGTAGTACCACTTGATCTTGCCGCTGCGCGGGTGCAGGGCGAGCAGCGAGTCGGTGAACAGGTTCTTCCCCGGGCGCAGCTTGGCGAGCCAGGGACCGGGATTGCCGACGCCCCAGAACAGTGTGTTGGTCGAGGGATCGTAAGTGCCGGTGATCCAGGCCGAGCCGCCGCCGTGCTTGTACATGCCCTTCGGCCAGGTGTTGCCGCCGAGGTGCCCCGGAGCCGGGATCGTATACCTGCGCCACAGCTCGCGGCCCGTCCTTGCATCGAGCGCCACGATGAAGTCGCGCGCGCCGTACTCCCCGCCCGACTCCCCGACGATCACCATTCCCTTGAGCGTCATCGGCGCGAGCGTCATCGCGTAGCCGACGTCGGCCGGCTTGATCTGCCGCTGCCAGACCACCCGGCCCGTCTCGGCATTCAAGGCGACGACATAATTGTCGAGCGTCGCGAGGTAGACGTCATTGCCGTACAGGGCGACGCCCCGATTGACCACGTCGCAGCAGACTGTCTTCAGTGCGACGCCGGCGAGGCTCTTCTCGTACTTCCACAGCACCTTGCCGGTGACCGCGTTGAGCGCGATCACGTGGTCCTTCGGCGTGGTGATGAACATGTAGTCTCCATTTACGATCGGGGTGCCCTCGTATCCCTCCTTCAGGTGGCTGCGGTAACTCCACACGAGCCGCAGATCCTTCACGTTCGCCGTGTCGATCTGGCGGAACGGGGCGTAGCTGTTGCCGGCGTAATCGCGGCGGAACATGAGCCAGCCGTTGTCGGTGGCCGCGGCGGCGAGCCGCGCGCCGGTCACTTGCGGATAACCGGCCGCGAGCGCGGCGGCCGGCGCGAGCGTCGCGGCGAGCAGCGCCAGCGGCCACAGCCGGCGGCGCGAGAAAACATGGATAATCGTCATATTCGTTGTTCCCCACTGTTGTTCTGACACGCCGGACAGACACGGCCCAACACCGGCTGCCCGCTTAATGCGCCAGTTGTGCAAGCCGCGTGCCATGCGCTGCGCACGCCGCAGAAGCCCCTCGGTGCGCACAGAGCCTCAGGTCCCGCCCGACCTGCAGTTGCGAATCGCAACACCTGACACGGCACACTGTTGACAAACGCAACACCGCGCCCGATGCGCGGGCGATCCGCCGACATCCGCGCTGGCGGATGAGCCTCCGGCGTCTGCGCCATCCGCAGCGGGAGAGCCCGCCCGCGCGAGCTGCCCGTTCGGGCCCCGGGTACCCGTGCGCCGCCCGGCCGGACAGGGCATCACCGGGAACGTCGCGAGCCAGCCGCCCGTGCGGGTCGGGGCGGCAGAGCAGCGCCTCTACGCCCTGAGGCGTCCCGGGCCCCAGACCGGCGGGACTGTTCCGTTTCGGCACAGCGAGACGTTGCAGAATGCAACAGCTCGGCGCGCCTTCTCGGGTCAGAAGGCCATTTCGGGCGGTTGCGGGCATGGCACGCGCCTTGCACATCGGTTGCCCAGACCGAATCCACTGCGAGGCGATGTCCATGTCCATTCAACCCAGCACCCACGGGCGCGTGAAGATCGAGCTGAAGTCCCGCTACGACAACTACATCGGCGGCAAGTGGGTCCCGCCCGTCAACGGCCAGTACTTCACCAACCTCACCCCGGTCACCGGGGGCGCGCTGTGCGAGATCGCCCGCTCCGGCGCCGAGGACATCGAGCTGGCGCTGAATGCGGCGCACGGCGCCAAGGCCGCCTGGGGCCGCACCTCGCCGGCCGAGCGCGCGCTTGTGCTCAACAAGATGGCCGATCGCATGCAGGAGAAGCTCGAGTATCTGGCCACCATCGAGACCTGGGACAACGGCAAGCCCATCCGCGAGACGCTCGCCGCCGATCTGCCGCTCGCCATCGACCATCTGCGCTACTTCGCCGGCTGCATCCGCGCCGCGGAGGGCGCGATCAGCCAGATCGACGAGGACACGGTCGCCTATCACTTCCATGAGCCGCTCGGGGTGGTCGGGCAGATCATTCCGTGGAACTTCCCGCTGCTGATGGCGACCTGGAAGCTCGCCCCGGCGCTCGCCGCCGGCAACTGCGTCGTGCTCAAGCCCGCCGAGCAGACGCCGCTGTCGATTCTGCTGCTGCTCGAGGTCGTGGGCGATCTGCTGCCGCCCGGGGTGCTCAATGTGGTCAACGGCTTCGGGGTGGAGGCCGGCAAGCCGCTCGCCTCGAGCCCGCGCATCGCCAAGATCGCCTTCACGGGCGAGACGACCACCGGGCGGCTGATCATGCAGTACGCCGCGCAGAACCTCATCCCGGTGACCCTGGAGCTCGGCGGCAAGTCGCCGAACGTGTTCTTCGAGGACGTGTGCCGCGCGGACGATGAGTTCTTCGACAAAGCGATCGAAGGCTTCGTGATGTTCGCCCTGAACCAGGGCGAGGTGTGCACCTGCCCGTCGCGCGCGCTGATCCAGGAGTCGGTCTACACGCGCTTCATGGAGCGCGCCCTGAAGCGCGTCGGGCAGATCAAGCAGGGCGATCCGCTCGATCCGGCGACCATGGTCGGCGCGCAGGCCTCCCAGGAGCAGCTCGAGAAGATCCTCACCTACCTCGACCTCGGCAAGAAGGAGGGGGCCGAGTGCCTGATCGGCGGGGAGCGCAACCGGCTCGGCGGGGACCTCAAGGACGGGTACTACATCAAGCCGACGGTCTTCAAGGGCCACAACCGCATGCGCATCTTCCAGGAGGAGATCTTCGGCCCGGTGGTCTCGGTGACGACGTTCAAGAACATGGACGAGGCGCTCTCGATCGCCAACGACACGCTTTACGGCCTCGGCGCCGGCGTGTGGTCGCGCGAGGCCAACATCTGCTACCGCATGGGCCGGGGCATCCAGGCCGGCCGCGTGTGGACCAATTGCTATCACGCCTATCCGGCGCACGCGGCCTTCGGCGGCTACAAGCAGTCCGGCATCGGTCGCGAGACGCACAAGATGATGCTCGAGCACTACCAGCAGACCAAGAACCTGCTGGTGAGCTACTCGCCGAAGGCGCTCGGGTTCTTCTGAGCCGCGCCATGACCGTGGGCCGTGTCAGTGCCACCGAGGCGGCGCTTGCGCTCATCGCCGAGCTCGTGGCGCGGCACGGCCCGCTGATGTTTCACCAGTCCGGCGGCTGCTGCGACGGCAGCGCGCCGATGTGCCTGCCGCGCGGGGAGCTCGTCGTCGGGGCGCAGGACGTGTATCTCGGTGATATCGGCGGGCAGCCCTTCTACATGGGCGCCGCCCAGTTCGAGTACTGGCAGCACACGCACCTGATCATCGACGTCGTGCCCGGACGCGGCGGCATGTTCTCGCTCGAGGGGCCCCGCGGGGTGCGCTTCCTCACCCGCTCGCGTCTGTACACGCCGGAGGAGGAGGCGGCGCTGCCGCCGGTGCGGCACGGCCCTGCGGCCTGAGGCGCCCGCGCAGCGGCTCTGCCATACTGCGCGCCCATGCAATGGCCGACCGTCCTGTTCGTGATGCTCGTGGCCGCCGGGGCGGCCCTGGAGCTGTGGCTCGCCGGCCGGCAGATCGCCGCGGTGCGCGCGCACCGCGAGCGCGTGCCGGAATCCTTCGCGGCGCAAGTGTCCCTGGCTGAGCACCGCAAGGCGGCCGACTACACCGCAGCGAAGGCGCGCCTCGGACAGATCGGCACGCTGCTCGATGCGCTCGTGACGCTCGCGCTCACCGTCGGCGGCGGCATCGCGCTGCTCGATGCGCTGTGGCGGCGCACGGGATGGGGCGAGCCCTGGCTCGGCCTCGCGGTGATCGCCTCGGTCCTCGCCCTGGCCTCGCTGGTGAGCCTGCCGCTGTCGCTGTGGCGCACGTTCGGGCTCGAGGCCCGCTTCGGATTCAACCGCACCACGGTGCCGCTGTACCTGCTCGATCTCGCCAAGGGCCTCGCGCTCGCGGCGCTGCTCGGCGGGCCCGCGGTGCTCGGCGCGCTCTGGCTCATGGTGCGCGCCGGGCGGGCCTGGTGGCTGTGGGCCTTCGGCGGCTGGGTCGTGCTCACCCTCGCGGTGAGCTGGGCCTGGCCGGTGCTGATCGCGCCGCTGTTCAACCGCTTCTCGCCGCTCGCCGATGCGGGCCTGAAGGCGCGGATCGAGGCGCTGCTCGCGCGCTGCGGCTTCAGATCGAGCGGTGTGTTCGTGGTCGACGGCTCGCGCCGCTCCGCGCACGGCAATGCGTATTTCACCGGCTTCGGCCGCAACAAGCGCATCGTGTTCTTCGACACGCTGCTACAGGAGCTCGCCCCGGCGCAGATCGAAGCGGTGCTCGCGCACGAGCTCGGGCACTTCCGCCTGCATCACATCCGCACCCGCCTGCTCGCCTCGATCGGGGTGATGTTCGGCGCCTTCGCGCTGCTCGGCTGGCTTGCGCGCCAGAGCGCCTTCTACGCCGCGCTCGGCGTGCCCCGGCCCTCACCGCACGCGGCGCTGCTGCTGTTCGGGTTTGCCGCGCCCGCGGTGCTCTACTTCGCCACGCCGCTCAGCGCTCTGTGGTCGCGCCGCCAGGAGTTCGCCGCCGACCGCTTCGCCGCCGGCCAGGCCGACGCGCGCGAGCTCGTTTCGGCGCTGGTGAAGCTCTATCGCAGCAATGCCAGCACGCTCACCCCCGACCGGCTCTACAGCGCGTTTCACTACTCGCATCCCCCGGCGAGCGAGCGCATCGAGCGTCTGCGCCACGGCTGATGCGCCGCGCGGATCAATCGGTCGCGGCGAGCTCGCTCATCAGCTGCAGCAGCTGCTCGGTCTCGACCGGCTTGGCGGCCAGCCGCATGTGCCGGTCCGGCACCAGACCCTTGATGGCCGGCGAGGTGTCGCCCGAGACCAGAATGACCCGGAGCGGTTGTCCGAATCTCTCGCGCAGCGCGCTGATCACATCGAGACCGGTCTGCGCGCAGTCGAGGTGATAATCGCTGATGAGCAGGTCCGGTGCGCCATGCGCGTCAGTCTGCTCGAGCGCTTCGGCGGGACTCGCCGCGGCCAGCACCTGACAGCCGACCGACTCGAGCAGGAGCTGCGTCGCCTCGCGCACGCCCTCGTCGTCCTCCACCAGCAGGATGCGGCGGCCGTACGTGCGGCTTTGCTGTCGGCCGGCGTCGGGCGCGGCCGCAGGGGCGGGCGCGGCCTGCGCTGCAGCGCCGCTCAGGGGCAGCGCCAGAGTGAACGTGGAGCCGCGGCCGGGCTCGGAGCTGACCTCGAGCTTCAGATCGAGCAGCTTCACCAGGCGCTCCACGATGCTCAGGCCGAGTCCGAAGCCCTCGCGCGAGCGGTTCTGCGGCACCCCGACCTGGTAGAACTCATCGAAGATGTGCGGCAGGTGATCGGCAGAGATGCCGATGCCGGTATCGAGCACCTGCAGGCCGAGGCCGCCCTGCCGGGCAGCGCAGCGCAGCGTCACGGAGCCCTGGCGGGTGTACTTGATGGCGTTGGAGAGGAGATTGCGCAGAATCTGTCCGAGCAGCGCCGGATCGCTCCTGAGGCGCCCCGCGCACGGCTCGACCGTGAACTGAAGTCCCTTGGCCTGCGCGACGCCGGCAAACTCCTGGCGCAGCTCCTCGAGCAGCTCGGCAATGGCGAAGTCCGTGATCTCCGGCCGGATGGCGCCGGACTCGAGCTTGCTGATGTCGAGCAGCGTGTTGACCAGGCGCGAGGCGGCGCCGATGGCGAGCTCCTGCTGGGCGAGCGCCTCGGCCGCGTTGGGATCGCGGACCATGCGGCGCAGGCTCCCGTTGAGCAGCGACAGGCTCTGCAACGGCTGGCGCAGGTCGTGGCTCGCGGTGGCGAGAAAGCGGCTCTTGGCGCGATTGGCGCGCTCGGCGAGCTCGAGCGCCTGCTGCGCCGCCGCCCGCGCCGCCTCGAGCTCGCGCGTGCGCTCGCGGACCCGCTGCTCGAGCTCGCCGTAGACGCGCACGTTCTCCAGCGCGAGCGCCGTGGCATCGGCGAGTGCCTGCAGCACCCGGATCTCCTCCTCCGTCGCTTCGTGTGGGCTCGCCCAGTAGTTGCCTATCGCGCCGATCGGATCGAGGCTCCTGATCGGCACCATCACCAGGCTTTTGACGAAAGTCGGCCGGTAGGCCTGCACGGGGATGCGCGCATCGGCATAGATATCCGGCACGACGGCAGCGGTGCGATGCAGCATGGCCCAGCCGCTGATGCAGGTCTCGAGCGGGAAGCGCATTCCCTTCCACAGCGGGGAAATGGCGTCCTCGTCGGCGTAATAGCACTCGTCCGCCTCGCGCAGCACGAACGTCGCGCCGTCCGCTCCCGTCAGCTCGCGCGCCGCGCTGCGCACGATCTGCTGGATCTGGGCGAGGTCTCGCGCGAAGGCGAGCTGCTGCACGACGCTGATGAGAGGCATGAACGATCACCCCCGGGGCCTTGCCGCTTGCGCCGGGCAGGACCTGCTCGAAGGCGGCGGGCCTTGGGCCGCCGCGAGGCCGTCGTGCGTCACCGTCGCCCGGACCCCTACGCTAGCGCCCGAACCGGCTCCGGTCCAGTCCGCCGCCCGGGGCGCACAGCGCTATTCAGCCGAACGGGTGGCGCAGTATGATGGTTTGTTCGCGGTCCGGCCCGGTCGAGATGATGTCGATCGGCACGCCCACCAGCGCCTCGAGGCGCTCGAGGTACTTGCGCGCATTGGGCGGCAGAGCCGAATACTCGGTGATCCCCACCGTCGAGTCGCGCCAGCCCGGCAGCTCCTCGTACACCGGCTCCAGTCCCGCGTAGCCCTCCAGGCTGAGCGGCGGCTCGGCCACCACCTCCCCGCCGACGCGATAGCCGATGCACACCCGGATGAGCTCCAGTCCGTCGAGCACGTCGAGCTTGGTGATGCACAGACCCGAGACGCTCGAGTGCACGATCGCGCGGCGCAGCGCCACGGAGTCGAACCAGCCGCAGCGGCGGCGCCGCCCGGTGACCGAACCGAACTCGTGCCCGACCTTGGAGAGATGCTCGCCGTAGCCGTCGAACAGCTCGGTGGGAAACGGCCCGGCGCCGACGCGCGTGGTGTACGCCTTGACGATGCCGAGCACGTAATCGAAGGCGCGCGGCCCGAGGCCCGAGCCGGTGCCGGCGAACCCCGCCGTGGTGTTCGATGAGGTCACGTACGGGTAGGTGCCGAGGTCGACATCGAGCATCGCGCCCTGCGCCCCTTCGAACAGCGCACTGCCGCCGCCGCGGCGCAGCCGGTCGAGCTCGAGCGTCACGTCGGTCACGAGCGGCGCGATGGTCTCGGCGTAGGCGAGCTGCTCATCGAGCGTCTTCTGGAAATCCACCGGGCTCTGGCGGAAATAGTGCTGCAGCACGAAGTTGTGGAAATCGAGCACCTCGCCGAGCTTGGCGGCGAAGCGGTCGCGCTGAAACAGATCCCCGACGCGCACGGCGCGGCGCGCCACCTTGTCCTCGTAGGCCGGGCCGATGCCGCGCCCGGTGGTGCCGATCGCGTTCGCCCCGCGGGCCCGCTCGCGTGCCTGGTCGAGCTGGATGTGTGAGGGCAGGATGAGCGGACAGAGCGGGGAGATGGCGAGCCGCTCGAACACCGGCACGCCCTGATCGATGAGCATGCGGCTTTCCTTCAGCAGCGCCTCGAGCGAGAGCACCACGCCGTTGCCGATGAAGCAGCGCACGTCCGCACGCAGGATGCCGGAGGGGATCAGCGAGAGGATGGTCTTCGCCCCGCCGATGACCAGCGTGTGCCCGGCGTTGTGTCCGCCCTGGAAGCGCACCACCGCAGCGGCGCGCTCGGTGAGCAGATCGACGACCTTGCCCTTGCCCTCATCGCCCCACTGCGTGCCGATCACGACCACGAATCTGCCCACTGCTGTTGCGCTCCTCAATCAGGTCTCTGCACGTTGCGTCTCGAGAATCTCCACCCCGGGCGTGCGCGCCAGCGCGAGCACCTCGGCGTCGGGCATCTGCACGGCGAGCTCGATCGAGCCGTCCTCCCCGGCTCGCTCCGCGCGCACCACCTTGGCCGCGTACAGGCGCGAGCGCAGCGCGCCCGCCCCGGGCGGCAGGCGCACGCGCGCATCGCGGGTGCCGCGCGAGAGGCGCTCGGCGAGCGCCGTGGCGAGCAGATCGAGTCCCTGCCGCTCGGCCGCCGAGATCCACACCGTGCTCACCTCGCCATCGGCGCCGCGCTCGATGCCGGGGGCGCGGCCCAGCCGGTCGATCTTGTTGTAGACGAGCACCTGCGGGATCGACTGCGCGCCGATCTGCGCCAGCACCTCGTTGACCTGCGCGATGTGCTCGTCGCGGCGCGGATCGCTGGCGTCCACTACGTGCAGCAGCAACGTGGCCTCGCGCGCCTCCGTGAGAGTCGACTGGAACGCCGCCACCAGCTCGTGCGGCAGCTCGCGAATGAATCCAACCGTGTCGGCCGCCACCACCTGCGTGCCGCCGGGCAGCGTGATGCGCCGCACGGTCGGATCGAGCGTGGCGAACAGCTGATCGGCGATGTATGCCTCCGCGCCCGTGAGCGCACGGAACAGCGTCGACTTGCCGGCGTTGGTGTAGCCGACGAGCGCCAGCGAGGGGACGGGGATCTCGGCGCGCACCTGCCGTCCGGTCTCGCGCTGCTGGCGCAGCTTGGCCAGCCGCCGCGTCAGCAGACGCACCCGCTGGGCGATCAGGCGCCGGTCGGTCTCGAGCTGCGTCTCGCCCGGGCCGCGCATGCCGATGCCGCCCTTCTGGCGCTCCAGGTGCGACCAGCCGCGCACCAGACGGGTGGCGATGTGGCGCAGCTGCGCCAGCTCCACCTCGAGCTTGCCTTCGAAACTGCGCGCGCGCTGCGCGAAGATGTCGAGGATCAGCCCGTTGCGGTCGAGCACCCGCCGGCCGGTGAGCTTCTCGAGGTTGCGCTCCTGGCTCGGGGAGAGCGCGTGGTCGATGAGAATGACCTCGGCGTCGGCGCCCTCTGCCGCCTGGCGCAGCTCGTCCGCCTTGCCGCTGCCGACAAAGAAACGCGGATCCGGCCGCTCGCGGCGGCCGGTGACCGTGGCGATCGGCTCGGCGCCCGCCGAGCGGGCAAGCTGGCGGAACTCCGCGAGGTCCTCCGGATCGACCGGCCCGCCGAGCCCAATGCGCACCAGCAGCGCGCGCTCACCGGAACGCGGGCGTTCGAACACAGATCAGTTCCCTGCCTCGGCGCGTGCGTGCGCAGCTCACTCGGCGGCGGGCTCCGCGGCGCCCTCCTCCTCGGAGGCCAGCCGCACGTTGCGGGCCGGCACGACCGTGGAGATGGCGTGCTTGTAGACCATCTGGCTGACGCTGTTTCTGAGCAGCACGACGAACTGGTCGAACGAGTCGATCTGGCCCTGCAGCTTGATGCCGTTGACCAGGTAGATCGACACGGGCACCCGTTCTTTGCGTAGCGCGTTCAGGAAGGGATCTTGGAGCGACTGGCCTTTGGCCATCGGGTTCTCCTTGTTCTCACAGATTGTAATTGTTGGGCAGATTGGGGATCGCCGGAGCGCGCCCCTACGGGAGTGATGCAAGCGCCTGCCTCCGCGGCAGGCTAAGCGATACGGATGCTGGATATTAGCACCAACCGGGACGATTCACAGTCCGAGGGCGCCGAGACGCTCCCGAACGTCGCGATTCCACGACAGGGCCTGGCTCTCGGGATCCACCCACTCGGCGAAGCCCTCCGCGCGCATCCAGGTGAACTGCCGTTTGGCCAGCTGGCGCGTGGCGGCGATGCCGCGCTCGATGGCCTCCCCGAGGCCGCACTGGCCGGCGAGGTGAGCCCAGAGCTGGCGGTAGCCGACCGAGCGCATCGAGGCGTGCACGGCCGAGAGATCCGGGCGCGCAAAGAGCGCGCGCACCTCCTCGAGAAAGCCCGCAGCCATCATGGCCTCGAACCGCTCGGCGATGCGCCGGTGCAGCAGCGCCCGCTCGGGCGGGGCGAGCGCCCAGGCCCATACCGCAAGCCCTGCGAGCGGGCGCTCGCCCCGGCGCTGCAGGTCCGAGAGCCGCTCCCCGGTCAGCCGGCACACCTCGAGCGCCCGCTGGATACGCTGTGCGTCGTTCGGGCCGATGCGCGCGGCGGCCGGGGCATCCAGCCGGGCGAGCTCGGCATGCAGCACCGGCCAGCCCTCGCGCGCCGCCCGCTCGTCGAGCTCACGGCGCAGCTCTGGCGAGGCCTGCGGCAGCGGCGCAAGCCCGTGCAGCAGCGTCCGCAGGTACAGCATGGTTCCGCCCGTGAGCAGCGGCACGCGCCCGCGCGCATGGATGGCCGCGATGGCCGCGAGCGCCTCCTGCACGAACCGCCCGGCCGAATACGGCTCGGCCGGGTCGCACACGTCGATCAGGTGGTGCGCAATCTGCGCGCGCAGGGCTCGGGAGGGCTTGGCCGTGCCGATGTCCATGCCGCGGTAGACCTGCGCCGAATCGACGCTCACGATCTCCACGGGCGCCTCCTGCGCCAGGCGCACCGCCCAGTCGCTCTTGCCGCTGCCGGTCGGCCCGGTGAGGATCAGCACCGGCAGCGCGGACCGGTGCGGCGCAGGCGCGGGCCCGGGCATCAGCGTCCCCGCAGAAACAGCTGATCGAGCTCGCGCAGCGTCAGGCGGGTCCAGGTGGGGCGGCCGTGATTGCACTGATTGGAGCGCTCGGTGCCCTCCATCTGGCGCAGCAGCGCGTCCATCTCCGCCACCGTGAGCCTGCGGCGCGCGTGGATCGCAGTGCGGCAGGCGAGCGTGCCGAGAAAACGGTCGGCCGCCTCCTCGAGGTGATGAGCGGGGCCGTCCCGGCCGAGGTCCTCGACCATGGACTCGACGATGCGCACCACCTGCGCCCCGGCGAGCAGCGCCGGCACGCGCCGCAGCGCAAGCCGCGTCGGCCCCAGGGCGTCGAATTCGAAGCCGGCGCGCTCCCAGAGGGCGCGCTGCTCGAGCAGACGCTCGAGGTCGTAGGCCTTCAGCTCGAGCACCAGCGGCTCGAGCAGCTGCTGGCTGGCCGGCGGGCCCGCCTCGCGCGCGGCTTTGAACTGCTCGTAAAGGACGCGCTCGTGCGCCGCGTGCATGTCGACGAGGATCAGTCCGTCGGCGCTCTGCGCGAGGATGTAAATGCCGTGCAGCTGCGCGAGCGCCACTCCGAGGGGGCGGTCCTCGGCCGCAGCCGGCGGCGCCTCGCGCACCGCGGCCGCCAGCGCCCAGTCGCCCTGTTCCGCCCACCGCGCTGCGGTCGGCGGCGCGTCGAACGCGAGCCGGCCCGGCACCCCCGGCGCAGCCCTCTCAGGGGCACAGCCCGCGCCGGCGAGCAGCGGCGCGGCGCGCGCGGCCGGCGCCGCCTCCCGCTCCGGCCGGGTGGCCGCGAGCGCCCGCTCGATCGCGCGCAGCACGAACTCGTGAATCTGCCGGCTGTCGCGAAAGCGCACTTCGAGCTTGGCCGGATGCGCATTGACGTCCACCAGGCGCGGATCGAGCGTCAGGTAGAGCGCGTAGGCCGGATGACGCCCGTGATAGAGGACGTCGCGGTAACCCAGGCGCGCGGCGCTCATCAGCAGCTTGTCGCGCACGGGGCGGCCGTTGACGAACCAGTACTGCTGATCGGGCTGCGCGCGCGAGACCGTCGGCAGCCCGATCCAGCCGGCGAGCTGCACGGGACCGGCCGCATGGCTCACCGCGAGCGCGCTGTCGAAGAACTGCGCGCCGAGCAGCTGTGCGACCCGCGGCCCCGGCTCGGCCGCAGGCGCATCGAGCGCCACGCGCTCGCCGCTGCGCAGCCGCAGTGTCACTTCGGGCCGTGCGAGCGCCAGGCGCTCGATGAGCCGCGCGATGTGCCCGAGCTCGGTCTGCGCGGTGCGCAGGAACTTGCGCCGCGCCGGCACGTTGTAGAAGAGATCGCGCATCTCGATCGTGGTGCCCGGCGGGTGCGCCGCGGGCCGCACTGCGCCCACCGCGCCGCCCTCGACCGTGATTTGCGCACCGTGCGGCGCCGAGGCGATGCGCGACACGATGCGCAGGCGGGCGACCGAGCCGATCGACGGCAGCGCCTCGCCGCGAAACCCGAGCGTGCCGATCGCCTCCAGGTCCGCGAGCGAGGCGATCTTGCTCGTCGCATGGCGCGTCAGCGCGAGCGGCAGCGCCTCGGCATCGATGCCCGAGCCGTCATCGCGCACCCGCACCAGCCCCACGCCGCCCTGCTCCACATCCACCTCGATGCGGCGCGCACCGGCATCCAGGCTGTTCTCGATGAGCTCCTTGACGACCGAGGCGGGCCGCTCGATGACCTCGCCGGCGGCGATCTGATCGACAAGTTCGCTGGGCAGTACGCGGATGGGCATGGAAATTAAGAGAAACGGGCTCGCCGTGCGGCGGCTAAAGACTAGCAGGGATGCCGGTTCGCCGGACAGTGCCAAGTCCGCCGCGCAGCCGCGGGCGGGGCGAACCGTGCCGCCCGCAGGCGCGCGCGAAATTCCCGACGGGCGATGCGGCCGAGGCTCGCGCCGCAGGCGCCGGCACGCATGACGGCGAGCAGGCGAGGCGGGCGGCGATCGGGGCTGCGCACGGTCTTCGCCCTGCACTCTCCGGCCCCATGGTGCGTGATCGTGCCGATTGTCAGGATGGCCCTCAGGGAATACTCCGCCGGGACCTCAGTCGAATCAGAGTAAAATAGAGACGCAAATACATCCGCCGAACACAAACTGATCAAGGAATCCCAGTGCCCAAACCCAACTACCGCTTGGCAAAGAAACAGAAGGAACAAAGCAGAGTCGCACGCCAGCTCGAGAAGCAGCGGCGTCGCTCGGCTCGGGCAGGCGATCCGGCGCCGGACGCCGGGCCGCAGCAGGAGCCACCCGTCGGTCCCGCCGATCCCGCCTCGCGGCCCGAGCAGAAGTAGCACAGCGCATCCGGGACGCACACGGGATTCGCGCGCGGCGGGACCATGGTGCCGGCCGCCCAATCACGCGTCCCGCTGCCCTCGCCCGCGCGCATGAGCATGCCGCCGGCCGGCCCAATGGCCGCGATGGTCTGCGCGAGCCGGCCGCGGACAAACCGTCGGCAGTCGGGACACCCTCCCGTCGAACCGCAAGCGTCCGATCGCGCCATGACGCGCAGCGGCTGACAGTGCCGTGCGGGCGGCACCTGCGGCCGGCAGGCGCATAGACTCCACGACGAATCGATGCCCGTCGAACGGGCGATCCTA
>JAJYUL010000046.1 GCA_021792555.1 Pseudomonadota bacterium
TTCCCATCTTCAGGCAATGGCACCTCGAGTCCCGCCCCGCCGTGATTCTCGGCATGGACGTGCTCGGCGCGATGGACTCCCTCGTCCTCGACTATCCGCGCGCGCGCGTCTACATCCTGCCCGCCCCGCCGCCCGTTTCCATGGCGGATGCGGGCCTGCCCGTGCCCGGCAGCTGAGGGAGGCTGCCGGCTCAGCCAGCGGTCCGCCCCCGGCATCGCCGCGCGCGAACCCGGCCGCCTGTGCGACAATTATCAGAATTCACAGCGGGGGAGGCGTCATGACGAAGGGTCTGAGCACTCTGCGGGCCGCAGTGGCGTTGCTGGCGGGGGGGCTTCTCGGCGGACTGCTGTCCGTCGCCGGCCGCGCGCAAAGCATGCCGCTTGAGAACCTGGATCACTTCCCGCGCACCATCCTCGTCGTCCAGGCGCCCAGGCACCCATGCCGGTTCAAGGTTTGGATCGCCGATACCCCGGCGCGCCAGATCCAGGGGCTGATGTTCGTACGCGACCTGCCCGCGAGCGAGGGCATGCTCTTCCCGATGGACCCGCCGCGCGTCGCGAAATTCTGGATGGCCAACACCTACATCCCGCTCGATATGCTCTTCGTCGCGCCGGACGGCCGCATCGAGAAGATCAAGGCCGAAGCCAAGCCATTTTCGCTGAAGACGATCAGCTCCGGCGCGCCCGTGGAGGCGGTCATCGAGATCAGAGGCGGCGAGGCGCGCAAGCTCGGCCTGGCGGTCGGGCAGCGGGTGCGCTGGAGCACGCCCCGGCTGAAGTAGCCGCCTCGCCGATCCGGCCGCTGACTCGCGCCCCACCGCTCGACTGCCACGGGTCCTGGGCCCATGCCCCGGGCTTCCTCTGCGCCATGCCATGACGTTCGTCAGCCTGCTGGCGCACAACGTCTGCGATCTCCAGATGTTGCATTCGGGCAACACACGCCTCGCCGACGTCTCCTCGCTAAGGCCCCAGTCGTTTCCAGGACTTATGAACATTGTTCCCCTGAGTGCCCTGACAGTGTGCCGCCTAAAAGCTTAACAGCGCGGGTTGTCTTGTGTATTCTCCGCAACATCGACCTGTGGCAACAGTCTGCGCCAAGGGCGATCGCCGATAAAAACAGGACGTGCCGAATGGCTCGTTTGAGAGGGACAACAACAACCGATTGCGCAGGCGCCTCTCGCGGGCGCCGGGGAGTGAGAGCATGACGGTCAATCAGAATGTCAGACGTGCCGTGAGATACGCGCTCGCGGTGAGTGCAGTCGCCATATTCGGCGCCGGCGCGGCGGTCGCCACTGCGAAGCCGGCCCCGGCGCCGAAGCCTGCAAGCGCGGCGGTCGGTCCGGCCGCACCTGCGGCCTCCGGGTCGTCCACGCTGCAGACCATCGTAGTCACCGGCTCGCTGATCTCCCAGACCAGCATCGAGACGCCAAACCCGGTGCAGGTCATCACCAAGGCGCAGCTGCTGCAGTCCGGCTATACGAACATGTCGGACATTCTGCGCAACATTTCCGCGAACGGCGCCAACACCTTGAGTCAGTCGTTCAGTTTCGCGTTCGCATCAGGTGGCTCCGGCGTCTCGCTGCGCGGCTTGACGTTGGGCGACACCCTGACCCTCATCGACGGTGAGCAGAGCGTCCCCTATCCGCTGCTCGACGACAATCAGCGTGAATTCGTCGACGTCAGCTCAATCCCCTTTACGGCCGTGAAACAGGTGCAGATCCTGAAGGACGGGGGCTCCGCGCTCTACGGGTCGAACGCGATAGCGGGCGTCGTCAACGTCATACTGCGCAAGCAATACCAGGGCTTCCAAGTGACCGGTTCGACCGGTACGTCCGCGAACTGGGATGGCACCACCGAACACATCGGCTTCATCGGTGGCCACGGCGATCTCGCCACCGACGGATACAACTGGTATCTCTCGGGCGACTTCCGCCATCAGGATCAGATTCTGCACAGCAGCCGCACCGGGCTCTGGAATACCCAGAACTTCACGCCCTTCGGCGGTTACAACGTCACGCCAGGCGCCAATCCTGCCGAAAACCCGAATGTCGCGGTTCCGGGCTCGCTGACGGGATACTTGATCAATCCGAATACCACGAGCGGACTGCCCTACTACTATTATCCGGGGTGCAGCGATGTCGCTCAGCAGCTCGACCGCTGCACGTTCACCGGCAACGCCTCGCAGCTGCAGCCCTCGTCAACCAATATCGATCTGCTCGGCAAGTTCACCAAGGAGCTCGCGGGCGGTTGGCAGTTCGGCCTGCAGGCATCCTGGTTCGACAGTCGGACGGACCAGGTGGGCGAGTATCAGAGTACCGCCTACCCGTTCGGCACTACGCTGATCGGGCTGATCCCGGGACAAGCGCCGCTGGTGAACACATACCCCATCATCACCGTTCCGGCCGGTTATCCCGGGAACTCCTTCGGCACCGCCGCGCCGCTGGTTTATAACTTCCCGGAACTCGGGCAGACCACGACCCAGGTCAACACCAACACCTATCGGTTGTTGGCGTCTCTGAGTGGCACGGTGGCGGGCTGGCGCATCAAGGGCACTGCGGGTGCCATGTACGCGAAGATGGACATGCGGGTCAGCGGCGAGATCATGCCCGGGGCGCTGCAGACGGCGCTCAACAACGGCTACCCGCTGGGCAGTCCGACCGGCGCAGCGCTGTTTGCGCCCACATGGGAGTCAACGCCCACCAGCAACATGGACCTGATCGACATTCACGGCACGCACAAGCTGCTGCAGATGCCGGGCGGACCCTTGAGCATCGCGGTCGGCGTGCAGTGGATCAAGTACGGCAATAACAATATACCCCCGTACACTGTTTCTCACGCCATTCAGGCTGGAAATAATGCGTTTGCGCGGGGCAATGAGTACGATCGGGCGGTCTTCGCCGAGCTGCAGGGCAAGCCGATCAAACAGCTCACTTTGGACGCCCAGGCGCGTTACGACAATTACAAGGGCTTCGGATCGCACGTTTCGCCCAATTTCGGCGTGAAGTTCACGCCCTGGCGCTGGGTCGCGCTGCGCGGTACCTGGGGCGAGGGATTCCGCGCGCCGTCGGTGGCCGAGGGCATCTCCTCCGGAGAGGCATTCGGCGAGGGGACCATCCCCGATCCAGTGCTGTGCCCGACGACGGTGCCGACTGGCAAGGTTGCAGGACCCGGGGATTACGCGGCCACCTGCGAGTGGGCGCTCACCGGCGTGTTGCTCTCCAATCCGCACCTGAAGGATGTCACCTCGACCAACTGGACGGCGGGCATCATCCTGCAGCCCGTGCGGCAGTTCAGCGCTTCTGTGGATTACTACAACATCAAGGTGAAGAACGACATCGTCGGCGCGAACTCTCTGTCCGGGTTCACGAATTACCTGCGCGGCCCGACAGTCCCGCTGAAGTACTGCCCGACCAGCTTCACCAACGGCTGCACCAGCTCGGACCTGGTCACGCAGACGACCCCCGTTGGCACGATCGTGGAAGCCTCGTACCCGTACGAGAACGCAAGCTCCACCCAAGTGAGCGGCTACGACGTGGACCTCAAGTATCATTGGAACTGGGGTCGCATCGGGCGATTCACGGGTGAGGCGGAGTGGACGCACGAGCTGACCTACAAGCTCGCGCTTAACGGCACCACATACGAGCTTGCCGGGACTCATGGTCCGGCCAGCGTGTCGGGTGATACCGGCAACCCGAAGGACCGTTTCAACGTGCGTCTGAGCTGGAACCGGGGACGGTGGACCGTCACCCCCAGCGTGAATTTCGTGGGACACTTCAGCATCACCGACCCGTCCTCGGGCTTCAATACCTGCGGCGAGGCTCTCGCGTATGACGGCAACTTCCCGTACATCGCGAGCGGTCCGGTGCCGGCCAACCAGAGGCAGTTCTGCACGGTCGGGTATTTCCTCGAGACGAATCTGTACACGGCGTATCAGGTGAACGATAACCTGCAGCTGCACGTCTCGGTGAGAAACATGTTCAACAAGCAACCGCCAGTTGATGTGATGACCTACGGTGGGGGCAGCTACTTCTATCCCTATGACCCCGCTTTCTCACAAGACGGAGCCGTGGGCCGGTTCATGTCGATCGGCTTCACTTACGACATGGACTAAGCTGAGCTGATTGTGTCTGTGCGGATGGGCCCCTTCGGGGGCCCATCTTTTGCGCGCCGGGCGGACTCGCCGAGTGCAGCCGGAATTCTGGACGAGACAGGTGGCGCAGGAAGCTCTTCAGCGGCCAGCGGCTGCTGCGGGGCAAGGGCTCGGCAAGGTGATCGGAGCGGCGCCCGTAGAGGTCCATCGACGCGCGACCGGCCGATCAACTCTCGGCCGTACCGGGTGATTGCGAGTCGGGGTCGACCCGGACCGCATCCATGAGACATAAGCTCCTGCCTCCAGTTTGATTGCACCGGCCACGTCCAGGGTCGACGTCGAGGACTGCGCGCTGACCTTGGGGTCGAGCAGCCTCATCCAGGTCATTCTCACGCAAGGGCGCTCTCGTTGTCCGGGTCCGAAGCGCCCGCTCGAACGCAGGCTCGAACACGCCCCCGTCATCGCGATGTCGGGGGGGGGGATGGCGTTGATCTTGCGAGAGACGCGAGGACTCCAACGCGTTCCCGTGGTTCCGCAGTTGCTCCCCCTTCGGCCAGGCGCACGATGGGGTCGCCTGAATCGTGGTGGCCGATTGCCTGGACTTGGGGACCTACGGCGGGCGCACAGAGTGAGAGAATCTGCGCTCATTGTGTGGGTGCGGACACACTGTTGTGCAGTTCGGTGACTGCACCCGTTGCGGTTCATCTTCGCGATGCTCCGAATGAGAGTAGAGTGGAGAGCGGCTTCCTGTAGGGGGTGTTGCAGGACTCGCGATGAGGGCCGAAGTGTGGATCGCGTGCGCAGCAGGCTTATTGGCTGGTGTCGCGTGGGCGCAGAGGCCGCCTGCGCCCGCGCCATGGCCAAATCCCGCGAGCCGGTTGTTTGCGGTCCCGACGCGACGGGATCGCATCGGGCAGGTCATTGCGCCGGTCAGGATCGACGGCAAAGGACCGTTCCGCTTTCTCGTGGACACGGGGGCTGACGGGTCGCTCGTCTCACCGAGGCTTGTGCGAGCGCTCGGGCTGGTGCCGGAGCGGTCCAGTAGCGAGCGAGTCGAAGGGACGACCGGCACGCAGCGTCTGCCATGGGTCTCGATCGGTCGGCTTCAGATAGGGAACATCGAGAAGCGCAATCTGCGCGTACCCGTCAGCAACAGTCCAGTGCTTCGTGGCTTGGATGGTATCCTCGGCATGGCGGGGTTCGGCGCGGTGCGAGTGGTGATCGACTTTCAGCACAACCGCGTCATGATCGACCGATCAACCGCTGGCTCGCTGCAACACTTTGGCTTTCTTGATATCCCCGCGCGGCGCACGCCGGGCGGGCTACTGATGATTCCGGCGCGCGTGGCCAATATCCGGGTCACCGCGGTGATCGATACCGGTTCCGAGGGGACTCTCGGGAATGATGCGCTACGGCGAGCGCTGCTGCGCGCGGCAGCCCAACAGGCCAAGAAGGCTGAAATATACGGGGTCACTCGGCAGGTTTCCAAAGGCGGTGTTGCCCCATCGCCGACGCTCTATCTCGGGCCGGTGGGAGTGCGCAACCTGCCGATCGTGTATGCGGATATCCCGATCTTTCATGACTGGCACCTCGACTCGCGGCCCGCGGTGATCGTCGGAATGAATGTTCTTGGTACGGTCAGCGCTCTGGTGCTCGACTATCCCCGCGCTCAGGTCTACCTTCTGCCGGCACACTCGCCGGGAATCTCGGTCGGGACCTGCGAGATACACATCGGAAGCCCGCTCATGGACAGAGGATCGGATTGCGCACCGGGAGAGTGAATATTGCGGCACGCTGCGGCACGATCGATGGTGGCGGGTGCGCGGCTCCTGCGGCACGGGCTCATCTACACCGATCAGGGCGTAAGCTGCAGGTGATTGCAGCAGAAGCCATGCCGTTTTCACTGAGTAGGAACGGCTCTGGTGCGCCCCTCGAGGCAGTGATCCGGATCAGGGACGACGTGGCACGCAAGCTCGTGCCTGGCGGTCGGGCATCGCGCGCGCTGGAGCAGGGCTGCGCCGCTATACTGGCCGGTGCCGCAACTTGCATGGGCATAGCGCGATGTTTTTGCAGATCGAAGAATTCCTGACGGCTGCCGAGGTGAACTCGGTGAGGGAATCGGCGCGGCTTGCCCGTTTCATCGACGGCCGCAGCTCCAATCCCCACAATCACACCAAACGCAGCCTGATCCCCGACCCGGCCGATCCCCACGCACAGCGCGCCGGACAGATCGCGCTCGGGGCCTTCCAGCGCAGCGAGCTGGCGCGCCATTTCGTACTGCCGCGGCGTATCGCCCTGCCGCAGGTGGTGCGCTACGGCCAGGGCATGGGCTACGGAGCGCACGTGGATGCCGCCTTCATGGCCGTCGGTCAGCAGCCGCTGCGCTCGGATGTCTCCTGCACGGTGTTCATCGGCGATCCGGCCAGCTACGAAGGCGGCGAACTCGTTATCTATCTCGGTTCCCAGGAGGTTCGGATCAAGGGCCGGCCGGGCGAGGCGGTGTTGTATCCCTCGACCACCCTGCACGAGGTCGCGCCGGTGAGCGCCGGGGAGCGCCTGGTGATGATCACCTTCATCGAGAGCCAGATTGCCGCCGCCGAGGAGCGGGAGCTGCTGTTCACCCTGAACGAGGTGCGCGCGCTCGAGGCAGACAAGATGAACCCGGTGAACCGCCTGCGCCTGCAATACGCGGCCGAAAACCTGCTGCGCATGTGGGCGCGGCCGTGAGCGGCGAGCGGGAAGCGGACCGCGAGCGGCTGCTCGCCATCCAGCGCAGCGCGCAGAGCGGGGAGGTGGCCCGCGCGGCGCAGCTGGCCGAGACGGCCCTCGCCGAGGGCCTCGAGCATCCGCTGATCTTCAACGTGCTGGCGCTGCGAGAGGAGCTCGCTGGGGATCTGGGCGGGGCCGAGCGGCTGTTGCGCCGCGCCGTGGCGCTCTCTCCCACGGACAAGCCCGCCCGCAACGCGCTCGGGCTGTGTCTGCTGCGGCTCGCGCGTCACGAGGAGGCGCTCGAGCAGTTCGACGCGCTGGCCGCGGCCGATGCGGCCTTGCCGTTCGTGCATGCGAGCCGGGGCAATGCGCTGTTCGCTCTGACGAGGGTCCAGGAGGCCGAAGCGGCATTTCTGCGCGCCGTCGAACTCGACCCGCAGCAGGCGGTGGCGCTGGCCGGGCTGGCGCGCATCGCCAGCTATCGTGGCGCATACGAGCAGGCGCGCGCCTGGGCGCAGCGCGCGCTCGATCGCGTGCCCGGCTACCCCGATGCGCAATTGAGTCTCGCCTCGGCCGAACTCGGCGAGCGGCAGCCGGCTGTCGCCGAGACCCGCCTGCGCAACATGCTCGCGCGAGCTGACCTCTCGGCCGAGCAGCGCGCACTCGCCAGCGGCCTGCTCGCGGATGCGCTCGACGCCCAGGGCCGCACGTCCGAGGCGTTTGTTGCCTATACCGAGAGCAATGCGTTGCAGCGCGAAGTCCATGCCGCGCAGTTCGCCGCCCGCTCGCCGAGCGCGCTCGAGTACGCGCACTTGCTGCGGGAGTATCTGCGCGGCAGCGAGGAGGCGCGCTGGCGCGCTGCGCCGCCCGTGTCCGCGCCCGAACCGGTCGCAGGGCACGTCTTCGTGCTCGGCTTTCTGCGCTCGGGCACCTCGCTCCTGGAGGTGATCCTCGAAGGACATCCGCAGGTGGTGAGCGTCGAGGAGAGCGAGTCCCTGATCGACGGCGTGCTGCAGTTCATGCAGCGGCCCGAGGATCTGGAGGCGCTCCTGCAGGCCCCGCCGGCGACCTATGAAACGCTGCGCGCCGCCTACTGGCGCCGCGTCGCGCAGACCGGCGTCGAGGTCGCGGGCAAGATCTTCGTCGACAAGAATCCGCTCAACACCCTGAAGCTGCCGTTGATCGCGCGCCTGTTCCCGCGGGCGAAGATCCTGGTTGCCTGCCGTGATCCGCGCGATGTCGTGCTCAGCTGCTTCCGTCACCGCTTCCGCATGAGCGCGCCGATCTACGAGATGCTCACGCTGGAGGGCGCGGCGCGCTACTACGATGCCGTCATGGGCGTGCTCATGGAATGCACGCGCCTGCTGAGGCTCGATTTCTGCCTGGTGCGCCATGAGGATGTGGTGAGCGGCTTCGCGCGCGAGATGCGCCGGGTGTGCGAGTTTCTCGGGCTGAAGTGGGATGCCGCCATGGGGAATTTCGCGGCACGCACGCACGATCGCGCCGCGCTCACTCCGAGCACCGCCCAGCTCGCCCAGGGGCTCAACGCCCGGGGGCTCGGCCGCTGGAGGCTTTACCGCGAGCAGCTCGAGCCGGTCCTGCCGATCCTGGCCCCGTGGGTCAGGCAGTTCTATGACGAGGAGCCGAGCGCGGACGAACGGGCCCCGCGGCACGACAGCGCGATTCACTGCGCGCCATGGCCCGCCGATGGCCGCAACTGAAGCGCCGTCCGGGGCCGCAAATCACGGCGGCTCGCGGACGGCGTCTCGTCATCTGCGCTCGGCGGCCGGCACCGGCCGCCGCGTGTCGCTCAGCAACTCTGTCCGTTGGTCCCGCAGCCGGGCGCGGCGGTGGCCCCGCCCATGGCCTGCCGCTGCTGCTCGCGCATCTGCAGGATCACACGCACCTCGTGCGGTGTGAAGCATCGGATGCGAGGGATGCGCGAGCCGAGGCTGGGCGCGTGCTCACAGTACAGCATCGTGCCGTTGCGTGATTCCGGCGAGAAGCCCGCCTGTTCCGCCTGCAATGCGAAGTTGGCCTGAGCAACGACGTGCTGGGCCGGACTCGGCGTCTCGCTCATCGGCGCCGCCGCGGTGGCTGCTGAGGGGGTCTGCTGCGGGGGCTGGCTGGCGCATGCCGCGAGCGCGGCGGCGCTCGCGAGCACGAGAAAGCGCATCACTCTGGTCATGGCGGATCTCCCTTGATTCCGGGAGCTACTGTAGCGCGGTTTATACTCGCGCGCATGTCATACCCGAGATCGACACTCCATGAACCGGGATCCGGCGGCTGATCAGGCGCGGCTCAGCGCCATCTTGGCCCACGCCCGGGCCGCTCATCATGACGAGGCCATCGCGCAGGCGCGCGCCGCCCTCACCGAGGGTCTCGAGCATCCGCTGCTGCTGAATCTCGCGGCGCTCGGTCTGGAGCGGGAAGGGCGCGGCGCTGAGGCGGAACCTCTGCTGCGCCGCGCGGTGCAGATCGCACCGCGAGACCTCGGTTGCCGCAATGCCCTCGGACTGTGTCTGCTCGCCCTGGAGCGCGCACCGGAGGCCCTGGAGCAGTTCGACGCGGCGATCGGTCTCGATCCGTCGCTCGGCCACCTGCATGCCAACCGGGGTAATGCGCTGCGCGCCCTCGGGGCGATCGCCGCGGCCCAGGCGAGCTATGAGCGGGCGGTCGAGCTCGATGCCCGTCAGGCGATGGCGCTCGCGGGGCTCTCGAGCCTTGCCTGCCGGCGCGGCGCCTACAGCGATGCCCGCGCGTGGGCGCAGAAGGCACTGGCCGTGGCGCCCGGGTTGCCGGAGGGGGCCATGAGCCTGGCGGCCGCGGAGTTCGGCGAGCGCCAGCTCGGACGGGCCGAGGCGCGGCTGCAGGAACTGCTCGACCGGAAGGGTCTGTCGGGCGTGGAGCGCGCGTATGTCGAGGGGTTGCTCGGCGATGTGCTCGATGCCGAGGGCCGCTACGAGGAGGCCTTCGCAGCGTACACGAGCTGCAACGAGGCGCTGCGGCGGCACTATGCCGGCCGCTTCGCCCGTGCGCTCGAGTATGCCGAGGCGCTGACGGGCTGGCTCGATCGGGCCGCGGCGGGTGAGCCCGCGCGGCTTGCGCCCGGCGCGCAAGCCGCGCCGGGCGCGCCGGTGAAGGACCACGTCTTCATCATCGGCTTTCCGCGCTCGGGCACGCGGCTCCTCAGTGTGATTCTCGAAGGCCACCCGCAGGTCGCGGCGCTCGTGGAGCGGGAGTGCCTCATCGAGGCGGTGCTCGAGTTCATGCGTCGGCCCGAGGACCTCGGCCGGCTCTGGGCGGCTTCCCCGCAGACGCTCGAGCACTTCCGCGCGGCCTACTGGCGGCGCGTGGCCGCCTCGGGGGTCGACCCGAGCGGCAAGGTGTTCGTGGACTGCTGCGCGCTGAATACACTGAAGCTGCCGCTCATCGTGCGGCTGTTCCCGACCGCGAAGATCCTCTTCGCCTGCCGCGATCCGCGCGACGTCGTGCTGAGCGGCTTCCGCAATCGCCTGGCGATGAGCGCACCGGCTTATGAGCTGCTGACGATCGAGGGCGGCGCGCGCTATTACGCCGCGGTGACGCAGCTGCTGATCGGGTTCACGTCGCTGCTCGGTCTGGAGGCTTGTCTCGTGCGCCACGAGGACGTGGTCACGGGGTTCACGCGCGAGATGAGGCGTGTGTGCGAATTCCTCGGGCTCGAGTGGCATCCGGCGATGCGGGACTTCGCGCTGCGCGAGCGCGAGCGCGACGAACCGGCGCCGAGCCTCGCGCAGTGGGCCCACAATCTCGGCACGGAAGGCATCGGGCTCTGGCGCCACTACCGCAGCGCCCTCGAGCCGGTGCGCGCGGTGCTCGAGCCGTGGGTGAAGCGCTTCTACTACGATCCGGACTGACGGCCGCGCTCAGCCGGCGGGCGCATCCGGCAGCGTGAACCAGCAGTTGAAGGCGATCGTGATGCGCTCGCCCTCGCCCTCGAACGGCTTGACGTCGTGCAGCACCCAGGACGGGAAGATCACCAGCTGCCCGGGCTCCAGGGTGAAGTTCGCGACGTGGTGCGCGTACGGCAGCGGCATCCGCGCGATTCCCGCATCCATGTGCATCGCATACATGATCGTCGGGTTGATGAAAGAGAGCACGCCGCTCATGTTCTTGTCCGGATCGCTTCGCCCCGGGTCGACGCAATACACTCCGCTCCAGGAGGCGTTCGGGTGATTGTGCAGGCCGAAGTACCCGCCGCGCCGCGTGATGTGGAACCAGCAGTCGTTGTAGATCTGCAGCCGCGAGAGCGTCGGCAGGTCGTAGCCGTTCAGCCTGCCGATCACCGCCAGCAGCTGGTCCCAGCAGAAGCGCTTCAGCTCCTGCACCGCCGGATCGGGGTCGCGGAACAGATCGAAGTGGCTCTCGAACAGCGCCTCGTTGCGGTAGGTGAGCGGGCGCGGATTGGCGGCGCCGCCGCGCTCGACACCGAGCACGAAGGCGCGCAGCGCCGGGTTCAGGCGCGCCGCATCCGGATGACGGCCGATCGCAAACGGCACTGCGAACATATTGAACAGCTCAGGAGCCATAGGCCGTCTCACGGGAGCCCGCTGGATTGCGCCCGAGGATTGTAGCTGCGCGAGGGGCGGCGGGGGCGCTTCGGGCTATACTTGATCGATGAAGCGCAGTCCGGTCCCTTGGGTCCCGCGTGGGTGCGGCTCGATACGGCGCCGCCGTTCACCGGCAAGGCGCCCGATCGCAGGCCTGCCGTGGGTTCTCCTCTGGCTCGCCTGTATCGGCTCATCGGCCGCCTGGGCCTCGACGCGCCCGCCGCCGCGGTGGGCGGCGGCACTCCTCGCCTGCCGGCAGATCCCGCGCGCTGCCGCGCGGCTCACCTGCTTCGACCGCCAGTCGGCGGCGCTCGCCGGGATGCTCGCGAAGGGCTCGATCCCGCGCACCGCGGATCGCCCCGCCGCGCCCGTGGCTTCCGCAGCGAGCGCCCATCCCGATCTCAGTCCGCGCCGGACTTTTGGCCTGGCGCCGGCGCAGATCGAGGCGCGCGAGGCGGCGGTCGTCAAGCTGCCGCGGCAACTGAAGCACATCAGCTCGCGCATCGTCGCTCTGCAGAGAACGGCGGACGATCGGGAGATCTTCACGCTCGCCAACCACCAGATCTGGGCGCAAGTCGACGCCGACGGCGGGCTGTTCGCCCGGGTGGGCGATCTCGTCACGATCTCGCGCGGCTGGCTCGGATCGTATCTGCTCAGCCTGCCGTCGCACCGCTCCTGCAAGGTGGCGCGGATCCGCTGAGCGGCGGTCCGGTCACTCGAGGGCGATGCCGGCAGCCTCGAGCCGCGCGCGGGCCGGGGCCAGCCCCTCGGCATAGTGCTTCCACAGATCGAGCGAGGAGCCGTACAGCGGCTGGCGCACCTGCACCGAGCTCGAGGTGATGACGGGCGCGGGGTTGCGGTGGAACTCGAGGCAGGCGGCATCGAAGGGCAGGCCGGCATAGTCGAGCAGCCGCCGCACCGCGGGCTCCAGGCCGGTCACGAGCTCCTCGTACGGCAGCTCGAGGATCCGCCCGGGCAGCAGCCGCTGCCAGTGCGCCATGAGGCCCCGGTAGCCCACGTAGAACTCGGCGATCTCGCTCAGATCGTAGGCAAACGGGTAGCCGCCGGTGGTGAAGCGAGTGCGGTAGATCGCGTGGCACGCCGCCAGCGGATGGCGCGTCACGTGCACGATGCGCGCCTGCGGAAAAGCCCGCAAGAGCAGCGGGCAGTAGAGGAAATTGATCAGCTGCTTGTCCGTCCAACGGGGTTGCGCGAGGCGGACCGGGCGCACCCGCGCCAGGTATTCCTGTGCGAGAGATGCGCCGTCGAGCGCCGCGAGGCGCTGGGCATGGCTGCGGGCATCGCTCGGCGGCGGGCCCGCGGCGCGATTGACGAGGGTCAGGATCGCATCGGTCATCGCCGTCAGCTCGCCGCAGGCCTGAACCTCGGGATGGTTCGAGAGGATCTGCTCGACCAGGGTCGACCCGCAGCGCGGCAGACCGACGATGAAGATCGGCGACTCGCCGCTCGCCGCGGACGGATCAGCCTGCGCAGCTGCGAAGGCTTCTTCCATCGCGAGCATGAGCGCGCGATCGGCATCCGGGCTGTACTCGATGAGCGCCCGCTCGATGCGGTTCGCTGCGCTCAGGTGCCGCCAGCTCGCCTCATGGTCCCCGAGGTCCTGGTAGGACTTGGCGAGGCCGAAGTGCACGATGGCCGCGTGCTCGGATTCAGGCGGCAGGCGCGAGAGGGCCTGGTGCATCTGCGCGATCCAGTTGTGCTCGCTCGTCTGGCGGCGCAGCTCGCTCAAGGCCTTCAGCGCCTTGGGGGCGACCGGGTCGATGGCGAGCACCGCACCGTAGTCCCGTTCGGCGAGATCGAAGTGCCCGAGGATGCGGTGCACGGCGGCCCGCCGCGCGAGGAGCGTGGCCCGCCGGACCCGGTCGCGCTGCTCAAGCTCGAGTGCCTGATCGTAAAGGGCCGCCGCGCGGGCGTGCTCGCCGGCCTGAGTGAGGAATTCACCGACGGCCTCCAGGGTCGCGGGCACCTCCCGGGCGTGGGCGGCAGCGCTCTCGGCTGCGGCCAGGGCGGCCGCCCGATCGTTCCGCACCAGAAGACATTCGGCCTTCTGCAGCAGGCATTGCGCATCATCGGGCCGGCCGCGCAGATACTCCTCGATGAGCGCGAGAGCGCCGTCGGGGTCCCCGCCGAGCAGCGCGACGATGCTGCCGAGCAGCCATCCCCCGGCCGCCGCCGGCCAGGCCTGGCGGCACTGTGCGGCCGCGGCAGCGGCTGCACCCAGGTCCCCCCGGGCCAGATGCTCGCTGACCTGCTTCTCCAGCGCGTTCTGAGACAGTGCCATCACGGGCCGCATCATAGCCGAGGCCATCTCCAGATGCCGAAAGTCACTGTTGCAGTATGGCAACGCTTTTGCGGCATTTTTTGTTGCGATATGGCATCAGATGCACCGATGCGATCATCCGGAGCACCGTGTCCGCGTGCTTCACGGGAAAGAGGCGGAGCGCGCTGGCCGGCTCATTCTGCTGCAGATGACGCTTGGCAGCGCCGCCCTCGGGGCGACAAGGTGAATCGGCTGCATGGGTAGGTGCACATCCACCATGTTGCGCCATTAAGACAGCGTGCTATATTCGGGCCACTGGTGCAAAGGCCACAGGAGCGATAGACGTCCGGGCGGCACCGCGCAAAGGGAGACTGGCGCATCCGTCGACGGCGACGGAGGAACGCCCGACGGTCGACGAATCGCCTCCTGCCGATTCTTTATCACCAGGCGCAATCACAATTAAATAGACACTGGGAGAGCGACCTCATGGTCAACAACAATCTTGGCAAACCCCTTGTGCGCGCAGCCGTTCGCACCGTCCTCGCGGGCGGAGCGCTGGCTGCCGCCTTCGGGGTGGCCAGTGCGGCCAATGCGCACAAGACGACCCAAACGGGCCCGGCGGACCCGGCGGCGACACCCGCCACCGCGCCGGCGGCGCCGCAGCTGCAAGAGGTGGTGGTGACGGGCTCGCGTATCGCCCTCTCGCCGAACCAGACTTCCATCAGCCCGGTCACCTTCGTTTCCTCGAAAGAATTCTCACAGATGGGCGCGGTCAACGTCGATGACGTGCTGAACCGCCTGCCCCAGGTCTTCGCCGACCAGAACTCGACCAGTATCAACGGCGGCAGCGGCACGGAGACGGTGAACCTGCGCGGTCTCGGCTCGAACCGCACCCTGGTGCTGATCGACGGATTGCGCATGCCGTACGGCGATCCGCGCGGCGGCGGCTCCGACGTGAAGATGATCCCGACCGCCCTGATCGAGAACGTGCAGATCCTCACCGGCGGCGCCTCCTCGCTGTACGGCGCGGATGCCGTCGCGGGCGTGGTCAACTTCAAGCTGATGCAGCACTTCCAGGGCGTGAAGATCGTCGCCAACGGCGGCGGCTTCTTCCACAGCAACGGCAATGACCAGAACGTCATCACCGACCTGCAGGACTTCAACACCCGGACGGGCAACCACTTCGCCGAGGCCCCGGGCAGCGTGGCGACGGGTGCGCAGAAGCAGCTGACCATCATCGCCGGCATGAATACGCCCGACAACAAGGGCAACTTCACCTTCTACGCGAGCTACCGCAACATCGCGGCCGCCCTGCAGAGCCGCTATGCCTACAGCGCCTGCTCGATGGCTTCCGGGTACCTTCCCGGCCCGAACAACCCCAATGGCGCGGGGACGGGCAGCGGGAATTTCAACTGCTCCGGCTCGCTCACCTCCTACCCCGGCACCTTCCTCAAGTACGCCAGCGGCACGACGGCCGATGCCAACACCGTCGGTCCCGGCGGGGTGCTGCTGCCGCTGTCGAACGAGGCGCGCTTCAACTACGGTCCGCTCAACTACATGCAGGCGCCGGATGAGACCTGGAACGCCGGTGCGTTCATGCACTACACGATCAACCCGCACGCGATCGTGTTCGGCAGCACCATGTTCATGGACGACAAGACGGTCCTGCAGATCGCCCCCTCGGGCGATTTCGCCACCGCCTCGAACGTCAACTGCGCCAACCCGTTCCTCTCAAGCTCGGAGCTGCAGACGTGGTGCGGCGGCTCGACGGCGGGCTTCGTCAACTCGGGCGGCCCGGGCAACGGCCTGTACATCCTGCGCCGCAACATCGAGGGCGGCAACCGGCAGGACAGCGTCGAGCACATCGACTGGCGCGAAGTGATCGGCATCAAGGGCTCGATCGACGACAACTGGTCGTACAACGCGAGCTACCAGTACAGCATGGTCAATCTCCTGGATACGTACTACAACGACATATCCACGACGAAGATGAACTATGCGCTGGATGTCGTCAGCGTCCTCAACGGCAACGTGGTCGCACCCAACACCCCGGGAAGCACACCGGAGTGCGCGGTCACGGCCTCCGGCAATGCCGAAGGCCTGGCGGCCGGCTGCGTGCCGTGGAACATCTTTGCGCCCGGCCAGGTCAGCCCGGCGGCCGTGCAGTACCTGCAGACCCCGGGTCTGCAGCGCGGTGCGGTCGTCCAGCAGATCGTCGACACGAACTTCAACGGCGACCTCAGCCAGTACGTGCAGCTGCCGACGGCCCATTCGGGCCTGCAGGTGGCCCTCGGTACCGAGTATCGCGACGTCAACTCCTACACCCAGCCGGATGTGGAGTTCATGACGGGCGATCTCGCCGGACAGGGCGGTGCCACGCTGCCGGTCAGCGGCGCCATCGAGTCCTGGGACGAGTATGTCGAGGCGCGTCTGCCCCTGATCCAGGACAAGCCCTGGGCCAAGTCGCTGGTGACCGACGACTCGTACCGGCATTCCGCGTACGCGCTCGGGTTCCAGACCAATACGTTCTCGCTGGGCCTGGCCTGGGCGCCGAACCGGCAGGTGCGTGTGCGCGGTACCTTCACCCGCGCGGTGCGCGCTCCGAACGTCACCGAGCTGTATTCGCCACAGAGCGTCGGTCTCGACGGATCAAAGGATCCCTGCGCCGGTTCAACGCCGCAGTTCTCGGCCGCGCAGTGCGCCCGGACCGGTGTGCCGCTCAGCGCGTACGGCAAGGTTGCGCCTAATCCGGCTGCTCAATACAACGGTCTGATCGGCGGCAATCCGAACCTGCAGCCGGAGACGGCGTTGACGAGCTCGTTCGGTATTGGCTTCACGCCGAGCTGGCTGCCGAACTTCTCGGCCAACATCGACTACTACGACATCAAGATCGAGAACATCATCCGTTCCATCGGTGAGAACACGATCCTGTCGGACTGCGCGAGCGCCGATCTGTTCTGCAACCTCATCCACCGCGACGCCGCCTACTCGCTGTGGCTCACGCCGAATGGCTACGTGACTGACACGCTGGCCAACGTCGGTGACCTGCAGGAGAAAGGCGTGGACGTCGACCTGACGTACTCGCGCGATCTCGGCCGCTGGGGCGCGATCACCACGAACTTCGTCGGGACCTATCTCGACTCCTACAAGGTGACGCCAATTGCGGCGCTCGGCAACGCTACTGCGTACAACTGCGCGGGCTACTACGGGCCGACGTGCAGCGGCCTCAGCAGCGGCGCGGGCGGGCCGGTGTTCAAGTGGCGGCACGACTGGACCGCGACCTGGATCACCCCGTACCGGCCCGTGTCGGTCACGTTGGGCTGGCGCTACATGAGCGGTGTGACGCTCGAGGCGCTGAGCCCCAACCCGAACCTGGGCAGTCCCGGACAGACGGTGGCGAACGGCGGAATTTCCAACACGGATGCGAAAATTCCGGCGTTCAACTACATCGACCTGTCAGCCGCCTACCGGCCGACCGACAACATCCTGCTCCGGCTGGGTGTCAACAACCTGCTGGACAAGACCCCGCCGGTCATCGGTGCCTCCGACCTGCCGTCGCCGCCGATCGGCAACGGCAACACGATGCCCGGTACCTACGACTGGGGCGGCCGCTTCGTGTTCGGCGAGATCAGCGTCCAGTTCTGAGGCGCAACTCCCATTCAGGAGTACTTCAGCGGCGGGCTTCGGCCCGCCGCTTTTTTATGGGCGCTCGGGCGTGCCGCCGCTTGGCCGAAGGACGCGATGCCGGCGGCTGAGATTTTTCGGTGAGGCTCTGTGGGGGCGCTTCAGTGCGCGAGGGCTGCGTCGATGAGCGGGTGGCGCCCCGCTGCGCGCGCAAGCCAGTCCATTGCGCGGCGGATCTCGCCTCTGTGCTCCCGGTCCGCCGCCTCGAGCACGCTGCGCCGCAGCGCCGCGTCATAGGCGTGCTCCGGCGCCTTGGCGTAGCGGCTCATCCAGGGGCCCGCGAGCAGCGCCTCCACCTCCTGCGCGGCGGGCGCAGCGCCGAGCGCCCGCAAGGCCTCCGTCAGGCCGGCGGCGGGCGTTGTCAGAAACTCATCGAAGTCGATCCAGCGCACGCGCGCTGCACAGCGCGTTGCGGCCTGGCATAGGGCGCTCATCTCACACAGCCAGCTCATGGCGATCCATTCGCCTTCCGAGCCCGGCAGGCTCGGGAGCGCGGCGCTGCCGATGCGCGCGTGCAGCCGGGCGAGGCGGGCAGGGGCGAGCGCCCGGGATTCCACCCGCGAGTGAGGGCCTCCGAGGATGCAGCGCAGGTACGCGAGCGGGGGCGTGAATACGAGCAGCGCGGCGGCCTGGTCATCCGTGGCCAGGATCGAGCCGGCGATCTCGCTGACGAAACTGGTGGCCTTGATGAGGGCCCGCTGCCGGATGCGCCAGGTGCGTGCCAGCAGCGCCAGGGTCACCGTCAGGCTCGGCGCGTGCGCGGCCTGCGCCGGCGCTGCGGCCAGCGCGCGCAGCAGCGCCGGCTCACGCACCGAGTGAAAGCCGGGGTGCTCGCCGAGGAGCCGGGAGATCAGGGTCGAGCCGACGTGGCCAATATGGAAGATATAATGCGCGCGCGCGTGGAGCATGCCCGCTGCGGCGGCCGCGGTTTCGATCGAGCAGGTGCCTTCGCGCGGGTGCGTCGCGAGGATCCGCTGATCGAGGAAGCTTGCCTGCCGATACGCCGCCTCCTCGAGGCGCACGAGCCGCAGCACATCCGCTCCCGCCGCCTCCAGCGGAAACCACGCCGGGGAGCCGGCGAGCTCGGCCGCCGTGACCTCGAGCGCGCCTCGCTTCCCGCTCGGGGCGCCGTGCTCGCGAGACTGCACCTCAGCGCACCCACATGCGCAGCAGATTCGCGATCACGCTCTCCAGACTCATGCGGTTGTGCCACTGCATGTTCAGTCCTTCGAGCGCCCGCACCTCGTTGAGGGTGTAGAGCAGCTCGCGCTGTGCGGCGTCAGGCAGCTGGCTTTCGATGAAGGTGATCATCACCAGGCGCTCGCCTGCGGCGACGGGAGCGACCTCGTGCAGCGTGGTCGAGGGATAAAATACCGCGCTGCCGGCGCCGCCCTTGATCCGCACGGTCTCGGTGCCGAGATGGATCACGAGCTCGCCGCCTTCGTAGCCGGCCGGATCGCTGAGGAAGACGGTGCAGGAGACATCCGAGCGCAACGGCTGTGCCGCGAGGTTCATCAACGCCGCATCGACGTGCGCGCCGTAGGTCATGCCCTGGCCGTAGCGCAGGAACTGCGGCACCGCGATGCGATTCGGCCAGAGGAAATTGCGCGCTTCCTCGCTGCGCTGGATGGCGCCGAGCACGATCTGCGAGGCACGCTGGCCGACCGGGTCGGTCGGGTCCTGGATCAGATTGTTCTGGGTCGTGTTGCGGGGATTGGACGCGCGGCCGTTGATGAATCGGGTCCGCCGGGCCAGTTCCGTGACGGACTGAACCTCTGCGGCCGCGAGCAGGTTGTCGATCTGCAGAAACATCTCGCTCGCTCGTTGGCCCTGAAGAGCGCCAGTATAATCCGGGCCGCGCGCCCTCGGGGCGCGGTCGGGTAGCCGCTAGCTGCGGCAGCGCGCCTCGCGTCCGCGCAGCGGACCCGGGCATCTTGGCGGGCGCGTGTTCGCGGATTCGTAATAGTTGTAGCTGGTGTCGATACCGATCTCGCCGTAGCGGAAATCGATGGCGAAGGCCTTGACCGTGCCGAGAACGTCCATGCCCAGGATGATGGTGGGGCGGCGCGTGAGCCCCCAGGCGCGGAAGATGTGGAAGTTGCCGAATACCAGGCCGACGCCGCCGATCTTGATCGCCCCCAGATCGATCGACGGGGCGAGCTGTAGCTTGCCGATGCCGACCTGCCGGGTCGCGCCGTATACGTCGGCGGTGAGGTACTTGCCCTTGCCCTGCTCTTCGGCGAAGAGCTGTCTGTAGAGTGCGAGATTGCCGAGCGTGCGCTGCGAGCCGGTGTCGATGATCGCGCGCACGCGTACGTCCCCGACCCGGCCCGGCACGCTGAGCAGGCCCCCGTGCAGCCGCGTCGCCCACATCCGGGTGAATCCCCAGGGGAGCGCCTCGGTGTGCGAGCGTGTGATGATCACCTGGTCATGTTGGAAATTCACGAGCAGCCGGTCCCGGCTCAGGCCGGCGGCGCCCAGGATGCCCTCGGCGCCCGCCATGACGGGCGCCCAGATGACGGGGAAGCGGCTGTTGGCAATCACGAGATCGCCCGCCTGCAGTTTGGCGATGAACACGGAGTCCTCTTCCGCAGTTCCGGTCACGCCGGTTACGTCGATCAACTGGCGCGCGGAGGGTTTCAGACCGAGGGTGGCCGCGAGCCGCGGTGAGATCGTGGAGTGATTGGCCCCGGTGTCGACGATGAACCGGAAGGGGCCCTTGCCATCGATCCTGACGGCGGCGACGACACGCCCAATGTGATCGAGCGTCGTCGGGCAGGCGAACAGCAGGTCTTCGGGGGACAGGGGTCGGGATGGACCGGTTGATGGGCTCTGCGCCGTCGATGCGGCCGCAGGCAATGTCGGGGGAGCGGCGGCCAGCGGCAGCGGCGCAAGCGCTTTGCTCGGACGCGCTGCCGGCACGACTGCCAGCGGGACTGGAGCCGGGCTTGCCGGCGGCGCCGTCGCGGCTCGGACCATTCCCGCGAGGAGCACACACTGCAGGCACATGATGCGCAGCGCGGCACGCATGCGGGGCATCTGAGCACAAACTCGCCGCCTGTGCAAACATACCGTTTCTCACCCCGGCGGCCCCGGGGGCGCGTCAGCGTTCCGGCAGCGGGTGCGGAGCGCTTTCGTCCAGGTACGCCCGCAGCTCGCCCAACGGCCCCAGATAGTGGCGCGAGCGGCCCGATGAACTCTGGTACAGGCTCTGGCGGACCTGCCAGGCGCTGGCGGTCTTGACGGCCCGTCCGGCCGGCGCCGGCTCGAGGCAGCGCTCGTCCCATTCCAACCCGAGAAACTCGAGGAGCCGTTTCATGAGCGCCCGCGGCTCGCGGACCAACGTGTCGTAGTGCACGTCGAGGATGTCCCCCGGGAACAGTCTCTTCCAGTGAGCCATCAGCCGTGTGTACTGACGGTAATAGTGACCGATGTCCAGCGGATCGAGCGCATAGCTCATGCTCTGGTCGAGGTGGAGGAAGAATACGGACAGGCAGTTGTCGAGCGGATCGCGCGTGGTGTGCACGATCTTCGCGGTTGGGAACAGCCGTTTGATCAGGCCGATGTAGAGGAAGTTGTCCGGCCGCTTGTCCGTGACCTGCGCTGCGCCCGCAAAGGCGGCGGTGAGATGCTCGAGGTATTGTGCTGCGAGTGCGGCGAGGCGCTGTGGTGTGGCGGCCGCCGCCCCGTCGGGGTAAGGGGCCAGCGTCTCTCGGGCGATCTGGGGCAGCCAGTCGAGCTCGCCCGCGGCGCCGACCTGTGGGTGGCGCGCGAGCAGCTGCTCGATGAGCGTGGAGCCTGAGCGGAACATGCCGCAGATGAAAATGGGCGCGGGTGCCCCCGGCGGGATGGGCGCTGCGCTCTGCGCGGGCGCGGGGAAGGCTGCAATGATGCGCTCGATCAAGCGCTCGTGCGCCGTGCGATCGTAGGGAGTGAACCGTGCGCCGGCACTCGCCCGGCTGAGGCGGTTCGCCTCGGTATAAGCGGCGAACGCCGCCGCGTAGTCACCGCGCCCATCGAGCGCTCGCCCCAGCGCGAATCCCACACTCGCTCGCCCCGCGGGCTCGCCGCGTGGATCGTTCAGACGGGTGTGCAGGATCTGGAGGAGCTCATCGCTTGTCTCGGCCGCAGGCTGCGTCTGGGCATAGCGCGCGAGCGCCTCCAGATTGCCCGGCTCGAGGGCGAGGATCCGCTGGTAGGTGCGCTCGGCCGCCTCGCGCCGGCCGAGGTCCTCGTGCAGCGTCGCGAGGTTGAACAGCGCCGCGACATAGGCCGGATTCAGGCGCAGCGCCGCCTCGAGCTCGCCCTCCGCCTCCGGGTAGCGGTGCAGATCGTCGGAGAGGATCACCCCGCGATTCAGATGGACTTCCTCGGGCGACTCGACGCCCCGGTCCAGCGCCTGCTGATACGAGCTCAGCGCCGCCTCGTACTGGCGCGCCTGGCGCTGCAGCCGCGCGAGGTTGTACCAGGTATTGGGCGCATCCGGGCGTATCGCGAGCAGCCGCTGATAGGCACCGATCGCCTCGTGCACCAGCCCGGCGTTGCGATAGCGGTGCGCTGCCCGCAGGAGCGACTGGTAGCTGCCGTCAAAGTCCGCCATGGATCCCGGTTCGCAGAGCGCATGCACGAACCGGCATCGTACCCTCGGGCGCAGGCGGGAGGGAAACCGTCCCTCGAGAGGCTAGAGGAACGTCCAGACGACGCCCACCGATATCAGATCGGGATGCTCGCCGAGCGCCGTGAAGCGCTCGTATTCGGCCCGTACGCCCCAGTTGCCGACTTGCCATTGCGCTCCGGCGCCGAGCGCGAGCCCCGTGGTGGTGGCGTGCAGCGCCAGGTGCTCGACCGGAACGGAGCAGCTGCCCGCGGGACAGAAGATCAGCGGCGTGAACTGGGCGCCCAGGTCCGAGCTGATCCGGTCCACGCCCGCCTTCAGGTAAATGTCGATGATGGGCACGGGCAGGTACAGCATGGCAAAGGCTGCTTCGCCCTTTTGCGACAGGGTCGCGCCTGAGAACGTTCCGAGATTGCCTGGGACCGTGTACGGATTGGACACGTTCCCGCTGCCGAGATCGAAGTAGTCGACTTCCGCGCCGAGCAGCTCGAGTCCGCGCACGCCGAGGCTGAACTGGTAGCCCGAGTCTGAGCGGTCGAAGGCACTGAGCGGCCCGCCGGCGCTGAACGGCGTGGGGTTGCTGTCCTTGGCGCGCAGGTTCGAGCGCGCGTAGGCCGCACCGGCATAGACGTTGAACAGATTGGTCGCGGCGTGCGCTTGCGGCAGGCCGCCCGCGGCGGCCACGGCGATGAGCGCGAGGGTCGCCTGCAGGGCAATACGGCGGAAAAACGGGTAGCCTGACATGGTGCGGTGCTCCTGTGGTCCTTCGTGCTTCAAATTCCGCCGAGTCTCAGTCCTCGCGCATGCTCCGGGACGCACCGGGCCACGGCGCGTCCGCCCACGGTCATTATCCAAGACAAACGCCCTGCACGGCCCGGCGTTGACCGGGACACATCGAGTGCGTGTTCGCCACGCGGCAGTGTGCGCCGGTTCGTGCCGAGGCGTTCTGGCCGATGAGGCTCGTCGGCGCCGCGCGATTCTACACGAACGCGAGCGATCTCCCGGTCCCTGCCGGGGCCGGCTCTCGGGCGCAAACGCGATCGTTGCGCACCTACGGCCCTCACCGTGTCGTGTGCGGCGCCAGGTCTGACTCAGGGCGGCTCACGCGCAAACAGCCTTCGAACTGTCACACAGCTACAGCGCTTAAGGTAGCGTCATTCCTGTTCGCCGTCATCCAGTTGGAGCGCGATCGGGCTGTAACGGCCAACTGGAACAAAGCCAGTGTATCGCGCCTGAAAGACGCACTGAGCGCATGTCTGCGCAAAGTGCGCGCCGGGCAGTCCGTGATCGTCTACGATCGTGATGGTCCCATCGACCGGATTGATCGCATCGAAGAGGGCGTCGGGAGCAATGACCGGCTTGCCCTGTTGGCCGTGCGGGGTATTACGCGTCCGGCGGCAGGTGCGTTGTCCGTGAAGCGCCGCCGGCAACCGCTGTCGAAACCCCGTCTGCATTGGGCGCATCCGCTCGATGCGCTGCGGGGCGGTGAGCGCCCTGCGCTTATGCGATGCGTCTGCGCTGATCGCTGCTGGCCGAAGAGCCGGCTCGGGAGGTGATGCTGGGCCGTCTCGAGGCGGATCTTCACCTGCTCGTGTGGCGGGGCGCTCCGGCCGAGATGATTCCGGCCTCGGCGCGCCGCGCGTGCGAGGGCGGTCTTGGCCAGGGGGAGTTCGGGGCGGCGCAGTCTCCCATCAGAGAGCTGCCCCACCTGTGGCATGCGGTTCTGCCCTCGGACAGGGTGCGGCGCACGGCGGAGCGAGTGCTGCGCACTCATCCGCCGCCCTCAGCGGGCAGCCCGCCCATTGCCGTCCTGCCCGCAATGCGTGGAGGGCGTCTCCTCAGCCGTGCCCGTTGCCCGATGCGGCGCGGATCTGATGTCAGCGACCGCAGGGTCACGTGTCACCGGGAGCTTGGCACATCGTCTGCGCACGCCCGGCCGGGCGCAGCCTTGAGTGCCCATGCGCGAGCGGGGAGGGCAGGGGCGCAGGTCTGTCACGCCCGTCCTTGAATCGAGGAGCCTGTCGGGCTCGCCCACGTGGCCCTCGAATTCGACATCCATCTGGTCCTTTCTGGCCTCGAGCCCGGGCGCTAGGCTGCGACGTACGCCGGACGCGGCGGCGAGTGCACATCGGCGCGCCGCCACGGTAGGCCTGCAATGGCCCCAGGGCAGGACGCCGGCGCCCAGCGGCTCCGTGGGCGGCCGAGGCGCAGCGGGGGATACCGAACCATCACAACGAGAAGCACAGTATCACCATGGCCAGTTCTGAAGCGCCCTCCGAGGCGACCCACCAGGCACCCGCCCATCCTCCGCTGCCGGGCGGCCTGTCTGCTGCCGACGGCGGGGCGGTGTGCATCGTCAGCGCCGGACATGCCGTGTTCGCGGGGATTCTGACTGCGATCGGCCTGTGGGGCCTCTTCAGCGGACAGTTCGTCGGGATCTGGGGGTCTGTTCCCCAGGGCATGCCCGCGCGCGAGGCGCTTGCTTACGCCTGTGCGGCCCTGTCCGTGGCATGCGGCATCGGCGTGCTGTGGACTCGCGCGGCCGCGCCGGCGGCGCGAGTCCTGCTGGCCGCTTCGCTGCTGTGGCTCGCGCTGATCAAACTGCCGTACATCGTGCGCAGCCCCGCCGTCGCGGTGTTCTACGAGAGCTGGGGTGAGACCGCGGTCGTGGCGGCGGGCGCATGGGCGCTCTACACCCGGCTCGCGGCCGGCTGGGACCGACGCTGGTTCGGATCTCTGGCCGCCGATCGCGGTGTGCGGCTCGCGAGAGTTCTTTTTGGCCTCGCGCTGGTCGCCTTCGGGCTGTCTCATTTCGCTTATCTTCAGCTGACTGCGTCGTTGGTTCCGCGCTGGCTGCCGGCGCACCTCGCCTGGGCCTACTTCACGGGTGGCGCCTACCTCGCGGCGGGGGCCGCCGTGCTCACCGGCATCTGTGCGCGGCTCGCGGCCGTGCTCGCGGCGGTGCAGATGGGCGTGTTCACGCTGCTGGTGTGGGTGCCGGCCGTGGCGTCCGGCGGGGCAAGCCGCGGCCAGTGGAGCGAGCTGGCCGTTTCCGCGGCTCTCGCCGCAGGCGGCTGGCTGGTTGCAGAGTCTTACCGCGGCAGGCGTTGGCTCGCGGTGGGGCGCTCTTCGGGGCGAGCGGCGTGACCGGCCCTGTGCCTCGAACGGCAATCGCATGGGGTCGGGCGATCCATTGAGCCGCTGCCGGGGCCGATCATGACGCCCTCCTGCCGCTAGTGGGCGCGCTCGGGTTGCTGTCCGTCGCGGCGCGGCCGCGCATGCGACCTGCCGACCAGCGGCACCGATTGTCCCGGGCTGCGCCTGCCGAGCGCCGACACGCATGGATCGGCCCGGGCGGATCACCGCGCCAGTCAGGATCGATGGCCGGGCACCGTTCCGTTTCCTCCTCGATGCCCGGGCCGACACATCGATGGAATCCCCGGTCCTGGTCCGCGAGCTCGGGCTGAACGCCGCTGCGGCCATCGACGAGCGGCGCGAGGGCGAGACCGGCGGGCAGGGCCTTCCCTGGGGTGCGGTCTGGACTGTGCGTATCGGCTTGATGGTCAATCAACTGACACATTTGGCACCCATTTTCGATTGCGCTCTGGCGCTTCAGTCGCCTGCTGTCGCGTTGTAATGTTTTGATGGCGGTGGCCAATCTGTTCAATAAAGTGCCGCCGGTGGGCCTGCAGACCTACGGTCGGGCACCTACCGCTATCCGTACGACACCGCGTTCGAGTAGGGCGGCGCCGCGGGTCGCTTCTTCACGCTGCGGGCGACGTATAGCTTCCAGCAGGACAGGCGGCGGGTTTCCGTGAGGCGCATTCCCCCGGCCTGAAGGGCCGGGGGCATTTTGCGCAACGCCGCTCCGGGACCTTCCGATTCACTCGCGGTGCACCGCCTCGAGGCACTCGCCGAATATCTCGGCGGCGCGGCAGAGCGCCTCGGCGCTGAGGCCGGCATACCCCAGAAGCAATCCGG
>JAJYUL010000007.1 GCA_021792555.1 Pseudomonadota bacterium
GCTCGCTGCGCCATCTGGCCGCCTACGTGGCGGCCCACCGGACGAAGTAGCCTCTGGCCGCGCTGCCGCTGATCGCGCACACCGCCCCGGAGGCGGTGCTCGCCTACCGTGGCGGCAAGCCCGTGCGTGCCGCCCAGTTCCTCGCCGATGCCCGCGCGCTCACCGCCCATCTGCCCGCCGGAGGGCATGTCATCAACGTCTGCGCCGACCGCTACCGCTTTGCCGTCGGGGTGGCCGGCGCGCTGCTCGCCGGCAAGGTGAGCCTGCTGCCCCCGACGCACACCCCGGAGGTGGTGCGGCATCTGCGCGCCTTCGCCCCGGACGTGTTCTGCCTGACGGACAGCCCCGAGTGCGACATCGACCTGCCGCAGGTGCGCTTCCCGGACAGCGCGGGCGTCCCGGGCCCCTGGCAGGTGCCGTGCCTCGCGCCCGACACGCTCATCGCCTACGTGTTCACCTCCGGCTCGACCGGCGTGCCGGTGCCGCACCCGAAGACCTGGGGGCGGCTCGTGAGCTGCGTGCGCGCGGGCGCCGTGCGGCTCGGTGTCGCCGCCGGCACGGCGGTGCTCGCCACCGTGCCGGCACAGCACATGTACGGGTTCGAGTCGAGCGTGCTGCTGCCGCTGCTCGCAGGCGGCGCGCTCGTGGCCGAGCGGCCCTTCTACCCGGCCGACATCGCCCAGGCGCTCGCGGCGCTGCCCGCCCCGCGCGTGCTGGTCACGACACCGATCCATCTGCGCGCGCTGCTCGCCGAATCCACTCCCCTGCCCGCGGCCGAGCGGCTCATCTCGGCCACCGCGCCGCTCAGCGAGGCGCTGGCGCGCGAGGCCGAGACGCGCTTCGGCGCGCCGCTCCTTGAGATCTACGGCTCGACCGAAACCGGCCAGCTCGCCACGCGGCGCACCGCGCGCGAGCAGCCGTGGCGGCTGTGGCCGCAGGTGAGCCTCGGGCTCGAGGCCGCTCGCGCCTGGGCGCGCGGCGGGCACCTCGAGCAGCCGACCCCGCTCGGTGATCAGATCGAGCTGCTCCCCGACGGGCGCTTCCTGCTGCGCGGGCGGCTCGCCGACCTGGTCAACATCGCCGGCAAGCGCAGCTCGCTCGCCTACCTGACCCACCAGCTGCTGGCGATCGAAGGGGTGCTCGACGGGGCGTTCTTCCTGCCCGAGGAGCGCCCGGGCGCCGCCGAGGCCGGCGTGACGCGCCTCGCGGCCGCGGTGGTCGCCCCGGGCTTAAGCAGCGCCGAGCTGCTCGCCGCGCTGCGCCAGCGGATCGATCCGGTGTTTCTGCCCCGCCCGCTGCTGCGGGTCGCGCGCCTGCCGCGCAACAGCACCGGCAAGCTGCCCCAGGAGGCGCTGCGCGCGCTCGCCGAGCCCGCGCCGCGCGAGCGCGCATGAGCCGCGTGCCGCTTGCGCTGCCGGCCGACCACCCCTCCTACGAGGGGCACTTCCCGGGCGCCCCGGTGCTGCCCGGGGCGGTGCTGCTCGATGCGGTGATCACGGCGGTGGAGGCGGCCGCCGGCGGGGCGGCGCGCCGCTGGCGCGTCACAGTGGTGAAATTCGTCGGCGCGGTGCGCCCGGGCGAGCCGCTCGAGCTCGAGCACGAGCCGCTCGGCAACGGCGCGATCCGCTTCCGGGTCGCCAGTGGCGAGCGCACCATCGCCACCGGTATGTTGAGCGCGCCGTGAACAGCTCCGCGGACAATCTGCGTGCGGCGCCCTGGACCGTGCGGCGCGAGCGCGGCAGCCTGGCCCTGCTGCGCCTGATGGCGCGCTTCTCGCTGCGCCTCGGGCGCGCCCCGGGGCGCGTGATCCTCTACGGCATCGCGGCCTACTACTTCCTGTTCGCCCCGCGCGCCCGGCGCGCCTCGCGCGCCTACCTGAGGCGCGCGCTCGGCCGGGCGCCGCGCGCGGCGGAGCGCTTCCGCCACGTGCTCGCCTTCGCCACCACCATCCACGATCGGGTCTACCTGCTCAACGGCCGCTTCGAGCTGTTCGACCTCGAGGTGCACGGCGAGGCGCTGCTGCGCGAGCAGCTCGCCGGCGGGAACGGGCTGCTGCTGTTCGGGGCGCACCTCGGCAGCTTCGAGATCGCGCGCGCGCTCGGGCGGCGCGCGGCGCTGCCGGTGGTCATGGCCGCCCACACGCGCAACGCGCGCAAGATCAACGCGGCGCTCGCGGCCATCAGTCCCGAGGCGGCCGCGGCGGTCGTGCCGCTTGGGGACAATCCGCTCGCCCTGCTCGAAGTGCAGCGCCTCCTCGAGGAGGGCGTCTCGGTCGGGATCCTCGCCGACCGCACGCCGCATGAGCAGGGGAGCGAGACGGTGCCCTTCCTCGGCGCCCCGGCGCGCTTTCCGACCGGGCCGTTCCGCGCCGCGGCGGCCCTCGGCCGACCGGTCGTGCTGATGGCGGGGCTGTATCTCGGCGCGAACCGCTACCGGGTGGTGTTCGAGCCGCTCGCGGACTTCAGCACCGTGCCGCGCGAGCAGCGGGATGCTGCGGTGCGCGCGGCGATCGAGCGCTACGCGCAGCTGCTCGAGGCGCTCTGCCGCGCCGAGCCGTTCAACTGGTTCAACTTCTATGATTTCTGGGCCGCGCCGTAGGCTTGCCGCGCTCGCGGCGCTGATCACGCTCGGCCTCGGCGCCGCTGCGGCGCACGCCGCCGCGCCAACGCCGTTCACGCGCCTGATGGGTCTCTTTGCGGCGCGGCGGCACGGCGAGGTCACGTTCCTCGCCCGGACGTACGCCCGCGGCCTCACCCGGCCGCTCGTCAGCTCCGGCGTGCTCGGCTACCGGGCGCCCGATCACCTCGAGCAGCACACGCTCAAGCCCGTCCCGAGCGCGCTCATCGTCGATGGCGAGCGCCTGACGGTGCGCCGCGGCGGGCACACCCGCCGGCTCGATCTGCGTGACTATCCTGACATCGCGATCTATGTCGATGCGATGCGCGACACACTCGCCGGCCGCGGCGCTCGGCTGCAGCGCCTGTTTGCCGTCGGGTTCACGGGCACGCTCGCGCACTGGCAGCTGACGCTCACTCCGCTGCGCTCCGACGCGCACGTGCGTCAGATCCGCCTCGCGGGCGCCGCCGCCGACATCCGCTCGATCGAAATTCTCGCGCCGCACGGGGCGCGCACGCTCATGCGCATCGGCCCGCCGCCTGCGTCATGAAGGGCCGCGCCGCGCTGTGGGTGTGGGCGGGGCTCGCGGGGCTGGCGGCGCTCATCGTGGCGCGCGCCCGCTACTCGGCGGACCTCTCGGCGTTCCTGCCGCGCGCCCCGAGCGAGCGCGAGCGGCTGCTCATCGAGCAGCTGCGCAACGGCGTCGCCTCGCGGCTGCTCATCGTGGCCATCGGCGGCGCCGACAGCGCCACCCGCGCGCGGCTGTCGCGCTCGCTCGCGGGCGCGCTGCGCGCCGACGGGCAGTTTGCCGCCGTCGAGAACGGCTCGGCCGCGACCGAGCGCCGTGACGGTGCGTTCCTGTTCGCGCACCGCTACCTGCTCAGCCCGGCGGTGACGCGCCAGCGCTTCTCCGTGGCGGGGCTGCACGCCGCCATCAGCCACACGCTCGCCCTCATCGCCTCCCCCGGAGGCGTGCTCGCCGCCCCGTCGCTCGCGAGCGATCCGACCGGGGAGATGCTCGCCGTGCTCGGCACGCTCGGGGGCAGCCGCGCGCCGCGCCGCGCCGCGGGCGTTTGGGTCTCGCGCCATGGGCGCGAAGCGCTGCTGCTGGCGCGGACCCGCGCAGCCGGCTCCGACACCGACGCACAGGCGCGGGCCATCGGGGCGATCCGCACTGCCTTTGCGCGCGCGGCGGCCCTCGCGCATGCGCACGCCACGCTGCAGCTGACCGGTCCGGGTGTCTTTGCGGTGGCCGCCCGCGCACGCATCAAGCGCGCGGTGATGCGCCTGTCGCTGCTGAGCGGGGTGCTCATCCTGACATTGCTCGCCCTCACGTACCGCTCGCTCGCGGCGCTCGGGCTCGCCCTGGTGCCGGTGGCGAGCGGCGCGCTCGCCGGCGTGGCGGCGGTGGCCCTGCGCTTCGGCGTGGTGCAGGGCGTGACGCTGGGGTTCGGGGTGACGCTGATCGGCGAGGCGGTCGATTACTCCATCTATCTCTTCATCCAATCGCGCACTGCCGCGGCCGCGGCGGGCGCGGACTGGACGCGCACCGCCTGGCCGACCGTGCGCCTGGGCATGCTGACCTCGGTGTGCGGCTTCGCGGCGCTGCTGCCCTCGGCGTTCCCGGGGCTCGCGCAGCTCGGGCTGTATTCGCTCGCCGGGGTGCTCGCGGCCGGGCTCACGACGCGCTTCGTGCTGCCGCGGCTGCTGCCGGCGCGCTTCGCGGTGCGCGATCTGCGGCCGCTCGGGGCGCGGGCCGGGCGGCTGCTGCGTCGCGGCCGCGCCGCGCGCGCGCTGCTGGTGGTGGTGGTGGCGCTCGCCGCCGCAGTAGTGCTCTACGCGCACCGCGGGCACCTGTGGAACCGCGAGCTCTCGGCGCTGAGCCCGGTGCCGCAGGCCGCCCAGCGGCTCGATGCGCGGCTGCGCGCGGCGCTCGGTGCCCCGGGAGGCGGCGAGCTGGTCGTGCTCAGCGCGCCGGGCCGCCAGGCGGCGCTGCGCGCCGCCGAGCAGGCCAGTGCGGCGTTGAGCGCCCTCGTGGAGCGCGGGGTGCTCGGCGGGTTCCAGAGTCCCTCGCTGTACCTGCCGAGCCGGGCGCTGCAGCGCCGCCGCCAGCACGCCCTGCCGCCGCCGGCCGTGCTGCGCCGGCGGCTGCGCCGCGCGCTCGCGGGCCTGCCGCTCACTCCGGCATCCCTTGCGCCGTTCGTGCGCGCGGTGGCCCTCGCGCGCAGCGCTCCCCCAATCCGCCGCGCAGACCTCGCCGGCACGTCCTTCGCCACCGCGGTGGATGGCCTCCTGGTCCGCGAGGGGCCGCACTGGGACGCGCTGCTGCCGCTGCGCGCCCCGCGCAGCGGGCACATCGATCTGGGGCGCGTGCGCGCCGGGCTCGCGGTGAGCGCCCCGGCGCGCGCCACGGTGCTCGACCTGAAACGCCAGGCCAACGCGCTCTACGCCACCTACCTCGCCGGGGCGGTGCGCTACTCGCTCGCGGGCCTCGCGGCGATCGCGCTGCTGCTCGCCGTGGCGCTGCGCTCCCCGGTGCGCATGCTGCGGGTGGTGTTGCCGCTCGCGCTCGCGGTGCTCACCGTGGCAGCGGGACTGCTCGCCTGCGGGGTGCGCCTGACGCTGCTGCACGTGATCGGCATGCTGCTCATCGTCGCGGTCGGCTCGAACTACGCGCTGTTCTTCGAGCGCGGCTCGAGCGATCCGCCGCTCACGCTCGCCTCGCTGCTGATCGCGAATGCGGCCACCGTGCTCGGCTTCGGCGTGCTCGCCTTCTCCTCGGTGCCGGTGCTGCGCGACCTGGGCCAGACGGTCGCGCCCGGGGCGTGGCTCGCGCTGGTGTTCGCGGGGCTGCTCGCTCGGGAGCCGCCGGCGCCGGCTCCGGGCTAGAATGGGTCTATGCGCCGCGCCCGAACCCGATCCCGCTGGCGGCCCTCGCCTCTGCTCGTCGCCTCCGCGGGCGTGCATGGCGGCGCGGCCGTGAGCGCACTCGCCCAGCCCACGCTCTGGCCCTGGGCGCTCGGGGCGGTGCTGGCCAATCACGCCGTGCTCACCGCCGCGGGGCTCGCCCCGCGCAGCCGGCTGCTCGGCCCGAACTGGACCCGCCTGCCCGCCGCGGGCGGCGCGGGCGGCGCGGGCGGCGCGGGCGCGGCGCGCATCGCGCTCACGCTCGATGACGGCCCGGACCCCCAGATCACCCCGCGCGTGCTCGAGCTGCTCGCGCAGCACGGGGCGCGGGCCACGTTCTTCTGCATCGGCGAGCGGGTCGCCGCGCACGGGGCGCTCGCGCGCGAGCTCGTGGCGCGCGGCCATTCGATCGAGAACCACAGCCAGCGGCATCTGACGCATTTCTCGCTGCTCGGGCCGCGCGCTCTGCGCGCCGAGATCGAGCGGGCCCAGGAGACGATCGCCGCGGCCACGGGCGAGGCGCCGCGCTTCTTCCGCGCGCCGGCGGGGCTGCGCAGCCCGTTCCTCGACCCGGTGCTGCAGCGGCTCGGGCTGCAGCTGGCGAGCTGGACGCGCCGCGGCTTCGACACCGTCGAGCGGCGGCCCGAGCGGGTGTTCGGCGCTCTCGCGCGCGGCCTCGCCGCCGGCGACATCCTGCTGCTGCACGACGGGCACGCGGCCCGCACCCGGGACGGCGCGCCCGTGGTGCTGAAGGTGCTGCCCCGGCTGCTTGCGGCGCTCTCGGCCGCGGGACTGACTGCGGTCACGCTGCGCGACGCGCTCTCGTGAGGCCGCTCGCGCTCAGTCAGTTCACCGCCACGAGCGCGATCGGGCGGGGCCTCGAGCAGACCCTCGGCGCGCTCGCGGCGCGGCGCGGCGGACTCGCGCCCTGCGCGTTCGAGACGGCGGCGCTCGAGACCTGCCTCGGGCAGGTCCCCGGGATCGACGCCGTGCGCCTGCCCGGGCCGCTCGCCCGCTACGACTGCCGCAACCATCGCCTGGCGCTGCTCGGGCTCGAGCAGGACGGGTTCGCCGAAACGGTGCGGCGCTGTGCGGCGCGGCGCGGGCGCGAGCGCATCGGCGTGGTGCTCGGCACGAGCACCTCCGGGATGCTTGAGACCGAACTGGCCTACCGCCGGCGCGGGCCCGACGGGGCGCTGCCCGACACGTTCGATTACGCGGCGACCCACAACCCGTACGCCGTGGCGGAATTCGTGCGGCGCGTGCTCGGGCTCGAGGGGCCGGCCGCGGTGATCTCGACCGCCTGCTCCTCCAGCGCCAAGGCGTTCGGCGCGGCCGCGCGCATGATGGCCTCGGGGCTCATCGATGCGGCCGTGGTCGGCGGCGTCGACTCGCTGTGCCTGACCACGCTCTACGGGTTCCACGCGCTGCAGCTGCTCGCGCGCGGGCCCTGCCGGCCGTTCGATGCGGCGCGCGAGGGCATCTCGATCGGCGAGGGGGCGGCGTTCGCGCTGCTCGAGCCGCTGCCCCGGGACGCCGAGCCCGGCACCATCGCGCTCACCGGCGTCGGGGAGTCGAGCGACGCCTACCACATGTCCTCGCCCCATCCCGAGGGGCTCGGCGCCCGCGCCGCGATGCGCCAGGCGCTCAGCGCCGCGGCCGTTCAGCCGGCCCAGATCGACTACATCAATCTGCACGGCACCGGCACCCCGAGCAACGACAGCGCCGAGGCGCACGCCGTGGCCGCTCTGTTCGGCCGCTCGGTGCCGGCGAGCTCCACCAAGGGCGCCACCGGCCACGCGCTCGGGGCGGCCGGCGCGCTCGAGGCGGTGATCTGCGCGCTTGCGCTGCGCCACGGGCTGATGCCGGGCGGGCTGAACACCACCGCCGTCGATCCGGACCTGCCGCTCGCCTACCTCACGGAGAACCGCCCCGCGGCGCTCGCGCGCGTGCTCACCAACTCGTTCGGCTTCGGCGGCTCGAACTGCGCGCTGCTGCTCGAGCGGCTGGGAGCGGAGCGCCCGCATGCGTGAGCCCGCAGCGCAGCCGCTCGGCGCCTACGTGCGCAGCATCGGGGTGCTCGGGCCGGGGCTCGCCGACTGGCCGAGCGCCGCGGCGGTGCTCGCCGGGGAGCGTCCCTACGTGCCCGCCGCGACCGCAGTGCCCCCGCCGGCGGCGCTGCCGCCCGCTGAGCGGCGCCGCACCGGCGAGACGGTCCGCCTGGCGCTCGCCGCGGGGCTCGAGGCCGTCACCCGCGCCAGCGCGGATGCGCAGCGCCTCGCGACGGTGTTCGCCTCTTCCGGCGGCGATGGGGTGATCTGTGACGAGATCTGCTCCACGCTCGCCTCGGCGCACCGGGAGATCTCCCCCACCCGCTTTCACAACTCGGTGCACAACGCCGCCTCGGGCTACTGGAGCATTGCGCTGCGCGCCGCCGCCCCCTCGACGTCGCTGTGCGCCTACGACGGCAGTTTCGCCGCGGGGCTGCTCGAGGCGCTCACGCAAATGGCGGCCACCGGCGAGCCGGTGCTGCTCATCGCCTACGAGACCACCTATCCCGAGCCGCTCAACGCCAAGCGGCCGCTCGCGGGCGCGTTCGCCGTCGCGCTGCTGCTCGAGCCGCGGCCCGCCGAGGGGGTCTGTGCGCGCCTGGAGGCGGGCCTGGTGCGGGAGGCCCCCGATGCGCTCGGGCAGCCGGCGCTCGAGGCGCTGCGCGCAGGCGTGCCCGCGGCGCGCAGCCTGCCGCTGCTGCGGCTGATTTCCCGCCGTGACACCGGGCGCGTGGTGCTGGATTATCTGGCGGATCTGCGTCTCGCCGTGACGGTGATCCGATGTCCCTGAGCCGCCCGCCCCCGCCGCCGCCGGCCGCCGTGCGCCTGCAGCGCCGCTGGCTCGAGCAGCACATCCCGCACCGCGGCCGCATGTGTCTGCTCGATGAGGTGCTCGGCTGGGACCTCACGCAGATCCGCTGCCGCGCCTCGAGCCACCGCCTGCCGGAGAACCCGCTGCGCCTGCTCGAGCGGCTGGGCACAGTGGCCGGCATCGAGTACGCCGGCCAGGCCATGGCCGCGCACGGGGCGCTGATAGCGGGGCTGCTCGGCAGAGCGGCGCGCACCGGCTACCTCGCGAGCGTGCGCAACCTGCAGCTTGCGGTCACCCGGCTCGATGATCTTGCGGGCGACCTCGAGATCCGCGCGCAGCGGCTCGCGGGGGACGCCGACAGCGCGCTCTATGAGTTCACGCTCGAGTGCGCTGAGCGCGAGCTGCTCAGCGGCCGCGCCGGCATCGTGTTCGGCGCGCTCGATCGCGCGCACGCCGGGGGGAGCGCATGAGCACGCCGAAACGGGCCCTCGTCACCGGGGGCAGCGGCGGCATCGGCGCGGCGATCTGCCGGCGCCTGGCGCGGGCCGGACACCACGTGTATGTCCATGCCCGGCGCACCATCGCGGCGGCCGATGCGCTCGTCGAGCAGATCCACGCGCAGGGCGGAAGCGCGCAGACGGTCCAGTTCGACGTCACCGATCCCCAGGGCGCCCGCGAGGCGCTCGGCGTCCTGCCCGGACCGATTCAGATCCTGGTCAACAACGCCGGCGTGCACGACGATGCGGTGCTGCCCGGCATGCGTCCCGATCAGTGGCACCGCGTCATCGATGTGTCGCTCAACGGCTTCTTCAACGTCACGCAGCCGCTGCTGCTGCCGATGATCCGCACCCGCTGGGGCCGCATCATCAACATCTCCTCGGTCGCCGCCCTGATCGGCAACCGCGGTCAGGTGAACTACGCCGCCGCCAAGGGCGCGTTGAATTCCGCGACCAAGGCGCTCGCGCTCGAACTCGCCACCCGCGGCGTCACCGTCAACGCGGTCGCCCCGGGAATCATCGCCACACCCATGAGCGAGGAGGTGTTCGGCGAAGCGGACATCAAGCGCCTGGTGCCGATGGGACGCTCGGGCATCCCCGAGGAAGTGGCCAACGTCGTGGCCTTTCTGGCTTCGGACGAAGCGTCCTACATGACCGCGCAGATCCTGTCGGTCGACGGAGGAATGACCTGACCCGGATCATCCCGCGCAGCCCAAAAGAGGCACCCGTTCATGGAAGACGTAGCGCCGCACGTCCGCACTAGACGTCGCAATAATAGGATTCCTGAACATCCGCCACGCACGTCTATTCAGACGCCCGCAAAATAACTTTGCGATCCAACTCCCTCGGGAAATTCTTCTCTTTCAGTATTGACACACAGCCCTCGCCAGCGCTATCAATCGGTCACGGAGCGGCCATGGCAGCGGTACTCGACATGACAGACTCGATCGAATCCAGAGTTGTCCGGCTGGAGTCGGATGTTGCATCCATCCGCTCGGATGTTTCGGACATCAAGATTGACCTGCGCGAGATACGCGGAGAACTCTCAGGCCTGCGCACGCACGTGCATGGCGAATTCCAGTCGGTCAGAGCAGAGATTTCCAGCCTGAACACCCGGATGCACGAGGAGTTCAAAGCTGTTCGCACCGAGATGCACCAGGAGTTCCAAGCCGTCCGCGCCGAGATGCACCAGGAGTTCCAAGCCGTGCGCGCCGAGATGCACCAGGAGTTCAAAGCCGTCCGCGCCGAGATGCAGCAGGAGTTCAAAGCCGTCCGCGCCGAGATGCAGCAGGAGTTCAAAGCCGGCCGCACCGAGATGCACCAGGAGTTCAAAGCCGGCCGCACCGAGATGCAGCAGGACCTCAAGGCTCTTCATGCCCTCACGCGCGAAGACATTGCCGATCTGCGTCGAAGCATCATGCGGGGCGCCTGGGCGTTCGCAAGCCTATTCGTCACGCTTCTCGCGGCAATGCTGGGCATGATGGCGCACGGCTTTGGCTGGCTTCACTGAATGACCTCGCACACCGCTCAACGCGTGGGCGGCGCATGACCGACCGCCCGAGGCGTCGACTCACTGCGCTTCAGTCAGGATGACACGCCGTGCAGGGGACACTGCGCGCCCTGCAATGACGCGATGGCGCGTTGCACCGCACCGAAGGCCAGCCGATTCGATGTCTCCGTGAGCGCAGTTCTGAATTGCCGCTCATCACGGACCGCGTCGAATTCCGAGTCCTGCCCCCGCGCCCCTCAAAGAGTGTGACGTCCGCTGCCTCGGGCGCTCATGCGGCTCCGTCAGGGCACCCCGCCCCGCTTCGGATCAGCCGCGCGGGGACAGCCGGAGCGATCGCCCCGGTCACTCCCGGGCGCACCGGCAGATGCCGCGCCAAGTCGCTACACTCGGCGCATGCTCTTCTCCCTCCTCGTGCTCCTCGCGGCAGGCGTCTCAGCCGGATTCCTGAGCGGCCTGCTCGGCATCGGCGGCGGTCTGCTGGTGGTGGCGGCCCTGAGTGTCGCCCTGCCGGCGCTCGGCATCCCGGCCGTGGAGGTGATTCACGTGTCCGTGGCCACGGCGATGGCCGCAAACGTACTGACCCTGGCGTCCTCCTCTGCGGCGCACGTGCGCCGGGGCAGCGTGGCCTGGCCGACCTGGCGGTGGCTGGCGCCGGGCATGATGGTGGGCGGCTTTGCCGGCGCGCACCTCGCGCAGTTCCTCTCGGCGCACACGCTCCGTTGGGTGATCGCAACGTTCTGCGCGCTGATGGCCTGGCGGATGGCCCGCCGCACCCGCGGCGCGCAAGACCCGAACAAAGCGGAGCACCTGCCCCAGTCGCCCTGGCTGCTGCCGGCCGGCGCGGGGATCGGTGCGCTCTCGGCGGTGGTCGGCATCGGCGGCGGATCGATGACCGTGCCGCTGCTGGTCGCACTCGGCGTGCGGCCCGTCAAAGCCGTGAGCACGAGCGCGGTGTGCGGATTGGCGATCGCGATCTCGAGCGCGCTGAGCTATGCGCTCTCGGTGCATGCCCCGCCGCAGGCGCTGCCTCGAGGTTCGGTGGGTTATCTCTACCTGCCCGCGGCGGCGGTTGCGGCCGCCGGATCGATGTCGCTCGCGCCCGTGGGCGCCCGCCTCGCGCACCGCCTCTCGGGCGAGGCGCTGAAGCGGGTGTTTGCGCTGTTTCTGCTGGTGGTCGGCGCGCTGATCGCGGCCGGCCGCTAGCGCGGCTCAGGCCGCAGTCGCATCCGCGCCGTCGAAGAACTCGACTTCCCCGGTCTCGAGGGAGTATTCCGCGCCCACCACGGCGAGTCCGTCGCTTTGAATGAGCCGCTCGAGAACATCCGAGCCGTAGCGCAGGTGGCTCACCGACACGCCGACGTTGGCACGCACGGCCTGGCGCACCAGCGCATCCTCATCGTGGCGCAGCTCGGTGCTGAGCAGACCCTCGATCGACGGGCGCACCCGATCGACGATGGAGCGGATGTTGGGCGACTGGTTCTCGGCGGGGCGGCGCAGCTGCTCGAGCGTCGCCTGAATCGCCCCGCAGCGCGAGTGCCCGAGCACCACCACGAGCCGCGTGCCGAACTGCTCGGCGGCGAACTCGACGCTGCCGATCAGGGACGGCGCCACGATGTTGCCCGCCACGCGGATGACGAACAGCTCGCCAAGACCCTGATCGAACACGATCTCCGCCGGCACACGCGAGTCCGAGCAGCCGAGGATGATGGCGAAGGGCTTCTGCTCCTGGGTGAGCCGGATGCAGGGCGAGCCGCCGAGCGGGGCTTCGTGATTGCGCAGCCGCTCGACGAACCGGCGGTTGCCCTCTTTCAGGCGCTGCAGCGCCTCTGCGGCGGTGGTCATGGTCGGGAAAGTGTAGCGGCCGGGACGGGGGGGCACAATGCAAGCGCCCCGGTGTGCTCGGGCAGCGGGAGTGCCGCGCCCTGCCCGCCCCGAGAGCCCTCACCGCCGCCCCCCGCGGCAGGCCACGCGCCGCGAGCGAAGCGGCGCACGACCTGCCCTGTTAGGACGCCGGAAAACACGTGTCAGAGCGGCGAGCCGCCTGGGTACAATACCCGTCCCTCTCCGGTGGAGCGTGCCTGTGAAAGCCTCCCTCATCGTCGCTCTGGTCCTGATCGCAGGCGGAGTCTTCCTGATCGTGCGTCCGCCGCATTACGCCTCCCAGCAGAACGTGTTCAAGTTCGGCGGCATCGAAGCCACCGTGCGCCGCGAGCATCGCCTGCCCGGGTGGGTCGGCGGCACGGTGCTCGGCCTCGGGCTCGGGGTGCTGGCGCTGGGACTTGTGAAAAAACGCTAATATTCCCCTTCGGCCTCACTTCAAGGAGAACGCCATGGCGATTCGCGAACAACTGATCGAATACCGCGACGGCTCGACCGTGCTGGAAGGGTTTTTCTGTCACGACGAGGCCCGCCCGGGACCGAAGCCGGCGGTGCTGATCAGCCACGCCTGGAACGGCCGCGACGAGTTCGTCGAGCGCAAGGCTCGCCGGCTGGCCTCGCACGGCTATGCGGCGTTCGCGCTCGACATGTACGGCAAGGGCAAGCGCGGCGAGACCACCGAGCAGTGCCAGGCGCTCATGAGCCCGCTGGTGCAGGACCGCAAGCTGCTCGCGCGGCGCATCAGCGCGGGCCTCGAGGCCCTGCGCGCGCAGCCGCAGGTCGACGCGCGGCGCGTGGCGGCGATGGGTTTTTGCTTCGGCGGCCTGTGCGTGCTCGATCTGGCCCGCAGCGGCGCGGACGTGCGCGGCGTGGTCAGCTTCCACGGCCTGCTCAAGCCGAGCGGCCTGCCGGCCGCCGCGGTGCGCGCCAAGGTGCTCATCCTGCACGGCTACGACGATCCGATGGCCCCGCCCGAGGACGTGCTCGCGGTCGCCAAGGAGTTCACCGCCGGCGGGGCGGACTGGCAGCTGCACGCCTTCGGCAACACGCTGCACGCCTTCACCAACCCGCAGGCCAACGATCGCGCCCACGGCATGGCCTACGACGAGGCGGCCGACCGGCGCTCCTGGGAGGCGCTGATGCAGTTCCTGGAGGAAGTGCTGCGCTGAGGGCGGCTCAGTCGGACTGCCGGCGCCGCACGGCGCCGGCGGTCACCTCGATGGTCACGCTGTCGGATTCGGGGTCGTAGAGGATGCGCGCCTCGCCGCGGCGCAGCTGCGCGAGCACCTGGGTGCGCTTTTGCTCGAGGGTGTACTCGCGCTCGCCGTAATCGGTGCCCTCGCGCAGCACGAACGAGTCGATCACGCCCTGCAGCGCCTCGGCCGAGAGCGCCTCGTAGGGGACTTCCACCGGCTCGAGCGGCCCGTCGGTCTCGCTCATGGCCGGCCCATACGCACGCCGCCGCGGGCCCGATCGGATCCGCGGCGGCCGGCGCTCAGGAGCGGGATGCACCGCGGCCCGCCGCACGGCGCGCCGCGGCCGGGACTCAACGCTGCTGCAGCTTCGCCAGCAGGCGCAGCATCTCGACGTACATCCACACCAGGGTCACCATCAGTCCGAACGCGCCGTACCACTCCATGTACTGCGGCGCACCGGCCGCCGCGCCCCGCTCGATCATGTCGAAGTCGAGCGTGAGCATGAAGGCGGCCACGCCGATGACGAACACCGAGAAGGCGATGCCGAGCGGACCGCCCGAGTTGATGAACGGCACGACGACGTGGAAGAACGAGAGAATCCACGCGCCCACGTACAGCAGCACGATGCCGAACATCGCGCCCATGACCACCGCGCGCAGCCGGTCGGTCACGCGGATCACCCGCGTCCGGTACAGCACCAGCATCACGAACGACACGGCGAACGTGCCGCCGATCGCCTCGATGGCGATCCCGGGGTAGCGCGCCTCGAACATCGCGGAAATGGCCCCGAGCACCACCCCCTCGAGCGCCGCGTAGGGCACCGCCAGGTACGGCGCTGTGGTGGGCTTGAAGCTGATGATCAGAGCGAGGATGAACCCGCCGATGGCGCCAAGCGTCACCAGACCGCCCACCGCCTGGATATTGCCCGCGCTCGCCTGCGACCACGGCCACAGCGCGCAGACCATCATGACCACGAGCAGCAGGAACGACTTGTTCACCGTGCCGGCCACGGTCATCGGCTGCTCGCCGAACCCCACGCGCGGCACGCGTGTAAAGGTGCTGTCGTTCAAGCCGGGATTGCCGGACCGCCTAAACTGAAACGCCATCTGATACCTCCTGGACGGATTCGACCGATTCTACGCTATGGGGGTTCCCCAACGGAAAATCCACCCCCTTTGGGAGAGGGCCCCCGCACGGGGGCCTTCATGCTCTAGCTTCCGGTACGGTTCGGATCGCGCCAGCCCCGCTCGAAGGGCAGCCGCCAGGCATGCGGGGCGATGAGCTGGTGCATGGAGTTCGGCCCCCAGGAGCCCGGGGCGTACAGGCGCACCGGCGGGGGGGTCTCGAGCAGCGGGGTCGACACTTCCCAGAGCCGCTCGATGCCCTCGGCCGTGGTGAACAGCGTGCGGTCCCCGCGCATCGCGTCCAGAATCAGCCGCTCGTAGGCCTCGAGCACCTCGCCCACCAGGCCCGTGTCGTGCATGGCGAACTGCAGGCTGAGCTTATCCAGGCGCATCCCGGGGCCCGGCCGCTTGCCGTAGAACGACAGCGACATCTTCGACACATCGGCCAGATCGAAGGTCAGATGGTCCGGCCCCTGCGCCCCGACGCCGGAGTCGAGCGGGAACATGCTCTTCGGCGGCTCGCGGAACGCGATGGAGATGATGCGCTTGCCCTCGGCGAGGCGCTTGCCGGTGCGCAGGTAGAACGGCACCCCCGCCCAGCGCCAGTTGTCGATCGTGCACTTCAGCGCAATGAAGGTCTCGGTGTCGGACTCGGGGCTGACGCCCTCCTCCTCGCGGTAGCCGTTGAACTGGCCGCGCACCACATCGGCGGGCCTGATCGGCAGCATGCTGCGAAAGACCTTGTTCTTCTCCTCGCTGATCGCATCGGGCTCGAGCGCCGTCGGCGGCTCCATGGCCACGAACGCCAGGATCTGGAACAGGTGCGTCACCACCATGTCGCGGAACGCGCCGATCGAGTCGTAGAACATCGTGCGCTTCTCGAGGCCGAGCGTCTCGGGCACATCGATCTGCACGTGCTCGATGAAGTTGCGGTTCCAGATCGGCTCGAACAGCCCGTTGGCGAAGCGGAACGCGAGGATGTTCTGCGCCGGCTCCTTGCCGAGGAAGTGATCGATGCGGAAGATCTGCTCCTCGTTGAACACCTCGTGCAGCTGCGCGTTGAGCGAGCGGGCGCTCGCCAGATCGGTGCCGAAGGGCTTCTCCATGATGATGCGCGCGCGCTCGACGAGTCCGGCCTCTCCGAGCAGCCGCACGGTCGAGAGCGCCGCGCTCGGCGGCACGCTGAGGTAATGCAGGCGCTGGCAGTCGCCTGCAAAGCTGCGCTCGGCGCGCTCGACCGCCGCGGCGAGCCCCTTGGCGCCCGCCCCGAGCGGCACGTAGTCGATTCCGGGGGCGAACCCCGCCCACGCATCCGGCTCGCCCTCGTGCGTGGAGAACTCCTCGACCGAGGCGCGGGCAATCTGCCGGAAGCCCTCCGCATCGAGGTCATCGAGGGACACCCCGATGATGCGGCAGCCGGGGATGAACCCCGCGGCGCTCAGATGAAACAGCCCCGGCAGGAGCTTGCGCCGGGCCAGATCACCCGTGGCGCCGAACAGAACGACAACTTGCGGGCGCCGCGGACCGACGCCAAGAGGTACTTTAGCCACCCTGCTGAACCTTCATGTCAATGATGTTTCGCGCCGAAGGATAGCGAGCGCGCGAGGCCGAATCCATCGAGCGCTTCGCAGCCGCTTACCCCTTCACGCGCAGCTGCCCGCTGAAATCGCGCTTGCCGATCGGCAGGCCCTTCCAGCGCAGGATGTCGTAGGCGGTGGTGGCGTGGAAGTAGAAGTTCGGCTGCGCGAAGGACAGCAGGAAATCCTGCCCCGTGAAGGCGAGGCGCCGCTCCCCGGCGATGAACAGCACCTCACGCTCGGCCAGGCTCTCGAGCTCGGCCGGATCGAGCGCCGCGAGCGCCTGCTCGGCGCCCTCGACGATCGCCTCGAGCTCAGCGAAGGTCTCCGGCAGCGCCGAGCGGTCGGGCGAGAAGGTGCCGCTGCGCAGCCCCTCGATGGCGCCGATCGAGTGGCGCGCGGTGGAGCGGATCTGGAAGGAAAACGGCAGCATGTCCTGCGCCAGGCGCGCCTGGATGATCTCGGCGCTCGCCAGCCCCCGCTCGGTGCAGAACGCCTGCGCCTTGGTGAGCAGCCCGGCGACGGAGCCGAGAATCTGCCGGAAGGACGGCACGGTGGCCGCATAGAGTGTCAGAGCCATGGCGAACCTCGCTGCAGTGGGGTCCGCCATGGTAATGAAGCGCGGCCGCGCTTGCAGCCGCGCGCGCCGGCCGCGCTGGCTAGCGCGCGTCGCAGGCCGGGTCGCGGCGGGGGAAATCCGCCCGCCAGTGCGCGCCGCGGCTCTCGCGGCGCGCGAGCGCCGCGCGCACCATCGCGAGGGCGAGCCCGAGCCGCCGGCGGGCGATGAGCGCCTCGGGGGCGAGCTGCGCGCCGAGCGCGAGCAGCTCGCGGGCACCCTGCTCGAGCTCCCCGCCGCTGCGCAGCGGGCCCATGCACCGGCCGAGAATCTCGCGCAGGCGGTGCGCGCCCGCCGCATCGGGCGCGAGCACCGCAGGGGCCTCGCTCGGCGCGCGCACGCGGATCAGGCGCATCGGATCGTGCTCCTGCGCGAGCGCGCGCCCGACCGTGCGCCCGCACACCACGGCCTCGAGCAGCGAATTGCTCGCCAGGCGGTTCGCCCCGTGCATCCCCGTTGAGGCCACCTCCCCGCAGGCCCACAGGCCCGCGCGGTCGCTGCGGCCGAGCACATCGACCACGACCCCGCCCATGTGATAGTGGGCCGCTGCGCTCACCGGAATCAGCTCGCGCGCCGGATCGATGCCGTGCGCCCGGCAGGTCGCGAGCGCCGCGGGAAACTCCTCGGCGTGCTCGCAGCGGAACACCTCCGTGGCATCGAGCCATACCGGCTCCCCGCGCATGCGGCGGGACCATACGGCGCGCGCCACCACATCGCGGGGCGCGAGCTCCGCGAGCGGATGCAGCTCGCACATGAAGCGCCGGCCCTGCCCATCGAGCAGCACCGCCCCGGCGCCGCGCAGCGCCTCGGTGAGCAGCGGCACCGGATCTGCCCCCACGGCGAGCGCCGTGGGATGGAATTGAATGAACTCGAGCCCCGCCACCCGCGCCCCGTGGCCGAGCGCCATGGCGAGCCCATCGCCCTGGGCGCACTCCCCGTTGGTGGTGAAGGGAAACAGCCGCCCGAGCCCGCCGGTGGCGAGCACCGTGTCGCGCGCCTCGATGCGCACCGCGCCGCCGGCCGGATCCGCGCCCCACGCCCCGCAGATGCGCTCATCTGCGCTCTCACGCAGCATCATGACCGACACGCCGCAGAGGATCTCGACATGCGCGGCGCGCGCGCTCGCCTCGAGCAGCGCCGCGAGGATCGCCGCCCCGGTGCGGTCCCCGCGCGCATGCAGCACGCGCGCGCGGCTGTGGCCGGCCTCACGGTGCAGCCGCCAGCCGTGCTCATCGCGATCAAACGGTACCCCGATGTCGCACAGGAACTGCACCGCCTCGGCCGCCCCGCGGATCACCCGCAGCGCCGCGCGCCGGTCGCTGCTGTGGCAGCCGGCCGCGAGCGTATCGGCCATCTGCGCCTCGACCGAATCGCCCTGCCCGAGCGGCGCGGCGATGCCCCCCTGGGCAAGCGCGGTCGAGCTCGCCACGCGCGGATCGCCGGCCGAGACGACCAGCACCCGGCGCGGCGCGGCGGCGAGCGCCGCGCACAGGCCCGCCGCGCCCGCACCGATCACCAGCACATCGGTGTCGATCGTGCGCATCGGGCCGGGGCCGCTCAGCCGACCGCGAGCCTGCGCGCGATCGGCGCGCGCGCCCGCTCGGCGAGCGCCGGGGCGATCTCGATGGTCTCGGTGAGCGTCTCGAGCGCGTGGGCGAGCCGCTCGAGAGTGGTGGCCTTCATGTGCCTGCAGAGGTTGCAGGGACGCAGGAAGGTGATCTGCGGACAGTCCAGGGCGATGTTGTCGGCCATCGCGCACTCGGTGAGCAGCATGGCCCGCGGCGGACGGCGCTCGCGCAGGAAGGCGGCCATGGCGCCGGTGGAGCCGACGAAGTCCGCCTCGGCCTGCACCTCCTCGGGGCACTCCGGGTGCGCGAGCACCGTGGCCCCGGTGGCCGCGCGGTAGCTGCGGATGTCGGCGGCCTTGAAGCGCGTGTGCACCTCGCACTGTCCGCCCCAGGCGATCACCTCCACGCCGGTCTCGCGCGCCACGAATCCCGCGAGGTGCTGGTCGGGCAGCATGATGACCCGCGGGACCGCGAGCGAGCGCACCACGCGCAGCGCGTTCGCCGAGGTGCAGCAGATGTCCACTTCGGCCTTCACGGCCGCCGAGGTGTTGACGTAGGCGATGGCCGGCACGTCCGGGCAGCACTCGCGGATGGCGCGCACCGCCTCGGCGCTGATCGACTCGGCGAGCGAGCAGCCCGCCTCGCTCGCTGCGAGCAGCACGCGCTTGTCCGGGCAGAGCAGCTTGACCGTCTCGGCCATGAAGCGCACGCCGCACACCACGATGGTGCGCGCCGGCGAGGCGAGCGCGAACTGCGCCATGGCGAGGGAATCCCCGGTGAAGTCCGCCGCCGCCGCGCTCACCAGCGGCACCTGATAGTTATGCGCGACCACCGCGGCGCCGTGCTCGCGCTTGAGGGCCCCGATGCGCTCGATGAGCGGCGCGGCGAGGGTGATCTCGGCCTCGGGCAGCACCCGGGAGAGGCGGGCGAGGAGCGTCGCGTGAGGATCCGGCACGGCGTTCATGAGCCGCCGATCATGCCGCAGCGCCCCGCGCCGGCGTAGCGTGAAAACTGACGAATGTCAGTTTGTGCGCATGCGAGCGGCGTCGCACGCGCCGCTGCGGAAAACCCCTATACTGGCCCGACCCGCTCATACGTTAACTTTTATCAATGCACACCCTCGAACGCTCCCGACTTCGCGGTGTCTCGGGCACCGAAACCGACTGTGCCGCCTGCCCCGGCTCGCGCCGCTGCTGGGGCGATAACCTCGCCGCCGAGGCCGTCTACGCCCGGCGCGAGCCGCCGCTCGAGCGCGGCGCGCGGCTGATCGAACAGGGCCAGCAGCCCGCGCTCTACATCGTGGCCACCGGCTGTCTGGTGCTGCGCGTGAGTCTGCCGGACGGCTCGCAGCGGGTCGTGGGGCTGCGCCTGCCGGGCGAGCTGGTGGGCCTCGAGAGCTACGCGCGCGGCGAGCAGGCCTATACGGCCCAGGCGGCCACCGCGAGCGCGGTGTGCCGGCTGCGCCTGCCGGCCCCCGGAGCGGGCGGTGCGCACGGCGCGCTGCTCGAGCGGCTGCTGATGAAGAGCGCCGCGCAGCCGGAGCGCGCATCCGCGCCCTGGGCGGGGCTGCCCGCCGTGGAGCGCGTGGCGGCGTTCATCGAGAACTACACGCAGCGGGCGCAGCTGTCCGGGCGCGAAGATCCCTTCAAGCTGCCGCTGACGCGCGCGGACATCGGCTCGTACCTCGGACTGGCCCCCGAGACGGTGGTGCGGGCGCTCGGGCACCTCAGCCAGGCGCAGCGGCTCGCCGTGCGCGGGCGCACCGTGCGGCTCGGCGGCCCGGCCTGAGGCGCGGCCCGTCCGCGGACGCGGACGGGTATAATCGCGCCGCATGATGCCTCAACTGATCGAGCGGCTGCGCTCGGAACTCACCGCCCTGAAGGACCAGGGCCTGTACAAGAACGAACGGGTGCTCACCGGCCCGCAGGGCGCGCGGGTCGCGACCGGCGGGCGCGAGGTGATCAACCTCTGCGCCAACAACTACCTCGGACTGGCCAGCGACCCCACCGTGTGCCGGGCGGCCGAGGAGGCGCTCGAGCGTTACGGCTTCGGCATGGCCTCGGTGCGCTTCATCTGCGGCACGCAGACGGTGCACAAGCAGCTCGAGCGGCGCTTGAGCGAGTTTCTCGGCACCGAGGACGCCATCCTCTACTCCTCGTGCTTCGATGCCAACGGCGGACTGTTCGAGACGCTGCTCGATGAGCGCGACGCGGTGATCTCCGATGCGCTCAATCACGCCAGCATCATCGACGGCATCCGCCTCTGCAAAGCCGAGCGCCTGCGCTACGCCAACAACGACATGGCCGAGCTCGAGCAGTGCCTCAAGCGCGCCGCCTCGGCCCGCACCCGTCTGATCGCCACCGACGGGGTGTTCTCGATGGACGGCACGGTCGCGAACCTGGCGCGCATCTGCGAGCTCGCCGAGCGCTACGACGCGCTGGTGATGGTCGATGACTCGCACGCCACCGGCTTCATGGGCGCGAACGGCCGCGGCACGCCCGAGCACTGCGGGGTCGCCGGGCGCATCGACATCCTCACCGGCACGCTCGGCAAGGCGCTCGGCGGGGCGAGCGGCGGGTACATCGCCTCGCGCGCCGAGGTCATCGAGTGGCTGCGGCAGCGCTCGCGGCCGTACCTGTTCTCCAACAGCATCCCGCCGGTGGTGGCCGCCGCGGGACTGCGCGTGCTCGAGCTGCTCGCCGAGCGGCCCGAGCTGCGCGCGCGGGTGCACGAGAACGCGCGCTACTTCCGCGCCGGGCTCGAGCGGCTCGGCTTCACCGTCAAGCCCGGCGAGCATCCCATCATCCCGGTGATGATCGGAGATGCGGCGCTCGCCTCGCGCATGGCCGACCGGCTGCTCGAGCGCGGCGTGTACGTGATCGGGTTTTCCTATCCGGTGGTGCCGAAGGGCCAGGCGCGCATCCGCACCCAGATGTCCGCGGCGCTCACGCGCGCCGAGCTCGACGCCGCGCTCGAGGCCTTCGGGGCCGTGGGCCGGGAAATCGGAGTGATCGCATGAAAGCGCTGGTGAAGAAGGAAGCCGCCCCGGGCATCTGGCTCGAGGAGATACCCGAGCCCTCGATCGGCCCGAACGACGTGCTGATCAAGATCGCCAAGACCGCGATCTGCGGCACGGACATGCACATCTACAACTGGGACGCCTGGGCGCGCAAGACCATCCCGGTGCCCATGGCCGTCGGCCACGAGTACTGCGGGCGCATCATCGAGGTCGGCTCGGAGGTGCGCGGACTCGCCGTCGGCGACCGGGTCTCCGGCGAAGGGCACATCACCTGCGGCCACTGCCGCAACTGCCGCGCCGGCCGGCGCCACCTGTGCCGCAACACCGTCGGGGTCGGCGTGAACCGCCCCGGGGCGTTCGCCGAGTATCTGGCGATCCCGGCGGACAACGCCTTCAAGCTGCCGGACTCGATCAGCGATGACATCGCCTCGATCCTCGATCCGTTCGGCAACGCCACGCACACGGCGCTGTCGTTCAACATGGTCGGGGAGGACGTGCTGATCACCGGCGCCGGCCCGATCGGCATCATGGCGGTGGCCATCGCCCGCTTCGTCGGCGCGCGCCACGTCGTGATCACCGACGTGAACGACTACCGGCTCGAGCTGGCGCGCAAGATGGGCGCGACGCGCACGGTGAACGTGCAGCGCGAGACGCTCGATCAGACCATGCTGGACCTGGGCATGCAGGAGGGCTGGGACGTCGGGCTCGAGATGTCGGGCAACGCCGCGGCGTTCCGCGACCTGCTGCGCACCATGCACCACGGCGGCTCGGTGGCGCTGCTCGGTATTCCGCCGGAGGAGACCGCGATCGACTGGAACCAGGTGATCTTCAAGGGTCTGACCTTGAAGGGCATCTACGGCCGGGAGATGTTCGAGACCTGGTACAAGATGGCGAGCCTGCTGCAGAGCGGCCTCGATCTGAAGCCGGTCATCACCCACCACCTGCCCATCCAGGGGTACCCCGAGGCGTTCTCCATCATGGGCTCGGGCCGCTCGGGCAAGGTCATCCTCGACTGGCAGAGCCTCTAGGCACGCCCCGCACGGTGCGCCCTCGCGCGCGCGCTGCCGCGCCGCGCGAGGCCCGCCGGCCTCAGGGCCGCCCGCAGAAACAGTACGAGTAGAGCTGCCCGCGCGCGCCGAAGCGCTCGAGGTCGGCGAGCTCGCGCGCGTAGGGGCTCACCTGGGCAGCGAGCGCCCCGAAGCCCGGCAGGCGCACCTGCGGTCCGAACAGCGACACGGCGGTGAAGGCCGCGCGCGCCTGCGCCCGCTGCAGCAGCTCCTGCGTCCACGAGAGGCGCGGATGCAGGAACTGCACCCCGTAGTGCTCGAGCTTGGCGAGCCCGGCCGCGGCGCGCACCGCATCCTCGAGCGTGCCGAGGTGATCGACGAGCCCGATGTGCCGCGCATCGGCGCCGGCCCACACATGTCCCTGGCCGATCGCGTTGACCTGCGCGTCCGTCAGGTGCCGCCCGTTCGCCACGCGCGCGACGAATTCGGCGTAACCGCGCTCGATCTGCGAGCGGATCAGCAGCCGCGACTCGGCATTCAGCGGCTGGCCGACCGACATCTGTCCGGCGAGCGGCGTCGTGCCCACCCCGTCGCTGGTGATGCCGAGCTTGCCGAGCGCGTGTTTGAACGTCGGGATGATGGCGAAGATGCCGATCGAGCCGGTGAGCGTGGCGGGGCTGGCGTAGATCTCGTTGGCGGGCGCGGCGATGTAGTAGCCGCCGGAGGCGGCCAGATCGCCCATCGAGACCACCACGGGCTTGCCGCTCGCGCGCAGCGCGCGCAGCGCGTGATAGATCTCCTCGGCGGCCGTGACGCTGCCGCCGGGGCTGTCGATGCGCAGCACGACGGCCTTGATGCGCCTGTTCAGCTGCGCGGCGCGGATCAGGCGCGAGAGCGAGTCCCCGCCGATGGTCCCGGGCGGCTGGTCCCCGTCGAGAATGTCTCCGGAGGCGACGATCACCCCGACGCGGTCTTCCCCGGCATCGCGCGCGCGCTGCTCGCCGCGCACGATGTCCGCATAGTCCTCGGCGGAGATCGCGTTGAACGAGCCGCTGCGGTTCGCCCCGACCAGCTTGATCACGCGCTGCTCGAACTGCTCCTTGTCGGCGAGCCCCGTGACGAGGTGCGCCTTCAGCGCCACTTCGGCGGCATTGCCGTCGGCCGCGGTGATCGCCTTCGGCAGCGCATCGACGTACTCGGCGATGGCCCCGGACGGCAGCCCGCGCGCGGCGGTCACTTCCTTCTGATAGGTCGACCACAGCGCATCGAGGTACGCCTCGCTCTGCGCGCGGTCGGCCTTGGACATGTTCTGGCGGGTGAAGATCTCCACCGCGCTCTTGTACTTGCCGACGCGGAAGACGTGCACGTTCACGCCGAGCTTCTTCAGCAGCCCGCCGAAGTACAGCGGATAGCGGCCGAAGCCGCGGATCAGCACGTAGCCGGTCGGGTCGAGGTACACCTGGCCGGCCTGGGCGGCCAGGTAGTACTGGTCCTGGTTGTAGGCGCTGCCGTAGGCGAGCACCGGCTTGCCGCTCGCGCGGAACACCTGGATGGCGCGCGCGAGCTCCTCGAGCATCGGCAGTCCCGCCTCGTCCATGTCGTCGAGGTCGAGCACGAGCACGCGGATGCGCGGGTCCTTGGCGCCCGCGCGGATCGCATCCACCAGGCTCCAGAGCAGCGTCTGCTGCACGCCCTCGCCCTGGGCGCTCTCGATGGCCCGCTCGACCGGGTCGCCCGAGAGCTGCTCGACGAGCCGGCCCTGCGGGGCGATGACGAGCGCGGCACGCTGCGGCACGCTCGGGGTCGACTCATGCAGCACGCCGATGAGGAACCCGGCGATCGCCAGCAGCAGCACCAGGTGCAGCACCTTGCGCAGGCCGTCGAGGCCGCGCCACACCCCGAGCAGGATCTTGCGTACGCTCGCCACGGGCGGGCCGGTCAGATCTTCTCTTCGATCCTCGCGGCCTTGCCCGAGCGCTCACGCAGGTAGTACAGCTTCGCGCGGCGCACCTGGCCGCGGCGCTTGACGCTGATGTCGCTGATCGCCGGGCTGTAGGTCTGGAAGACGCGCTCGACGCCCTCGCCGTGGGAGACCTTGCGCACCGTGAACGAGGAGTTCAGGCCCCGGTTGCTGCGGGCGATGACCACGCCCTCGTAGGCCTGCACGCGCTCGCGGTCGCCTTCGACCACCTTGACCTGCACGACCACCGTGTCGCCGGGCTTGAAGTCCGGCACCTTGCGGGTCATGCGCTCTTTCTCGAGTTGTTGAATGATATTGCTCATGGTCTCATCCTCGATCGTCCTCCCCGTCCGCCTCTGCGGCGAGGAACTCATTCAGTAACCGCTGCGCCTCGGGCGGAAGCTCCCGCCCCAGGATCAGTTCCGGGCGGCGCCGCCAGGTGCGCCAGACCGCCTGCGCGAGCCGCCAGCGGTCGATGTCGGCATGATTGCCCGACAGCAGCACCTTTGGCACCTCCAGGCCCTCGAACACTTCCGGCCGCGTGTAGTGCGGCCAGTCGAGCAGCCCGTCCGAAAACGAATCAAACGCGCTCGAGCGCTCATCGCCGAGCACCCCGGGCAGCAGCCGCGCCACCGCGTCGATCACCGTCAACGCCGGCAGCTCCCCGCCCGAGAGCACGTAATCGCCGATCGACAGCTCACGGTCGATCCCGAGCTCGATCACCCGCTCATCCATGCCCTCATAGCGTGCGGCCACGAGCAGCAGCCCCGGCAGCCCCGCCAGCTCCCGGGCGTGCGCCTGGGTGAAGCGCTCGCCCTGCGCCGAGAGGCACACCCGCGGGCTGCCCGCGGGCAGCCGCGCCGCGGCCGCGCGGATCGCCGCGAGCATCGGCCCGGGCTTGAGCACCATGCCCGGCCCGCCGCCGTAGGGGCGGTCATCGACCGTGCGGTGCGGATCGCAGGTGTGATCCCGCGGATCCTCCGTGCCCACCCTGAGCCGCCCGCTCGCGAGCGCGCGGCCCACCACCCCGAAGCGCAGCGCTTCGGCGATCATCGGCGGAAACAGCGTGACCACTTCGATCTGCATCGCACGCTCAGGCGCCCGGTGCGTCCTCGTGCCGCACGCTACTCGAGCTCCGCCGGCCAGTCCACCAGCACCCGCCGGGCCGAGAGGTCGACCTCGAGCAGATGCGTCGGATCGGCCAGCACCCAGTGCTCGCGCGCCGCACGGCGCGCCTCCGATGCCTCCTGCCCGCCACGATCCTCCACCACCATGACGGCCCCTGCGGGCGCGTCGACGAAATACGCCACCGTGCCGAGCTCGCGGCCCTCGGTGTTGCGCACCGCGAAGCCGATCAGGTCCGCGCGGTAGTACTGCCGCGCATCGGTCGGCGGCAGCGCGCTGCGCTCGACCTCGACCGTCCAGCCCGTCAGCCCTGCGGCCGCATCGCGATCCTCGATGCCCTCGAGTTGCGCCACCAGCCGCGCCCCGTGCACCCGGCCCTGAAGCAGCCGCAGCGAGCGCGCCAGTCCTGCGTGCGCGAGCCGCCACTCAGGGTACTCGAGCAGCGCTTCGGGCGGATCGGTGTGCGAGGACACGTGCACCCACCCGGCCAGCCCGAACGGCGCCCCGATGCGCCCGAGCTCGACCCAGGGGGAGCGGGCGTTCAAGGCAGGCCCCCGAGGCCGGCCGGAATCAGGCCGTCGCCTGCTTCCGGTACGAGCTCACCAGCGAGCGCACGCGCTCGGACGGCTGCGCGCCCTGTCCCACCCAGTAATCGATACGGGGCAGATCAAGCTTGAGCTTGGTGTCGCCGCGGCCGGCGACCGGGTTGAAGAACCCGACGTTCTCGAGGCTGGCCCCGCCCTGGCGCTTGCGGCTGTCCGTCACCACGACGTGATAGAAGGGCTGATTGCGCGCCCCGCGCCGGGTCAGGCGAATGGTTACCATGGTCTTGTCGCTCTCAAATGTCCGATCCGGACGGGCCCACGGCTCCGCCCCTCAAAAAAGAGCGCGGATTCTACGGGCTTATTGCCTGATCCGAAAGGGGCTGGCGGCAATTTTCCTGCCGCGGCCGGCCCCGCCCGCCCGGCCAAGCCCGAGCTAGGGCATTTTGCCCTGCAGCGCGCCGAGCATCTGCCGCAGCCGCCCCCCGCGCATCTGCTTCATCATCCGCTGCATCTGCTGGAACTGCTTCATCAGGCGGTTGACGTCCTGCACCTGCACCCCCGCCCCGCGCGCGATGCGCCGCCGGCGCGAGCCGTCGATGACGGCCGGGTGCAGCCGCTCGCGCGGGGTCATCGAGTTGATGATGGCGATCTGGCGGCGCACGTCGCGGTCGGCCTGCTCGGGTGAGACCGCGCCCTTCTGGGCCGCCGTGGGCAGCTTGTCCATGAGCGAGGCCAGCCCTCCCATCTTCTGCACCTGCTCGAGCTGGCTCTTGAGGTCCCCGAGGTGAAAGCCCTTGCCCTTGACCACCTTGCGCGCCAGGCGTTCGGCCGACTCGCGATCGACCTGGCGCTGGACCTGCTCGACCAGGCTCACCACATCGCCCATGCCGAGGATGCGCGAGGCCATGCGCTCGGGGTCGAAGGGCGCGAGCGCGTCGGTCTTCTCCCCGACGCCGACGAACACGATGGGCTTGCCGGTGATCTGGCGCACCGACAGCGCCGCGCCCCCGCGCGCATCGCCGTCGGCCTTGGTGAGCACCACGCCGGTCAGATCGAGCGCCTGCCCGAAGGCGCGCGCGGCGTTCACCGCGTCCTGACCGGCCATCGCGTCGACCACGAACAGCCGCTCGGCGGGCTGCACCGCGCGGTCGATCTCGCGCACCTCCTCCATCAGCGCCTCATCGACGTGCAGGCGGCCGGCGGTATCGACGATGAGCACGTCGAACACGCCGCGGCGCGCCTCCTCGAGCGCCGCGCGGGCGATGGCCGCCGGCGGGGCGGCCGGGTCGGCCGGCAGATAGTGCGCCTCGACCTGCTGGGCGAGGCGCTCGAGCTGCAGCATGGCCGCCGGGCGGCGCACGTCGGTGCTCACCAGCGCGACGCGCTTTTTCTGCGCCTGAATCAGCCAGCGGGCGAGCTTGGCGCTCGTGGTGGTCTTGCCCGCGCCCTGCAGGCCGGCGAGCAGCACCACCACCGGCGGCTGGGCGCGCAGCTGAAAGCCCGGCCCGCCGCCGCCCATCAGGGCGACGAGCTCGCGGTGCAGGATGCCGATGAAGGCCTGGCCCGGGGTGAGGCTCTGGGCGACCTCGGCGCCGAGGGCGCGCGTCTTGACCGCCTCGATGAAGCCCTTGACCACCGGCAGCGCGACGTCGGCCTCGAGCAGCGCGACGCGCACCTCGCGCAGCGCCGCGGCGACGTTCTCCTCGGTGATGCGGCCGCGGCCGCGCAGCGTATCGAGGGTGCGGGAAAGTCGGGAGGTCAGCGCTTCGAACATGATGTGACGAATCCGGTGCGGGCAGCCATTATAGGGCCAAGGAGGGTCCGCACTTGACTGACGTATCCGTTCCGCTGCTCGTCCTCACCCTGCTGTGGCTGCTCGCGCTCATCGCCTTCTCCTCCGGCACGGAAGTGGCCATGCTGTCGGTGAACCGCTACCGGATCCGCCACCGCGCCCAGGCCGGCCAGGGCACCGCGAAGCTGCTCGAGCGGCTGTTGCGCAAGCCCGAGGACTGGCTGGGCGCGAACCTGGTCATCGTGGCGGCGGCGAACGTGTTCGCCTCGGAAGTGGCCACCGTGCTCGCCCAGCGCACCGGCTACCGCTACGCGGTGCCGGCCACCGGCGTGCTGCTGACGGTCGCGGTGATCGTGTTCGGCGAGCTGACCCCGAAAATCTACGCCGCGGCGCACCCGGAGTCCGCCTCGCTCAAGGCCGCGCGCATCTACCGGGTGCTGGTGTTCCTCGCGCGCCCCTTCCTCACCGTGACGAACGGCATCTCCTACGGACTGCTGCGCACGATCGGCGTGGTCAAGACCGCGCCGACCGGCCAGATGCTCAGCACCGAGGAGCTGCGCACGGCGGTCGCGGAGGCCGGCCCGATGATCCCGGCACGCCACCGGCAGATGCTGCTCTCGATCCTCGACCTCGGCCAGATCACCGTCAACGACATCATGATTCCGCGGCAGGAGATCGCCGGCATCGACATCGCGCAGAGCTGGGACGAGGTGCTCGAGCAGCTCGAGCGCACCCCGCACACGCGCGTGCCGGTGTTCGACGGGGAGCTCGACAACCTGGTCGGGGTGCTGCACATGAAGCGCATCGCGCACGAGCTGGTGCGCGGCACGCTCACGCACGAGCGCCTGGTGGAGATGGCCCGCTCGCGCGAGCCGTACTTCATTCCGGAGAGCACGGCCCTCAACGTGCAGCTGGCGCACTTTCAGCGCAACCGGCGCCGCCTCGCCTTCGTGGTGAACGAATACGGCGACATCGAGGGGCTGGTGACGCTCGAGGACATCCTCGAGGAGATCGTCGGGGAGTTCACCACGGACCCGGCCACGATCTCGCACCGCGACATCTATGCCGAGCAGCCGGGCGTATACATCATCAACGGCAGCGCCACGCTGCGCGCGGTGAACCGCGCGCTGCAGTGGCAGCTGCCGACCGGCGGCCCGAAGACGCTCAACGGACTGCTGCTCGAGCGGCTCGAGACCATCCCCTCGCCCGGCACCACCCTGCGAGTCGGCGGCTACCAGTTCGAGGTCCTGCAGATCATCGACAACGCGATCAAGACCGTGCGGGTGCGCGCGCCGCAGCCGCCGGGCGAGCCGGCTCACTGAAGGCGGCCGCGAGCGCCTCGTCCACCCGCGCGACCGGCACCACGCGCAGCCCCTCGATGGGCCGGCGCGGGGCGTTCTCCCGCGGCACGAGCGCGCTGTGGAAGCCCTGCTTGCGCGCCTCCTGCAGCCGCTCCTCGCCGTAGGCGACCGGGCGCACCTCCCCGGTGAGGCCGATCTCGCCGAAGGCAATGAGCGATCCGGGCACCACCCGCTCGGCCAGACTCGAGGCGAGCGCGATCAGCACCGGCAGATCCCAGGCCGTCTCATCGATGCGCACGCCGCCGACGGCGTTGACGAACACATCGTGCTCCTGCAGCGAGACCCCGGCGTGGCGGTTCAGGACCGCCAGCAGCATCGCGAGCCGGTTCGCATCGAGCCCCTGCGCGATGCGCCGCGGCGCCCCGAAGCGCATGCGGTCGACGAGCGCCTGCAGCTCGATCAAAAGCGGCCGCCCGCCATCGCGGGTCACCGTGACGATGCTGCCGGCGGCCGGCTCCGGCGCGCGCGCGAGGAAGATCGCCGAGGGGTTGCGCACCTCGCGCAGCCCGCCCTCGGTCATGGCGAAAAAGCCGAGCTCGTTGACCGCCCCGAAGCGGTTCTTGGTGGCGCGCACGATGCGGTAGCGGCTCGCCGTCTCGCTCTCGAAATAGAGCACCGTGTCCACCAGGTGCTCGAGCACGCGCGGGCCGGCGATCGCCCCGTCCTTGGTGACGTGCCCGATCAGAAACACCGCGGTGGCGGTGCGCTTGGCGAAGCGCACGAGCTCGGCGGCGCACTCCTTGAGCTGCGAGAGTCCCCCGGGGGCGCTCTCGAGCGTGCCGGACTCGGCCGTCTGGATCGAGTCGATCACCAGCAGCGCCGCGGCGCGCCCGGCGGCGCGCTCGAGGATGCTCTCCAGGTGCGTCTCGGGCAGCACCTCGAGCCCCTCCGGGGCGAGCCCCAGTCGGCGCGCGCGCAGCGCCACCTGGGCGTGGGACTCCTCGCCGGTGGCATAGAGCACCGGGGCGAGGGCCGCGGCGTGCGCGGCCACCTGCAGCAGCAGCGTCGACTTGCCGATGCCCGGATCGCCCCCGAGCAGCGTCACCGAGCCCGGAACGATGCCCCCGCCCAAGACCCGGTCGAGCTCAGCGAGGCCGCTGCCGAGGCGCCGCACCTCCCCGCCGGCGGCCTGCAGCGGCAGCGGCGCGGCTGCCGCCGCCAGGGGCGAGCGGCGTGCGCCCGAGCGGGGGGCGCTCTCGCGCTCGAGCACGTTCCATTCCCCGCAGGCCGGGCAGCTGCCCTGCCACTTGGGGGTCTCGTGGCCGCACGCGCTGCAGCGGTAGAGGGAGTTCGGACGGGGCATGGGAACGCTCGCGGGTCTGCTCAAATGCTAGGATGCGGACCGAAATGTGCGGCAGCGCCGGCTTTTGTGACCGGGCACTCGGACTCGACCGCGCGCAATGCTAGCTTATCCCGGCTGGGAGCGGGGATTGGCTGGCCATGATCATCAACAAAATCAATGTTCTACGTACCGCCTGAGGGCGCTGCATGGGTTTGAAGAACAAGCTGCGCGTCGTCGGGCTCACCGATACCGGCAAGGTGCGCGAACACAACGAGGACACCATCGCGGGCGATGCCGACATCGGCCTGCTGGTGCTCGCCGACGGCATGGGCGGGTACAAGGCGGGCGAGGTCGCGAGCGGGCTTGCCGTGAAGACCATCGTCAACATGGTGCGCGAGCACCTGCAGCGGGAGAACCTGCGCGCCGTCGACGCCGAGTCGGGGCTGTCGCGCACCAGCATCATCCTGCGCGATGCGATCCACCGCGCCAACAAGATCATCTATCAGACCGCCCACACCCAGGCGCAGTGCGAGGGCATGGGCACCACGGTGGTCGCGGCGCTGTTCTTCGACAACAAGGTGACCATCGCCCACGTCGGGGACTCGCGCATGTACCGCGCGCACGGCGCGAAGTTCGAGCGCATCACCATGGATCACTCGCTGCTGCAGGAGCTCGTCGACCGCGGCCTGTACTCGGCCGAGGAGGCGCAGCGGGCGGCGAACAAGAACTACGTCACCCGCGCCCTCGGCGTCGAGCCGAGCGTCGAGGTCGAGATCCAGGAGGCCCCCGTGCACAAGGGCGAGATCTACATGCTCTGCTCGGACGGCCTCTCGGACATGATTGAGGACGATGACATCCATTTAACCATAAACACTTTTAGTGCTAATCTTGATACCGTTGCCAAACAATTGATTCAGTTGGCCAACGATAACGGGGGCCGGGACAACATCTCGGTACTGATGGCGCACGTGGTGGACGCATTCCCGGCGAACACGCGGGTGCTGGACAGGGTCCGCAAGTGGTTCAGCTGACGCCGGGGGGCGGGAGAGTAGCATGGCTAGGTTGATCTTGAGCCTGGACGGCCAGGTAATGGCCGAATACAACATGAACAAGGAGCGTTACACCGTCGGCCGGCTTCCCGACAACGACATCCGCATCGACAATGCGGCCGTCAGCGGCCACCATTCGCTGATCATCAACATCCTCAACGACTCGTTCCTCGAGGACTTGAACAGCACCAATGGCACGTACGTCAACGGCAAGCTGATCAAGAAGCACGCCCTGCAGCACGGCGATGTGATCACCGTGGGGCACCACCAGCTGCGCTTCATGGAGGATGACGAGCAGCAGGATGAGTTCGAGAAGACGATGGTGATCCAGCCCTCGGCGCGGCCCATGCAGGCGCTGCGCGCGGCGGCCGAGGCGGTCGCGGCGGCAAACGGCAGCAAGCCGGCGGCGCCGGCGGCGACGCCCAAGACCGCCAAGCTGCAGGTGCTCTCCGGGGCGTTCGCCGGCCGCGAGCTCGAACTGACCAAGACGCTGACCACCCTCGGACGCCCCGGCGTGCAGGTCGCGGCCATCACGCGCCGCGCCGACGGGTACTACATCGTGCACGTCGACAGCGACCAGCCGGACCGCTTTCCGGTGATCAACGGCGCGCCGATCGGCGCGCAGCCGACGCTGCTGCGGGACAACGACGTGATTCAGCTCGCCGGCGTGAAGATGGGATTCTTTCTGAGCGGCGGCTGATCAGGCGAGCTCGAGCGGCACGCGCTCGCTGACCCCGCAGAGCAGCTCGTAGGCGATGGTGCCGGCCGCGCGCGCCACCTCCTCCACCGGGAGCTGCTCGCCCCAGAGCTCGACCGGCGTGCCCACGCCGACCGCATCGAGCGCGCTCACATCGACCGCGATCATGTCCATCGACACCCGCCCGACGAGCGGGACGCGCCGGCCGGCGAGCAGCACCGGGGTGCCGTTCGGCAGGCTGCGCGGCACCCCGTCCCCGTAGCCGGCCGCCACGATGGCGATGCGCGCATCGCGCTCGGCCCGCCAGGCGGCCCCATAGCCCACCGTCTCCCCGCGCGGCACATGCCGCACCGCAATGACGGAAGTCTCGAGCCGCATCGCCGGGCGCAGGCCGAGCTCGGCGGCCGTGCGCTGCGGCAGCGGCGAGGCGCCGTAGAGCGCGAGCCCCGGGCGCACCCACTGCCCACCCACCGGCACCGTGCCGAAGATGCCCGCGGAGTTCGCGATGCTGCGCTCCCCCGGTATGCCGCGGGTCGCCGCGGCGAAGCGCTCGAGCTGCGCACGCGTCATCCGCCCGTCCGCCTCGTCGGCCGCGGCGAGATGGGTCATCAGGCGGATCTCGCGCGGCGAGGGGCGCAGCGAGCGCAGCCGCTCGTGGGCGGCGGGAAAGGCCTCCGGGCGAAAGCCCAGGCGATTCATGCCCGTGTCGATCTTCACCCACAGCGCCTGGCGGTGCGTGTCCGGCTCGGCGGCAAGCAGCTCGACCTGCAGTTGATCGTGCACCACGAGCTCGAGCTCGAAGCGGCTCGCCTCGCGCAGCTGCTCGCGCGTGAACACGCCTTCGAGCAGCACGATGGGCGCGCGTACCCCCCGTTCGCGCAGACGCACGCCCTCCTCCAGGCGCGCCACCGCGAAGGCGTCCACACCCGCCAGCGCGAGCGCGGTCTGCACCAGTCCGTGACCATAGGCGTTGGCCTTGACCACCGCCATGACGCGCGCGCCCGGCACACGCGCGCGGATGACCTCTACATTGTGACGAAGCGCGGCGCCGTCGATGACGGCGCGGATCAGCCGACTCACCTGAGCACGCCCTCGGCGTAGGCATCCGGCGCGTAGTTGGCGAAACGGGTGTACTGACCCTGGAAAGTCAGAAGGAAGGTGCCGATCTCCCCGTTGCGGTGCTTGACGAGGTCGATCTCCGCGACGCCCTTCTTGGTGGTGTTCTTGTCGTAGACTTCTTCGCGGTAAATCAACAGGATCATATCCGCATCCTGCTCAATACTGCCCGATTCACGAAGATCTGACATGACAGGCTTTTTGTTCTCGCGCTGCTCGACCGCGCGGTTCAGCTGCGAGAGCGCAATGACCGGTACGGACAGCTCCTTGGCCAGCACCTTCAGGCCGCGGGAGATCTCGCCGATCTCCGTGGCGCGGTTCTCCTTCGTGCCCGGCACCTGCATCAGCTGCAGGTAATCGACCAGGATCAGATCCAGCCCGTGCTCGCGCTTGATGCGCCGCGCGCGCGCGCGCAGCTCGGTCGGGGTCAGCGCGGGGGTCTCGTCGACGAAGATCTTCGCCTCCGAGAGCTGGTTGGTCGCGCTCGTGATGCGCACCCAGTCGTCATCGGAAATCCGTCCGCTGCGCAGGTTGGCGAGCGGCACGCCGCCCACCGAGGCGAGCATGCGCGTGATCACCTGCTCGGAGGGCATCTCGAGGCTGAAGATCGCCACCGAGGCGCGCGTGCTCGGATGCACCGCGGCGTACTCGGCCATGTTGACCGCGAGGGTGGATTTGCCCATCGAGGGGCGCCCGGCCACGATCACCAGGTCCCCGGGGCGCAGCCCGCCGGTCATCTTGTCGAAGTCGGCAAAGCCCGTGGGCAGCCCGCGCAGCGCATCGGGGTTGCTGTGCCACTCGTCGATCTGATCGATCACCTGCGGCAGCAGCGTCTTGACCGCAACGGCGCCCTGGCGGCCGCGCGCGCCCGCCTCGGCGATCGCGAACACGCGCTGCTCGGCCGCATCGACCAGCTCGCGCGCCGTCTCGCCCTTGTTGCTGTTGAAGACCGCCGCGGCGATCTCGGTGCCGGCGCGGATCAGCTGGCGCAGCAGCGAGCGCTCGCGCACGATGTCGGCATAGGCGCGCACGTTCGCCGCCGTCGGCGTGTCGCGCGCGAGCGAGCTCAAGTAGGCCAGCCCGCCCGCCTGCTCGAGCTTGCCGATGCGCTCGAGCTGCTCGCTCACCGTCACCACGTCGCACGGCCGGCCGTTGCCGGCCAGCTCGCCGATCGCCGTGAAGATCAGCCGGTGGTCCGGGCGGTAGAAATCCTCCTCCGTGACGGCATCGGCGACCTGATCCCAGGCGCTCGCCTCGAGCATCAGGCCGCCGAGCACCGCCTGCTCGGCCTCGATCGAGTGCGGCGGCGCCGGGATCTCGCCGTGCGCTTTGGGAAAGGCCGCCACCGCCCGACCGGCCGGTCCGCAGTTACTCTTCGGCGACGATCGAGACGGTCACCGGCACGTCGATGTCGGCGTGCAGGTGCAGGCTCACGCTGTGCTCCCCGACCATGCGCAGCGGCCCGGTTGGCAGGCGCACTTCACTGCGCTCGACCTTGATGCCCTGGCGGGTGCAGGCCTCGGCGATGTCGGCGGTGCCGATCGAGCCGAACAGCTTCCCTTCGGTGCCCGCCTTGGCGGTGATCGTGAGCTTGAAATCCTTCAGGGCCGCGGCCCGCTCCTCGGCGGAGGCGAGCTGCTCGCGCGCGGCCTTCTCGAGCTCGGCGCGCCGCGCCTCGAAGCGCGCGATGTTGTCCGGCGTGGCGAGCGTCGCCTTGCCCTCGGGCAGCAGGTAGTTGCGCCCGAAGCCCGAGCGCACCTTCACCCGGTCACCGATGTTGCCGAGGTTCGCAACCTTCTGCAGCAGTATGACGTCCATGGGTGTGCCTCAGTGCTGGTCGGTGTACGGCAGCAGCGCCAGGTAGCGCGCGCGCTTGATGGCGACGGCGAGCTGGCGCTGGAAGAACGACTTGGTGCCGGTGATGCGGCTCGGGACGATCTTGCCGGTCTCGGAGACGTACCCCTTGAGGGTGGCCAGATCCTTGTAATCGATTTGCGTCACGCCTTCGGCCGTGAAACGGCAGAACTTCTTGCGACGCGAGAAGCGGCCGCCGCCGCCCATGGGTGCTTTGCTGTTCATGAGTCGATTCCGCTGTTCAGTGAGGATAGCGTAGCGGGACGGGGCCCGGGATTACGCCTGCTGCTCGTCCGCCTCGGCGGACGGGACGCTCTCATCGCGCGAGCGCTCGCGGCGGCCCCTGCCGGACTCGCCCTCTTCCTCGGCGCCCTTGGCCATCGGGGACGGCTCGGTCACCGCCGCGCCCATCGCGACCACGAGGTGGCGCAGCACCGCGTCGCTGAAGCGGAACGCGCCGGTGAGCTCCCCGAGGGTCTTCTGATCGCACTCGACGTTCATCAGCACGTAGTGCGCCTTGTGAACCTTGGCGATCGGATAGGCGAGCTGACGGCGCCCCCAGTCCTCGAGGCGGTGCACTTGGCCGCCGCCGGTGCTGATCATGCCCTTGTACCGCTCGATCATGGCGGGCACCTGCTCGCTCTGATCGGGGTGAACCAGAATGACGATTTCGTAATGCCTCATGTGTCCTCCTTACGGATATGAAGCCGCCCTTCGCGAGGCCTGCACGGGTGCGGCAAGGAGATACCGCGCGCCCACGGCGGCGCGGCCCCCTCAGCAGGGGGGCGGGGAGAATACTGGAATGGTGCGCCGAGCGCAACGCACCGCGCGCCGGTAGTGTCTCAGTTTGAAATTTAGGAGAGGCGCAAGGGCCTATCGCGTGGTCGGTGGCTTTGGCTCGTCGTCCCGGTCCGGCTGCTTCTGGCCTTCCTTGCTCTTCCCGTAAATAAATACGGCGGCCACGGCGGCGATTGTGGTGGCGAATATCACGCTGCCGACGCTCGGATAGCCCTTCAGTGTCAGAAGGGTTCCTATGGCAGCAAGAAGCACAACTAAGACAACGCTAATCCATTGCCCCCTGAGGGCAAGCGTCGCATTTGTACGGACTACGCGGTCCTCTTGCGTATGTCGGTGCTGCGCCTCTTGCTCTACGAGCCGCATCAGTCTTTCGCAGCCACCGTCGATAAGCTGTCCGTACCGTTCAAGCGTATCCGGATCGGGTAATGGCCCGCTATGAAATTTAGTCTGCTCGACGACGACTCCCACGAGCCTGGAGACGTCTCCCCTTAGCTTCTCAGGAAGCTTTGCCAGGATTGCGGCTGCGGCCTGCCGAACTTCTGCCGGCAATTGGTCAGGGGGATTATTGTCCGGTTCTGGCGTTTCGCTCATCGCCACTGATCATCAGCGCGCGATGCGTCGAGACAAGACAGTCTTAAAATCTCTACCCACGGATCGAAGATCCAGCGCTAGCGCGCGCCGATCCTGAGCAATCGAGCCGGCTTTGGGGTGCGGCATGGCAGTCCCAAATACGTCGAATAGGCTTCCAGCGCCACGAGAAAATGGCGCCAGAATTAGACTGCTGCGACGAACCGACTCAGTCGCCAGCGGACAACCCGATTTGTGGCCCGCATTGACGTACAAAAATTGGCGCTTCGTTGGCAGCATGATGAAACTCTAGCAGGGCGACATATCAGAGCGCCATACGCACTTGGGGATTAGGGAGATTCGGCCGGCTACAAGTCTCAGATTGCACTGTAACACATTATGTTAAATATTGGCGGCTCCATTCCTCTTCTTGTACGGCCCGCGCGGTCCCGGCTTCGGGGCCTCCGCGTCGATCAGCGCCACGCATGCAAGTCAAGGGCAGCGGATTTCAAAGTGAGACACTACCCGCGCGCCGTGCGCTTCAGCCGCTGCGCTGGCGCACGGCCTCATAGAGCAGCATCCCGGCCGCCACCGAGACGTTCAGGCTCTCGACCGCGCCGAGGCTCGGCAGGCGGACCAGCCGGTCGCAGCGCTGGCGGGTCAGCTGGCGCAGCCCGCTGCCCTCGGCGCCGAGCACCAGCGCCACCGCGCCGGTGAGATCCACCTCGGCGGCCGTCTGCTCGGCGCCGGCGTCCGCCCCGATCACCCACAGGCCCGCCTCCTTCAGCAGCGCCAGCGTGCGCGAGAGGTTGGTCACTACGGCCACAGGGGTGGTCTCGGCCGCGCCGGCGGCCACCTTGCGCACCACCGGGGTCACGTGTGCGGCGCGATCGCGCGGCACGATGACGGCGAGCGCCCCACAGGCATCGGCGGTACGCAGGCACGCCCCGAGGTTGTGCGGGTCCTGGACCCCATCGAGCACCAGCAGCAGCGGGGCGCGCGCCGTCTCGAGCGCCGACAGCAGCTGCGCCTCCGACCAGCTCGGCAGCGGATCGATCTCGGCCAGCACGCCCTGATGCGCCACATCGCCGAGCCGCGCGCGCAGCGCCCCGGCCTCGATGCGCTGCACCGGCCGGCCTGCGGCGCGCGCCAGCGTCTCGATCTGGCGCACGCGCGGATCGTCGCGCCGCTCGGCCAGGTGGACCGAGAGGATGCGCTCGGGGTGGCGCTCGAGCAGGGTGCGCACGGCGTGCAGGCCGTAGACGGCCGCGCGGGCGGCGCCCCCGCCGGCTCTCTCAGGGCTCTTCGGCAAGTTCCAGATCCACCAGGCCTTCGATGGGATTGACCGCGGTCACGATCACGCGCACGTGCGCGCCCGTGCCGAGCCGCCGAGCGCTGTGCCGGCCGCGCCAGGCGTGGCCGTGATCCTCGAGCACATACTCGTCGTCGCGCAGCGCATCGATGTGCAGCAGCCCGTCGACCGCCACATCGAGGATCTGCACGAAGCAGCCGAACTCCACCACCGTGGTGATCAGGCCGCGGAACACCTGGCCGATGCGCTCGCGCAGATAGGTGCACTTGAGGAACGTCGCGACGTAGCGGTCGGCCTCATCGGCGCGCTTCTCGAGCTTCGAGGTGCCCTCGCCGAGGGCGGCGAGCTGCTCGGGCGCGTAGCGCACGGCCGCATCGCCCGTGACCCCGAGCTGCGCCTTGAGGGTGCGGTGCACGATCAGATCCGGATAGCGGCGGATGGGCGAGGTGAAGTGGGCGTAATGCGTCAGCGCCAGACCGAAGTGTCCGATGTTGACCGGCTGATAGACCGCCTGCGGCATGGTGCGCACGATCAGCGACTCGATGAAGGGCCGCTCGGGGGCATGGCCCAGCCGGCGCGCAATGGCCTGCAGGTCGCGCGTGGCGAGCCGCTCGGGCAGATGGGCGTCGATCTGGAGCGCCGCAAGGGTCGAGACCAGCCGCTCGAGCTTCTCGGCCTCCGGCTCGCCGTGCACGCGGTAGAGCGTCGGGGTGCGCGATTTGTCCAGCGCCTGGGCGACCGCCACGTTCGCGAGGATCATGCACTCCTCGATCAGGCGGTGCGCATCGTTGCGCAGGTGCAGCTCGACCGCGCGCACGCGCTCGGCCGGATCGATCACCAGCCGCGCTTCCGGCGCGTCGAAATCGAGCGCGCCGCGCCGGGCGCGGGCCTTGTGCAGCGCGCGGTACACCTCGAGCAGCACCTGCAGCGGCTCGAGCAGCGGCCCGAGCGCCTCGCGCGCGGCCGGCCGGCCTTCGAACAGCCCCTCGTTCACCTGGGTGTAGGTCAGGCGCGCCGCCGAGCGCATCACCGCCGGATAGAAACGCGCGCCCTTGAGCACGCCGCCGCTGCTGACCAGCATGTCGGCCGCGAAGCACAGCCGCTCCACCCGCGGGGCGAGCGAGCACAGATGATCCGACAGCGCGGTCGGCAGCATCGGGATGACCCGGGTCGGGAAATACACCGAGGTGCCGCGCTCGAGCGCCTCGGCATCGAGCGCCGTGCCCGGGCGGACATAGTGGCTGACATCGGCAATCGCCACGATCAGCCGGAAGCCCTCCGCCTGGCGCTCGGCGTACACGGCGTCATCGAAGTCCCGCGCATCCTCCCCGTCGATGGTCACGAGCGGCAGGCCGCGCAGGTCTTCGCGGCGCGCCGCCTCGGCCGGATCGACCTCATCGCCCCAGGCGCGCGCCTCGCGCAGCGCCTCGGTTGGGAATTCGTGCGGCAGGCTGAAGCGCGCGAGCGCGCTCTCGGTGGCCAGCTCCACCGGACGGTCCGGATCGAGCCGCCGCTCGATGCGCGCGTGCGGGGCCTGATCGCCGGCGCCGCGGCGCGTGATGCGGGCGATGACCCAGTCCCCGTGGCGCGCACCGGCGAGCGCCTCGTGCGCGACTGCACAGCGCAGCTGCAGCTTACGGTCCGCCGCGGTGACCCAGGCGCTTCGCCCCGCGATCTCCACGGTGCCGAGGAATGCATGCACGGCGTGCTCGAGCACCTGCTCGACCGTCCCCAGCCACCGGTTGGCGGCATCGCGTGAAAGACGCGCGCTCAGCCGATCGCCATGCATCACGCCGCGCATCTGCGGCGGCGGCAGAAAGACACTCTCCCTCAGCCCCTCGACGCGCAGGAAGCCGTAGCCGGCGCGGTGCGCACTGACCTGCCCCTCGACGAGTTCACCGGCATGCGGTGCGGCCGTCCGGGACGCCGCCGCGCCGCCCTTGCCCGCCCGCCGCGCTCTCGCGGCGGGGTTCGCCGGGGCGTGCCCTGAGCGGCCGCGCCGCTGCGGTGCGGCCGCCGCGGAGCTCATCTTGCTTGCGCCCTGCGCTGCGGCGGGCCGGTCGCGCCGGCCGTACTTGGTGCGCCGGCCTTTTCCCTTCGTTTTCAATTGACAGTTCCAGATGCGGTGCGTAGATTTCGCCGCCTCGCCTTCCCAGCCCGGGTGGCGGAATTGGTAGACGCACTAGTTTCAGGTACTAGCGGGTAACACCGTGGAGGTTCGAGTCCTCTCCCGGGCACCAAGTTTTCTTTATCTTTCAATAGATTAGTTCCTCATTGCGATTGACTTCCGTGGTGCCTCGCGGCGCCGGCGGAGGTGTGGCCGCGGCCGGATCATTGCTTTTATTCTTCATCGGGCCGCGGCGATATCCTAGCAGGGCTTGATCGGGGCGGTGCGGGGGAAATTCAAATTGTTCGCTCAGGCCGCCATCCGGGCGCAGCACCCCAAAAGAGACTCAAGATGTCGGCGAGGCCCTCATCCTGAACCTCATTGAGCGGCGCCAAGAACGCCTCGTGACACACTTCCCTCTCGCCATGGGCAGATCGATTCGCGACCGGCGCAACCGCCCCTCCCGTGGATGACTGGGCGCGCCTCAATTCGTATCAGCCTCGGAGCATGACCAAGGCACAGGCCCGCGCTCTGCATGATGAGAACCGTGCCGACCGCCGAATCGATCCATGTCGACCCGAGCGCACTTGTGCAGCTCGACCTGAAAGAGCCTGAATCGCGCGCGCTGGCCGAGCGGCGCAACAAAGCCGGCAGCCCTCTTCCCGTGACTCATCCTGGCCGCGTCGATCGGCGGCGCGCACCTTTGTGGCCCGGCACCTGTGCAGGGCGGGCTGACACGCCTTCCTCGTGCAACGGCACAGGCCTGCAGTCCGACGATCGGGCATGCCTGAACTCAGATCGGCCCCGGGGCTGAAGCCCGCGGGTTAGGCCTGCGGCCGCGCCGCACGCGCGATCGCTGCGCATCCTGCACGGCAGCGCCTCGGCAACGCTCTCGGGCGGCTTGCCCTCCTGGCGACATCACCCGCCCACCTCCGCTCATCCGAGCGAGCGCACGCGCCATCCCCTGCCCGAGGTCCGTGCGGACCTCGGGCAAGAGGGAAACAGCACTCTGCGCCCTGCGCCGTGTTGCCGAGGATGCGTACCAGACACCTGCTGCGCCCGCCCGGTGAGGGCGGGCGCAGCGAGGGGAGCCCCGCAGCTCGAGCGCGGAGCCCCGGGCGCATCACACCGGCGGCTTACGACCCGAAGTCCGCCGTGAGCGTCAGGCCGACGAACAGCGGCGGCTGGTACTGCGCGAGCTCGTAGCTCGGAGCGTTGTGCTCCGTCTGCATGTACCCATACAGGACGCTCTGGTTGTTGAGCAGATTGTCCGCATGCAGCTGGATCTTCACATCCCGCAGCGTGGTATCGAGCTTCCACGTGTACGCGACGTTGGCATCGACGGTCGTGTAGGCCGCCAGCCGCGTGGTGCTGGTCGCGCCGGTGTTGTCCGCCAGATACTGCGCGCCGACCAGATGCGCCCCCAGGCTCGCGTACCAGGGACCGGTGCTGTAGTCCAGGCTGAGGTTGCCCGTATCCTCCGGCACGTTCGGGCGCCACTGGCCCGCGCTCACCGTGCCGTTCGGACCGCTGAAGCTGTTGGTGTACTTCGCATCCGTATAGCCGAAGTTCGCCTGCAGCAACAGGTGGTGCGGCAGCGGCAGCTCCCCGCCGAGCGTGAAGCCCTTGTACTCGGCCGTGCCGGAGTTGTACAGCACCGTGATGCCGGTGATGTCGTTGTAGTTGTAGCTGAAGATGTTCTGGAAGCGCCGGTCATACACCGCCACCGACGCCTCGCCGTACTGGCTCTTGTAGCGCACTCCGGCATCGAGACTGTCGACGTACTCCGGCTGCACGGTCACGGGCGCCGGCTGCTGGCTCGAGCCGATGACCGAATACAGCGCGCTGATGTCGGGAGCCTTGTAGGTGCGGCCGTAGATGGCATGCACGTTCCACTGGCGAGAGATCGCGTAGTCCACGCCGAGCGACGGCTCGTTGAACACGTACTTCTCGTGCACCTCGCCCGGGAAATCATAGTAATACCCGGCATCGTCGTTCGAGTACATCGGGATGTAGTTATACTTGTCGCCGGGGTGGATGTGCAGGCGGCCGCCGAGCAGCGAGATGTCATCCTGGATGAACCCGTCGTACTGGTTGCGCCCGTCGTGCTCGAGCCACGCCATGTTGTACCCGTCGGTCATCGGCACCGGCGCCTTGCCGTACCAGGCCTCCTGGGACAGCTCGTTCGCGAACATCGCATCCGCACCGACCGTCACCGTGTTATGCGGGAACAGCAGCACCAGGCGCGCCAGCGCGCCCGTATTGTAGTAATTGTCCACATAGCGCTGATACTGCGTCCCCAGCGCCGCTGAGCCGAACATCTGCGTCGCGACCGCGCAGTTGTAGAGATTCGGGTAGAGCGAGGCCGGCACGGACGAGGGCTCGTACGCATTGAGCGCCCCGCAGGTCTTGACCGCCGTCGGCAGGCGGTAGCCGAGGTAGCCGCCGCCGTAGGGATAGCCGCCGCTGTAGGCCGCGTTGGCGTATCCGGTGCGATCGTTCACCTGCCCGTTGTAGAAGAACTTCATCTCGCCGATCGTCATGCGGTTCAGCAGAGACTTCACCGACAGGATCGCGGTCGTCTCCCTCGAGCTCGACCAGTTGTTGTCGACGCTCGGCGGATAGCCGAAGTACTTGCCCTTCTGCTGCAGGATCGCAATCGGGATGGCATCCGACGGGCGCGACTGCTCGTCGTTCGAGACGAATATGAAGCGCACGCGGCCGGAGCGGGTCGGCTGCACCGCGGACAGGTAATATGAATTGATCGTCGCGTGGGTGAAGTCCTGATACCCATCGACGTGCGTGTGGTAGAACGAGCCGAGCACGCGCAAGCCGTCGAGGGAGTCTATCGAGCCGGAATTGACCTGCACGCCCTCGGTCGCGGTCGACCCGTGGCTGCCGTAGGTTCCGCCGCCGCCCGTCACTTCGACGCCGAACTGCTTCGTCGGCATCTTGGGCAGAAAATTCAGCGTGCCGCCGAGGGAGGCGATCGAGGTCTGCGAGGGGCTGTTCGCGCCGCTGAACACCTGCACGCTGCTGAACTGCCGCGAGGTGAGCGGCGTCACGCCGTGATTGTCCCCCTGCCCGTAGATGCCGCCGAGGAACGGATTGACGAACGGTACGCCGTCGAACGTGGTGCCGACCTGATCGCTGTTGAAGCCATCGAGCGTGAACACGTTGTCGCTTGCGGTCAGGTTGCCGGGGCCCGTCGACAGGATGTTGAATCCAGGAACGTTCTTCAGCACGTCCATCAGTCCCGCCGCGGGGCTGATGTGCGCAACCTTCGTGCTGCTCACCGTCGCGACCGCCCGCTCGGCCGCCACGATGGTCACCTTCTTCAGGTGCGCCTCGGGCGCGATGCTCCCGGAGCCGCTCTGGGCGACGTTCTGCTCGGCGCCTTGCGCCTTGGCGAAGGCCGGCGCGACCGCCATCAGGGCCAAACACGGGACGACAACCGCCATCGGCGCGATGATCTCCCGCACCACCTTACGGATTTCAATGGACATTACGAACACTCCCAATCAGTTCACGATACGGCCGCGGCCGCAATAGCTCTTCGACTCGAGCGGCCGTCCGCACGACGCCGACCGAGGCAAATTTGCAGGGTTTCTATAACGTTTAACTGTAGCGGTGATTTGTTGCCGCTTTGTGACAGCGCGGTAGCCCGCAGGCCGCGCCCCGCTCCCCCCGGGCAGCGGCAGCGAGAGTCCGCGCAGCCGCCGCGGTTGCAGAATTCACAGATCCCGGCTGCACATCGCGAGACTCGCGGGCGCAGCGCGCGCAGGATGCAGACTGATCACGCGCACCGGGCATCCCGCCAGCCGTCGTGCCGCCGAAGCGGCCGTTCGCTCTCGGGCACAACCCGCGCTTGCAGGGGGCGCGGCGAGCCACCGGACTTGCGCGTGCAGTTGAACGCCCTTCGCCGCTCCGCCATCGCTGTATACTCCGCACCGCGCTGTTCGCAGCGGGAAGGTGTGTAAGCCGGCAGCAAACGCTCGATGACAACCATAAAAGATGTAGCGGCAAAGGTCGGTGTGTCGGTTGCCACCGTCTCGAACGCCTTGAACGACAAGCGCAACGTCAGCGCCGCCATGCGGCGCCGCGTGCTGAAGGCCGCCAAAGAGCTCGGCTACCATCCGCACCGCGCCGCGCAGGCGATGCGCACCGGGCGCACGCGCGCGGTCGGCCTGGTGCTGCCGGACCTGACCAATCCTTTTTTCTCGCAGCTTGCGCAGGCGGTCGAAAACACGGCCCGCAAGCTCGGGCTGCTGGTCTGTCTCATCGACAGCCAGAATGCGCCCCGTGGGGAAAGCGAAGGGCTGACGCTGCTCATGCAGCACGGGGTCGACGGCATCATCTGGTGCCCGGTCGGGCCTCGCCTGCCCTCCCCGCTGCGCAGCTTCGATCGGCCGGTCGTACTGATCGACCGCCCGCGGCCGGGGTTCGCCGTGGTCCACTCGAACAACTTCATGGGCGGGCAGCTGCTGGCGCAGTACGCGCTCGAGCACGGTCACTCGCGCATCGGTCTGCTGTCGGGGCCGCGCAGCGTGGCGAGCGCCGAGCAGCGGCGCAACGGCTTTCTCTCGGCATTCCCCGACCGCATCGATCTCGCCTGGGAAGTGCGGCTGGGCTTCGACGGCCTCCTGCCGCGTGAGGCCTGCGACACGCTGCTGCGCCGCAAGGGCGCCACGCTGATTGTCGCCGGCAACGATCTGATCGCCATCAGCGCGGTGCGCTTCCTCACCGAACATGATGTCCGTGTTCCCGACGACGTGTCGATCGTCGGGTTCGACGACGTGAGCTGGGCGCGGATCGTGACCCCGCGCCTGACGACGATCGCGCAGCCGCTGGTCTCAATCGGCACCCGGGCCGTCGAGCTGCTGCAGGAGTACATGTCGGGCGGATCGGTCGAGCGGCGGCCCTTGGTCTTCGACGTCTCGCTCGTTGAGCGGGATTCCGTCAGGCGCATCTGAGCGCCTGACCGCCCCGCCGCCGCATGGCACCTCGGGGAGTGGACGCCCGAGGGCAAGCGCTTGACCCGGCCGCCAGAGCTGGGCACCTCCATAGGTCGCGGCGCGCCGCCGGGCGGATGCAGCGGATCCGCGCGGATCGCGCGGCGCGGGCTGTTGGAGGCAGCGCCCCCGCACCGCCCAAGCTAAGGGAATCACGCGATTGCCTTGCGGTCCGCCTCCGGGCACTATCGGGCGTACAGATGCTGCGGGCGCGCACGGACAATCGGGACTTCGGTCCGTTTCGCGGCGGGGAATCCCGCTGAAGGGCCGGACGTTAGGCCGGGCAGTGCTCGCCGTGCTCGCGATGGCCGTTGCCGTGCGGGCGTTCGCCGAGCCGGTGCCCGATACCTGCGCGATTCACTATCCGAGCGATGCGGGCATCGCCTGGACCTGCCGCCGGATCGGCCGGCGCGACACGCTCACGCGCCTGTTCGGCTCGCATTGGCAGGACGTCCTGCGCTTCAACCGCATCGACCGGCGCCACGTCTATCCCGGGGTGCGCATCAAAGTGCCGGACGATCTGGCGCAGGTGCACGACTTCACGCCGATGCCGAAGACCTATGCGGCCGCGGCCAATGACCCCAAATTCATCCTGGTGGATCTGACCGAACAGTTCCTCGGCGCCTATGCTTACGGTAAGCTCGTGATGTCCTTTCCCATCACCTCGGGTGATGAGGCCGACCCGGCGCGCCGCACGCCGGACGGACTCTTCCGGGTGAGCGCCTACGACCGGCTGCACACCTCCTCGCTGTACGACATGGCGGACAGCGACAAGCCCTACCCGATGCATTACGGGCTGCGGTTCTTCATCAGCCCGCGGGGCGTGGCCGTCTGGATCCACGGGCGCGATGTGCCAGGCTATGCGGCCTCCCATGGATGCATCGGGCTTTACGACGAGCAGATGCAGAAGGAATACTATGGGTATCCGCGCCGGCCCGTCCTGGAAGACGCGCGGACACTCTACGAGTGGGCCATAGCGCCGCATCCGGATGACGGCCATTTCCACGATCTGCCCGACGGACCGGTGGTGCAGATCATCGGGCAGGCACCGGTATTTCCGCCGCCACCGGCGGCCGCCGGCACAGGCGCGAGGAGCCGCCCGCCCGCACCGCGCCCGCACGGACGCACGGCAGTGCGGACCTCGAGACTTCCTTCCCCGCAGGCGCCGGCTGCGCACAGCGGGGAAGCTCTACGGCCTCATCATGGGTAATGGCGAATGAACTCTGTGCTCGAACACCTCATCGCGACCTTCCGCCGGCTCGGGCGGCGCCCGGCCGTCTGGGCGATCCTCGCCCTCGGCGCCATCGCGCCCGCCGCGCACGCCGGCGCGGGCGCCGCACAGCGCGCGCTGCAGCTTGCCGACCTGATTCATGCGCAGGCGCCCAACATCAGCATCCGGGCCATCTCGACCGCGATCGACGCCTACCTGCATTTCAAGGCCAAGCACCTCACCGACAAGCCGCTCGTCACGATCGTCGATTACTCCCTGTCCTCCGCCAGGCGGCGCCTGGCGGTCGCCGACGTGCAGACCGGCAAGGTGCTCTACTACACCTACGTGGCGCATGGCAAAGGCAGCGGCGGGACGTACGCCACGCGCTTCTCCAACACGCCCGGCTCGGACGCGAGCAGCCTCGGGGTGTATCTGACCGGGCGCACCTACTACGGCGAGCACGGCTATTCGCTGCGGCTGCACGGCCTGAATCCCCAGTTCAACGGCGCGGCCTACCGGCGCGACATCGTCATGCACAGCGCCTGGTACGTGAGCCGCAAGTTCGCGCAGGAGCATGGCCGCATGGGGCGCAGCTGGGGATGCTTCGCGCTCAGCCGCCGGGTGGAGAGCGACATCGTGCGGCTGATCCGCGACGGCACCGTGCTGGTCGGGTACTACCCGGACCCGCAGTGGTTCGCCGCCTTCCCCTATCTGCACCGCGCGGCCTGACGGCTGAGGGCTGCGGCCGGCGCCGGTTCGCCGGTTCCTGCGCCGCTGCCCCGGTGAATGCTACAGTTTCGTGACGGTGCGATGACGGCCGTGTGACAGACGCGCCAACTTCCTCCCCGCACGCCGCTGGCGCGCAGTACACTGCTGCGCCATTGCCGCCGCGGCGAACCAACACACGGCCCGGCGGACGCTTCGAGCATCAGGAGGAGTGAGAGCATGACCGACTCGCAGCTGTCGCGCAGAGCGTTCCTGAAATCCCTCACTGCGGCCGGCGGCGCGGCGCTCGCCGGCATCGGCGCGCCGGCCCGCGGCGCGCCCGCCGCCGCGGGCGGCGCGGATGTCGCAGGCCTGCGGGCGCACATCGAGCACGTGATCGTGTTGTTTCAGGAGAACCGCAGCTTCGATCACTACTTCGGCACCTACCGCCACCCCGCGGGCGCTGCGGTCACGGGGCTGCTCGATCGGGACGGCAGGATCGACCGGCGCTTCTTCGGCCTGCAGAAAAATCCCGCCGGCATCCCCTACTCCTACCTGCCGGTGCCGGAGAACATTGCCGGCTTCGACGGGGTGCTGCTCGAGAACATGCCGTTTCACCTCGCGCCGTTCATCCCGCCGGCAGACAACATGCCGTGGGACCCGGAGCACCATTTCTTCAGGATGTTCGCGCAGGTCGACAACGGCGCCATGGACCGGTTCGTGGCGCTCGCGCTGAAGCGCCATCACGCGCCGTTCCGCCATGCCGGCGAGCGCGACATCATGCTGCTCGATGAGTCGCGGCCCTCCGGCCCCGTGCTCGGCTTCTACACCCGCCAGGACATCCCGCACTACCACCGCCTCGCCGACGAGTACGTGCTGTTCGATCACTTCTTCCAGGCCATGTCCGGCGGCTCGACCTGCAATGCGCTGTATCTGGTGGCGGCGCACTCGGCGCTCTGGCCGCAGGCGCCCGCGCAGCTGCGCGGCAGCTACGATCCGCCGGTGTTCGACCTGCCCTACGACCCGCACGGCATGCTCATCAACGACCTGCCGCCGCTCAACGGGCCGACCGAGGCCGACCCGGGCGCGCTCGCGCACAGTCCGCCGCCCGAGGATCAGACCTACCCCAACATCGGCGAGCGGCTGAACGCCGCGGGGGTCTCCTGGGCCTGGTACAACGAGGGCTGGAACGCGGTAAAGCCCTGGGCGATGAAGAGCGCCTTCGGCCGCGACAGCGGCTCGGCGGTGGTCGACACCGGCCGGCTGTACGTGCCGCACCACAATCCGTTCCAGTACTACCCGAGCTGGTTCGACAACGTGCGCGCCGGCCACATCCGCGACAGCGAGGACTTCCTCGCCGATGCGCGTACCGGCCGGCTGCCGAGCGTGTCGTTCGTCAAGGCGACCGGCGCGCACGATGAGCACCCGGCCGACTCCGCGCCGCGCTGGGGCGAGGAGTGGGTGATGAGCCTGCTGCGCGCGGTGGGCGAGAGCCCGGTGTGGGACAAGACCGCCGTCATCATCACCTACGACGAGGGCGGGGGATTCTGGGATCACGTGCCGCCGCCGCGGCCGGACGCCTACGGCTGCGGCACGCGCATACCGGCGCTGCTGATCAGCCCGTGGGCGCGCCGTGGCTACGTCGATCACCGCATCGCCGACACCACCTCGGTGCTGGCATTCATCGAGACGCGCTTCGGCCTGAGGCCGCTGCAGAAGCGCGACGCGCACGCCTACAACCTGCTCGACGGGCTCGCCTTCTCCGGGGCGCCGCGCGAGGCGCGGTTCGACTGAACGGGCTGAGGCGCTCGGGCGCTAGACCCACTGAATGACGGCGTACGAGCGCGCCGGCAGCTCGAGGCGGGTGCGCCGGCCGCGCGTGCGCGGCGCACCCAGCGGCTGGGGATGCACGCGCCGCGGCGCGCTGAAGCTGTTGACGGCGTTCAGATCCTCGCCGGTCAGCGCGTGCGCGGCGAGCACGCGCTGCGGGGGCGCGCTTTCCCACACAATCTCGACTTCGCGCGGCCGATCGAGATCGCGGTTCAGCGCGAACAGACTGCAGCGGCCCGTGGCGGCATCGAACGTCGCGGCGGCGTCGACGTACGGCACCGGTCCGAGGCCGGCGACGGCGTAGGTCGGCGCCTCGACGAGCAGATCGAGGCTCGCCCCGCGCGCGAACTCGAGCGCCCAGCGGTACGGGTAGTAGATCGTCTGCAGGTACAGGCCGTGCGCGTCGGTCATGATGGGCGCGAGCGCGTTGACCAGCTGCGCGAGGCAGCCGATCTTGATCCGGTCGGCGTGGCGCATCATGGTGTTGAGCATGCCGCCGACCACGAGCGCATCGGCAAGGTTGTAGCGCTCCTCGAGCAGATGAGGCGCGAGCTGGTGCCGCCCGTTGCCCGTGGTCTTGCCGTAATCCCACACGTTCCACTCATCGAGCGCGAGCGCGAGGGTCTTGCGGGCGCCGAGCCGCGTGCGCACGTACTCGCACACCGCGAGCTTGTCGCGGATCTGCCGATCGAGCTCGAGGTTGAGCGCGAGGTACTTCGCGGTGCTGCCGCCGGTCTGCGCCCGCGTATCGCCCAGGTAGCAGTGCAGCGAGATCGCATCGACCTCCTGGTAGCAGCGCTCGAGCGACTCGCGGTCCCACTCGAGGTAATCCCTCAGCGCCGGGTCGCTCGAGCCGCAGGCGATGAGGTACACCGAGCGGTCCACCCGGCGCATCGCCTGGGCGGCATCGGCGGCCTTGGCCCCGTAGGCGGCCCCGCTCATGTGGCCGATCTCCCACGGCCCGAACAGTTCGTTGCCGAGCCCCCAGTAGCGCACCCCGTAGGGGGCGGGATGGCCGTACTTGCGGCGCAGATCGCTCCAGTGCGTGCCGGGCGGCAGATTGCAGTACTCCACCAGCGCCGCGGCCTGCATGATGGTACCGGTGCCGAGGTTCACCGTCAGATACGGAGCGGTGCCGGCAGCCTGGCACCAGGCCATGAACTCATCGGTGCCGAAGCGGTTGGTCTCGATGGTGTTCCACGCCAGATTGAGCGTGCGCGGCCGCTTCTGCGGCGGGCCGATGCCGTCCTCCCAGTTGTACTGCGAGGCGAAACTGCCGCCCGGATAGCGCACGAGGGGCACGCCGAGCTTGCGCACGGCGGCGAGCACGTCGGTGCGAAATCCCTGCGCATCGGCGAGCGGCGAGCCGGGCTCGTAGATCCCCTCGTAGACGGCCCGGCCCAGATGCTCGAGGAACGAGCCGAACACGTTGCGCTCGAGCGTGCCGATGGCGCGGCGCGCATCGAAGTAGATGCGTGCGTTCGCCCGCCGCGGCGCACCGTGCGCCAGCGGGCCGCGCAGCAGCGCGGGCGCTGCGAGGGCGGTGAGCGCGCTCTGGCGCACGAATCGGCGGCGGGCGGCGGAAAAGCGCATCGCAGACTCCTCGGGTTCCCGTGCGGCGCACCGGAGGACGACGGCGCCCCTGGTAGCGTTATCATGCCGTCTGAGTATTCCCCGGCGCGCGCCGCAGCGTCAAGCGGTGCATCGATTTTGAGCCACTCGCGCCGGGCCCCCTGCGCATGACGAATTCGTAACGGCGCCCTCCGGGCGCCCCATTTATCATCCGCCCGTGCTCACCGACGGTTGCCTCCGCCGCCTCCTGCCGGCCCTGCTGCTCGCGCTCCCGCTCGCCGGCTGCCACAGCCGCGGCACCCACCCGGCTACGGCGGGACTGCTGGCCACCGCCACCTCGAGCACGCCTCCGCCGATGGCGATCACGCTGGCGCCGCAGATCAACGAGGCGGACTTCCTGCGCGACGAGCGCACGCTCGCCTCGGCCGCCTTCGGCGGCCGCAAGTCCGGTACGCGCGGGGAGGTGCTGACGACGCACTATCTGGTCAAGCAGCTGCAGCGCATGGGCATCGCGCCCGGCTACCGCGGCCGCTGGCTGCAGCCGGTGCCGGTCGTCTCGACCCGGCTGCTCAATACCGGCACGCGGCTCAGCGTGCGCGCCGGCGGCGGCGTGGTGAGCTTCCCCTACGGCACCGACATGCTCGCCGCGACGCAGCAGGCGCGCGCGCACGTGGACATTGCCGACGCGCCCATGGTGTTCGTCGGCTACGGAATCGATGCGCCCACGCGGCAATGGAACGACTATCAGGGACTCGATGTGCGCGGCAAGATCGTGATCGTGCTCGCGGGCGACCCCGGCGCGGCGGCCGGCGGCACGCTCAGCCGCTACGGGCTGGCGCGCTACAAGTTCGCCGAGGCGGCGCGCAGGGGCGCGGCGGCGTGCTTCATCATCCACGCGGCAGCGGCCGCGGGACAGAGCTGGAGTGCGCTGCGCAACGCCAGCGCCGGCGCCGCGCAGAGTCTGCCGGCCAACGTGGCGCCCGGACCGCGGCTCGCCGTGGCGGGCTGGCTGCGTCATGCGGCCGCCGAGCGGCTCTTCAGCGCCGCGAGCGTGGACCTCGATGCGCTCACCGAGGCGGCCGCGCAGCCGCAATTCAAGCCGGTCACGCTCGCGGCCAGCGGCTCGATCCGCCTCGACAGCGCCGTCGAGTACAGCTGGTCGGACAACGTGCTCGGACTGATTCGCGGCGCGCAGCACCCCGGGCAGGTGCTGATCTACAGCGCGCACTGGGACGGGCTCGGCACGCTCGGCGGCCCCGGCGGGCGGCGCGTGCTGCTGCCGGGTGCCATCGACAACGCCACCGGGGTCGCGGCGCTGCTCGAGATCGCCAACGCGTTCGCCCACCGCCGCAGCCGCCCGGCGCGCAGCGTGCTGTTCCTGCTGCCGACCCTCGGGGCGGCCGGACAGCTCGGCTCGCGCTACTACGTGCGCCATCCGGTGTTCCCGCTCGATCAGACCGTCGCCGACATCAACATCGACCTGTGGCCCGTGCTCGGCCGCGCCCGCGACATGACCGTGTTCGGCGCCGGTCAATCCACGCTCGAGACCGACCTGGCGCAGCTGCTCGCGCTGCAGGGCCGCACGGTGACGGCGGACCCCCCGCCGGCGATCGGCCTCGACTACCGCTCCGACCAGTACAGCTTCGCCCGCGCCGGAGTGCCGGCGCTGCTGGCCGCACCGGGCATGGATCTGCTGAGCGGCGGGCGCGCCGCCGGCGAGGCACAGTGGCGCGAGTACCTGCTCGGCCGGCGCGGCACACCCCAGGATGCGTTCAATCCCCACTGGGACCTCAGCGGCACGCTCGAGGACATCCAGACGCTCTATCTGCTCGGCCGCGATCTCGCCGACGGTGCGCAGTGGCCGCAGTGGGCGCCGGACAGCCCGTACCGCGCGCGCCGCGAGGCGATGATGCCGCACCTGCCGGGCACGCCGCCGCCGCCCGCGCCGGGCGGCTCACCCCCCTGAGCTCGCCGCCGGGCCGCCCTCGGCCACGGTGAAGTGCGCGGCTCGCGACAGTTGCGCGCTCACGCGCCGCTGCCCTGCGAGCGGCACCGCCTCGTGCACCGCGAGTTCCAGACTTTGCGCTGCGCGCCGCTCGGCGCAGACCGCCACCACGTATTGTCCGCGCAGCGTCAGCTGGGCGAACGCCCAGCGCGCGCTCTGATCCGCGAACGCGCCGGTAAACGAGAGCGCGAGCGCCCCGGGCTCGGCGAGGTCGAACGCGAATCCGCCGAGCGGCAGGCGCAGCCCCACCCCGCGCGCCTTCAGGTACGCCTCCTTCAGCGTCCACAGCTCGAAGAACCGCCGCCGCCGCGCCTCGGCGCCCAAGGCGCCGAGCGCCGCGCACTCCGCGGGCGCGAAATACCGCTCGAGCGCCACGGTGTCGGTGCGGCGCTGCAGAGCCTCCACGTCGACCCCGAGCGCGCCCCCCGGCCCGACGGCGAGCACCACCAGCTCCCCGCTGTGCGCGATGTTGAATTCCACCGGGGCCGGCTGCGGCGCGCGGATGCGCGGCCGGCCGTGCGCATCCGGCTCGAACACCCACTCCCCGGGCGCAACGGGCGCGTAGCGCGACAGCACGGTGCGCGCGAGCGCGCGCGCGGCGAGGTGCCGGCGGCGGTCGGCGCTCATGCGCAGGCGCTGCCCGCGGCGGCGCTCCTCGGCATCGAGCAGCGCCGGATACTCTCCCCAGCGCCGCGCCGCGTCGATGTCCGCGAGGAACGCGCACCACAGGTCGATGCGCTCAGGATCGGGCGGGCGGCGCGCGGCCGTTCCCGGCGGCATCGCCGTCAGCCGCCCGCGGCGCGCGCATCCTGTGCGCGGCCCTTCCACTGGCCGCCGCGACCCGTGGCGTAGCGCAGCGCCGAGTGCAGCGTGGCGCCGGCGTAAAAGAGCGCCACCGCCGGCAGCAGCAGTGCATAGAGGGGCGAGAGCCGGTAGAAACGCACCATCGGCAGGTAACACAGCGTCATCAGCGCCCAGGCGAGCGCACCGAGCGCCATGCACAGCGGCGCGCCGGTGGCCAGCAGCAGCGGCGGGGCCACGTAGGTCACGGCGAGCCCGGTGAGCGAGGCGGCGAGCAGGCCCCAGGAGTGGCGCAGCTGGTTGAACGCGGTGCGCGAGATCATCGCGCCGATCTCGGCGAAACTGCCGTACACGCGCAGACTGCGCGTGCGCTGCGAAAGCCCGAGCCACAGCGACCCGCCGCTGCCCTTCACGCGCGCGGCGAGCGCGCAGTCATCGATGATCTCGCCGCGGATCGCCTCCAGCCCGCCGGAGCGCTCCAGGGCCGCCGGCCGGATCAGGATGCACCCGCCGGCCGCCCCCGCGGTGCGCGCGGCGCGGGCCGCGATCCAGCGGGGCGGATAGAGTTTGAAGAAAAAGAACACGAACGCCGGGATCAGACAGCGCTCCGCCCAGGTCGCGCTCGAGAGCCGTACCATCACCGAGACCAGATCGCGCCGCTGCCGCTCGGCCTGCGCCACGAGCGAGGCCAGCGAATCGGCGGCGTGCTCGATGTCCGCGTCCGTGAAGAGCAGATAGTCCGGCGCGAGGCGGCCGGCCGCGGCCACGCCCTGCGACATCGCCCAGAGCTTGCCGCTCCAGCCCGCAGCGAGCGGCGCGCCCGGGATCACGGTCAGCCGCCCGGCGGCGCCTGCCGCGGCGGCCGCGCGCTGCGCCTGCCCGGCGGTGTCGTCCGTGCTGCCGTCGTCGACCACGATGACATGCACCTCGCCGTCCCAGCGCTGGCGGAGCAGCGAGCCGACGGCGCGCCCGATGTGCTCGGCCTCGTTGCGCGCCGGCACGACGGCCGCCACTCGGGCGCGCACCGAGCCGGTGGCCTGCGGCAGCGTGCGCGGCTGCCAGAAGCGACCGCGGGCAAAGAGCAGATACAGCCAGATGACGAGCGGCAGTGCGGCCGCCGCGCACGGATCAATCACCCGCCGCTCCGGCCCGCCGGGCCGGCCCCGCACACTGTTCAGTACAAATCACGATTCACCGATATAATCCGCGCTTCCATCGATCGTCCGCAGCCGCCGCGCCGCTCGCGCCGCGCGGGATGGGCGGCGGCGCTCGATGGCCCCTTGCACGGCAAGCTCGAGGCCGCGGCCGAGTGGCGCGGGAAGAATGCTGATTGACCTGAAAAAAAAGAACGGCATCGCGGCCAAGCATAGCCCAGCGCGCACACGGGTGGCAGCGGTGGCGCTGGCCCTGGCCGGCCTCGGGACGGGCGCCGTGGCGATGGCGGGCACCGCGCCGGCAGCGTGCGCCACGGGGCAGCCCGCCCCGTCCCCGTGCCGCCGGGCGAAGCGCAAGAGCCCCCTGCAGCTGCAGCCCGCGCCGGTGCGCACGCAGCAGCACATCAACTGGCTCAATCCCACCACCTGGCCGGTGCTGCCGGTGCCGGAGATCGCCGTCGGGCCCAACAGCGGCACCACCATCGGGGTGATCCCGACCATCCTGCACACCAATTCGGCCAATCAGATCACGCGCATCATCGCGCCTGATTTCACCCACAACCCGTACTTCGGCTGGGGCGTGGACGCGCGCATCTTCGAGTACCCCTCGCTGAACACCCAGTGGTCGATCGTCGCCGGCGTGCAGCAGCGCGTGCAGAGCTACTTCGATGCGCTGTGGGAGACGGGCCTGCTGCGCGAGTCGCGCTGGTCGACGAGCATCGAGGCGGTCTACGACCGCAGCGGCACGCCGCGCTTTTACGGCTTCGGCAACAATTCGCTACGCATCAACCAGACCAATTACACGCGCCAGCAGATGTGGGTGCGCGCCAAGATCGGCTGGAACATCACCCATGCCTGGCAGCTCGCCTACACCTTCGAGGCGCGCAAGGTGAAAGTCACCGCCGGCAGCCTGCCGCACATTCCCTCGATCACGCAGCGCTTCGTGGATCTGCTCGGCATCGGCACCACCCACGAGCTGCTCAACCGCGTCTCGCTCATCTACGACACGCGCAACAACATCGTCATCCCCACCAGCGGCATGGACGTGGTGGTCTACGGCGGGGTGGCGAGCCGCAACGTCGCGCTGGATGACTCGCTCTTCACCGAAGCGGGCGCCGACGGGCGGTTCTACTGGTCGCCGACCCGCACGCTCACGGTGGCCACGCACTTCGACATCCGCTACGAGCCGACCACCCATCACGTGCCCTTCTGGGGCCTGAGCAGCCTCGGCGGCGATGCGAGCACCATCGGCGGCTCGCAGCCGCTGCGCGGCTACGGCACCTCGCGCTTCTACGACCGCAACGCGTTCGTGTTCAACCTCGAGCTGCGCCAGACGGTGCTGTCCCTGAACACGCTCTCGACGCACATCCTGATCCAGGTGACCCCGTTCTTCGACACCGGACGGGTCTTCCACCACTACAGCACCCTGCCCTTCAGCCATCTGCACAACGTGTTCGGCATCGGGTTCCGCGGCATCGCGCCGCCGTCCGTGGTCGGCTACGTCGACGTCGGCATGGGCAGCGAGGGCGTCGCGGTGTTCACGGGAATCAATTACCCGTTCTGAGCCGAGGCCCGAGATAGCCTTCGGCTGCGAACCACTCCAGGGCATCGGCGAACGCCAGGGCGGCGGGGCGGTGGCTGTAGCCGAGCTCGCGCATCGCCTTCTCGCTCGAGAAATACATGCGCTTGCGCGCCATGCGCACGCTGTCGACGGTGACGCGCGTGGGCTTGCCGGTGAGCCGCGCGAAGCCCTCGGCAAGATAGGCAATCGGCAGCACCACCCCGTGCGGCAGCCTCACGCGCGGCGGGGAGCGGCCGGCAAGGCGCGTGATCTCGGTCAGGATCTCGCGCAGCGGCAGGTTCTGCCCGCCGAGAATGTAGCGCTCGCCGATGCGGCCGCGGTGAAACGCCAGCACGTGCCCGGCGGCGACGTCATCGACGTGCACGACGTTCAGCCCCGTGTCGACGTACGCGGGGGTGCGGCCGAGGGCGGCATCGAGCACGATCTGACCGGTCGGCGTCGGCTTCAGGTCGCGCGGGCCGACGGGCGCGGCCGGGTTGACGATCACCACCGGCGCGCCGCGCGCGGCCGCCTCGAGCGCCGCCTGCTCGGCGAGAAACTTCGAGCGCTTGTAGTGCCCGACCATCGAGTCGAGCGCGACCGGGGTGTCCTCGGTGCCGGGGCTGCCGTCGGCCGGCAGGCCGATGCACGCCACGCTGCTCGTGTATACGATGCGCGTGACGCCGGCGCGCCGGGCGGCCTCGAGCAGATTACGCGTGCCGTCCACGTTGGCGCGGTACATCGACTGCGGATCGGGCACCCACAGCCGGTAGTCGGCCGCGGCATGAAACACCGCATCGCACCCCTGGACGGCGCGCTCGAGCGAGGCGTTGTCGGTCAGGTCCCCGACGACGCTCTGCACCGCCAGCGCGCGCAGGTTGCGCCGGTCGGAGCCGGCCCGCACCAGCACGCGCACCTGCCAGCCTGCCGCGAGCAGCGTGCGCACGAGCGCCGCGCCGACGAAGCCGGTCGCTCCGGTCACGAGCGCCTTCAATGCACCTCCCGCCACCGCGCTTCGGTGAGTGCGCGCCGCGCCGGCAGGCCGGGCTCGGCCAGGCGCGAGAGCATGGCGCAGGCCGTGCGGAAGCGCCGCGCGAGCCGGCGCACCGCCGGAATGCTCCACGGGGCGAGCGCCAGGCCGAGCACGAGCCGCCCGACCGCCACCTCCCCGCCGCTGCTCGCCGCGAGCACCGCCTCGGGCAGCTCCTCGGCGGCGGTGTCAACGATGACCCGCAGCACCACGAACGGCACGGCCGCATCCTGCGCGAAGCGCGCCACCGCAGCGCTCTCCATGTCGAGCGCGACACAACCGGTCTCGCGCCAGGCAATGGCCTTCTCGAGCCGCGAGCCGACCGGCACCCGGCTGGTGAGCAGCGCGCCGTCGCTCACCTGACAGTCGCGGGGCAGCGCCGCCTGCACCGCCTCGCGCCAGCGGGTGCTGGTCGGCAGCGGCGGGCCATCGAGCACGCGCACTTCGCGCGGCACGAGCACCGCGCCGCACTCGAGCGACGGATCCAGTCCGCCCGCGGTGCCGAAGCTCGCCAGCGCGGTGGCGCCCGCCTGGGCAAGACGCAGGGCCCCGGCGTGCGCCGCATCCCAGCCCATGCCGCTCACGGTGAGCAACGCCTCGTCATCGAGCTCGAGCACCCCGCCGCCGGCGGCGACGGACAGATCCTCCGGGGCAAGCGCGCGAGCCTCGGATGCGAGCGCCGCGACGATACCCACGCGGTTCAAGGCGCGCGCGCCCTCCCGTTACGGTACGCGGCCAGCGCCCAGAGCGGAAAGAACGCGGTGTAGCCGTGGTACTTCAGATAGAACACGCGCGGGAAGCCCGGCGCGGTGAAGCTCGGATGGCTCCACAGGCCGCGCTCCTGGGTGTCGAGCAGGAACTCGACGCCGCGACGCACGGCCGGATGATCACGCTCCCCGGCGGCAATGAGCGCCAGCACCGCCCAGGCGCTCTGGTAAGGGGTGCTCGGGAAGGGCTGATCGCCGTAGCGCGCGCGGTCGTAGCTGTCGTTGCTCTCGCCCCAGCCGCCATCACTGTTCTGGCGGGCGCGGAACCACTCGACCGCGCGGCGCACCATCGGGTCCGTGGGGCTCACGCCCGCCGCCTCGAGCGCGACCAGCACCGACCAGGTGCCGTAGATGTAGTTGCTGCCCCAGCGGCCGAACCACGAGCCGTCGGCCTCCTGCTCGCGGCGCAGGAACTCGATCGCGCGCGCGAGGACGGTGCGGTCCTCGGGGCGAGCGGCGCGCGCGAGGATCGTGATCACCCGTGCGGTGACGTCGCTCGTCGGCGGATCGAGCAGTGCGCCGTGATCGGCGAAGGGAATGAGGTTGAGGTTGTAGTGGGTGTTGTCGGCGTCGAAGGCCGCGAAGCCCCCATTCTCGCTCTGCATGCCGACCAGCCACTTGAGCGAGCGCTCGATGGCCTCGGCGAAGTGCTGCTCGCCGGCCTCATGCATCGACCAGGCGACCACCGCGGTGTCATCGAGGTCCGGATAGTGCGCGTTGCCGTACTGGAACGGCCAGCCGCCCGGTGCAAGCCCCGGCCGGCGCGCGCACCAGTCGCCCACCGTGTCGAGCACCTGCCGGGGGCGCAGCCACTCCAGTCCGCGCCGCGCGGCCGCGAGACTCTCGCTGTCCCCGACCGTCTGCAGCGCCAGGCACGCGAGCCCCGTGTCCCACACCGGGGAGACGCACGGCTGACAGTAGGCCCGATCGCCCTGCTCCACCACGAGCTTCTCGATGGCGCGCTTGGCCGTTGCGCGCCGCGGATCGTCGCGATCGTAGCCGAGCAGCACCATCATCTCGAGCGCATTCACCATCGCCGGGAAGATCGCGCCGAGCCCGTCCTCCCCGTTCAGCCGCTCGAGCGTCCACGCCTCGGCGCGCGCGATGGCGCGCCGGCGCATCGGCGTGGGAATCAGCGGGTCGATCAGCCGGAACACCCGATCGAGCGCGAAGAAGGTGCGCGCGAGCCAGCTGCCCTGCCCGGGCAGATGGAAGTAGTGCCGCTCGTGCTCCGGGGGCGTCGTGAACAGCTCGCGGATGTTGACCCGGCGCGGATTGCGCGCCACGGGCTTGAGCGTGCACAGCACGAACAGCGGCACCATCACGGTGCGCGACCAGTAGGAGACCTTCTCGAGGTGGAACGGAAACCACCGCGGCAGCAGCATGATCTCCACGGGGATGTAGGGCACCGCGCGCCACGGCACCTCGCCGTAGAGCGCGAGCGCGATGCGCGTGAACACGTTGGTGCGCGCCGCCCCGCCCCGCGCCAGGATGGCCTCGCGCGCGCGGCGCATGTGTGCACAGTCCGGATCGTCGCCGGCGAGCTTGAGCGCAAAATACGCCTTGACGGTGCAGGACAGATCGAGCTCCCCGCCCTCGTAGAGCGGCCAGCCGCCGCCCGGCTGCTGATGCGCGCGCAGATAGACCGCCAGGCGCTGCTCGAGCGCCGGGTCGATCTCATCCAGGTAATGCATCATCAGGATGTATTCGGCCGGGATGGTGCAGTCGGCCTCGAGCTCGAACACCCAGTGCCCGTCGGCCTGCTGCAGCGCGAGGAGCGCATCGCGCGCGGCGCGGATGGCGCGCTCGAGGCGCCCGGTACGCGCTTGGGAAGCCGCCGCGGCGATCTCGAGCGACTCCTCGAGGGCCGCTTCCTGCGCCTGATCGTTCACGGTGAGCGGCCTCCGCACTGCAGGCCGGCGGCCGCGTGCTCCTCGTCCTGATCCGCCGCGGCGCTCGCCCCGCCGGGCACGCCGGCCGGGCGCAGCGGCACTTCCCCGGCCGCGAGCGGCAGGCCGCGCGCGGCCCGCTCGAACAGCCGGCGCAGCATCGCGTCATTGCGCACCGACAGGTTGGTCAGCGTCTGGGTCATGGCCACCGCCGAGCGCGACACCTTCACCTGCCGGCCCGCGGTGAAGCCGGGGTTGTCCTGGATCTTGCGCAGCGTGAGCGCCGCAAGACCGATGGCCCACAGGCAGAAGCGGCGGATGCCGGCCTCCTCCCCGGGAATGAGCAGTGTGAAGGCGAGCGCGTTGCGCAGGTGGCGGTGCGCGACCCCGATCAGCTCGAGCATCGCGGCCTGAAAGCGCGCATCGTTGCGCTCGGGCGTGAGCGTGGCGAGATCGACGCCGTGGCGGCTGAAGACCTCCTGCGGCAGCCAGCACGCCCCGCGGGCCCGGTCCTCCCACACGTCCTTGAGGATGTTGGTCATCTGCAGGCCCTGGCCGAAGGACGGCGCGAGCGCGTAGAGCTGCGCGTAGCGGCGCTCGATCTGGGGCGAGTAGCCGCAGAACAGCTCGGTGAGAGTCTCCCCGACGATGCCGGCGACGTAGTAACAGTACGCATCGAGATCGGTCGAGCGCTCGAGCCCGCGCAGGCTCGCGGTGCGCTGAAACTGATGCATGCCGTGGCTCATCACCTCGATGCAGCGGCGGATGGCCCCGCGCTGACGCGCCTCGAAGCGCTCCACGACGCGCATCACCCGCGCGGTGTTCTCGACGAGGTCGCGCTCTGCCGGCAGAGTGTGCTCGGTGAGCCGCGGCAGCACCTCGCGCGCGAACTGGACGGCATCCTCGCGCCCCTGCACGACGCCGGTGAAGCGTCCGAGGAAGCGGTAGGTGTCCTCGGCCGAGAGCGCCGGCTCGTCCTCGATGGTGTCGGCGATGCGGCACAGCAGATAGGCGCTCGTCACCGCCGCGCGCAGCGCCGGCGGCAGCTGCGGAATCGTCAGCGCGAAGGTGCGCGAGACGTGCGGCAGGATCGCGTCCTGGTAGGCCTCGTCGGACACTGGCTGTTCTGACATGCGGGTGCTCTGCGCTCAGTTGCGCCGGGCGAGCAGCCAGTCGGCCACTGCGCGCAGCGGGTCGGCCTTCGCGCCGAACGGCGCGAGCGACTCGAGCGCCTGGGCGCTCAGGCGCCGCACGCGCTCCTGCGAGGCGGGAATGCCGAGAATCGCCGGATGGGTCGACTTGCCGCGCTCGCGGTCCGACTGCGCCGTCTTGCCGAGCGTGGCGGTGTCGCCGAGCTCATCGAGCAGGTCGTCCTGGATCTGGAAGGCGAGCCCGATCGGCGCGGCGAACCCGGCGAGCGCGCGCTCGAGGCGCGCATCGAGGTCCGGCACGCAGGCCGCGCCCATCATGACGCTGGCGCGGATCAGCGCGCCGGTCTTCAGCGAGTGCATGCGCTCGACCTGCTCGATGTCGAGCCGGCGCCCCTCGGACTCGAGGTCGATCGCCTGGCCGCCGGCCATGCCGACGCTGCCGATCGCCTCGGCGAGCAGGCCGACGAGCCGCACGCGCACCGCCGGGGAGTCCGGCAGCTGCGGATCGCGCGCGAGCAGCTCGAAGGCGAGCGACTGCAGCGCATCGCCGACCAGAAGCGCCGTCGCCTCGTCGTACGCCTTGTGGCAGGTGGGCCGCCCGCGGCGCAGGTCGTCATCGTCCATCGCCGGCAGGTCGTCGTGCACCAGCGAGTACACGTGCACCAGCTCGAGCGCGCAGGCGGCCGCCTCGACCTCATCCTCGGCGAGGCCGAGGGAGCGGGCCGTGGCGAGCAGCAGAATGGGCCGCACCCGCTTGCCGCCGCCGAGCACGCTGTAGCGCATCGCGGCATGCAGACGCTCCGGCAGACGCTCGGCCGGCGGCAGCCGGCGCGAGAGCGCCGCCTCCATGCGCGCGCGCCACAGATCGAGCTGCGCGGTGAGAGCCTCAGGCGCCGCTGACACGGCGGCCTTCCCGGTTCGCGCTCGGACGCACCTCGGACAGCGGAATCTTCACTTCCGCCGGCGCCGGCGCCTTCAGCGGCGGCTCCTCGTACACCACCGGCAGGTCCGGGGCCATCGGCCCGCTGATACGCGGCCCGGCGAGCGAGCGCCACAGGGCCTTGAGCGGATGGGCGAAGGCGTCATCGACCGCGGTGCCCTCGTAGCCGCAGTGCGCCATGCAGTTGTTGCAGAGCGGATTGCGCCCGACGCCGTAGCGCTCCCATGCGGTGTCCTGCATCAGCGAGCGGTAGCTGTCGGCATAGCCCTCGCCCGTGAGCAGGTAGCACGGCCGCTGCCAGCCGAAGATGTTGTACGTCGGGGTGCTCCACGGCGTGCACTGATACGCCTGGTTGCCGGCGAGGAAGTCGAGAAACAGCGCCGAGTGGTTGAACGACCAGCGCGCGCCGCGCTTGCGGCCGCGCGCGAAGATCTCCCGGAACAGCGTCTTGCTCGCGTTGCGGCCGAGGAACACGTCCTGGCGGGGCGCGTGCTGGTAGCTGTAGCCCGGCGAGACGGTGATGCCCTCGACGCCGAGGCTCATGGCCAGATCGAAGAACTCGGCCACATCGTCCGGGTTCTCGTTCTGGAACAGCGTGCAGTTGACCGTCACGCGGAAGCCCTTGCTGCGTGCCAGGCGGATCGCGGCGACCGCCTTGTCGAACACGCCCTCCTGACAGACCGACTCGTCGTGCCGCTCGCGGTTGCCGTCGAGGTGCACCGAGAAGGTGAGGTACGGGGAGGGCCGGTACTCGTCGATGTGCTTGGCGAGCAAAATCGCGTTGGTGCACAGGTACACGAAGCGCTTGCGCGCGACGATGCCCGCGACGATCTGCGGCATCTCCTTGTGGATGAGCGGCTCGCCGCCGGGGATCGACACCATGGGCGCGCCGCACTCCTCGACCGCCGCGATCGCCGCCTCGACCGAGAGGCGCTGCTGCAGGATCTCCTTCGGATAATCGATCTTGCCGCAACCCGCGCAGGCGAGGTTGCATTGAAACAGCGGCTCGAGCATGAGCACCAGCGGATAGCGCTTCTCCCCGCGCAGCTTGCGGCCGAGGATGTAGCGGGCGACCCGGTACTGTTGAATTAGAGGAATACCCAAATCCGTCTCCCAAGGTTGTGCCGGCGCGCGGGCCGCCGGCCGGCTCCATCACCGGAGCCGCACTGTGTGCTGCGCCTAGCCGCGCCCGAGCGCACGCACGGCCGGCTCGTGATCCCGCCTGATCCGCTCCCACTCCTGGATGGACCAGGGCGTGAAATGCACCTCGCCGGCGCGCATCTCGTCATCGAGCGCCGCGGGGGCGATCCAGCGCCACGCGGCGAGCTCGGTGCGATTGGCGCGCACCACGGGCGCGGTGCAGCGGCCGATGAACACCGAGCACAGCTCGTGCTCGGCACCGGCTCCGTCAAACTGTGCTTGATACTTGAATTTGAACAAAAAATGCAAGGGGCACTTCAGCCCCAGCTCCTCGTACAGCCGCCGGTGGATCGCCGCGTCCATGTTCTCGGCGCGCCGCGGGTGGCTGCAGCAGCTGTTCGACCAGAACAGCGGCCAGAGCCGCTTGCCCGCCGAGCGCTGCTGGATCAGCACCTCGTCGCGCTCGTTGAACACGAACAGCGAGAACGCCCGATGCAGCAGCCCGCGGCCCTCGTGGCAGCGCGCGCGGCTGGCATGGCCTACTTCCCGGTCGGCCTCATCGACCAGAATCAGCGATTCCGCACCGACCAGACTGTCGCTCTCCGGCAACAGCTCGCGCGGGGCCTCGTACCGATCCATCACGCCGCCCCCCCGGGCACGGGTGCAACCGTGTACCCTATGGGCCGTGCCGGCAATCGCGTTCCTGGGGATCTGTCGCTCATGGCAATCCGCGGCGTGGGGATTCCTTTGGACATGATAACCCGCATCACGTTCAGTATAGCTCCTTAAGGACCATGCTCGCTCTCGGGCTGCTGCTCAGCGCCGCCGCGCTCGGTTACGCACTCACAGCCTATCTGGCGGTGCGGCGGGCGCGCAACATTGTATTGCCGCCCCGGCCGGCCGCGCTGCGCCCGGTGACGGTGCTGAAGCCGCTGTGCGGGGCGGAGCCCGGTCTCGCCGAGGCACTGCGCAGCCTGTGTGCGCAGGACTACCCCGGCATGCAGATCGTCTTCGGCGTGCAGGATCCGGCCGATCCGGCCCTGGCGGTGGTGCGGGCGCTGCAGCAGCAGTACCCGGCGCTCGAGATCGCCGTGGTGGTCGATCCCAGCCGCCACGGCTTCAGCGCCAAGGTCAGCAACCTCATCAATATGATGCGCGCGGCGCGCCACGACTGGCTGGTGCTGGCCGACAGCGACGTGCGCGTGCCGCCGGGCTATCTCAGCGGGGTCTGCGCCCCGCTCGCCGATCCCACGGTCGGCATCGTCACCTGCCCGTACCGGGGCCTGCCGGCGCACACGCACGGGGTCGCGGGCCTGTGCTCGCGCCTCGGGGCGCTGTTCGTCAACGACTGGTTCATGCCCTCGGTGCGGGTGGCGGCGCTGTTCGGCTCGCGGGACTTCGCCTTCGGCGCCACCATCGCGCTGCGCCGCGAGGCGCTCGAGGGCATCGGGGGATTCGCGGCCATCGCCGATCAGCTCGCCGACGATTACCGCCTCGGGGAACTCACCCGCCGCCAGGGGCTGCGCACGGTGCTCTCGGAGGTGGTGGTGGACACCGGGATCGACGAGCGCAGCGTCCGCCAGCTGGTGCAGCACGAGACCCGCTGGCTGCGCACCATCCGCGCGGTGCGGCCCGGCGGCTACGCCGCGGCCGGCATAACCTTCAGCTTGCCCGTGGCCATTCTGGGCTGGGCGCTCGCGGCGGCCGCGCCGGCCGCCTCTGCGCTGCTGATCGCCACCGCGGGGGCCCGTGTAATGCTACATTTCGCAGCCGGCGATCCGGGGCAGCGCCCCGCAGGCGCCTGGAGGCGCCTGTGGCTGGCGCCGCTGAGCGATGCGCTCGGCTTTGCGCTGTGGTGCTGGGGCTTTGCAACCCGCGAGGTGCAATGGCGCCAAGCGCGCTACCGCGTGGCGCGCGACGGCTCGGCCCACCCGATTACTTGAGGACGCAACGTCATGATGAGAACCCTCTTTCTGCATCCCCCGTCATTCGACGGCTTCGATGGCGGCGCGGGCGCGCGCTATCAGGCCAAGCGGGAGATCCGCTCCTTCTGGTACCCGACCTGGCTCGCCCAGCCGGCCGCGATGGTGCCGGGAAGCCGGCTGCTCGATGCGCCGGCCGACGGGCTCTCGATGGCCGAGGTGCTGCCGCTCGCGCGCGAGTACGACCTGGTGGTCATGCACACGAGCTCCCCGTCGTTCCCGACGGACGCGAAGGTGGCCGAGCTGCTGAAGGACGCCAATCCGCGCCTGAAGATCGGCATGGTCGGCGCGAAGGTGGCGGTCGATCCGGCCGGCTCCCTCGGGGGCTCCGCGGCGATCGATTTCGTGGCGCGCGAGGAGTTCGACTACACCTGCCGGGAAGTGGCCGAGGGCCGCCCGTTCGCCGACATCATGGGGCTGTCCTTCCGCCGCCCCGACGGGACGATCGAGCACAATCCGGCGCGCGCCATGATCGAGAACATGGACGAGCTGCCGTGGGTGACCCCGGTCTACAAGCGCGATCTGACCATCCCGAACTATTTCATCGGCTACCTGCAGCACCCCTACGTGTCGTTCTACACCGGGCGCGGCTGCCGCTCCAAGTGCACGTTCTGCCTCTGGCCGCAGACCGTCGGCGGGCACCGCTACCGTGTGCGCAGCGCGCAGAGCGTCATCGACGAGGTGCGCTGGGTGAAGGAGAACATGCCGGAGGTGAAGGAGATCTTCTTCGACGATGACACCTTCACCGACTTCCGCCCGCGCGTCGAGGAGATCGCCCGGGGGCTCGGCAAGCTCGGGGTCACCTGGTCGTGCAACGCCAAGGCGAACGTGCCGTACGAGACGCTGAAGATCATGAAGGACAACGGCCTGCGGCTGCTGCTGGTCGGCTACGAGTCCGGCAACGATCAGATCCTGCACAACATCAGGAAGGGCCTGCGCACCGACATTGCGCGCCGTTTCACCCGCGACTGCCGCGAGCTCGGCATCGTCATCCACGGCACGTTCATCCTCGGGCTGCCCGGCGAGACGGCCGAGACGATCCGCGAGACCATCCGCTACGCGGTCGACATCAATCCGCACACCGTGCAGGTGTCCCTCGCCGCCCCCTATCCGGGCACGCAGCTGTATCAGCAGGCCGTGGACAACGGCTGGCTCACCGCCTACGACAACCTCAACCTGGTCAACGACCGCGGCGTGCAGCTCTCCCCGATCAGCTACCCGCATCTGCCGGCCAAGGAGATCTATCACGCGGTCGAAACGTTCTACAAGCGTTTCTACTTCCGTCCGCGCAAGATCGCCGAGCTCACCGGGGAGATGCTCAACAGCTGGGAGATGACCAAGCGGCGCCTGCGCGAGGGCGTGGAGTTCTTCCGCTTCCTGCACGCGCACGAGGCCTGAGCCGAACCTTTGAGGCGATCCCCCCGGGCCTGCCACCTCGGCGCGCGCGCCCTGGAGCGCCGGTGAGGGCGCTCGTCATCACGGCCGATGATTTTGGCCTGCACGAGGCGGTCAACGAGGCCGTCGAGCAGGCCCACCGGGACGGCGTGCTCACCTGCACGAGCCTGATGGTCGGGGCGGAGGCGGCGGACGACGCCGTCCGCCGTGCGCGGGCAGCCCCGCAGCTCGCCGTGGGGCTGCACGTCGTGCTCGCCGATGGCCGCGCGGTGCTGCCGCCGCGGCGCATCCCGGCGCTGGTGGATGATTCGGGCCGCTTCGCCGACCGGATGGCGCGCGACGGGGTGCGTTTCTTCACGCTGCCGCGCGTGAGGCGGCAGCTCGAGGCGGAGATCCGCGCGCAGTTCGCGGCGTTCGCCGCCACCGGCGTGCCGCTCGATCACGTGAACGCCCACAAGCATTTTCATCTTCACCCGACGGTACTCTCGATGCTGATCGCGATCGGCGCCGAGCACGGCAGCCCGCCGGTGCGCTGGCCGCGCGAGCCGCGCTGGGCGGCCGGCCGCGACAGCGGTGGGCTCGGCAGCGCCCTGCTCGCCCCATGGCTCGCGCTGATGCGCCGGCGGCTGCGCGCCGCCGGCATCCCCTGCAACGATCAGATCTTCGGTCTCTCGGGCACCGGCGCGATGGACGAGGCGCGCCTGCTCGGCATCCTGGCGCGTCTGCCTGACGGGCTGAGCGAGATCTACCTGCACCCGGCGACCCGTAACGGACTGACCTCCACGATGGGCGCGTACCGCCACCGAGATGAGCTCGACGCTCTGCTCAGCACGCGCGTGCGCGAAGCGGTGCGCGCCTCGGGCGCCGCAACGGGAGGCTTCCGCGCGCTCACCGCCGCGCCCGCAGCGCACACTCAGCCGAGCCGCGCCGCATGAGACTGACCGTCAGGATCGCCCTGCTCGCCGGGCTGACGCTGCTCGTGGTGCTGCTCGCGCGCGAGGGCACGGCCATTCTCACCCCGATCGAGCGGGCCGGCTGGATCCTGCTGTGGCTCGTGCCGCTGCATGCGCTGCCGATCCTGCTCGACTCGCGCGGCTGGCAGGCGCTGCTCAGCGAGCGCGTCAATGCCGCGCGGCTGTTCTGGATCGCCACGGTGCGCGAGGCGGTCAACCGGCTGCTGCCGGTGGCGAACATCGGCGGGGAGCTCGTCGGCATCCGTCTGCTCGCCGCCGGCGGCGTCGACGGCGTGCGCGCCGCGGCCAGCGTCACGGCGGAGGTGCTCCTGACGCTGTTCAGCCAGTACCTGTTCGTGCTGCTCGGGGTCACCTGCCTGCTGAGCCTCATCGGCACGGTGCACGACGCGAGCGACGTGCTGATCGGCCTCGCGGCGAGTCTGCCGCTGTTCGTGCTGCTGGCGGCGCTGCTGCACTACGGCTCGGTGTTCGAGCGTCTGGAGAAGGTGGCGGTGAAGATGCTCGGGGAGCAGATGCTCGCCTTCCTGAACGGCAAGTGGACCGCGCTCGATGCGGCGCTGCGCGCGCTCATCGCCGACTGGACGCGCTGGGTGCGCACCATGCTCTGGCAGCTCGCCGGCCTCATCGCCGGCACGCTCGAGACCTGGCTCGCCCTGCGCTGGCTCGGCCATGCGGTGAGTTTCGAGGCGGCGCTGGTGCTCGAGAGCCTGACGCAGGCGGCGCGCAACTTCATTTTCGTGGTGCCGGCGGGAATCGGCGTGCAGGAGGCGACCCTGGTCGGGGTCGGGCGGCTGCTCGGCATCGATGCCGATCTCGCGCTCGCGCTGTCGCTGACCAAGCGGATGCGGGAGATTCTCTTCAGCGCGCCGGCGCTGCTATCCTGGTACTGGACGGAAGGAAAGAGGGAGTTGCACCATGTCCGCGGTTCCAGCCGACTTTGACTCCGCCACGCTGCGCCCTGGATCACCCGAGCACAAGCGCCTGCTCGCGCAGTTCTTCTTCGACACGCACGTGCAGTACGATCCGGAGCGGATCGCCTGGCCGAGCCTCTCGGACGAGGAGCTGAAGCGCCTCACCGCGCTGCCGTTCTGGCAGGAGGCGGTGTCCACCGAGAACGTCACCTCCAACACGGTGACCGCGGCCGCGGCGCTCGAGTCCGACCCTGAGCTCAGCCGGGCCATCGCGCTGCAGGGCTTCGAGGAGCAGCGCCACGCGCGGCTGCTCGCCGCGCTCACCGCGCACTACCGCATTCCGATCGAGTTCCCCGCGCCCTACACGCCGCGCAAGCTCGAGGACGACTTTCTCTTCGCGGGCTTCGGGGAGTGTTTCGACTCGTTCTTCGCCTTCGGCCTGTTCGCCCTCGCCCGCGAGTCGGGTTATTTTCCCGCCGCGCTCGTGACGGTGTTCGAGCCGGTGATGGAGGAGGAAGTGCGCCACATCCTCTTCTTCGTCAACTGGGTCAAGGCCCGCCGCATGCAGCTGCCGTGGTGGAGGCGTCCGGCCTTCCGCGCGCGCTGCGCATGGATCATCCTGAAGCAGGTCGCCTCCCGGGTGAAGACCGCGCGCAGCATGGGCGGCGCTGATCCGGCAGGCGCCCCGAGCGAGAACTTCACGCTCACGGCGCACCAGAACATCGCCGCGCCGGTCACCCTGCACGGCCTGCTCGAGAAGTGCCTCGCCGAGAACGACCGGCGCATGGCCCGCTACGACGCCCGGTTGCTGCGACCGCGGCTGGTGCCCGGCATCGCCCGCGTGCTCTTTCGGATTCTGCCGAAGAGCATCTGACTCACCCCGCTCCCGCGCGGGCGCGCCCCGGTACAAGCCGCGGCCCGCCCGCGGGCTCAATGCGCAGCGGCCTTGAACACGAGCAACACGTTCCCGGGCATGTGGAAGTACAGGCCATAGCCTGAGTTGATCGCCACGTAGCCGGCGCGCACCGCTGCGCCCGGGCCGTCAAACGAACCGCCCTGACCGATCGCGCCGGAGACGGTGGTGAATTTGCGCAGCGCGTTGTAACGCCATAGAACCTTGCCGCTGCGAGCGGAGTACGCATCGAGCATGCCATCCATGTGTCCGGCGACTACGACGCCGGGAATGGAGGTGATCGCCGCGGTGATCCCCGGGTCGCAGAACGGCCGCCCGTGGCAGAAATTCGTGGCGGCTCGCGCCCACAGCAGATGGCCGTTCGCCGCATTGAGCGCATATAGCCCGGGGCGCGGCGGCGACTTGTAGGTTCTGCCGTCGTGGCCGTTTTTCATGTCCGAGATCGGTACGAACACCCGCCCGCCGTAGGCGGTCATGCCGAACTCCACGCCGCCCTGCACGCCACCACGCCCGACGCGGCGACGCCATTCGATCCGACCGCGTGCATCGGGATCGAGTCCGTACACGATGCCGCTTTTCTGCCCGGCGAGCAGCACCTGATGGCCGTTCGGCAGCGTCGTAAGAATCACCGATGCACCGAAGTCCGCATCCGGACCGTCCTGGCGCGGGCAATTGGGATTGCCCTTGAACATGCACGCGACATTCCATGCATCGTCGGCCAGCAGCTGGCGATGCCAGACAATCTGGCCGTTGCTGAGCCGCATCGCCACCACGGCATCGCTCATGTCATCGGTCGGCGAGCTGTAATTGTCGCCGGTGGCCACGTAGAGCAGACCACGCCGCGCATCGACGGTCGGACTGTTCCACACCGGGGCACCCGATGGCGCCAGTATGTCGACTCCGATGCGTGTCTTGCCGGCAACCCGTGGGGGGGTGGGTATGGTGTAGGTCCGCCAGCGCACCTGGCCCGTCGCAGCATTCAGCGCCACCACCGAACCGCGGAAGCTGCAGCACGGCTTGTGCATCGCCGCTGCCGTCGCCTCCTCCAGGGATGAAACCGGCACATACAGCGTGTCGTCATACAGGGCCGGAGTGCCGGTGAGCGTGGCATACGGGTTGGACACCACTTTACGCCGCCACTGCAGCGCGCCGCTCAGCGGATTGACGGCGTAGACGTTGCCGACGATATCCCCGAAATACAGGTGCGGCCCGTGGTCGTGATCGCCCGGCGTGGCGAGCACCATGCCTGTACGCACCTCGGCGGCGGCCCGGAACGTCCAGCGCACGCAGCCACTCGCCAGATCCAAAGCGTACACCGTGCCGTTCTGGCTGCCGACGTACACCGCCCCATAGGCAATCGCCGGCTGCGAGCGGGCGCGCAGCGCGCGCGGGAACGCAAATGCCCACTTCAGCCGCAGACGCTGCACCTGCGCGCGCGACAGCTGCGCGATGTTCCCCGGTATGAACCGTGAGTTGTTCAACCCCCAACCGTAGCGAACCGGACGCTGCGCGAGATCAAAGCGCGCCGCAGCCCCGGCGCACATCGGAACCGGCCGCTGCCGGCGCGCCGCACCGAAACGCTCTCCCGAGAGGTACTCGGCCACCTCGCGTTTCTGGCGCAGCGAGAGCGGCTTGCCCTCCTCGACCATCATGCCGTGGGTGAGCGCCGCTAAGATCGCACCGGGTGTCATCATGTGCAGAAACAGCTGCTCCGGCGCAGCCGGCACCTGACCCTCGTGGCACATCGCGCAATGCTCGCCAAACACCGGCGCGCCCGGCCAGCGCTGCGTCGCGGTGCCGCCCGCACGCGCACTCACGGGATGCGCCGGGGCCGCCGCTGCGGCGGGCAGGGGGGCGGAGCGCAGGGCCGCCCATGCCGGCGCACCGAGCAGTGCGCATCCGGCCACGAAGGTGCAAGCGATTCGACGCATCATCATACCTCCCGAGAACTCACGGCCTCTGCCGGCCTCTACAGCTGCGTCGGATCTTCGATCAGCTCACGCAGCGTACCGAGGAACTTCGCACCGGCTGCGCCGTCGATGACCCGATGGTCGGCCGAGAGCGTCAGCGTCATGACTTTGGCGACGGCGGGCGCGCCCTCGTGCACGATCACTCGCTCCTGCGCCGCTCCAACGGCGAGAATCGCCACCTGCGGCGGGTTGATGATCGCATCGAAGCGCGGCAGCCCGAACATGCCGAGATTGGACAGCGTGAATGTTCCGCCAGCGATATCCTCGCGCGTGAGCGTGCCGCGGCGGGCGCGCTCGAACAGATCCGCCGTCGTGGCAGCGATCTGCGGCACTGACTTGCTGTCCGCGGCCCGCACCACGGGGGTGATCAGCCCGCCCGCGGCAGCCACGGCAACCGCCACGTCCGCGTGCGCAAAGGTCAGAATCTCCTCACCCTCGAGCCACGCATTCAGCTCGCGGTGCTGCACGAGCGCCAGCGCGCAGCTGCGCACCAACAGATCGTTCACCGTGACGCGACGACCGGCGTGCTGCGCAACCTGCGCGGCGCGCTGCACGAGCGCCACAGCGCGCACATCGATGCTCAGCCGGAAATGCGGGATCGTCCGCGTCGATTCGAGCAGACGCCGCGCGATCGTGGCGCGCGTACCCGACAGAGGCGTGCGGGTCGGCGCATTTTCGCTGCCTGGCGTCGACTGCTGTGCCTGCGCTGCAAACGCCTCGACGTCCTCGCGCGTAATCCGACCGTTGCGGCCCGTACCGCGGATCTGCGCAAGATCAATGCCAAGACGCTCAGCGAGGCGCTGGGCATGCGGGCTGACGCGTGCGGGCTCCTCGCCCGCCGCAGCGCCGTCTTCGACAGGCGCGCCGGCGCCCGGGATGCCCGCTGCGGGCGCACTCTCCTCGGGCTCGAAAGACACCGTCGCGCCCTTGAAGGCGGCGATGAACGCCTCGATGGCCTGCTCGCTTGCTGCCGCCTCCGCCAGTACCGCGAGCAATGCGCCGACCGGCCGCGCCTCCCCGGCATCGGCGATGATGCGCCGCAGCGTACCGCCTGCCGGTGCATCGACCGTGTTCACGATCTTCTCGGTTTCAACCTCGAGCAGCGCCGCGCCCTTGTCAATGTGCTGGCCCACCGCGACGTTCCACTGCACGATGGTGCCCTCGACCATCTCGATGCCCCACTTCGGCATCGTGACCGCATGGATCAGCTCGCTCATCGGGTCGTTCCCACCAATTGACGGACGGCCGCCTCGATACGCTGCGGCCCGGGTACGTAGGCACGCTCGAGCGCCGGCGAGAACGGCACCGGTGTGTGCGGCGCGGTGATCTGCATGACCGGCGCACGCAGCGAACTGAAGCCCCGGGTGGCCGCGAGCGCGGCGATATCGGCGGCGACGCTGCAGCGCGGCGGTGATTCGTCGACCACGACCAGACGACCCGTACTGTCCAGGCTCTCCAGAATCGTCTCCTCATCGAGCGGCGAGGTGCTCCGTGGGTCAATCAGATCGCAGCTGATGCCATCGCGCGCCAGCGCATCGAGCGCCTTCTCGGCGAAGACGACCATGCGACCGATCGCAACCACGGTCGCATCACTGCCCTCGCGCACCAGGCTCGCCTCGCCGAAGCGCACGCGGTACGGCTCTTGCGGCACCTCGGCTTTGCGCGGATAGAGCGCCTTGTGTTCGAAGAACACGACAGGATCGTCGTCGCGGATCGCCTCGATGAGCAGTCCTTTGGCGTCGCGGGCATTTGACGGCACCACGACTTTCAAGCCCGGAATAGCGGTCAACAGCCCATAGATGGCCTGGGAGTGCTGCGCACCCATGTTCATCCCGGCACCCATGGCCATGCGGATCACGAGCGGACAGGTGCTTTTGCCGCCGAACATGTAGCGGAACTTCGCCACCTGGTTGTAGATCTGATCCATGCATACGCCGACGAAGTCGGCAAACATCAGTTCCGCCACCGGGCGCAGACCGGCGAGGGCGGCGCCCGCGGCAGCCCCGATGATGGCCGATTCGCTGATCGGCGTATCAATGACCCGCCCGGCGCCGAAGCGCGGCAGCAGCCCCTTGGTCACCCCGAAGATGCCCCCGGATGCTTCCCGCTCGCCGGAGGTGCCGCCGGCACCGCCTGAGACGTCCTCCCCGAGCACGATCACGCGGGAATCGCGTTCCATTTCCTGGTGCAGCGCCTGATTGATGGCATCACGCATCGACAGCTGTGGCATGAGAATGATTCCGCCGGATCCGTTGTGTCAGTAGCTGATATACACATCGCTCGTCAGATCGGCCTCTGACGGCATGGGCGCGGCACGCGCGGCGCGCACGGCCGCATCGATCTGCTCGTGAACTTCGCGGTCGATGGTCGCGAGTTCCGCCGCCGTGATGCACCCGCCAGCCGTGACTGCGGCACGAAAGCGCTTCAGGCAGTCCATCGTGGCGCGCTGCTGTTCAACCTCGCCTTTGGCGCGGTAGTTTTGCGGGTCGCCCTCGAAGTGCCCGTAAAAGCGCGTCGTCATAGCTTCGATGGTGCTTGGCCCACCGCCCGAGCGAGCGCGCGTAAGAGCCCGCTGCATGGCAGCGTGCACTGCAAAGAAGTCACTGCCGTCGACCCGCTCGGCTGGCATGCCGAAGGCGGCGCTGCGTGCGGTTATGTCCTTCGATCCGACCGCGTAGTCGGCACCGGTGTGCTCGCTGTAGCCGTTGTTCTCGAATACGAAGATCGCCGGCACACCGAGCACCACCGCGAGATTCATCGCCTCGAAGACCGTGCCCTGATTGCAGCTGCCATCCCCGCCAAACGCGACGCTTACCCGCCCTGCGCCGCCGCCCGCGCGGCGCAGCTGACAGGCGATCGCCGCCCCGACCGCCAGGGGCGGCCCGCCCCCAACGATGGCATTGGCGCCGAGCATGCCTTTGTCGAAATCCGCGATGTGCATCGAGCCGCCCTTGCCTTTGCACAGTCCGCCGCGGCGGCCGTAGATCTCCAGCATCATGCCGGGCACATCGCAACCCTTGGCGATGCAATGGCCGTGGCCACGGTGCGTGCTGACGATGTAATCCTCATCCGTAAGCTCCGCGCAGACCCCGACCGCGACCGCCTCCTGGCCGGCATACAGATGCGTGAATCCGGGAATCTCGCCGGTGGCGATCTCCACATGCAGTCGCTCTTCGAACTCACGAATTGTCTGCATGCGCCGATAGATCTCAAGCAGCCGCGCCTGATCCAATTGCATGGTCATCTTCTCCCTACAACCCGCCGGGGGGCTTGCCCTGCGGGCCGTACAGGTAATCATCGAGCACTTTGTGGAAGTGGCGGATCCGCAGCTCCTGGGCGCCGATCCACAAACCCTTGAAGCCCTTGGAATGCATGCCGGCCTGCACACTCGGCAGGTTCTGCGCATCCTGGTCGAGCACCAGCCCAATTGACTTGTCGCCGTGTTTCCATTGCTTGTGCTCGGCGCGCTGCGGCCACTCCTGCCCGTCCGGAACGAGCTCGAAGGTCATGATGTCGTAGAGCATTCGATCAGGGTCATGTGCATGCGGGCGCTGGCGGAAGATCCAGAAATCATCGGCATGAACATTCAGGGAGAGATTCGGAAAGATGAGATAGTGATAGTCGTCGGTAAGCTGATCGTCGTTCAAGCGCGAGTAGTCCTTGCCCTGCGCCGCCCCGTGGGCACGTTTGTGCTGTTGCACGTCGCGGCGTATCTGACTGATCGGGCGATCGTAGTCGGCAGGGTCCATGCCCGCAGACTTCATGATCGTCTTGATCGGCTCGGGAATCGCCGGCGGCTTGCGCACCCGCGGGGAGAGCGTACCGAAAGGAATCAGGTAACGGTTGTGGCGTTCGTAGCAATCGATCTGCACGTCGAGGTCATGCAGATACCACAACAGCTGCGGATGAATTCCCTGTACGTGGTAGGTCTCGTTGAACGCGTCCACCGAGGTCTTCCAGTTGCAGTTCCACTCGACCGTGATGTCGCGCGTCTGCACCATCTTGTGCATGTTGTACGGCTCGAGATGGCGGGGCAGCGGCTCGAGGAACTCGAGCAACGGTTGCGGCGATTCATTGAGCGTGTACCAGACGAACCCGCCCCAGGTGTCGCAGTGAATCTCGCTCAAGCCCTTCTTGGGCCTGCCCTGGGGAAAGGTGTCGATATCGGGAATGCGGTGATAGCCGCCGTCGAGGGTGTACTCCCAATGGTGATAAGGGCACTTGAAGGTGAGCGACTCGCCAGTGGTGCCGATACCGCAGCCGCGCAGCCGGGCGCCGCGGTGCTGGCAGACGTTGTAGAAGGCGCGCACACCACCGTCGCGCTGGCGCACGATCAAGATCGATTCCGGACCGATTTCTGTCACGATGTAATCGCCCGGCTCGGGTATATCGGCCTCGCGCCCGCCGAGCAGCCACACCTTGCTCCACATGCGCTCCCACTCGAGCTGCATGAACTCGCGTGAGTAGTAGCGCCGCTGATCGATGACGTTCGTGTCGAGCTGCGGATCCGGGGCCTTCTCGACAGGCGTGTGCGGGCTGTCCTGCGGCCGCACACGCGGCACCGGAGTGAAGGCCGGCGACTTCGACCGCTGCCAGAACTCGTCCATCAGAATTGGACGCGTTTGGTGAAACCGTTGTCCGCTACCACATTCGAACCGGCCATGAGGCTGCCGGCAGGACTGGCAACGAACGCCACGATGCGCGCGACCTCCTCCGGCGTGCCCATGCGACCGCAGGGGATCTGCCGCAACGCGTAGTCATACAGCTTCGGCATCGTTCCTTTGATCAGCTCCCAGCTGCCGCCTTCGAAATAAATCGGGCCGGGCGATACCGAGTTGACGCGCACGCCCTTCTTGCCCACATGCTGCGCAAGCTGCTTCGCGTAGGTGATCAGCGCCGCCTTCATGGCATTGAACGCCTGCGGGACCCCGAATGTTTCTACGGCGTTCGTCGAGGCGATGATGACGATCGAGCCGGCGGACGATTTCTCCAGGTGCGGCATCAGCGTCTCGCAGCCGCGCACCGTATGCAGCACGTCGACTTCGAAGTTCTTCGTCCAGTTCTTCTCGCTGTCGAATCCACCGCCCGCACTGACATTGGGGATGAATATGTCGCAGCCGCCGAGGGCACTGGCGGCACTCTGCAGCCACGCCTTGTACGCCTCGCCGTCGCGCACATTGACGGCCTGCCCGAACACGTTGACGTTGTGGCGGCGCAGCTCTTGCACCGTCGTCTCGACATCCTCCTGCGTACGCGAGCAAAGGGCGATATCGACGCCCTCGAGCGCAAAGAGTTCGACAATCGCGCGGCCGATACCCTTGGTCGCACCCGTAACAATGGCTTTTTTGCCTCTGAGACCCAGATCCATCGCGAAATCCTCCGAGTGACCGTATGGACCCGGCGCGCTAGCCGGTCGCGCGCGCGGCTCCCCCCAGGCAGTGAGCCGAATGGGCTCTTCTGCCCCGATTATAGGCAGTGCATCCCGAAATACAATCAGGCCTGACTGTTTTTTTTAGGCGCAATTTCCGGCACACTTCCCGGGGGCGCGCACCGCTCTAGCCCGGCGTCTGCGCCGCCGCGAGATTGGCATTTATCTCCCGCGGCAGGGGGTTGCGCCGCAGCGTCAACCCGCCGTTCACCTGCAGCACTTGCCCGGTCATGAAGCACTCATCGCCCGCCAGCCACAGCGCCGCATTGGCCACATCGGTGACCGTGCCGATGCGCCCCAATGGATACTCCTTGAGGAAGGCGGCCTGCAGACCCGGCAGTTGCATCTCCCGCGAGGTCATCGGCGTCGCCGTGAGACCCGGTGCAATCGAATTGACCCGCACGCCGCGCGCACCGAACTCATTGGCAAAGCAACGCGCCAGCGCCTCGGCGGCCGCCTTCGAGCCAATGTACGCGGCGTGGTGGTACAGCAGCGCATGTACGGATGCCGATGAGGTGAGAATCACCGAGCCGCCGCCGCCTTGCGCAAGCGCCGGGCAGAATACCTGCAGGAAGAAGTACGTACCCTTGAAGTGCAGAGCGGCCATCTGGTCGATCTGCGCCTCGGTGGTCTCGAGCAGCTTGACCATCAGCCCGACCCCGGTGCAGTTCACCGCGATGTCGATGCGTCCGAGTGCATCGAGCGTCTGCTCAGCAAGCGCGCTCACCTGCGATTTGTGCGTAATGTCGCACAGCACCGCTCGCGCGGAGATTTCCTCCGCGAATTCACTGAGCGCCTGCTCGTTGCGCCCGGCGACCACAACCCGCGCGCCCTCGGCGGCGAACCGCCTGGCGATCGCCTGACCCATGTTGTCCTTGCCGGCCGCACCGAGCACGACCGCGACTTTGTTTTCGAGACGTTTCATGACCGTTCCCCCTCAGTGGCAGTGCAGTACAAAGGTGTGCAACAAATGAACCCCGACTTGTCGAACCTGGCGCAGCGCATCACGGCGCTCGAAGATCGCTTGCAGCTGCGCGAACTCGTCGCTCGTTATGGCGTGGCGGTGGATGACCGGGACATCGATACGCTCGGCGCGCTGTTCACCGCGCAGGCCGTATTCCGCTCCCGGGACGGGGTGATGAACGCGCGCGGGCGCGAGGCGATCATTGAGCAATTCCACGGCCGCTTCGCCGCGCTCAAGGCCACCAATCATGTCGCTCACGACCAGATCATCGAACTGGACCCCGCCGAGCCCGATCGGGCCCGCGGTCTGGTGTCCTCGCATGCGGAAGTCTGGCGTAATGGCCAGGCTCTGATCGCCGCACTGCGCTACGAGGACACGTACCATCGGCACGCGGGAAGTTGGCGCTTCGCCGAGCGCGTCCTGTCGTTTCTCTACTACCTGCCGGTGAGTGAATACGCCGCAGGACTCGGCAGCCGTCTGCGCATGCGCGCCTACGGCGATCAGCGTCCGGCCGACTATCCCGAGGGCCTGCCGAGCTGGCGTCGCTACCACGGGGACGATTGATCAGCCCTGGGGGGCGCGCCGCTCGATGAGATTCGTGCTGCGGCAGGTAAAAACCGGCTCATCGCGCTGATTGAGCAGCGTGTATTGGAACACCGTCACGCCGCGGCGTGCGTCAGTGCGCGACTCGCGCTTGCTCAGGCAGCGGGCGCGCGCCCGCAGCTGGTCGCCGGGGCGAACGGCGCGCGGGAAACGAACCTCGTCCCACGCAACGCCGCAGATCCAGGCGATGTCGCCGCAGATCTGGTGATCGAGCTGCCGCCACACCGCCATGGTGAAGATGCCCGAGGCGACGATGCCCCCAAAGATCGAGCGGGCCGCGGCTTGTGGATCGGCGTGAAAATATTGCGGATCGTACTCGCGCGCAAACGCCAGCAGCTCAGCCTCGGTGACCTCGCGCGCTGCAGACTCGCGCTCTTCGCCTTCGGTGAGATCCTCGAAGTAGCGCATGTCAGTGCGGCAGGCTGCAGTAGGCAGCCGCGTTCACTGCACCGTGAGCGCGTTGTCGATCAGGATCTCAGCACCGTTGACGAAGCGCGATTCGTCCGACGCCAGGTACACCACGAGATTGGCGACGTCTTGCGGCTTGCCGAGTCCCCAGGGGGCCGCCTCGTAATCCTGCATCTTCAGACCCAACTCGGCGTTCGCCTGCTGCACCATCGGTGTCTCGATCGCCCCGGCGTGGATCGAGTTGCAGCGGATCGCGTACTTGTTCATCTGACAGTGCACCGCGATAGCCTTGGTCATGGCGCGCACGGCGCCTTTGGCGGCGCTGTAGGCGAAAAAGACCGGGTAGCCGATGTGCGAGGCGACCGAAGACATATTGATGATCGAGCCGCCGCCGCAGGAGCGCAGCAGCGGAATGGCGCTCTTACAGCCGAGGAATACCCCCTCGGACATCACCGCATTGGCAAAGCGGAATTGCTCGAGCGTCGTCGTCTCGGGAGTCGCGATCACCACAACCCCGGCGTTGTTGACCAGAACGTGCAGGCCGCCGAAACGCGCCGCACACTCTTCGATCACCTGTCCCCAACGATTCTCGTCGCGGACATCGTGCGTCATGAAAGCGGCGCATCCGGGACGGATGGCATTCAGCTCGGCGGCCAGCTGCCCCCCAGCCGCTTCGTTCACGTCCGTGAGCAGCACGCGCGCGCCCTCGCGAACCATGGCCTCGGCGTCCGCCCGACCCAATCCGGAGGCGGCACCGGTGATGAGTGCGACCTTGTCGGCCAATCGATTCATGGCAATTGACTTGCTGGCTGGCCCTGGCAGGGCCGGGGCTAGTGAAGCTACCAGTCGCCGCTGCTTTTTTCAATCTGTTCTGCTTTTTTTAGACAGAATTGATTTTTTTCAATACCGCCCATGGTCTTGATATGATAATAAATCGCGCATGGGCACAGTAAAAACATCAACGCTCGCCAAGACCAATCGCGAGCCGGCAGAGGAGCCCGGGTGGCAAGCGCAAAAGAGCGCCCTCACCCGCACTCAAATCACCGAGGCCGCCATCCGCTGCTTCGTCGAGTACGGCTACTCGCAAACGACCACGACGCTGATTGCGGAGAAGGCGGGTCTGTCCCGCGGTGCCATGCTGCACCACTTTCCCTCCAAGCTCGCGGTCGTGCGCGCCGCCGTGGAGCACCTGCATGCCAAGCGACTGCGCGCCTTCCGCAAGGCAGTGAACAAGCCGTCTGTAAACGGCGACCACCTGCGCCAGAGCCTCGAGGCCTACTGGGCGCACGTTCACCACCCGATGTTTGTCGCCTTCTTCGAATTGGCGGTCGCGGCACGTACTGACAAAGAACTCGCCGCCATCCTCCGCCCGGCGCAGGAGGCATTCGAGCGGGAATGGTACGACGCAGCCGTCGACGTGTTCCCGGAATGGAAGGGCCGCGGCATCAAGTTCGATATCGCGCTCGATCTGGTACGCTATGTGCTCGAAGGCATGGCGATCAGCTTCGTGACGCACAAGGAGAGTGATCGTGATAAGCGCGTCCTCGAATACCTTGATGAGAAAATACACGAGCTGGCGGGTCTGCCGAAGCCGGATTGACCCGGCGGCGCGCTGTGCTGCGGCGCGAGCGGATGACGCCGCGGGCATGCTGTTGGCGAGCCGCCGTGAACTGCCGCTTGCGCGCACTTGAGGGCGGCGCGAGCGCGCCGTCTGCCCGATGGACGCCGAAATCCCCGTAAATGCCGATGCCCTGACCTACCCGTTTGCCGCGGCACCGCAACCGGGCAGCGCCCGCGAAATCGCCCCCGGCGTGCTTTGGCTGCGCATGCCGCTGCCCATGGCGCTCGATCACATCAATGTCTGGGCGCTCGCGGAAGCAGACGGGTGGACAGTCATCGACACTGGAATGCACACCGGCGCGAGCGAAGCGGCCTGGCAGAAAGCCTTGGCGCAGCCGCTCGGCGGACGGCCCGTCAGACGCGTCGTGTGCACGCACATGCATCCAGATCACGTCGGGATGGCCGGGTGGCTGACTCACCGGTTCGACTGCCCGCTGTGGATGACCCGTCTGGAGTATGTCACCTGTCGGATGCTGGTCGGCGACACGCAGCGCGAGGCCCCGCCGGACGCCGTGCGCTTCTATCAGGCCTGCGGCTGGGATGCGCAGGCCCTGGCGCACTACCAGGCGCGCTTCGGCAGCTTCGGCAAGCGAATCTTTCCGTTGCCGAGCAGCTTCCAGCGCATCAGCGACGGCGATACCGTTGAGATCGGTGGCCGCCCGTGGCGTGCGCTGATCGGCCGGGGGCACTCGCCCGAGCACCTGTGCCTGTACTGCCCCGAGCTCGCGCTGCTGATATCCGGCGATCAGGTTCTACCGCGCATCAGCTCCAATGTGTCCGTCTTCCCGACCGAACCTGCGGCCGATCCGCTGGCAGAGTGGCTCGCCTCCCTGAGCGAGCTGCGCCAGCGCATCCCCGATGAAGTTCTGGTGCTGCCCGCGCACAATGAACCGTTCCGCGGACTGCACGCCCGCCTGGAGAAACTCACTGCCCGGCATGAACAGGCGCTCGCGCGGGTGCTGGAGGCGCTCGGCGAGCCGCAGCGCGTGATCGATCTGTTTGCGCTGCTGTTCCGCCGCCCGATCGCCGCGGACGCTCTCACTCTGGCGACCGGAGAGACCCTGGCGCACCTGAATTACCTGCAGCGGCGCGGTCACATCACCCGGGAGCTGCGCGATGGGGTCTGCTGGTACCAGACCCGCACCGTTCGCACTTAGTCCGCACCGGGACGGCACTCAGACACGCTCGAATATGGCTGCAATCCCCTGCCCACCGCCAATGCACATCGTGACGAGCGCATAGCGCCCGCCAATACGCTGCAGTTCGTACAGGGCTTTGGTCGTCAGAATGGCGCCCGTTGCCCCGACCGGGTGCCCCAACGAAATCCCGGAACCGTTCGGATTGACCTTTTCCGGATCGAACTGCAATTCCTGCGCCACGGCGCAGGCTTGCGCCGCAAACGCCTCGTTTGACTCGATCACATCCAGGTCTGCGAGCGCAAGGCCGGCCCGGGCGAGGGCGCGCCTCGTTGCCGGAACCGGCCCGATTCCCATCAGTGCCGGCTCAACACCCGCGTGCGCATAGGCCACCAGCCGCGCAAGCGGCCGCAGCCCGAGCGCCTCAACCTTCTGCCCGCTGGCGAGCAGCACGGCCGCAGCGCCGTCGTTGATGCCCGAGGCGTTACCGGCCGTCACCGTACCGTCCTTCTTGAACACCGGCTCCATCCTGGCGAGTTGCTCGACTGTCACCTCTGCACGGACATGCTCGTCAACCTCGAAACTCACTCGGCCTTTGCGGCTCGCCACCTCCACCGGCACGATCTGGCTCTTGAAACGACCCTCCGCGATGGCGCGCGCCGCACGGCGCTGGCTCTGCACCGCCAGCTCATCCTGTGCACGACGATCGATCCCGTAGCGCGCCGCGACATTCTCGGCGGTGATCCCCATGTGTATTCTCTGGAATGGATCGTGCAGAATCCCGCTCATGTAGTCCTGCATCTCGACGTCGCCCATACGCGCGCCCCAACGAGCCGCAGACAGCAGATAGGGACCGCGACTCATCGCCTCGGCGCCCGCACCGAGCGCGACCTGCGCATCACCCAGCAGAATGGTCTGCGCGGCCGAAACGATCGCCTGCAGCCCCGAGCCGCACAGACGATTGACGTTGAACGCCGGTGTCTCTTTGGGAATTTCCGCGCGTATCGCGGCAACGCGACCGAGGTAAGCATCGCGCGGCTCGGTCGGGATGACGTTCCCCATCACCACGTGGTCTATTTCCTGCGGCGCAACCCCGCCGCGCTCGAGCACCGCACGCACCACCACGGTGGCCAGATCAGCGAGCGGAACTCCCTTCAATGCGCCGCCGAAACTGCCGATGGCAGTGCGCACCGCGGCAACGACGAAAACTTCGGGCTGTTGCATCTCGCTCTCTCCAGAAGATCAGATTGACGGTTGGTGACGTTCACGGCGGCGCGTTCTTGAGACTGCGCACTGACCTCGCGCCGCGGTGGGACCGTCGGTTATCGATAGCTGCGCAGATCTTCGGCTGGCCGGCACCGCACACTGCTGCTGCCGTCCTTCGCCGTACACACTGTCAGCACAGCGCCTTCAGCGGCACACTCGGGTCCGCCAGCCGCCGCACGTCCGGATGCGCCCGCGCGGCGATCAGCCGGCGCGCGGCCATCTGGTCCTGCGGGCGGTTGACCGTCTCAATGGCGCGCAGCTCCCCGTCCCGCAGGTAGCAGACACTGAACGCTGCCGCGGCGGGATCGCCGCGCAGCACGAGAGAATCGTTTCCGTCACCGAGGCCGATAATGATCAGCTTCAGATCGTACTGATCGGACCAAAACCACGGCACCTTGTCGTGTACCGTATCGATTCCGATCATATTGAGTGCTGCGCTGGCTGCCTGCTCGATGGCGTTATCGACCGATTCAAGGCGCAGCCGGCGCCCGTAATGCGCGTTCGGATGATTGCTGCAGTCCCCCGCGGCGAAGATCATCGGATCGGAGGTACGGCAGTGATCATCCACCCTGATGCCGTTCTCGCAGACGAGCCCTGCAGCGCGTGCCAGCTCGTCCGCCGGCTGCACCCCCACTCCGCTCAGCACCAGATCCGCCGCGTAGTGCGCACCATCCTCGGTCACGACCCGGCCAACCCGGCTGCCCGCGCCGCTTGGTTCCAGTGCACGCACCTTCGCATTACACACAATTCGTGCCCCATGCCCCTCGTGCTGCGCCTGATAGAATGCGGACACGCTGGGACTGACCACCCGGCTCATCACCCGTCCGGCGAGCTCGAGCACCACCACCTGTAGGCCGAGCTCGCAGGCGGTGGCAGCCGCTTCCAGCCCGATGTATCCCCCGCCGACCACCACCAGACGCCCGCCGCGAACGATCTGGCTGCGGATCCGCTCGACATCGGCGATGCTGCGCAGCACACACACACCCTCGAGTTCGGCCCCGGGCACCTCGAGCCGGCGCGCCCGACAGCCCGTGGCGAGCAGCAGCGCATCGTAGGGCAGCGTCGAACCATCATCGAGACGCACCCGCTGCTCACGCCGCAGAATCTCCTCGACCCGGCGGCCGAGCCGGACATCGACGTTGTGACTTGCGTAGAACTGCGCGGGACGCAGCAACAGCCGCTCGCGCTCGATCCCGCCTGCCAGGTACTTCTTCGAGAGCGGTGGGCGTTGATAGGGCAGCCATGGCTCCTCGCCGATGAGGCTCAGACGGCCGGTGAAGCCACTGCGCCGCAGTGTATCAACCGCCTGAGCGGCCGCTTGCCCCGCGCCGACGATCACGATGTTTTCCGGCACCGCCCGCACCTCCGCTGACCCCACTGCCGGTACACTCAATCGAGCGCCGCGGAACGGAAGTCCGGCCGGCGCTTGCCGCTGAAGGCCGCGATGCCTTCGCGGAAGTGCCCCGTGCCGCCGAGGTCGGCAATCGATCGCGCTTCGTGCTCGAGGTGCGTCTCGAGACTCGCATCGAAGCTCGCGACCAACAGCCGGCGGGTTGCCCCGAGCGCGCGCGTGGCGGCATCGGCAAGCTGGCGCGCCTGCGCCGCTGCGCTTGTGAGCAGCGCCTGATCATCCACCGCCTGCGTGACCAGGCCAATGCGCTCGGCTTCCTCGGCGGGCACCCGCCGATTTGTCAGCATCAGCTCCTGTGCACGCCGCAGCCCGATCAGCCGGGGCAGAAGCCAGGTGCAGCCGCCATCGGGCGAGAGCCCGATGTGGGTGTATGCCAGGGTGAAATGCGCCGCGCGCGCCGCGAGCACGATGTCGCCCAACACCGCCAGACCGACGCCCGCCCCGGCCGCCGGCCCATTCACCGCCGTCACCAGCGGCTTGTCCATGCGGGCGAAGCGGGCAATCGCCATGTGCAGATAGCCGGTCAACTCCTTGATCAGCGCGGGCGCGCCTGCCCCGGCGGCCGTAAATGCCTGAATATCCCCGCCGGCGCAGAACATACGACCGGCTGCGCTCAGCAGCACGCAGCGTACCGCATCATCCTCGTCACAGCGTATCGAGGCCTCCATCAGCGCGCGCGCGAGCGGTACGTTGAGCGAGTTGCCGGCAGCGGGACGGTTCAGCGTCACTCGCGCGATACCGGACTCAACCTCGACGAGCAACGGATCGTTCTCACTCATGAGCGGCTGTCTCCAGTGAAATAACGCTCACCGCGCGCGCCCATCGCGCGCATCCGGGCGGTCGGGCGGTACAACTGACCGAGCGCCTGATATGTATCACAGCGCGCGACGATCTGCCGCAGCCCGAACCAGTCGGCATACTTCAAGGTCCCCCCGGCGTGGCGCGGGAAGCCCAGGCCCAGCACCAAAGCAAGATCGAGCTCTTGCGGCGATTCGACCACGCCCTCCTCGAGGCACAGCGCTGCCTCGATGAGCAGCGGCAACATCAATCGTTCGATGATTTCCTGATCGGTAAAGCGGCGCAAACCGTCCCGGCACACCGGGGCGAGCAGTTGTGTAACCGCGGGATCCGCTCGTTTGAGCGGCTTGCCCTTCGGATCGGCTTCATAGCGGTAATATCCGGCGCCGTTTTTCTGGCCGCGCCGACCGGCCTGCACCAGCAGCTCGATGGCAGTCGCCTCGTCCTGCGCGAAGCGCAGCGGAAAGCCGGCGCTGATCACCTTGATGACGCGCAGCATGGTGTCCAGCCCGATGACGTCCTGCAGATATGCCGGACCCATCGGCCAGCCGAACTTCTCCATGACTCGGTCGACTTGTTGGAAGTCGGCGCCATCGCGCAGCGCGCTGAAGTATCCGAGCAGGTAGGCGGTGAAGATTCGGTTGACGAGAAAGCCCGGGCAATCCTCGACCACTATTGGCGTCTTGCCGAGCGCGCCGGCGAGAGCGACCGCCGCGCCGACGGCTTGCGGGCTGGTGCGCGGGCCGCGCACGATTTCCACCAGCGGCATGAGCGGGACCGGATTGAAGAAGTGCATGCCGAGGAAATTTTCCGGTCGCGACAGGCCGGCGGCGAGGCTGTGAATCGACAACGAGGACGTATTCGAGGCAATCAGCGTCGCCGGTCCCACCTGCCGCTGCAGGTCGGCCAGCACACCGGTCTTGATCGACATGTCCTCGATGACCGCTTCGATGACCAGATCGAGCTGCGCAAAGCCCTCGTAGTCCGCTTGCGGCCGAATGGCTTCGAGTACTGCCTGGGCCTGCGCGTCGCGGATGCGTCCGGCGTGCAACTGCTTATCGAGCTGCTTGCGCGCCTCGGCCATTCCGCGCTCGAGCGCTCCGGGGGCAATGTCCATCATCACCACCTGCCTGCCGTGCGCTGCGGCGGTGTAGGCAATACCCCCGCCCATGATTCCCGCGCCGACCACTCCGAGGCGCTGCAGGGCGCGCTCGCCTGAGCTCCGCGCACGTACCTTTGCCTTCACGTACTGTTCATTGATGAACAACTGCACGAGCGCCGCTGCCGCCTGGGTACGCGCAATTCGGCCAAAGGCATAACTTTCCTGCCGCAGCGCGGCATCGCGGTCCAGGTTTGCGCAGGCGACCAGCAACTCCAGAGCGGCGAGCGGGGCCGGCTGCCGCTCCGCTTCACGCCCGAGGCGCTCGCGCGCCGCCTGCACCGCGGTGTGGTCCAGTGCGAATGGACCGCGGCGCATCTCGCGCCGCGCTCGCCATGCATCGCAGCTCATTGCCTCGCGCAGCTGGCGCAGCGCAGCAGCGCGCAATTGCTCCGGCTCTACGGCCTGATCGATCACCCCGCCGGCGAGCGCCTGCGCCGCGGAATGCGCTTTGCCGGTGGTGATCCACTCGATGGCCAACGCTGCACCCGCAATGCGCGGCAGCCGCACCGTGCCGCCATATCCCGGAAACAGACCGAGACGCACTTCCGGAAGGCCGAGCTGCGCCGTCAGCGCCGCCAGCCGGTAGTCGCTCGCGAGGGCCATTTCGAGGCCGCCTCCCAAGGCGACACCGTTGATCGCCGCCACGATGGGTACCTCGAGGTCCTCGAAGTCGCGGAACACGGCGCTCTGTGCCGCGATATGGGCCGCGATCTGCTCCTCCTCGTGGGCGAACAGCGCGGTGAACTCGAAGATATCCGCACCGACGATGAACCCGCTCTTGGCGCTCGTCACCAACACGCCGCGCAGCTGCGGCCAGGCGCGCAGCTGCCCGGTCGCGGTGCGCAGCTCCGCTATGGTGCGCACATCGAATTTGTTGATCGCTTCGCCGCGCCGCTCAAAGCACAGCTCCACGATGCCCTCCTCGTGCGGCACCAACCGGATCGACTCACCTGTGAACATAGTGCATATCCATTCAGCCTCGGCGACCTCTGCCCAATCCGCCCCGCACCTCTCGCGCAGCGCTGCGGGCACGAGCCGGCGCCGCGAGCGCGCACGGGGCCGCGGAAAATACTACTATAAACAAACCGGCGTGCTTGTTTTTTTTACGCTATCATGTCAACGTGCAATGCATCCAGCGCGCGGAGGCCATCAGATGTCCGAGACACTGCTCACCCGCATAGACCGAGACCGGCTGGAGCCGGACTGGCGTAGCGCTTGGGATACGCTGCATCAGCTGACCGGGTCGGCGACGTTCATCGAGGTGTTTGCGCAGGCGCCGCAGGTCCTCGACTTCGTCATGGACAAGTTCTACGCGCGGCTGTTCTTTGGCGGCGCCGTCGAGCAGCGCTACAAGCAGCTCGCGCGACTGAAACTCTCGCTGCTGCACGGCTGCCAGACCTGCAACAAACAAAATATCCCGGGCGCTCTCGCCGCCGGCTTCACTCGCCAGCAGGTCGATGCACTCATCACGGCTGACAATGCAACCTTCGCACCGGCCGAGCGCGCCGTCATCCGCTACGCCGAGCAGGTGGCATTGACCAATATGGACGGCCGGCTGACCCCGGAACTGTACAGCGAGTTGCGCGCGCACTTCAGCGAGGCACAGATCCTCGAGCTCGGCACTGTCATGGCGGTCATTGCCGGCATGGCCAAGTTGTCCTTCGTGCTCGATGTCGTCGATCGCGAGGATTATTGCCCGTTTGCGACCGAGGCGGCGCCGGCATCCTGCTGAGCGCTTACTGGGGGGTGCGCACCGGCTCGCGCCCGTCCCACTCGAGCGCCGCCGCGCGCATCTGCGCAAAGAATGCCCGCGCTCCGGCGCTGGCATCGATCAGTTCGATCATGCCGCCCGGATGGTGATCCGTCTCGACATACGCGAAGCGCATGCCCGCGGCGCTGCCCTGCAGCACCGGCTTCACTCCGAGGAGCGCCAGCTCCGCCAGATCCGCATCCAACGCATTACTCATGACGCCCATATGATGCAGCCCGGCCCCGCGCGCCAGGGCAAACTCGCGGTAGATCGATGGGCTGGCGTCGTGCTGGCGGATCAGCTCGATCTGCAGATCGCCCCAGTAGGCGATCGCCACCGTCAGATCGATCGGTGGCGCGGGCTGGCCGCGGAACATCAGGTTGCGAAAGCCGATGTGATCAAAGCGGAAAAAAGGCCCGACGCGCATCACCTGCGTCCAGTGCGCGATCGCCTGCTCCAGATCATCGACCACGAACGCATTCTGCATCACCGGTCCGAGAATTCGTCTCATGAGCCCCCCGGACCCGCGTCATCTTGCGGCTCCTGCAGGCGCGCCACCCAGCGAATGCCGCGCCGCAGCAGCTCGTAATACACGGGAGACTCCCAGCTGCACCGCTCGAGATGCGGATACTCCTGAAGCAGCGGCTGCATGTCGTAGCGCCCCCGGCAATGCCCGAGCGTCAGATAGAGCACTGAACCGGCACCATGGTGGTGCAGGTAGAGCACCGGCCGCGGCTCATCGGAGAACCAGTCGCGGCGCACGAACTCACCGCGCGCCTTGCCGTTGTAGCGGGTTTCGAGCAGCACGTGGTTCGGCCCGTACAGCTCGGCAAGATACAGCTCATCCGTCACCCTGAAGTTCTCGATGCCCTGCACCAACGGATGCTGCGGGTCGCTAACCCGGACCTCGTACTCGAGCAGCGGCGGATGGGCGACAAACTGACTGCCGAGCACTCGGGTGAGCACAGGCATGCAGTCCGGTGCATCCACCTTACCCTCGGGCGTCCACTGCAGGATCGAATTGGTGCCGTGCAGTGCAAACCACCGCCCGCCGCGCGCGACGTACTCGGCGAGCGCCTGCTGCTGCGGCTCGTCCGGGCGCACATCGCAGGTGTAGCTGACCAGCGCATCCGCCGCGCCGATCGCCGCGATGTCGTCGTAATTTTCCGCCACCCGGACCCGGATACGCTCGTGCTCGTGCAGCAGGCCGAGGATCTGCAGCCGCGCGAAGTCGAAATCGTGGTAGCGGCCACCCACCACAAAATACACGTTGATTCTGCCGCCTGCCACGCCGTGCACCCCGACCGACTACTTATCCTGCTCGATGTAGCGATCCAGCTCGCGATGAAAATGCCGCACGCGCTGCTCCTGCTCGCCCCACAATGGACCGCGGAACCCCCGCGAACGGATGCCGCGCTGCTGGATCGGCAGCAGCTCAGAGTCCTGATCGAGCACTTCACCGAGGTTCGGCTTCTGCCCGAGCGGCACATGCACGATATCCGGGCGTGTTGCGCCGGTGACATCGATGCCTTCCGGCAGTCCCATCCAGGCCGGCACGGTGTAGTCCGGGTCCTCGACGTGGCGGTAGAGGATCATCGTGTCGTAATAGAACTGCTCCGGATCGCTCGGATGCGGCAGGAAGCGCATGATGAACACCCCTTCCGGATGCATGCCCATCTGCACGTTCGGGAACAGCCCGGTCGCCCAGCTGTCGGTAAGCTGCCCGTCGGTGAACCGATCATAGTGCGTCAGCCCGACACGACGCGCCCGCGCACGCTTCGCCTGCTGCACCGCCGCGCGCACTTCACGGGCGGTGCCGCTGAAGGCGGCCGCATCGATGCCGGCTTCCTTCAGCATGAACTGCAGGTACGGATCGACGCGCTCCTGATCCGGAACCCGGTGCGACTTGACACAGATCGGCACGATCATGCGACTGGCGCCGTTTGGATAAAGATCGTACTGACTGAAGTCCTCCATGACGCCCTGTGTCTGCGGGTGCACCCACGGCAGATGATAGGTCTCGTAAAACGCATCCACGCCCGTCTTCCAATTCGCGCGCCAGGCGCTGCGCACGTGGTGAACCACATGCATCTTGTCGATTTCGTAGTTCTCGATATAGCCTGCCGGCAGCCCCAGGTACTCGTGCAACGGGGGCGCCCTGCCGTCCATGTTGATGAATATCAGCCCCGCGTGCACTGCACAGCGGACCTCGGTCAAACCCGGGCGATGCGCGATCAGCCGCGGATTGAACGTCTCCTCATCCGTGATCCGCTGCAGCTTGCCGTCACAGCCGAACTGCCAGCCGTGAAACGTGCAGGTGAAGCGCGCAACGCTGCCGCGCTCGTTCATGCATACGCGATTGCCGCGGTGCGGGCAGACGTTGTAGAAGGCCTTGACCGTCCCGTCCGGCTGACGCGAGATGATGAATTCCTCGCTGCCGATCTCGAATACGAAGTAATCACCTTCCTCAGCAACATCGCTCGTCACTCCGGCAAGCAGCCAGACGCGCGGCCACAGTCGTTGCCACTCCAGATCCATGAACTCGCGCGTGTAGTAGCGCGCCGGATCGGGCACATCGAGTCCGTCGTCGACGGGCGGCTGCTTTGCCTCGAGCGAATCTGCAGGCGCCCCGAGATTCATCGGCCACTCGACTTTGTAATTTACGGCCATGGCTTTTCACTCCTCAGACATTCGCGAGCCAGTTGCTCACCGCGATCGCGGCACACTGAAATACTCCGGCATCCCGGCTGGCCAGACGTCACCGAGCTGATTATTGCCGCCATCGACGACCATAACCTCACCGGTGATGAACTTTGCCGCAGGCGCGGCCAGATACACCACGGCCTGCGCGACATCCACCGGATCGCCCAATTCGCGCAACGGGTTGGAATAGCGGAACATTTCGGCGGCCTGACGCTCGTACACGTTGAGTCCCTCTGTGTTTATAGACCCTGGAGAGACGCAATTGACCCGGATGCCGAGCGGGGCCCATTCCGTCGAGAGCGTCTTCGACAGATAGATGACGCCAGCGCGTGCCGCGCAGGTGTGCGCAACTTGCGGCATGCCGCGCCACACGTTGGCGACGATATTGACGATGTTTCCGGACTGCTTGCGCGTCGACCAGCGCTGCGCCGCAGCCTGCATCATGTACCAGGTCCCATTCAGGTTGGTATCGATGACGGCTTTCCAGCCCTTCACGCTGAAGTCGATGGCGGCCTGTGGGAACTGCCCCCCGCCGTTGTTGACCAGCGTGTCGAGTCGGCCGAAGCGCTCGAACACCTCGTCCATGAGGCGGGCCACCGCATCCGGGTCACGTATCGTCATCGGGATGCCAACCACCTCCCGATTGAGATGGCGGTGGATGCCGTCGATCGTTTCCTTCAGCTTCTCCTGGCGCCGGCCGCAGATCGCGACGTTCGCGCCGAGGCGGGCACACACATACGCGATGGCGCGGCCGATCCCGCTGCCGCCGCCGGAGATCAGTACGGTCTGTCCATCGAGCAGACCATCACGGTACACGAGTGAGCGTGTGGCCAGCGTCTCATCGGACAGCCCCCATGGCTTCACGCCACCTTCCTCTGCGCGTGCTGATGACATCGTTGGTTCTTTCATTTCCTGCTCGAGCGTTCGGGCATCATGTTGTCAGTCCGAATATGGCGATACTCGCCACGTTGCGGTTGGGTATGCCGCCAAGATTGTGCGCCAGGCCGATTGCCGGCGCAGCGAGCTGGCGCTCCCCGGCGCGGCCGAGTAGCTGCAGATACACCTCGTACGCCATGCGCAGTCCGGTCGCGCCGATCGGGTGGCCGAAGCACTTCAAGCCGCCGTCGATCTGGCACGGAATGGCCCCGTCCCGATCGAAGCGCCCGTCGAGCACGTCGTGCGGCGCCATGCCCTCCGCGGAGAGCCCCAGGTCCTCCATCAGGACGAGCTCGGTGATCGAGAAGCAATCGTGCACCTCGATCATATCGATCTGCTCGGCCGGGCGACTGATGCCCGCCTCCTGATACGCGCGTGCCGCGGCAATCCGCGTCGTCAGCGTGTGACTGCCATCCCAGGAGCAGTGCCCCATCTCGACACCGTTGCTGGTGGCAAGCTGCAGCGCCTTGATCGTGACCAGATCGCGCTTGCCGAGCGCGCGTGCGATCGCCGGTGTCGTCACGATGGCGCAGGCCGCGCCGTCGCTCACGCCACAGCAGTCCAATACCCCGAGGGGGTAGGAAATCATCGGTGCGGCGAGCACCTGCTCCTCGGTGATGCGGTTGCGCAGATGCGCCTTGGGATTACGCGCGCCGTTATCGTGACTCTTGCAGGAGATATGCGCCATCGCCCGACGCAACTCCGCCATGGAGTACCCGTGGCGGGCCGCGTAGGCACTCGCAAGCTGAGCAAAGGCACCCGGAGCGGTGCTCGAGGGCAGGTACAGATCCTCGAACGTCCCCTTGGTGCGCTCCGGCAGACCCGCGTAACCGGTGTCCTTGAGCTTCTCGACGCCCATGGCGAGAGCAATATCACACGCGCCGCAGGCCACGGCGTGCGCCGCGCCGCGCAATGCCTCGGTGCCGGTGGCACAGAGGTTTTCCACCCGAGTGACCGGTATGTTGGCGAGGCGCAGCCCCATCGCGAGCGGCAGCGAGGACTTGCCGGTGCTTTGCTCATCGAAAAAGATGCCGAGCCACGCCGCCTCGAGACGGTCACGATCGATGCCGGCATCGGCCAGCGCTTCGCTCAGCGCCTCCAGCATCAGATCGTCCGGGCCACAGTCCCAGCGCTCGCCGAATTTCGAGCAACCCATCCCGAGAATTGCCACCTTGTCGCGGATACCCTGTGCCATAGCCGCAGTCAGACCTTTTTTGCCTTCCAGAAATAGCGGCGGAACCCGCGCAGCCGATCGATGTCCTTCACCCGGAAGACGAACCTCACCTCGTCGCCCACCCGCAGCTCCCCCGGGTCGACGTCGGTAAACTCCATCAGCAGGTTGCCGCCCGACTCCAGCTCGACGTTACCGTACACGTACGGGGGCCGCGGCGAGTAGGCTTGCCAATCCTCGGTAAAGGTCTTGACCCGACCGATGGTTGCAGCGAGCGGGCACTCCTCCTGGGTATCGGTGCGACGGCAGAGCGGATTGACGCACACCCGGCTTTTCGGAAACTGCACGGTGCCGCAGTCGCGGCAGCGCCCGCCGACAAAGGCGTTCGTCTGGCGGCGCTTGCGCCAGGCGACGGTGTGCGCGGTGCGGTTGTCGCGCTCGGCGCGCATGCCGAAGTACGGCTCGAGCAGTCCGCAATGCGCGAGATAACGCGTGTAATACGGCTCCGGCTTGCCGGATCCGAGCCGTTCGGCGAGCGGCGCACGCGCCGCTCTGCCCGCAGCGTCGGCTGCGACCAATACCAGCGCATCGGCGCCCTGGCCGAAGCCGACGAGCACGATGCGCTCACCGGGCTTAGCCGCCTCGAGCGCCGCGGCGAGCATCAGCAACGGATGGGCGGTGCCGGTATCACCGCACTGCGCATGGAAATCGTCCTGTAGCCGAGCGTTGCACAGTCCCGTCGCCTGGGCGAGACGTCGGACCGTTGTGCGGCTGCCGCTCATCACCAGGTGATCAACATGCTCGGGCTGCAGCGCGGCGCTCTGCAGCGCCCGCGCGATACTCTCCCCGACCAGTTTCATGATGCCCTCATCGCGGATCCAGCGCTCCTCGAGCGCGTAATCGAACCGCTCTGCGTTCATCCGATAGTGATCCACGAAGTCCGCCGCGAGGCTCTCGGCCGCCAGAATGACCGCGAGCGGCTCCATGCCCGCAGCGTGCGCATCGCGCACAGTGAGCAGGGCCGTCGCGCCGGCTCCGAACTGCAGCTCCTGGGGGCTTGCCGGTCGGGCGAGGCGCGCATCGGTAGCCACGAGCAGTGCGGCCGCCCCCGCATCGCGCAGCGCGAGGTCGGCGAGCGCCGTGGTCGCCGACCGCAGGCTGCCCGTGCGATCGCTGGTGCGAATCGATTCGGGCAGACCGAGCGCGCTCGCCACCAGTGTTGCATTGCTCCGATCGGCAAACGGCAGGCTCGTCGAGGCGAGCGTGACCGATTGTACGCGCGGCTCGGGGTCGCGCAGCGCGCCAAGACAGTTCCGCGCGGCCTCCACTGCCATCGTGAGGGCGTCCTCATCCCAGTTGCATATCGCGCGCGCGCCCGAGACGGCCGCGCCGCCAGAGGGCCCGAGCCACTGCAGCGCCTGCGCGATGCACGCTCGTTCCAGGCGCAGGTCCGGCACATAACTGCCGCAGGCAACGATGCTCGTCAGCGCGCTCATCGACCGGTCAGTTCTCGACAAACGGATCGAGCAGCGGCGGCACGCGCAGCGCCGCAGGCACCCGCTCGAGCCCGATCCGCCGATCCAGCTCCGTATGCCAATGGTAAATGCGACGCTCCTGATAATTGAGCGGAATCCCCCTGAAGCCCGGCGTCATGACCGACTCCTGGATCGCCGCGGCGAACTGCAGGTCCTCATCGAGAATGCGATCGAAGTTCGCGATGCGCACCTTCCACAGCTCCGACGGCGGCCCGGCGCCCCAGTCGGGCGCGAACCAGTGGCACTCGATGCGCATGGTGCGGTCGGAAACCGGCCAGAAGAGCAGGAACGGGCAGCCGGTCGGGTCAACCGGCACGACCAGGTTCGGAAAGAAATTGAACGAGGGATTGTTGCGCGCGGAAATTTCCGTCGCAGTCTCGATCCGGCGCATGCCGCGGGTGCCCGGATCGACCCAGTCCGGGCGGCGGTTCGGCGTCACCATCAGCGAGTGGCCGCGCCGATACAAGGCGATCGTCGTGCCGCGGTGATCGAGAAACCGATCCACCGTGTTCTGGTGAATCGACTTCAGGTGATACACCTCTAAAAAAGCATCGAGCAGCACCTTGACGTTGCAGTTCACATCGACGCTCTGCTGCGAAACGAGCCGCCATTCGAGCGGCTGGAACTGCTTGAAGTATTCGAAGAATGGCGCAAAGTGCTGCTCGAGCGGCTCGGCGCTGGGATCCTCGTTGATGAACACCCAGCGGTAAAACCGCTCGCAGCGCACGGCGCGCAGCCCGCGGGTACACATGTCCAGGCCGACAAAGTCGCGCTTGTCGCGCAGGTTGATCAGCTGACCGTCCAAGCCGTAGGTCCAGCCGTGATACCCGCAGACGAAGCCCTGCACGCAGCCCTTGTCGCCCTTGACCACCGGTGCACCGCGGTGCTGGCAGGTGTTGTAGAACGCACGCACCACGTCGTCCTTGCCGCGCACGATGACGATCGGCGCGCCGGTTTTGCGCATCACCAGAAACGAGCCCGGCTCGGGAAGCTCATCGAGGTGGCAGGCATACAGCCAGCTGCGCCCCCACAGCCGCTCGCGCTCGAGCGCGAGAAACGCCGGGTCGACATAGCGGCCGGCGGGGATATCCGGCAATTGCGGAAACCCCTCCGGGGGCGCCGCCCGCTCGGCCTCATACTTCATGCCGTCGAGAAACCGCTTTACGGTTGCAGAATCCACCAGTGACCCCTCTGGCCAGCTGCGCCGACCCGCTTCATCGTCGCACCGATTATAGACACCAATTACGCCAATAAGAAACAGGCGTGACTGTTTTTTTATGGCGAACGATGGCAGACTCCACAGCCGCATCGTGCGGCACCAGCCGGCGCTCGACGCCGCCCTGGCCGGCGCCGCTCCCCGGCACCATTCCTAAAATAAAACAAACCGTCCTGCTTGTTTTTTATAATCAGCACCGTTAAGGTCGCGACTCTAGGCCGCACCCACACGGGCGGCACGAAGCGAACAGTGCACAACGTTCCAATTGGGGGTCCGAACCGTATGAGCACGATCCGACAGAATGAGCGGAGCAACCGCCGCAGCGACCGTATCCCGTATCTTGTGTCTCTCGCGGTGATGTCCGCGCTCATGCCGGGGCTCAGTCAAGCCAAGCCGGCTCAGCCGCCACCGACGCCCGCGCCCGCGGCCGCGGCACCGCCGCAGATGCAGCTGCAGGCGATCGTTGTGACCGCAGAGCTGCGGCGCACCAATCTGCAGACGACCCCTATTGCGGTCACCGCAATTAATTCCCAAGAAATTCAACAACTTGCGCCCGTGACGCTCGCCAATCTGGCGCGCATGGTGCCGAATTTCTCAGTCAATAGCGTCACCGGCTTCAATGCAGCCTCCTTCGCCATGCGCGGGGTCGGCAAGACCTCGAGCATTGTGTACAACTCCCCGCCGATCGGCGTGTTGCTCGACAATTTCGTCATGCCGAGCGTGTACACGCAGCTGCTCGACCCGTTTAACCTGGAATCTGTCCAGGTGCTGCGCGGCCCACAAGGCACGCTGTTCGGCGCCAACACCATCGGCGGCGTGGTCGACGTGAAAACCAAAGCGCCTTCCCTGTCACACATGGAAGTGGACGTGCAGGGCCAGACCGGAAGCTACAACACTTCGATCCTCCAGGGGGCCCTCAACATTCCCCTCATCAAGCATCGACTCGCCATGCGCCTGGTCCTCAGTCGGCATAAGGAGCAAGGCTGGATGCGCAACGGCGCGACGGACACCATCGGCGGGGTCACCTACAAAGGAAATGGCAACCGCGTCGGCGGCACCGACGTGACGACGATGCAGGGCGAGCTGCTGTGGCGGCCGAATTCGATGCTGCGCAGCCGCTTCATCTACACCCAGGTCGATGATAATTCCGCGACTCCGGCGGCGACCAACCTTACCCCGGATAGCAAGGCACCGGGCAGCAATCTGCCCTATTTCGTGTTCGCCGACCTCGGTCTTCTCGCCAGCAACACCGGCAACCCGCTCGATCGAGCCGGCACGAACAACCCCGGCGACGGCTACCTGATCAACATGGAACAGGGCCAGCATGTGAAGGCGCAGGGCTATCAGCTGAATACCCGCATTCACTTTGATTTCGGCACCTTCACCTGGATACAGGGCTACTGGGGACAGAACGACTCCCTGGCATCGAACTACACCGGCGTAGTGGGCCCGATTTCCGTCTTCGACGCCAATCGCTCCGATCGGCGCAGCACATGGCAGGAGGAACTGCGCTTCGCATCCAAGCAGTTCGGACCGTTCAACTACGTCGCCGGCCTCTTCTATTACCATGACAACGACCGCTTTTGCGTCGCGCAGCTGCTTGGAATCTACCAGCTGCTCGGCGTTCCGGCGCCCCCGGGACTGCAGCCCGGCGGCTACAACACAAACCCGCAGGTGCTCTGCAATGCGCAGCGCTCGCACCAGGCCGCCGCATACGGCCAGGCCAACTGGAAGCTGACGCGCGACACCACCCTCACGATGGGCGCGCGCATCACCACGCAGCACAACAGCTGGATCGGTCGTCAGCAGGTATTCGTGCAGCAGCTGCCGTCACCGATCGGCGCGATCATACCGAGTTTCACCTGGCAGCAGCTCGGCAGCCTGATGAATGCCGGCGACTTCACCAAATACCCCTTCGGCGTAGTCACCAACAATCACACCTGGACGCAGCCGACCTACAACATCACGCTGTCGCACAAGTTCTCGCCCAACATATTTGCTTACGGCACCTTCGCGCACGCTTTCGAGGCCGGCGCTTACAATGACCAGATCGGCACCACCGGCACCCCGATCACTCCGGGAGAGGCCCAGCCCACCGCCCCGGAGAAAGCCAATTCGTTCGAGCTCGGCGTCAAGAGCGAACTCGACAACCGCCGGGTGCGCCTGAACGAGGCACTCTTCTACGTGCAATACAGCAACGTCATTCGCCAGGTCGTCGTTCCGGTGAAGAACATAAACGGAGCGGTCGGCGAGGAGACGCTGTTCCGCAACGCCGCGAAGGAAACCGCTTACGGCATCGAAAGCGAGCTGACCGCGCGCCTGACAGACAACCTGATGTTGAATCTCCCGCTGAGCTTCCAGCGCTGCTATTACAACAGCTTCGAGAGCAGCGGCGTGAACCTGTCACAACTGCCCGTGACTCGCTGCCCGAAATGGACCGGCACGGTGGATCTGAACTACACGGTTCCGATGCGCGATTCGCTCGGTGGTCTGGACATCGACGTGTCGGAGAACTACGTCTCGAAGAACCTCGACACGTACTCCCTGGCGCTGCCGTACGAGCCGTTCACCCAGACCTACCAGCAGGCGCGCGCGCTGCTCGACGCCTCGATCACCTATACCACACCCGATCACCGGCTGTTCGTACGCCTCGTCGGGCGCAACCTCACGAACAAGATCTACCTGGAGAACGCGCAGAACGTCGATCCGCTGTGGGTGTGGGGCTTCTACGGGGAGCCGCGCTACCTCGGCGTGCAGGTGGGCTACAAGTTCATCAGCAGGTAGACACAGGAGGCCTAGATCACTTCGCGGGTTCGCAATGCGGCGATTTCACTATCGCTGTACCCGAGACTGCGCAGGATCTCATCGGTATGTTCACCGGCTTGTGGCGGCGGCCGACGGATGCCGCCGCCACATCCGCTCAGCGTGACGGGAAGGTCGGGCACCGACACCGCATGTGCAAGTCCCGGATAGTCGCTGATCGCGCGCAGCAACCTCATGGCGGCCACCTGCTCATTCTCGAGAGCCTCCTGGGGCGTGAGTATCGGCCCGGCGGGAATGCCGGCCTGCTGCAGAGCCGCGATTGCCTCGGCCGTAGTGCGCTCGCAGCACCACACGCGCATGCGCTCGAGTATGGGCCCGCTGTTATCGCCGCGCGACTGGTCGGTGCCGAAGCGGGCATCGTTGCACCAGAGCGCCTCCTCACCCATCAGCCGCGCCCAGCGGCGGAATAGGCCGTTACCGACCACATGTGTCAGGATATGACCATCACGAGTCGCAAATACATCCGATGGGGCGGAGGTCTGCACACGATTACCCGTGCCCACGCGGCCGATGTGCGTTGCGCTCTGCTCGATCAGGTGCGAGCCGAACACCGCCAGCGCCGTGCCGAGCAGCGTGGCGTGGACTTGCTGGCCCTCGCCGGTCTGCTGCCGATGCATCAGCGCGGCCAGCGTTGCGAACGCCGAGAGAACGGCGGTGGCGTAATCGACGTACGGCGCCGCAGCCTTGGCCGGTGCGCCCGGCGTGCCCGTGATGTACATCGCTCCGGACATTGCCTGGCCGATGCCATCGAAGCCGCCCCGGTTGCTGTACGGCCCGACGTCGCCGAAGGCGCTCTGCGCGACGAGAATGATGTCCGGCCGGATCTTGCACAACGACTCGTAATCGAGCCCCATCTTCGCGCGTGCCGCCGCCGGCAGATTGGCGATCACCACATCGGCGCTGCGCACCAGTCGGGCAACGATTTCGGCTGCGGCGGGATTGCCCAGCTCGAGCGTCAGGGAGCGCTTGTTGCAGGCCGTCTGAAACAGCACCGCGCCCTCGCCCGCGGCGGTGATCGGGGCTATGAAGCGGTCCTCGCCGCCGCCGCGCCGCTCGATGCGGATGACATCGGCGCCGAGGTAACCGAGCAGTGTCGCGCAGTATGGCCCGGCCACGTAGCGCCCGAAGTCCAGAACCCGAATGTTTTTCAGCAGCGCCATTTTTTACAGGAGCCCCCATGGATTTCCGCTTGACCGATGATCAGCTCGCTCTGCAGGCTACCGCACGCGAATACGTGCGCAAGCGGCTGCTGCCGCTCGCCGCGCAGATTGATCGTGAGGACACGCCGCCGCCGCGCTCCTTGGTGCGCGAATATGCCGAGATGGGCTTCCTCGGCCTGAACGTCGCACCGCAGTACGGCGGGCTCGGCCTGAGCAATCTCGATGCGCTGATCGTGCTCGAGGAGTTCGGCAAGTGCTCCTCCGCCCTCGCCTTTCCGGTGTTCGAATCGTGCGTAGGACCGGTGCGCTCGGTGGAGCACTTTGCCGGTGAGGCACTGCGCCAGCGCATCATCCCGCGGGTGTGCAGCGGTGAGATGATTGTCGCCGTGTCGATGTCCGAACCCCAGGCGGGCTCGGCGCTGAGCGACCTGACCACGCGCGCCGAGGTGCGCGCGGATCGAGTCGTGCTGAATGGCACGAAACGCTGGTGCTCGGGTGGCGGACATGCGGACGCCTATGTCGTTTACTGCCGGATGAGCGATGCGCCAGGGGCCAAAGGCATCGGCGCGGTGCTCGTGGAAAAGGGCACCCCCGGCCTCACATTCGGCGCCCCGGAGAGCCTGATGGGCTTCCGTGGCGTGCCGAGCAGTGATCTTTACTTCGACGACTGCGAAGTTCCCGCGGAGAACATCATCGTACCGGCCGGGGGCTTCAAGAAGCTGATGGAGACCTTCGATCTGGAGCGCTGCGGGAACGCCACGATGTCGCTGTCGCAGGCAAGCGGCGCACTGCAGGACGTTCTTGCCTACGTGCAGGAGCGCAAGCAGTTCGGCAAGCCGCTCGCCGATTTCCAGGCCGTACAGATGAAGCTCGCCGAAATGCAGATGAAAGTCGAGGCGGCACGGCTGCTGATCTGGCGCGCGGTCGCCACTGCCCATGACGGCCTGCCGAACGTGCTGGAGTCCTCGGTCGCCAAATGCTTCGCCAATGAGGCGGCAAGAGAAGTCTGCGGCCATGCGGTGCAACTGATGGGCGGTTACGGGTATTCGCGCGAGTACCCGATGGAGCGGCGCCTGCGCGACGCCTGGGGCTGGGGAATCGCCGGCGGGGCGATCGACATCCAGAAGGTGAATATCGCCTCGGCCATGATCGGTCGCCGCTTCGATCAACGCCGTTAAAGGTGCCCGGCCGCCGCCGGGCGCGCCGCTGCGAGCGCGACGTGCACCATGCCCTCGATGACGCGCACCTCATGGCGCTGCAGCGGCTCGGTGGCGGGCGCCCCGAGCACACGGCCGTCGCGCACGTCGAAGGACGCACCGTGCAGCGGACAGATGAGCCGCACGCCGCGCAACCGCCCTTCGTGCATCTGCGCATAGGCGTGTGTGCAGACGTTGTCCAGGGCGAAGATGCCTGCGCGCGTGTGGCAGATCAGCACGTCACGCCCGCTCAGCGTGACGCAACGCATAGCCCCCTCGGGCAGATCGGCCAAGGCAATGGCCGGATGGAATGTCACGTCAGTCAAGATGCACAGCCGCTTTGACTCGCACCCACCAGGGGGGCGGAACCCGCACTGTACCGCACTTGATCCAAAACAAACAGGCGTGCTTGTTTCTTTTCAGAATTCTCTGGGCTATCATCGGGCGGCACTGGAGGGGGAACACCATGGCGAAGATCACCTTCATCGCGAGGATGACCGTAAAGCAGGAGCGCGAGGATGAATTCCTCGACTGCTGTCGCAAGCTAGAGCGCTACGTGCGCGAGAACGAGCCCGACACCGTGGCTTACGAATTCTTCCGGCTGCGCGAGCCACACCGCTTTGCGGTGCTCGAGTCCTTCAAGGACGAACAGGCCGAACATCATCACATGAGTTCGCCCATGCTCGCGCAGCTCGCACCGCAGATTGCCGAGTGCGTCGAGGGCACATGGATCCGTGAATTCTTCGATCCATTGTAAACAGCCGATGAACAAGACTCAAATGACTCCGCGCAGCGAAACGCTGCGCTCGGTGCGGATTCAAGTCACCACGCTCGGTGATCTGCTGCTCAGTGCCGCAGACCGCCATCCAGACTCACCAGCGCTGATCCTGCCCGGCGGGCGCATGACCTATGCGCAGCTCGCGCAGCGCGCGCTGCGGCGCGCGCGCAGCCTGCAGGCGCTCGGCATCCAGCCACACGATCATGTCGGGCTGTTGCTGCCGACATCCTTCGAGTTCGTCGAAATGCTCTTCGCCATAGCACTGTGCGGTGCCGTGGCCGTCCCCATGAACGCGCGCTACCGGCACAACGAGCTCGCTTACGTCATCGAGAACGGCGACCTGGTCGCCGTGTTCACCACGGATCTGATCGCCGAGCAGGTGAATTTCGTCGAACGGTTGACGAACGCACTGCCCCAATTGCGCGACGCACAGGATCCGCGACGGCTGTCCCTGAGCGCCGCTCCGTGCCTGCGCAACCTCGTGTTGCTCGGCAAATCGCGCCAGCACGGCTTCCTGGCCGAGGACGAGTTCGATGCGCTCGCTGACCAGTCTGCCGAGGAGCTGGTGCACGAGGCGCGCCTGCGCGTGCGGCTGCGCGACGTGGCAATCATGCTCTACACGTCCGGAACCACCTCCAATCCCAAGGGCTGCCTGCTCTCGCACGAAGCGATGGTGCGCAACTCGATCGCGCTCGGACGTCACCGCTACGCGCTGACACATGACGATGTGTTCTGGTCGCCGCTACCGATGTTCCACATCGCGGCGATCCTGCCGATGTGCGCGATTTTCGACGTCGGCGGGGTCTACGCCACCATGACGCATTTCGATGCCGGCAAGGCGCTGCAAATGCTCGAGAGCGAACGCGTGACGGCGACTTATCCCTGTTTCGTCACGATCATGTCCGATCTGATTCATCATCCGGACTTCCCAAAAACCGACCTCTCGCGCATCAAGCTGATGAACTCGAACTTCGCGGTCCAGCCGCCGGCCATCGCCACAGCGATGCTCAAGGCGATTCCCGATGCGCTGTACGTCGGCACCTTTGGCATGACGGAAACCGCCGGGACCGTCACCACCAGCCGTCTCGATGATCCGCTTGAGCAGCGCATCGGCAGACTGGGGCGGCCCCTGCCGGGCCTGGAGGTGCGCATCGTTGACCCCGAAAGCGGGCTCGATGTGCCCACCGGCAGCCGCGGAGAAGTGCTGGTGCGCGGCTACAGCACGCTCGAGGGTTATTACAAAGACGTGCAAAAAACGGCTCAGGCGCTCGATGCGGACGGCTGGTTCCACACCGGTGACATCGGCTCGGTGGATGCAGCCGGCACCATGATGTTTCACGGTCGGGTGAAAGACATGCTGAAGGTCGGCGGTGAGAACGTCGCCGCGGCCGAGATCGAAAGCTGCCTGCAGCGCCACCCGGCGGTCAAGCTCGCGCAGGTCGTCGGGGTCCCGGACGCCCGCCTGGTCGAGGTGGCCGCAGCGTTCGTCGAATGCCGTGAGGACTGCTCGGTCGATGCCCAGGAGCTGATCGAGTTCTGCCGGCGCGAGATCGCCAGCTTCAAGGTGCCCCGCCACATCCGCTTCGTCACCGCCTGGCCGATGTCAACCAGCAAGATCCAGAAGTTTCGCCTGCGCGATCAGCTCATCGTGGAGCTCAATCAAGCCGGGCAACAGGGGTAAGGCCACATGTCCACCACTTTTATTGCCACGCTCGTCGTCAAAAACGGCATGGAGCAGCAGTTCGAGGATCTGCAGCGCGAGCTGTCACAGCTGACGCACGCGCATGAACCCGCAACGCTGGTCTATGACGTGATCCGTCACCAGAGCAAGCCGTCGACCTACGTGGTCTACGGCCGCTTCAAGGATGAGCAGTCATTCCAGATTCACCAGGCATCGCCGTTTCACGAGCGTCTGGTGCCGCCGATCCTCGCCTGCCTGGCCGAGCCGATGGATCTGCAGATGTTCACCTGGGTGGCCTGAGGCCACCGAACGGCGGCGCACCGCCGGGGGCCCGATCCTCTCAGCAAAACGCCCCTCTGCGCGCGCCACATGGCGCGCGCAGAGGGGCGGGACGCACCTCGCGCGGGCCCGCTTCCCCGCCCAGCACGCCGAACGCGTGACGGCGCCGGGGGTGCGGCCCCGCACTCGCGCTCATTCCGGCGGGATACCCTGCGGGACCAGGTGGTACGTCCGGCCGGCGATGTACTGATAGATCGCGTTCAGATCCTTCGGCGAGAAGAATCCCGCCCAGGAAGGCATGCCCTTGGCCTTGATGCCCGTCATCGCGATCTGGGTCATCTGCTGGACGGTCATGCCGTTCTTGATGACCGTGCGCAGATCCGGAGCGTACTCCGAGCCCATGGCGTCCTCGCCGTGGCAGCGGAAGCAGTAGGAGTTGTACAGCTCGTAGCCGCGGAACACCGTCGGGGTCACTTTCTTCGTTCCCGGCTTGTAGACCGGAAAATCGAGCGCGACCTTCTTGCCGTTCACGGTGTAGGTATAGGTCTTGGCCGGCGCCGCCGCCGTCTTTTCGGCCGCCGGGCTGATCGACAGCACCCAGCTGACCACCTCGTTGAGCTGCTCGTTGGTCAGGTCCGGGTGCGGCGGCATCGGAATGTCGCCCCAGGTCCCGACATGACCGTACTTGACGGCGTGGATCAGCATCGCCTTGGCGCCCGGCTGGTGCGCGAAGCGCTTGGCCACCGCGGCGAACGCCGGGCCCACCACCTTGTGGCTCACCGCGTGGCAGGAGAAGCAGTTGCTGCCCTGCGCCACCTTCTCTCCGGGGGGAACCGTCGCGGCCACCGCCGGCAGCGTCACCACCAGCGTGCACGCGAGCAGCAGCGCCTGCCGCCGTGCGGCGGATGAACCGTGTTTGCCCATTCCCCCGCGACCGTTGAGCGGAATCGATCGTCTCAATTTACGTATGTTTGCCATGTAGTGCATCAATTCAAACGGTGAAACATTATGCTTATGTGCTCCCCGTGTCACACGCCCGGCTCAGGGCAGGATGCCGACGTTGTACTCGCTCAGGATCTGCTTGATCTGGGCTTCGTGCGACTTGATCACGGCATTGAGGCGCGGAATCAGGCTCGTGTGAGCCGGCGCCACGCCCAATGACATGAAGAACATATAGCGCTCGGGCGTACCGAGCGCATTGGTGTCCGGCACCCGCTTCATGGCCAGGTCCGGAAAATGCTTCCTGATGAAGTAGCCGACCGCCGGCTCCCAGGTGATGAGCACGTCCACCTTCCCGTCCTGCACCGCCTGCAGCGGCCCTTCGGGCGAGAGCCGCGGACTCGATGCCGTGTTGAACGCCTTGGCGGTGAGCAGCAGGCCGCGCATCTTCAGGCCCATCTCCGGCGGCGTGCCCATCTCGAAGCCGATCTTGATGTGCCGCAGAATCGGCGAGTCCATGCCGGCGGCGAAATCATAGTGCTTGCTCTTCTTGTAGACGAACACGTACGTCGAGCCGTAGTACGGCGCGGTGAAGTGCTCCTCGGGATCGCCGTAGGGCAGATCCATGATGATATCGCAGCGGTTCTTGTCGAGATTCAGCGCGAGAAAGTTCTCGAATCCGCCCTTCTGGCGGTAGCTCGACCACACGTACTTCACCGGGCGCCCGAGGGCGTGCCCGATCAGCTGGGCGACCTTGTTCTCGTACCCCTGGCCCAGTTTGTTGGAGTACGGCATGTAATTCGGATCCGCGCAGACCGTCAGCGGCTTCACGGCAGCGACTGCACGGGCAGAAACGCTTAGCAGAAGAACGACCGACAGACACCACAGCCCGTCCACGATGGCTCGACTTTTCATACGTCTTCTCCGGACAAGATTTCGCTTACGCTTCGCCGCGGCGTTCCAGCCCGGACGAACTTATAAAAGGGGCCGCGCCGGACCCCACCGGCGCGGCCCATCCTGATGGCGAGTGTGGCGACCCCACCTCCTCGTCGCCTCGCCTAGATCAATCAGCTCTTCGGCAGAGCGAACACCATGAGCGTACCACCAAGCTGGGTGTACTGGTTAAGGCTCTGATCCAGACCCACGGCCCCGAGTCCCGCTGTGGACTTGTGCAGGTCGTTGGTCATGCCGATGGCCGCCCAGCCGCCGACGCCGGTGAGCACGGCGACGTACTGACGCCCGTCATGCATGTAGGTGATCGGATTGCCGATGATGCCCGAGGGGCAATGGAAGCTGTAGAGGACCTTGCCGGTGTGCACGTCCACCGCGCGGAAATCGCCCTTCAGCGTGCCGTAGAAGGCGATGCCGCCCGCCGTGGTGAGCGCTCCGCCCCAGTCCTGGAACTCATCGTGAATCGCCCAGTTCGTCTTGCCCGTCACCGGGTTGATCGAGATGAACCGGCCGCGATAGCCACCCGGACCCGGATGCATGTTCACGATCGCGCCCACGAACGGGAAGCCGGCCATGTACTTGACGGAGAACGCCTGGTAGTCCATGCACAGGTGGTTCAGCGGCACGTAGAAGTCGCCGGTCTGCGGATCATACGAGGACGGCTGCTCGTCCTTGTCGCCCTGCGCGGCCGGGCAGATGCCCGTCACGTTGACGCCCGCCTTGGTCATGTACTGCTTGTTCAGGTAGGGCATGCCGGTCTGCATGTCGAACCCGTTCGACCAGTTCACCGACGGATCGTACTTCTGGATCCGCACCGGCTTGCCCGTCTCACGATTCACGACGAACATGTAGCCGTTGCGGTCGAAGTGCGCGAGCAGCGGCTCTTCATGACCGTTGACCTTGGCGTTGAACAGCACCATCTCGTTCACGCCGTCGTAGTCCCAGCCGTCGTGCGGCGTCATCTGCAGGACCCACTTGGCCATGCCCGTGTGCAGATTGCGCGCGAAGATGGTCATCGACCAGCGGTTCAGGCCCGGACGCTGCGTCGGGTTCCAGGTGCCCGGGTTGCCGCTGCCGTAGTAGAGGAGCCCGAGCTTGGGGTCGTAGGAATACCAGCCCCAGGTCGTCCCACCGCCCTCTTTCCACTCATCGCCGCGCCAGGTCTTCAGGCTCGAGTCGACGCCCACCGGCTTCTGGGTGAAGCCGTTGATGGTGCGGTTCGGGTTGAACAGCAGCTGGTTGTCCGGGCCCTCGCTGTAGGCGCGCCAGAGCATCTTGCCGGTGTTCGCATCGAGCGCGGTCAGATAGCCGCGCACGCCGAACTCACCGCCCGACACGCCGATCAGCGCCACGCCGTCGAATACCTGCGGAGCGGCCGTCACGGTCTGGCCGAGCTTCGGGTGGGCGTTCTTGAAGCTCCACTCGACCGCGCCGTCTTTGGCGTTGAGCGCATAGATCATGCCGTCGAGCGCGGACATGATGATCTTGCCGTTGTAGTAGCTCACGCCGCGGTTCACCACGTCGCAGCAGGCGACCGGGGGAGCGTTCGGATCCGGCGGCGGCGTGAACTTCCACTCGACCCGGTGATTCGGGTCGTTCAGATCGACCGCGTATACGTGGTTCGGATACGGTGTCTCGAAGTACATCGTATTGCCGACCACCAGCGGCTGGCCCTCGTGGCCGCGCAGCACGCCGGTGGACATGGTCCAGGCGACCTGCAGCTTCGAGGCGTTCTGCGCGTTGATCTGCTCGAGCTTGCTGTAGCGCCAGTTGTAGTCGTTGCCCGCAGGCTTGGTCCAGTAGTCTCCGGTCGGCCCGGTGTTCGCCGCATGGGCGGGACTCGAGCTGGCGCACGCGCCGGCGACGACGAGCACAGCGGCGGCGCCCGAGAGCAACCATCCCCAGCGCTGCCGATCCGCCCGCCGTGGCGTTTTATCAGTCAGTTTGTACACGGTATTTTCTCCTGAAGTGGAATTGTTCGATACTTGCAGGTGATTCGGGCGGTCCGGAGCCGCAGTGGACTGAAGTCCCTGCGGCAACCCTTGGGCCGGCACCGGTCTGCTCGCCGCGAACTCGTCTGTCGCACCCGTCCGCGGCGGCACCGGATGGTCTGATTTTTTCTGATCTGACACCCCCTATATGACCCGTTGATCAGTCAGCCCGTCATGCCCTCGTCGAGGCGTTTCGCCTGGGCGCCCCGGCGCCGCATGCGAAACCCCCGGCAGGGGGCTGTTGTCCCGGTCTTCCCGGCCGCTCGTCGGCGGCCGGGTGTTTATTCACTCTACTATGCGCGCATCGCACTGCAGTGGCGTAGTCCCGTCGATCCGAGTTCGTCAGGTCCGACGGGGAGTGATCTCTTTTCGATACACTCCTGTGCCGCATCCGGGGATGGTGGCCGCCACCATGAGCCGAACCGGCTTGCGACGGTCCCGCCGCGCACAGCGGCTGCGCTGCAATCGGCTGGCTCGGACACATGGATGCCGCAGCGCGAAGGCTCAAGCCGCGAGCGTTCCCTTCTGCTTGGCCGCGTGCGTGGCGATGGCGTCCATCAGCGCCGGCGCCAGGCAGTCATACGGCTCGAGCCCGAGCTCCTTCAGCCGCGCGCGCACTTCGCCCATCCGCGACGGCGGGAAACCCGACTCGATGATCGAGGAGACGAACGCCGCGAACTCCGGTGCCGCCCAGCCGTTCTCCTGCAGCAGCTCCGGGTGCACGAAATCAAACCCGTAGAACGGGTGATCCTTGTTCTCGATGCGCCCGTACATGTGCACGCCGCAGCCGGTGCACGCGTGACGCTGGATGGGGGCGCTGGCGTCGACCACTTTGAGCTTCTGTCCGTTGGCGATGACGCTCAGCTTGTCGCGCGGCACCACCGCCACCAGGGAGAACAGCGCGCCCTTGGGTTTCCAGCACTTCGTGCAGCCGCAGACGTGGTCGAAGGCGACGTTGGCGCCGATGTGCACCTTCACCGGATCAGAGGCGCAACGGCACACGAGCGTGCCGCCCGCGAAGTCCGCCCTGCCCGGCTTGACGCCATGGTCGACCGCCGGATGAATCGAGATAGCCATAATGTGATTCCTCTCGCGTAGTTGTAGTACAGGCTGTCAGAAGGTCACGACCGAGCGGATGGACTCGCCGCGGTGCATCAGGTCGAACGCCTCGTTGATGCGCTCGATGGGCATCACGTGCGTGATCAGCTCGTCGATGTGGACCTTCTTGTCCATGTACCAGTCGACGATCTTCGGCACGTCGGTGCGCCCGCGCGCCCCGCCAAAGGCCGAGCCCTTCCACACCCGGCCCGTGACCAGCTGGAACGGCCGGGTCCTGATCTCCTGCCCCGCACCGGCCACCCCGATCACCACCGACACGCCCCAGCCCCGGTGGCAGCACTCCAGCGCCTGGCGCATCAGATCCACGTTGCCCACACACTCAAAACTGTAATCCGCCCCCCC
>JAJYUL010000077.1 GCA_021792555.1 Pseudomonadota bacterium
CGGTGAGCGCATTGCGGGGAGTGCATCTCTCATTCGCCGGATTCAAGCAATTCCCGCGCGATCTCACCCGGCCCACAGTACGGCAGCAGGCTTTGCTCGGTCGCGCTGATGTGCGGGCCGCCCTGGCGCAGTACGCGGCCAGCCAATCGGCCCTGAAGCTCGAGATCGCGCGCCAATGGCCCAACATCGCGCTCGGCCCGGGCTATGCTTGGAACTCGCAGCTCGCTGGCGATCGCGAGTGGCAGCTCGGCCTCTCGCTGACGTTGCCCGTCCTCAATCAGAACCAGGGTCCCATCGCCCAAGCGAGAGCCCGGCGCCGCGTGGCCGCCGCACAGTTCCTCGGCGTGCAGTCGGCGGCCGTGACCCAGATCGATGGCGCGCTCGCCGCGTACGGCTCGACCCTCAGGCAGGTCAGGACGGCCGACTCGTTACTCGGGAACCTGACGCACCAGCTGAAGTCCATACGCGCGCAGGTCAGCGCTGGAGAGCTGCAGCCGCTCGATCTCGCCAACGCCGAGGTTGCCTTCTATGCCGGGGCGCAGAATCAGCTCGCCACGCGGCTTGCCGCCCAGCAGGCGCTCGGCGCGTTGCAGGATGCGGTGCAAAGCCCGCTCACCCTACGTCCCTCCATGTTGCAATCCGCACAAAACATTCCTCACCCGGCAGGTCCATGAAAAAATCCCGCACATTGATCACCGGCGGCATCGCCGCCTTGGGGCTCGCGCTCGGCGCGTACGCGCTCCTCAGATCGCACGGCGCGAGCTCCGCGGCCGCTGAGCAGTCCGATGCACCCAAGGGCCTCAGAATCACCGTTCAAGTCGGTGAATTGAGACGCATGACTCTGCACCGCTACGTGAACGGCTACGGCGTGGTGGAGCCGGCACCGGCGACACCGCAGCGCCCCGCAGCCGCTGCTTCCGTCGCCTCGCCCGTCAGCGGCGTCGTGACGCAAGTGGCGGTCGCCGCCGGGGAGCGAGTCAAACGAGGCCAGCTGCTCGTCGAGCTCAATTCCAGCACGATGACGGAAAGCTACGCGGAACAGGAGGTCGCACGGGTAAAACGGCTGTACGCCGAGCACAACGCTTCGCTGAAAGCCTTGCAGAGTGCGCAGGCACAACTTGCGTTGCTACGGGTCACCGCCCCGCTCAGCGGAGTGGTTGTCAGCGTCAACGTGAAGCCCGGCACCGCGGTAGACGCAAGTACCGTGCTCGCCGAGGTGATCGACGTCGACCGCCTCGTCGTACGGACGGACATTCCCGAAGCTGACGCTTCGCAGCTCGAGCCCGGAGAGCCCTTGCAGGTGCTGGGCGCGAAACCAATCTCGGCGAGGCTCGTCTATGTCAGCCCGACGGTGAGCGCGAGCGATGGAACCGTGATGGCCTGGGGGAATCTACCACCCAACAGCGGCCTTCGGCCGGGCCAATACGTCCACCTGCGCATCGTGACCGCGACAAAGCCCGATGCGCTGGCCGCGCCGACTGAGAGCGTGATCAGCAACATCGTTGGCGGCCGCAGCGTCCTCTCCATCGTACGCGGCAGCGAAGCGATCCGCGTCCCTGTCGAGGCTGGCTTGCGGGAAGCCGGCTGGGTGGCGGTGACCGGTCCCGGGCTTAAGGCCGGTACTCGGGTCGTCACCGTGGGCGCCTATGGCTTGCCGGACCGGACGGCAATTCAGATCGTCGATCCCTCGAGCGGCCAGGCCGCCCCATCGCTCTCCATGGATGTTCAAAAGCAATGAGCACCCCATCACCGGCGAGCACAGGCTCGCCCTTGGGCCGATTCGCAATTCGGCATACGATCGCCATCGCCTTCATCGCGGTCGTGCTCTGCGCCGCGGGAGTATTCGCGGCACTGAAGACCCCCTCGTCGGTGTTTCCGGCCACGGCCTTTCCGCGCATCGTCGTCAACATCGGCAACGGCATCATGCCGGCCGATCAGATGATGGCGACGATCACGCGCCCGGTCGAGCAGTCCCTGAAGAGCATTCCTGGTGTGACCTCGGTGCTCTCCACCACGACACGGGGATCGGCGATAGTCAACGTGAAGTTCGCCTGGGGCACAGACATGCACCGCGCAGAGCTCTACGTGCTCGGGCGCCTCTCCGAGATGCGCAGCGAGCTGCCGCCCACGGCGGTCACCAGCGCCGAGCGCGTCGGGTTCTCACTCAGCTACCCGATCATCGGCATCAGCCTGACGGCGAGCAACCACAACCTCATGGACTTGTGGAATACCGCCACCTACACCATTAAGCCGCTCTTTCTGCAGATCCCCGGGGTCTCCAGGGTGGAGATCGTCGGGGGCCGGGTGCCGGAGTACCACGTGGTGGTCGATCCGCTCAAGCTCCAGGCCGCCCATCTCGCGCTGCAGGATGTGACCGCTGCGCTCGGGCGCAACAACATGGTGGCCTCCGCCGGGTTCCTGCCGCAGAACTATCGCCTGTACTTGACGACGGTCGACGGCCGGGTGTACTCGGCCCGAGAGATCGGTAACGTGGTGATCGCCGACCGCAGCGGCCATCCGATTCTCGTCCGCGACGTGGCACGGGTCGTGCGCGGCCCGGCGCCGGTCTACACGAACATCACGGCCCAGGGACACCCCGCGGTGCTGTTCGACATCGAGAGCCACACCAACGCCAGCACGCCCGCCATCGCGAAAGCGCTGCAAGCGAAATTGCAGCTGCTGCACCGCGAGCTGCCGCCCGACATGCACCTCGCGTTCTTCTACGACCAGTCCTCGTTCGTGCGCTCCTCCATCAGCAACGTCTGGGACGCGGTCATTTTCGGGCTGGTCCTTTCGGCCGTCATCCTGTACTTGTTCCTCAAGAACTGGGGCAGCGTCTGGACGGCGATCGTCACCATCCCGATCTCGGTGCTCATCACCTTCGTGGCGATGAAGCTCGCCGGCATGAGCTTCAACATGATGACCCTCGGCGGCATCGCGGCCTCGATCGGCCTCATCATCGACAACGCCATCATCGTGGTCGAGGCGATGTGTCATCGTCTCGCGCTCGGCGGACCGCGCCTCGCGGGAATCCAGGAGGCGATGGGCGAGATCCTGACTGCGCTGATCGGCTCGACGCTCACGCCCGTGGTGGTGTTCCTGCCCCTGATGTACCTGCCGGGGCTCGCCGGCGTGTTCTTCCGCGCCCTCGGAATGACCATGGTGGTCTCCCTCCTGGTGTCGCTGCTGCTGGCAATGACCCTGACACCTTCACTGGCCGCCTGGCTGATCCGCGGCGGCAAGCAGGTCGGCGAGGAAGGCGGATTCATCTTGAGGCCCATCCTGCGCGCATACGAAAGCGCCGTGCGCTGGTCCTTGCGCCATGCCGGGCTGACGCTCCTCGCCTGTGCCGCGATCGCGATCGGTGCGGTCTTCATTTACGGGCAATTGCAGACGGGCTTCCTTCCCGAATTCGATGAGGGCGGATTCAACATCGACTACTCGGCGCTCCCGGGCACCAGCCTCGCGGAGGCCTCGCGCGAGCTCGACGAGGCCGAGCGGCTCATTCGCGCCGATCCGGATGTGCAGGCATATTCGCGCCGGCTGGGCACTGCGCTCGGCCCATTCCTGGCCGAGCCCAACATTGGCAGCTTCCTGATCAAGCTCAAGCCGGACCGCAAACACACGACCGAGCAGGTCCTGGATCATCTGCGCGCCCAATTCGACCAGCGCTTCCCGATGATCCGTTGGGACTTCAAGGGCTTCCTCACGGATCTCGTTGGTGATCTGCAACTCGCCCCCTACCCGGTCGAGATCCGGCTCTTCTCCCCGGATCTCGCGTGGCTGAAGAGGACCGCGCCGCGCGTCGAGGCGCAGATCAAGAAGATCCCGGGCTTGGTCGATACTTTCGATGGCCTGGTGGTAAGCGGACCCACCATTGACCTGCGCGTGCGCCGCGCAGAGGCCGAGCGCTTCGGGCTGACGACACAGGCTATCGCCGGCGCGGTCAAGAACGCTCTCCTCGGCAGCACCTCCTCGTACGTGCTGCACGGCGATCGGGTCGTCGACGTGCGCGTGCTCGCCGCTCCGAGCAGCGTCGACCGGTTCTCGGAGCTCGATGAACTGCCGATCCGCACGCCGTCGGGCGCGATCGTGCGGCTGAGTCAGGTGGCAACCGTGCAGGAGCGGCCCAATGAGGTGGAGCTGAACCGCGACAATCTGCGCCAGGACGACATCGTCTCGGCGCGCCTGGAAGGCGTGGATCTCGGCACCGCCATGCGCGAGGTGCGCGCGACGCTTGCCAAGGATACCTGGCTGCCGCCCGGCAGCGTCCAGTACGCGGGACTCTATCGGCTCCAGCAGCAATCGTTCCAGAACCTCATGGTCGTGCTGCTCGCCGCCATCCTGCTCGTCTTCACGGTGCTGGTGATCGAATTCCGCTCCTTCCACGAGCCGATCGCGATCGTCTTCGGCGCGGTGCTCGCGCTCTTCGGAGCGATGGTGGGGCTCTGGGTGAGCGGCATTACGTTGAACATCGTGTCCTACCTCGGCGCGATCATCGGCGTAGGCATCGTCGCCAAGAACGGCATTCTGGTGCTCGACTATTGCCGGCAGCTGCGCTCCGAGGGCGTGGAACTCGTCGAGGCGCTGGTGCGTGCCGGTCATCGCAGGCTCCGCCCCGTGCTCATGACATCGCTCGCCGCAGCGCTCGGCATGGTGCCGCTCGCCTATGGTGCCGGCGCCGGCGCCCAGATGCTGCAGCCCCTCGGCATCACCGTCATCGGCGCGCTGTGCTTCTCCGTGCTCCTGTCGCTGATCGCCACGCCGGTGGTCTATTACCTGCTCATCAGGCTGCACGAGAGATACATCGC
>JAJYUL010000047.1 GCA_021792555.1 Pseudomonadota bacterium
AGGGCATCAACAACAAGATCAAGGTGATCAAGCGCATGGCCTACGGGTTCCGTGATGACCAGTACTTCTTCCTCAAAATCCGCGCAGCGTTCCCCGGAATTGGGTGAAGAACCAAATAAATCGGGATGATCGGCTGGTCGCGCAGCATCAGCCGTTCGGCGCGCTCGAGGAGCGCGATGCGGCGGGCGGGATTGAGCGTGGCTTCGGCGCGGTCGACCAGCTGGTCGTAGGCCGGATTGTCGTAGTGCGGCAGATTGATCCCGAAGTCGCTCTTGAAGTACTGCGCGAAGGTGTACGGATCGTTGTAATCGCCGACCCAGCTCGAGCGGAACACGGTGGCCTTGCCGGTGCTGATGTCGTGCATCAGGGAGCTGAAGTCCTCCTGCTGCAGCCGCACGCGCACGCCGAGCGCCCGGCGCCACATGGATGCGACCGCGAGCGCGATGTCCTGGTGAATCTCCCCGGTGTTGTATTCGAGCGTGAAGCGCAGAGGATGCGCCGCGGAGTAGCCGGCCGCGGCGTACAGCCGCCGCGCCGCCGAGATACGCGCAGCCATGCCGAGGTGGCTCCAGGCGGGCCGCTGCGTGTGGTAGCCGTCGATGCCGGGCGGCACCCAGCTGTACGCCGGCGGCTCGCCGGCGCGCAGCACGAAGCGCGTGATCCGTCGCCGGTCGATCACCATGGCGAGCGCGCGGCGCAGGCCCGGCTTGCCCTTGAACGGCGGCCGGCGCAGGTTGAAGCCGTAGAAATAGGTGCCGAGCTGCGGCTCGATGTGCAGCTGGCTGCCCAGATGCGCGCGGATCCAGCCGAGCTCGGCGCGCGGCACCACGTCCATGATGTCGAGCTCCCCGGCGCGGTACATCTCGAGCTCGGCATTCTCGTCCGTGGCGATGACGTAACGCACCCCCGTGAGATGCGTCTCGGCGTTGCGCCAATAGTCCGGATTGCGCATCAGCTGGATGTACGAGCCGTGCACCCACTGGGTGAGCACGAAGGCGCCGTCCGAGGGCATGTGGCCGGGCTGCGCGTAGGTGGCGCCGTATTTGGCGAGCAGCGCCGGATCGACCGGGCAGGTGGCCGGGTGGGCCATCAGAGCCGGAAGATACTGCGCGGGCGTGCGTAGCCTGATCACCACGGTGTACGGGGAAGGCGCCAGCACGCCGAGCTCTCCGACGGGGCGTCGCCCGGCGATGATGCCGGGGGCGTGGCGGATCACGCTCACCACTTCGGCGTAATCGGACGCGGTCTGCGGGCTGACCAGTCGTCGCAGGCCCGCCACAAAATCCGCGGCCACCACCGGCGCGCCGGTCGACCAGCGGGCATCCTTGCGCAGTGTGAAGGTATAGGTCTTTCCGCCGGGGCTCACGGTCCAGCCGGTGGCGATGCCCGGGGCGGGCCGGCCGCGGCGGTCGAGTGTCGTCAACCCCTCACAGATGTCGCGCAGCACCCGCTGGGCTTCGACGGTGCGGGCTTTCTGCGGGTCCAGGGAATCGGGCTCGAGATCGAGCCCGTGCAGCAGAATGTCCTGCCCGGCGGCGCTGCGGGGCGTCTGACCGGCTCGCTGGGCGCAGCCGCCGAGTGCGGCGAGCGCGAGCAATACGACGGCGCCGCGGACGAATCGGCCGCTCATTTCCGCTCAGTGCGCCGGCCGGAGACGGTGTTCGTTGATCTGCTCGCGCAGGCGCGCTGTCGCGCTGCGCGCCGCGGCCGCAAAGTTCTCGCCCCCCGAAGCGTACAGAATTGCGCGCGAGGAGCTGATGATGAGCCCGGTTCCGGCGGCGGTCTGCCCGTTACGCACCGCCGCGGCGACGTCGCCGCCCTGGGCACCGACCCCCGGCACGAGCAGCGGCATCTCGCCGACGATGCGGCGCACCTCGGCGAGCTCCTGCGGATAGGTCGCACCCACCACCAACAGACAGTTGCCGCGCGTGTTCCACTGCCGCGCGGCCAGGTCGGCCACCACGTGATAGAGCCGGCGGCCCTGCCCGTCCACCGTGAGATCCTGCAGGTCGCGCGCGCCGGGGTTGGAGGTGCGGCACAGCACGATCACGCCGCGGTCGGCTTGCCGCAGGAACGGCTCGAGCGAGTCACCGCCGAGGTACGGATTGACCGTCACGGCGTCGGCGCCATAGCGATCGAACGCCTCGTTGGCGTAGCGCTCCGCGGTGTTGCCCACATCGCCGCGCTTGGCATCGAGGATCACCGGCACGTCCGGATAGGTCGCGTGGATGTACTCGATGGTGCGCTGCAGCTGATCCTCCGCCTCGTAGGCCGCGTAGTGCGCGAACTGCGGCTTGTAGGCGCAGACCAGATCAGCGGTCGCATCGATGATCGCCTTGTTGAACTGGAAGATCGGCGAGGCGTGCGCCGCGATGTGCTCGGGGAAACGCTCGATCTCCGGATCGAGTCCCACGCACACCAGCGAGTCGCTGCGCGCCCAACTGCGCGCGAGCCGGTCGATGAACGCGCTCATGCGACGCGCGTCCCGGCCGCGAGCGAGCGCTTCTTCAGGTGCACCAGCAGCAGCGTGACCGCCGCCGGCGTCACGCCGGGCACCCGGCCCGCCTGCCCGACCGTGGCGGGCCGGTATTCGCTGAGCCGCGCGCGCACCTCGTGCGACAGACCGGCAACCTCGGCGTAATCGATGTCTTCGGGCAAACGGGTCTCCTCATTGCGGCGCTGGCGGTCGATCTCGTCATGCTGGCGCTCGATGTAGCCGGCGTATTTGGCGAGCGCCTCCACCTGCGTGCGCAGCTGCGCCGCGATGCGCTCGTCGCTCTCGTGGGGCGACTCGGCATCGCCACTCTCGCCGACGATCTCGAGCAGGGCCGCGTAAGACACCTCCGGCCGGCGCAGCAGCTCGAATGCCGACACGTCACGGGCGAGCGGCCCGCCGAGCACGCGTGCGCACCAGTCGGCGTCGAGCATCTGCGGGTGCAGCCGCTCGCCACGCAGCCGCTCGACCTCGCGCTCGATGCGGCGCTGCTTGGCCTCGAACAGCCGCCACCGCTCGTCGTCGATCAGGCCGAGCCGCCGGCCGATCGGCGTCAGGCGCGCATCGGCATTGTCCTCGCGCAGCAGCAGCCGATGCTCGGCGCGGCTGGTGAACATGCGGTACGGCTCGCGCGTGCCGCGTGTGACCAGATCATCGACCAGCACGCCGAGATAGCCATCGCTTCGCTGCGGCATCCATGGGGACTGCCCGCGCGCCGCGAGCGCGGCGTTGATGCCGGCAAGCAGCCCCTGCGCGGCGGCCTCCTCGTAACCGGTCGTGCCGTTGATCTGACCGGCGAAGTACAGGCCGCCGATCACGCGGGTCTCGAGAGACGGGCGCAGATCGCGCGGGTCGAAGAAGTCGTATTCGATCGCGTAGCCCGGACGGGTCAGGTGCGCGCGCGCGAACCCCGGGATGCTGTGCACCAGCTCGACCTGCACGTCGAACGGCAGACTGGTGGAGATGCCGTTCGGATAAATCTCGTGCGTGGCGAGGCCTTCGGGCTCGACGAAGATCTGATGCGAAGTGCGCTCGGCGAAGCGCACCACCTTGTCCTCGATCGACGGGCAGTAGCGCGGGCCGACGCCCTCGATCACCCCGGTGAACATCGGCGAGCGGTCGGTCGCGGCGCGGATGATCTCGTGCGTGCGCTCGGTCGTGTGCGTGATGTGACAGGGCACCTGACGGGGATGCTCTTCGGCGCGGCCGAGGAAGGAGAACACCGGCAGAGGATCGTCGCTGTCCTGCACGCGCATCATGCTGTAATCGAGCGTGCGTCCGTCGAGGCGCGGCGGCGTTCCGGTCTTCAGCCGTCCGACCCGCAGCGGCAGCTCGCGCAGGCGCGCGGCGAGCCGGTTCGAGGGCGGATCGCCGGCCCGGCCGCCGGCGTAGTTGTCGAGGCCCACGTGGATCCGTCCGCCGAGAAACGTGCCGACCGTGAGCACCACGCGCGGCGCCTCGAACACGATGCCGGTCACGGTGACGACGCCGCGTACCGTCTCGCCCTCGACGAGCAGGTCGGCCACTTCCTGCTGAAACACCGACAGCCCGGGTTCGGCCTCGAGCAGCGAGCGGATCGCCTGCTTGTACAGCTGCCGGTCGGCCTGCGCGCGCGTGGCGCGCACCGCCGGCCCCTTGCTGGCGTTCAGCGTACGGAACTGGATGCCGGCCCGGTCGGTCGCACGGGCCATCGCCCCGCCGAGGGCATCGATCTCGCGGACCAGGTGACCCTTGCCGATGCCGCCGATCGCCGGATTGCAGCTCATCTGCCCGAGTGTTTCGATGCTCTGCGTGAGCAGCAGCGTGCGCGCGCCCATGCGCGCGGCCGCCAGGGCCGCCTCGGTCCCGGCGTGGCCGCCGCCGATCACGATGACCTCGAACGGGTGGGTGAATCGCATCGGCATAGTGTAGTGCACGCCCCGGCCCGGCCCAAACGCCGCGACCGCGGCCCTTGCATTATGATGCGGGACCGTGAGGCGAACCGTACCCATGCTGGCCCTGGCGCTGCTCGCGGCGAGTACCGCCGTCCATGCCGCGCCGGCGCGGCATCTGACGCTCACGCCCTGTGAGCTGCGCTCGAGCGGGGCGCTGCAGCTGGTCAAGGCCGAATGCGGCCGGCTGCCGGTCGCCGAGAACCCGGCCGATCCACACGGACGGCGGATCCGACTCGCCGTGGCGGTCGTGCCGGCGGTGAGCACCGCGGTCCGTCCCGATCCGCTGTTCGTGCTGGCGGGCGGGCCGGGCGAGGCGGCCAGCACCTTCTACGCCGGGGTCGCGAGCGCCTTCGCCCTGATCCACCGCGACCGCGACATCGTCCTGGTCGACCAGCGCGGCACCGGCGGCTCCAATGCCCTCGACTGCCCGCGGCGCACCGCGCATGGGCGGCAGCGCGGCGGGGAGCCGGGCCTCGCCGAGATCGTGGCTGAGGCCAAAGAGTGCCTGCAGCAGCTGCGCACGCATGCCCACGTGCGCTTCTACACGACGGATCTGGCCGTCGAGGACCTCGACCGCGTGCGCGCCGCGCTCGGTTACCGCAAGATCGATCTGTACGGCTCCTCCTACGGAACCGTCGTCGCCCAGGAGTACCTGCGCCGCTTCCCCGGGCGGGTGCGGGCCATGATCCTCGACGGGGTGGTGCCGCCGCAGCTGGCGATCGGGGCGCTGAGCTCCCTCAGCGCGCAGCGGGCCGTGCGGCGCATCTTCGCCGCGTGCGACCGCTCGCGCGCGTGCCGGGTCCGCTTCGGCAACCCCATGACGGACTACCGGCGCGTGCGCGCCGCGCTCGCGGCGCATCCGGTCGAGCTCACTCTGCCGGACCCGACGCGCGGCACGCCCGATCATCTGCGCATGACGACCTTTCAGCTCGGGCAGGTGCTGCGGCTCGCCAGCTACACCCCCGCGCTCGCGGCGCTGCTGCCGCTCGACCTGCACGCGGCTGCTGCCGGGGACTACACGCCGCTCGCCGGCCAGTTTCTGTTCATCGACCGCTCGTACAGTGGCGCCGTCGCGGCCGGCATGAACAACACCGTGGTCTGCTCCGAGGACGTGCCGTTCTATCACGTCACGGCCGCGCAGCGCGCCGAGATGCGGCGGACCTTCCTCGGCACCGCTCCGCTGCGCGATCTGCAGGCGGTGTGCAAGGTCTGGCCCAAGGGGCCGGTGGCCGCGGATTTTCACGCGCCGCTGCGCTCGAGCGTTCCGGTGCTGCTGCTCTCCGGCGGCAACGATCCGATCACGCCGCCGCGCGACGCGGCCGAGGCGGCGCGCGGCTACCCGAACAGCCTGAGCGTGGTGATCCCGGGGATGGGGCACGGCCAGCTGCTCGATCCCTGCGTGGACAGACTCATGGCGCGGTTCATCGCGCGGGCCTCGGTGGCGGGCCTCGACACCGCCTGCACGCGCGCGGTGCGGCCGATGCCCTTCTTCCTGACTCTGAACGGTCCGGGGCCGTGAGCGCGGTGCCGTCATGATCGAAGCGCGCGGACTGATCAAACGATTCGGAACGCTGACAGCGGTCTCGGGCGTCACGCTGCGCGCGGCCGACGGGCGCATCACCGGGCTTCTCGGGCCGAACGGCGCGGGCAAATCGACCACGCTGCGCATGCTCTATACCGTGTTGAGTCCGCACGGCGGGGAGGCCTGGATCGACGGCGTGAGCATTCTCAAGGACCCGCTCGAGGCCCGGCGCCGGATGGGCGTGCTGCCGCACGGCGCCGGCCTTTATCCAAACCTCACCGCGCGCGAGAACATCGAGTACTTCGGGACGCTGCACGGGCTCACGCGCAGCGTGCGCCGCGGCCGCGCGGCCGAGCTGATCCGGCGGCTGGAGATGGACGCGTTCGCCGACCGGCCGGCCAAGGAATTCTCCCAGGGACAGCGTGTCAAGACGGCACTCGCCCGGGCGCTCGTGCACCAGCCGCGCAACGTGCTGCTCGATGAGCCGACCAACGGGCTCGACGTGATGGCGGTGCGTACTCTGCGGCGGCTGCTCGGGGAGCTGCGCGCCGAAGGGCACTGCATCCTCTTCTCGAGCCACGTCATGCAGGAAGTCGCGGCGCTGTGCGACGAGGTGATCGTCATCGCCGCCGGCACGGTCATCGTGCAGGCGACGCCGGATGAGCTCAAAGAGCGCGCCGGCACGCCCTCGCTCGAGGAGGCCTTCGTGCGCCTCGTGGGGATCGAGGACGAAGGGGCAGGCGCGTGAGATCGGTCTGGCGCGTCTTGCGCAAGGAGTTCGGCGAGACGCTGCGCGACCGCCGCTCGCTGTTCACGACGCTCGTGATCGGCCCGCTGCTGATGCCCGCGCTCATCGGCGTCATTCTCTTCATGGCGATCCGCCACGGCGCCGCTGCGAGCCACCGTCCCATCGCGCTCGAGGTGGCGCACGCCGAGCGCGCACCGCGGCTGCTCGCGTTCCTGCGTCAATACGGCGTGCGCGTCGAGCCGGTGAGCGATGAGCGGCGGCAGGCGCGTGAGCGCGTCGAGCGCTCGCACGGCCCGCTGCTGTACGTGCCGCGCGACTTCGGGGTGCGGCTCGCGGCCGGGAAGCCCGCGCCGCTGCGCCTGTATGCCGATGAATCCAACCCCGCGGTGCAGGGCAAGGTGCGCCGCCTCGGCACGCTGATCGGCCTGTACGGCGATGAGATCGCGCGGCTGCGGCTGGTGGCGCGCGGGCTCGACCCGCAGCTGCTCGCGCCGATCGCGCTGCATCCGATCGACGTCTCCACGCCGCAGAGCCGAGCCGCGCTCGCCCTCGGCATGCTGAGCTACGCGATTCTCTTCACGATGCTGATGAGTGGCCTGTACATCGCCATCGACGCCACTGCCGGGGAGCGCGAGCGCGGCTCGCTCGAGCCGCTGCTCACCATGCCGGTCAAACGCGAGCATCTGGTGTACGGCAAAATGCTCGCCGCATGCGCCATGATGCTGGTGTCGCTGATACTCACGGTCGCGGGCTTCGCCGTCGCGCTGCGTCACATCGGCCTCGACCGTCTCGGCATGAGCGTGAATTTCGGGCCCGGCGTCGCGCTTGGCATCGTGCTCGGCTGTCTGCCGCTGATTCCGGCCGGCGCCGCCCTGATGACTCTGGTGGCCTCCTACACCCGCAGCTACCGCGAAGCGCAGACTTACGTGGGGCTCGTCCTGCTCATCCCCACGCTGCCGCTCATCTTCGCCAACATCATGGGGCTGAGACCGCGCACGGCGCTGATGGCGGTGCCGTCCCTCAGCCAGCATTTCATTATCATGAGCCTGCTGCGCGGGCAGCCGCTGCCGCCGCTCGACATCGCGATCTCGGTGGCCGTGACGCTCGCGCTCGGCGCGGTGCTGATGTTCTTCGCCGGACGGCTGTACCGGCGCGAGAAACTGCTCGGCTGAGCCGCGGATGCGCCGCGGGTTCCGACGGAGTGAAGAGGAGGGTTCGGCCATGAAGCATCTGTTCCTGCTCGCGCTGCTCATCGTGCCGCCGCTCGCCCTCGCCGGCCCGGCGGGCGGCGCGCGAGCGCCCGCCACCGTTCAGGTGAGCGCCCAGGCGACGGTCTCGCGTGCGCCCGATCGGGTCTACATCGACGTCGGAGTCAAGACTGAAGCGCGCCGGCCCCAGGTCGCCGCGGCGGACAATGCCGGGCGGCTCTCCGCGGTGATCGCCGCGGTGCGCAAGGCGGCCGGGCCCGGCGCCCGGCTGAGGACAGCGGACTATTCGCTCGTGCCGCAGTATCGCTATTACAACGACGGCAAGGCGCCGACCGTGACCGGCTATGCGGTGACGAACGTAGTGCGGGTGCGGTTGGATGATCTGAAGCGCATCGGCGCGGTGATCGACGCGGCGGGCGCTGCCGGCGCGAACCTCCAGCAGAATCTGCGTTTTGCGCTGCGTGATCCCGAGGCGGCGAGGGTGCAGGCGCTCTCGCAGGCGGCCCGCCGTGCGCGGCAGGCGGCCGGCGCGCTCGCCAGGGCATTGGATCTGAAGATCGTGCGGATCGTGTCGGTCCAGCAGACCGGCGTTGCGCTGGTCCCGCCGGGCCCGATTCTCTATCCGCAGGCCATCCGCGCGCAGCGCATGGCGCCGGCCACGCCGATCGAGTCCAGCGGGATCCGTGTTACCGCTAACGTCACCTTGACTGTGGCGGTCGCGCCCCGGTAGGCGTACGCTCGGGCCAGATCCCCGTCCCGGCGCGCTCGGGCGCGCCCGAGAGGAGGCTGACATGACACACGTGCGTCACCTGCTCGCAAACAAGAAATCCTCCCTGTTCACCATCGGGCCGGACGCGCCCGTGCTCGAGGCGGTGCGCTCCATGGCCGAGCACGGCGTGGGCGCGTTGCTCGTCATGAGCGGCGGGGAGCTGGCCGGAATCGTCTCGGAGCGCGACTACGCCCGCAAGGTCGTGCTGCACGGGCGTGCCTCGGCCGACACGCCCGTCGCGCAGATCATGAGCTCGCCGGTGATCACGGTCGCTCCGGAGACCACTGTCCAGCACTGCATGGTCCTCATGACCGAGCGGCGCATCCGCCATCTGCCGGTGGTGGAGGCGGGGCGCGTGATCGGCGTGGTGTCGATCGGTGACCTGGTGAAGTCGGTGATCGAAGAGCAGCAGCGCACCATCGAGCAGCTGGAAACCTACATCCACGGGTAGGCCGCGCGCGGCGAGACGCGCGCTGCGCCTGGGCTGACGGCCTGCTGCGGCCGGCTACGCGCCGAGGAACATGCGGTAGGCCGGATTGCCCGTTTCGTCGGCGTACTCGTAGTGCAGCTCGTTCAGGTGCTGCACGAACTCGGCGCGCTCCCCGGCGGGCACCTGGATGCCGGCGAGCACCCGGCCGTAATCGGTGCCCTGGTTGCGATAGTGGAACAGGCTGATGTTCCAGCGCGAGCCGACCGCATCGAGGAACTTCAGCAGCGCGCCCGGGCGCTCGGGGAATTCGAAGCGATAGAGCAACTCGTCGCGGATGCCGCGGGCCCGGCCGCCGATCATGTAGCGCACGTGCAGCTTCGCCATCTCGTTGTCGCTCATGTCGGTGACGGCGTAGCCGCCGCCGCGCAGCGCCCGCACGACGCCGTCCTTCTCGCCGCGCCCGCGGGCGAGAGAGAAGCTGACGAACACGTGGGCCGCCTCCTCGCTCTCGTAGCGGTAGTTGAACTCCGTGATGCTGCGCCGGCCGAGGATCTCGCAGAACTGCCGGAAGCTTCCCGGCCGCTCCGGAATGCTCACCGCGAGCAGCGCCTCGCGCTCGCCGCCGAGGTCGGCCCGCTCGGCCACGTAGCGCAGACGGTCGAAGTTGATGTTGGCGCCGCTCGTGATCGCAGCCAAGCGCTTGCCGCGCCAGTGCTCGCGGGCGGCCACCTTCTTAAGCCCCGCCACCGCGAGCGCGCCGGCCGGCTCGACGATCGAGCGGGTGTCCTCGAACACGTCCTGGATCGCGGCGCAGATCTCGTCGTTGTCGAGCAGGACGATCTCATCGACATGCTTGCGGCACAGCTCGAAGGTTTCCTCGCCCACCCGCTTCACGGCAACGCCGTCGGCGAACAGGCCGACCCGCTCCAGCGTGACCCGGCGGCCTGCCTTGAGCGACTCGTACATGCCGGCGGCGTCCTCGGGCTCGACCCCGATGATGCGGATGCCCGGATAGAGGTATTTCAGGTACACCGAGACCCCGGCGATCAGGCCGCCGCCGCCGACGGGCACGAACACCGCATCGAGGTTGCCGCCGGTCTGGCGCGCCATCTCCACCCCGATGGTGCCCTGGCCGGCAATGACGTCGGGATCGTCGAACGGATGCACGAACACCATGTTGCGCTCGCGCACCAGGCCGAGCGCATGCTCGAACGCCGAGTCGTAGTCGTCCCCGTGCAGCACCACTTCGCCGCCGAGGGCGTTGACGGCCTCGATCTTGATCTGCGGGGTGGTCTGCGGCATCACGATCACCGCCTTGATCCCGCGCCGCCGCGCCGCGAGCGCCACGCCCTGCGCGTGGTTGCCCGCAGAAGCGCAGACCACGCCGCGCTGCGCCGCGGAGTCCGACAGCCGCGTGATGCGGTTGTAGGCGCCGCGCAGCTTGAACGAAAACACCGGCTGCAGATCCTCGCGCTTGAGCAGGACGTGGTTGTCGATGCGCTGCGAGAGCCGCGGCGCGTGCTCCAGCGGGGACTCGATCGCGACGTCATAGACGCGCGCCTTGAGGATCTGCTCGATGTAGGGGCTGACCATGCGTGCTCAGGCGGTGAGGAATTCCTGGATTGGCCCCACGAGCGTCTGCGGAGCCTCCTGCAGCACCGAGATGTCGCGGCACGGCGCCCGGCGCGCGTGCGCAGGCAGCTCGCCGCCGGACAATCCGGCGCCGCGCGGCCATTCGGGCGCGTGCAGCACAAGCAGCGGCTGGCGGATCTGCCCCAGGCGCTCGCCGAGCGGATAGCTCTGCTCGGCGGCGGCCGCGCGCGCCGCCTCGGCGGCGTTGCGCAGCCGCTCGCCGCAGGCGGCGATCAGTGCCGGCAGGGGCGCGCCGGGCCCGCAGTCGTCGCGGGCCCCTGCCCATTGGCTGCGCAGATACGCATCGGCGGACTGTGCGGACGGCGGCAGCGCAGGCGCCTCGGCCCAGCGGAGCGCGGCGAGGACCACGCGGCGCACGGCGGGGCGTGTGGCCGCGAGCTCGAGCGCGACGCCCATGCCAAGACCGCAGCCGAGCACATCGACCTGCCGCAGCCGCATCGTGTCGAGAAAGTCACCGATCGCCGCAGCCTGCTCGGGGATGGACAGGCCGGCGGGCGTGTCCGATTCCCCGAATCCGGGCAGGTCCGGCGCGAAGGCGGAGCGGTCGCGGCCGAGCGCCGCGAGCAGTGCGGTGAACATGCGCCCGGAGTGTGTCGCGGGGTGCAGGGCGAGCAGGGGGGTGCCTTCTTCGAACCCGCCGCCGCCGGGAATTGCGTGGTGGACGTGCAGCTGTCCGAAGCGGCACTCGAAGTAGCCGCGCCGGATGCGTACGGCCGCGCTCACGGCGGGCTCGGAACGGAGCGTTGTGCGTTTCGGCATGATGTGTCCGCCATTGTGCCGCAGGCGGGATTCGGGATTAAGCGATTTCAGCGGGCCGGCCGGGCGCGCGGCGCGAGCAGCGTCCCCGCGATCGCATGGTGAGAACCCAACGCGCAACGCCGCGGGGCCGCGTGAGCGGCCCCCGGAGCTGTCGTGTACGGCCGACGGCGGCATCCGCACTGCGCGCCCCGGCGCAGTGCGCCGTCCGAACGCGCTCAGCGGCGCCGCGCCGTACGCTTGGCTGCCTTCTTCGGGCGGGCGCCGGCGCGCGTCTTGCGGGCCGAGGCCCGCCGGGCGGTCTTCTTGCGCGCCGGTGCGCGCCGGACTGCGGGTTTCGCCGTCCGTCGGGCGGCCGGTTTGGCTGTCCGTTTCGCAGCCCGCTTGGCAGCCGGCTTCACGGCGCGCTTGGCGGTCCGCTTCGCACTGCCTTTGGCAGGGCGCTTCGCGGCGGGTTTGGACTTCGCCGGCGCCTTTCGCGCGGCGGGCTTGCGCGCCGCTTTCTTGCGGGCGGGTGTGCGGCGCGCCGCGGTACGGGCCGGGGGGGCGGCCGCCGCTGCGGGCAGCGGCAGCTCGTGCAGCGCGATCACGCCGCCCTGCGGGTCCATGACCTGCGCAACGCGGTCACCGCCGGGCACGACATGCGGGCCCTGCAGCACGCGTCCTCCGTGGGTCCTGACGGCCGCCAGCGCCTCATCCAGACGCTCGACCCGGACATAGCCGAGCCAGCGCGGGGGCTTGGAGGGGTCCTGCAGCACATGCATGCCGCCGATCTGCACACCGGCATGCTCGATGATCTGGTACAGGCCGCCCGCGCCCATGTCGTGCGCCGGGCCGCGGGTCCAGCCGAACAGCTGCGCATAGAAGGCAAGCGCGCCCTGCGGATCGATGGTCGCGAGCTCGTGCCAGGAGAAGCGGCCGGCGGGTACGGGTGTTGCGCGGGGCGGCGCCGTCATGGCGGGCATGAACACCGCGAATGCCGCGCCCTGCGGGTCGGACAGCACGGCGAAGCGGCCGATGCCCGGAATGTCCGTCGGCGCCTTGAGCAATTTGCCGCCGAGGCGCTGCGCGGCCTCGGCGGTCGCGTCGACATCCGGGGCGGCGATGTACACCAGCCAGCTCGGCGGCGTGTCGCTGTCACGCACGGCCTGCGGCTGGGGCATCAACCCCGCCACGCCGTCCGGACCGCTCATCCACAGGGTATAGCCCGGCACGGTGGACGCCTCGGTCCTCCAGGGCAGCACGCTCGAGTAGAAATCGGCGGCGGCTTGGGCGTTCGGCGTCATCAACTCGTGCCATATGAACTGGCCGCGCAGGTCGGCTGGACTCATGGTCAATGTCCCCCAGGTTCTCTCGGACTGCGTTGCAACAACGTTAGCGGATCCGTACGCGCAGATCCTCGGGCCATTGTGCTCCGAGCCGCGCCGCAGTGCCACGTTGCCCGATGCGGCTCAAGGGCCGGCCGGATCCGGCGCGGCGTGTGCGGCGCCCAGGGCGACGAACTCGCCCTCGAAGCGGCCGACCGCCTGGTCCGCGCAGCGCAGCTCGGCGAGAAGTTGCAGGCGTGCCCGTCCGTGCCGCTTCAGCATGGCGGTGAAGTGCTCCCACGCGGCCGGATCGGTGAGCCGGCATTCGGCCTCGAAGTCCGCCGCGATGGGGTGCTCGTACTCCATGCGGCTGCGCTGGATCACGGTCCGGGCGCGGATGCCGGCCGCCGCCAGACGCAGGTGCAGCAGGCCCCAGGCGGCCAGGGTCGCCACGGCGGCGGCCGAACCGCCGAACACCGTGCCGCTGTGGTTGATGTTCGCCGCGAGCGGCGCGGTGAGCCGCACGCACTCCTGGCCGGCCTCGGCGACGCGCACGCCGAGCGCGGCCGTCAGCGCGATCCGCCCGCGCAGATAGTCCTCGAGGGCGGCCTCCGGCCCGTCCTCGCGCGCCGGCGGCAGCTCTACCAGCTGCCGGTGTTCGGCATCGAGGCCCACGGCTCGGCCGGCGGCAGCGCCTCGCCGCGCTGCAGCAGCTCGATGGAGATCTGATCCGGCGAGCGCACGAACGCCATGCGGCCGTCGCGCGGCGGCCGGTTGATCGTCACCCCGTGCGCGCGCAGCCGCTCGCACGCGGCGTAGATGTCGTCGACCGCGTAGGCGAGGTGCCCGAAGTTGCGCCCGCCGGTGTAGGTCTCCCGGTCCCAGTTGTAGGTGAGCTCGACCTGCGCGGACTCGTCACCCGGGGCGGCGAGGAATATCAGCGTGTAGCGTCCCTGCGGATGGTCCTTGCGCGACAGCTCGGCGAGTCCGAGCGCATCGCAGTAAAAGCGCAGCGAGGCGCCCAGATCCGTCACGCGCACCATGGTGTGCAGATATTTCATCATCGCTCCTCAGAACATCTCCGACGGCCCCGGCGGTGTGATGTGCACCTTGTGGCGCGAGGCGATGAACTCCCCGGTGATCATCTCCTCGTACGTCTGTCCGGGACCGACCATCGGGTATACGCCCGCATCGGGGTCGATCATCACCTCGAGGAATGCCGGGCCCTTGAAGCGCAGGAACTCCTCGATCACGCGCGGCACGTCCGCCTTGCGCTCGAGCCGCACGGCGTACCGGAAGCCGTCGGCCTCGGCGGCGCGGATGAAGTCCTTCTTGTGCAGCGAGCGGTCGCTCGCCGACAGCCGGCCCTTGAAGAAGAGCTTCTGCCACTGCTTGACCATGCCGTCGCCGCAGTTGTTGAGCACGACGACCTTGATCGGCAGCTCGTAGGTGGTCACGGTCTCGAGTTCCCCGAGGTTCATGCGGATGCTCGAGTCCCCGTCGATGTCCACCACCAGCTTGTCCGGATGGGCGAACTGGGCGCCGATCGCCGCCGGCAGCCCGAAGCCCATCGTGCCCATGCTGCCGGAAGTGAGCCACAGTCGCGGCCGGCGGAAGTCGCTGTACTGTGCCGCCCACATCTGATGCTGGCCGACGCCGGTCGTGATGATGGCCTCCCCGCCGGTGAGCCGGTTGATCTGCTCGATCACGTAGTACGGCTGGATGAGCGCGCTGTCGCGATCGTAGTTCATCGCGTGCCGGCGCTTGAGCTCCCCGAGATGCGCGTGCCAGGAGTCGAACTCGCCCCGAAAGCCCGCGCGCCGCCCGTGAGCGGTGAGTGCGCTCAGCGCTTCGGGCAGCAACCCGACATGGCTCCAGTGCGTACGCTTGACCTTGTTGATTTCCGCGTCGTCGATGTCGAGTTGGGCAATGCGCCGCGCGCCGCGCGCAAACTTGGCGGGCACGCCGGCCACCCGGTCATCGAAGCGCGCGCCGACTGCGATGAGGAAATCGCAGTCATCCACTGCGTAGTTGGCGAATGCCGCCCCGTGCATCCCGAGCATGCGCATCGCGAGCCGGTGGGTGGTGTCGATCGCGCCGATGCCCATCAGCGTGGTGACCACCGGGATGTCGAATGCGGTTGCGAATGCAACCAGTTCGGCCGACGCATCGCCGTGGATGACCCCGCCGCCGGCATAGATCAGCGGGCGGCGTGACTCCCCGAGCATCTTGAAGAACCGTTCGGCGGCGCGCGGCTCGAGCCGCCGTTCGGCGAGGGCCTGCATGCGGCGGCGGTAGCCTGGAATGGGCAGGGTGCCGGCGCCCCGGAAGAGCCCCTCCCAGTTCTGCACGTCCTTCGGGACGTCGACCACCACGGGCCCGGGCCGCCCGGTGCGGGCCAGCTCGAACGCCGTGCGCATGGTGGCCTCGAGCCGATCCGGGTCGGTGACCAGGAACACGTGCTTGGCCACCGAACCCATGATGGCGGTCACCGGCGCCTCCTGGAACGCATCGGTGCCGATGGCCGCGCGCGCCACCTGTCCGCTGATCACCACGATAGGCACCGAATCGGCCATGCAGTCGCGCACCGGGGTGACGGTGTTCGTCGCCCCCGGACCCGAGGTGACCAGGCACACGCCCACGCGGCCGGTGGCGCGCGCGAATCCGGCCGCCATGAAGCCCGCGCCCTGCTCGTTGGCGGGCACGATCAGCGGGATCTGCCGCCCGCCGGCGCGCTGCTGCTCCTCGTTATAGAGGAATACGGCGTCGTAGGTCGGCAGGATTGCGCCGCCGCTGTAGCCGAAGATCGCTTCGACCCCCTCGTCCGCCAGCACTTGCATGATCATCCGCGCGCCGGACATCTTCTGCCCGGCGAGCGGGTGCGCGCGGTGGGTGGTTTCGGGGACGGTCGTGATCATGGCGGCGCTCTCATGTGGCGGCGGCGAGGTTCCGGAAGAGGGAGATGCCCCCGAGACTAGCAGGTCAGTCCGCTGGCCGGAAGTTGCTCTTCTGCGCTTTGCAGCGTGGCCGCTGCCGGCGTGATCCTTTATCCTGCGAAATGTTCCGCTCGCTTTCCCCTGGAAGACCATGCGTCACATCATCGCCATCCTGATGCAGAACGAAGCCGGCGCGCTCAGCCGGGTCGCGGGCATGTTCGCCACGCGCGGCTACAACATCGAGTCGCTTTCGGTCGCGGCCACGCAGGATCCCACCGTGTCGCGACTGACGCTGGTCACCGAGGGATCGGATGCGGTGATCCAACAGATCGTCAACCAGCTGTACAAGCTCGTCGACGTGGTGAGTATCGAGGACATGACCACCGGGGAGCACCTGGAGCGCGAGCTGATCCTTCTGAAGCTCAAGGTCCGGCTGGAACAGGTCGATTCGGTGCGCGGCTACGTGGTGCGCACCGGCGGTCGCGTGCTCGATCCGGCACCGGACGGATTTATCGTGGAGCTGACCGCGAGCGAGGCGGAAATCAACGCGTTCACCGCCGATCTCGCTCGCAGCGCCGAGCTGCTCGAGGTGGTGCGCAGCGGCGCGCTCGGCATCGAGCGCAATGCGCGCCAGCTGCGGATGGTGCGGGCCTGAGCGCCGGGCGCGCTCGGCGCTGCTGAGCGGCTAGAGCGCTGCCTCGTCGGTCTCACCCGTGCGGATGCGGATCACGCGCTGGATGTCGGTGATGAAGATCTTGCCGTCGCCGACTTTGGAGGTCTTGGCCGATTTGAGAATGGCCTCCACTACCGCATCGACCAGATCCGAGCGCACCGCGACCTCGATGCGGGTCTTGGGCACGAAATCCACCACGTACTCGGCGCCGCGGTAGAGCTCCGTATGGCCGCGCTGGCGGCCGAAGCCCTTCACTTCCGTCACCGTCATGCCGGAAACACCGATCTCGGACAGCGCAGCGCGCACGTCATCGAGCTTGAACGGTTTGATGATCGCGGTGACCAGTTTCATGTGCGGCTCTCCGGTGGGGGCAGTCTCTAGCTTAGCGTGCCGCGGCGTGAGGCGCGCCTCGCGTCCGGCGATTTTCGTGAGCGGATTTTGCAGTTTTCGTGCCACGGGGGGAATGGCCGTAAGCGCCTGAACCTGCGCCGTTCGGCTTCCCGGACGGCGCGGGCCTGCACCATATTGGCGCAGCGCGAGAAGCGGCCTGCCCAGCCGTAGTGCACGGCCGTGCGGCTCCGGTAAGCTTCCGGCGATGTACGAGCACGTGGTGATCGTGGGCGCAGGCCAGGCGGCCGTGCAGGCCATCGAGACCTTGCGGCGCAACCGCTTTGCCGGCCGGGTGACGCTGCTGGGCGCTGAGGCGGCGCTGCCCTACCAGCGTCCGCCCCTCTCGAAGAAATATCTCGCCGGGACGCTTCCGGCTGAGCGGCTGTCTCTGCGTCCGGCGTCCTTCTATGAGCAGCACGCGGTTCAGATCCGCCTCGGCCGCCGCGTCGAGGAGATCTCGCGCAGCGCGCAGCGAGTGCGGCTCGATGACGGAGCGGATGTCGCCTACGATGCGCTGCTGCTTGCGACCGGCAGCCGCGCCCGGCCGCTCGCGGTGCCCGGCGCGCAGCTCAGCGGCGTGTTCAGCCTGCGGACCATCGCCGATGCCGACCGGATTCGGCCCGTTCTGACCCGCGGGGGACGGCTCGTCATCGTGGGAGGCGGATACATCGGCCTCGAGGTCGCGGCGACCGCCCGGGAGATGGGGATGGACGTGACGGTGCTCGAGCTCGCGCCCCGCGTGATCGAGCGGGTGACCTGTGCCGAAGTGTCTGCATTCTATGCTGCGGAACACGAGCGCCACGGGGTGCGCATCGTCTGCGGTGTGCGCATCCGGGCGATCGCGGCGCAGGCGGCACAAGAGCGGGTGCGCGCCGTGCTCACCGACGACGGGACGGAATATCCTGCCGATGCCGTGCTCCTCGGTGTGGGCGCGCTGCCGGCAGCGGAGCTCGCCTCGAGCGCCGGGCTGCCCTGTGAGGACGGCATTCTCGTGGACGAGTACTGCCGAACAGCCGACCCGGCGATCTATGCCGCCGGTGACTGCACCCGACATCCCAGTCCGCGCTACGGGCGGCTGCTGCGCCTGGAGTCGGTCGACAACGCATTCGAGCAGGGGGCGAGCGCCGCGCTGAACCTCCTCGGCCGGCCCACGGTCCACGACAAGGTGCCCTGGTTCTGGTCCGATCAGTACGACCTGAAGCTCGTCATCGTCGGAGTCAGCGCGGGCTACGACGAACTCGTGCTGCGCGGCGATCCGGCGGCGCGCGCGTTCACGGCCTGTTACCTGCGCGGCGGGGAACTGATCGCGCTCGACAGCGTGAACACGCCGAAGGACCAGCTCGCCGCGCGTAAGTTGATTCCCGCGCGCGTGCGGCCGGACCGCGCGCGGCTCGCCGATCCGGGAGTGCCGCTGCCGCAAGCCTGCTGAGCGCCGCGCCCTGTGCGAGCCTCTTTACAGGGAAGGTGGATATTCGTACAGTTCCGCCATGAGCACTCCCCGCCGAGGCGGCACGGTACTGCGCGGGCACGGCGCGCTATCGAATCCCCCGGGGCGCTTCGAGCGGCGCACCTGCGAGGCGGTGGAGGACGGCTGGTACCAGGAGGAGGTCCCCGACAGCCTGCCGCTCGAGCTGATGCCGGATCGGGCCCGCAGCGTCATCAGCCGCAACGATTCGCCGGACATTCCCTTCGAGCAGTCGATCAATCCGTACCGGGGATGCGCCAACGCCTGCAGCTACTGCTACGCGCGTCCGACTCACGCGTATCTGGGACTTTCTCCGGGCTTGGATTTCGAGACCCGGCTCTTCTACAAGCAGGACGCCGGAAAGCTGCTCGAGCGGGAACTCGGCCGTCCGGGCTACCTCTGCAAGCCGATCACGCTGGGCGCCAACACGGATCCGTACCAACCCGTCGAGCGGCGAATGCGCGTGACGCGCGAAATCCTCGAGGTGCTGGCGCGCTGCCGTCACCCCGTGACGATCATCACCAAGGGCGCTCTGGTGCTGCGCGACATCGACCTGCTCGGTGCGCTGGCCCGCGACAATCTGGTTGAGGTCGGCATCAGCATCACCACACTCGATGCCGAGCTGAAGCGGGCCATGGAACCGCAGGCTGCCTCGCCTGCAGCCCGGCTGCGCATGGTGCGCGAACTGACAGCGGCGGGCGTTCCGACCGGCGTGCTCGTGGCGCCGGTCATCCCGGCGCTGACCGATCACGAGATGGAACGCATCGTTCAATCGGCGGCCGAGGCGGGGGCGCGCTGGGCAGGCTATGTTCTGCTGCGCCTGCCCCACGAGGTCGGCCCGCTGTTCAGCGAGTGGCTCGAGGCCCATTATCCCGAGCGCGCCCCCCACGTGCTGTCGCTGATCCGCCAGATGCGCGCGGGGCGCGACAACGACCCACGCTTCGGGCAGCGCATGCGCGGCACCGGACCGCTTGCCGAGCTGCTGCGCGCGCGATTTCACGCGGCGTGCCGCCGGGCGGGGCTGAACACGGCGCGCGGCACGCAGCTCGATGCCAGTCGCTTCCGCCCGCCGGGGGTGCAGCGGCAGATGGCCCTCGGGTTTTAAGGTATCCGTAAAACTGGCTTGGAACGAGGTCAGAGCCCCCTCCCTCGATCATCCCGATCGGTGTTGAAATGTCCGCGCCGTAGCTGTTCTCCCGCCTCTTGCGCTTGTGCGGGTCGCAGGCTTCTGGCGGGCGCAGCGGGCGATCTTTCCCGATCACCGCAGACCGTGGCCTGTCTCCTCATCCGCCAGTCCATAACCCATTTCCACCGGCCCCGGCTCGCGCCTGCGCTCGAACCGTGGCCGCTTCGGCGTGTGGCTGTGGATGCCCTCGGTGAAGAGCACGTTGGCCCGCAGCGCCGCGAAGGAATATCCCCGTCCAAGCCGGTGCATCATCCGGCTCAAACTGTTGAGCGATTCCGTGCAGGCGCCCGTCAATGGATGCTTGAAGTAGTTATAGTGCAGCCCGAAGTGATGGCGCTGGGCGTAGGGGTCGGAAGCGTAAGGGCGGCAAACGCGCTCCACCTTCTCGGGCAGGACGCGGTCAGTCAGAACGGCCCGGCGCAGATCAGCCCGGTCCTGCCACCGATCGCGCAAAATCACCTCGTCGATGGCGGCGAGGGTGAGACGCTGATGGTTGAGAGGGCGATGAAGCGCCGCGGACCACGCAATTTTGCGATTGTCAATTTTCCTGCCTTGCGCGAGAACCATCCGGCAAGCAGCGCACATTTGCGATTGTGGAGGCATCTGCAGCGCCGGCAGGGTGTTCTGTGGCCCGCTGTCGCGAATAGCAGAATTCTAACGGTGCGCCGCCTCAGGTGGGTCCGTAGCGGAAACGCGCCACCAGGCGGTGCTGATCGCAGGGATAGATGACCCGCACGTGGGTGATGCGCTGCTCGTCGCGCCAGGTGTTGCGCTCGATGGTCAGGCAGGCCGTGTTGCGGCGGATCGCGAGCCAGCGGGCAATGGCGGCATCCGCATTGAGCGCTCCGATCTGATGTTCGGCCTCCGTCCAGGGAATGCGCTGCAGGAGCCAGCGTCCGGGGGAGATGCCGCTGAAGCGCTCGGCGCGCGCTTCGGGCACGGCATGCAGATTGATCAGCCGTTCCTCGAGCGCATGCGGCCGGCCGCCGGCGCGGTGCAGGCCGGTGAGCGCGAGCACCGGTGTGCCGGAGGGAACCCCGAGGATGTTCGCGTCAGCGGTGCTCGCGCGGCGGACGCGGCGCTCGAGCGACTGATATGCGTAGCTCACCCCCGCGGCCAGCAGCTCGGCCTCGATGTCGTGAATCTCCAGCACCGACTCCTGGGGGCGCGGCATGTTGACCGTGGTGCCGGCGCGCCGGCGCCGCGTGACGAGCCGTTGATCGGCGAGCGCGCCGAGGGCCTTGCCGATGGTCATGCGCGCGCAGCCGAAGGATCGCGCCAGCTCGTGCTCCGAGGGCAGACGGTATCCGGCGGGCCACTCACCCGAGACGATCTTCTGGCGGAGCGCCTCGTAGATCTCGCGGTAGCGGGGCACGGCGTTCGAGCGGGCCGGCGGGGGCGAGTCGTCGCGGATCATGTCACGGGGTGTGTAGCAGACGGTTCAGCGTGCGGCAATACGCTGTGTTGATGCGATCACGATCCTTGTGCCGCCCATTCTCAACAACGGTGCGGCCGCCGGTGATGACGTCTTTGATCAGCGACCGGCCTGCGGCGAACAGCCAGGTGTCGATGACGGCATCCGAATCGCGCCCGGCGAGATCCGGATGCTGCGCATCCAGCGCCAGAAAGTCCGCGCGGCAGCCCCTGGCGATCGCGCCCACGGGCAGTGCGAGCGCCTGCGCGCCGCCGCGCAGCGCCTCCTCGAGCAGACTGGTCCCGGTGGACGGCTGGTCCGGGCGCGCCAATACGTTGCGCTCGCGGCGCAGCAGCCGTTGCGCATATTCCAGCTGCCGCAGCTCGCCGGCCGCATCGAGCCGGATGTGCGAGTCGGTGCCGATGCCCCAGCGGCCGCCGGCCGCGCGATACGCGGGCGCCGGGAAAGTGCCGTCGCCCAGGTTGGCTTCCGTCACCGGGCACAGGCCTGCAACGGCGCCGCTGCGCGCCAGTCCGGAGATCTCATCGGGCGTCAGATGCGTGGCATGCACCAGGCACCAGCGCGCATCCACCTCGGCGTGCCTCAACAGCCACTCGACCGGGCGCAGGCCCGTGAACTGCACGCAGTCCTCGACTTCCCTGACCTGCTCGGCGGCATGAATGTGCAGCGGGCCCTGCCGGTGGCGCGCGAGGAGTTCCGCCAGGTGCGGTGCGCCGACCGCGCGCAGCGAATGCGGCGCGATGCCGGTGTTGCGCTCGCTCGAGGGTTGCACCTCGGCCCTGACCCGCTCGACGATGCGCTCGAAGGTCTCCAGGTCGGTGATGAACCGCTGCTGCCCCGCCGTGGGCGGCGCCCCGCCGAACTGGCTGAATTCGTAGAACACCGGCAGCAGCGTCAGGCCGATGCCCGTCAAGTCCGCCGCCGCCGCATGGCGCAGCGCGAGCTCGGCCGGGTCGTCGTACAGACCGCCCTGCGGACTGCGGTGCAGATAATGGAATTCCCCCACGCTGGTGAACCCCGCCTCGAGCAGGTCCGCGTAGGCGTACGCGGCGATTGTCTCCAGATCGTCCGGTTCGATGCGCGCGAGGAAGCGGTACATGACCTCGCGCCACGACCAGAAATCATCCGTGCCGCTCGGGCCGCGCCGCTCGGCGAGTCCGGCCATGGCGCGCTGGAAGGCGTGACTGTGCAGATCGGGCAGACCCGGCACGACGAGGCAGAAGCGGGCATCTGCGGGAGCCGGCGCCGCGCCGCAGGCGACCTCGGTGATGACTCCCTCGCGCACCACGGCGCGCACGTTGCGCCGCCAGCCGGCCGGCAGCCATGCGGTTGCGAAGAAGAATGTCCGGTTCATGCTGCGCTCCGCCCGGCCGCGCCGCGGGGGTTCCGCGATATGTCTAGGCATATTATAATTTGCCTAGTCAAAAAAGAAGGCCCTGGGCAGTGCAATTCGATCGTCTGTGGCGCGGCGCCACCCTGGCGACGCTCTCGCCGCGGCTCGCGGGGGTGGGCTTGATCGAGCGCGCCGCGCTCGGCGTCCTCGACGGGCGGATCGCGTTCGCAGGGCCGTTGGCCGAGCTGCCGGCGGGGGCGCGCGCCCGCGAGGAGATCGAGCTCGGCGGCCGGCTGGTCACACCAGGGCTGATCGACTGTCACACCCACATCGTTTTCGGCGGTGAGCGCAGCGCGGAGTTCGAGATGCGCCTCGCCGGCGCCGACTATCAGAGCATCGCGCGGGCCGGCGGCGGCATTCTCGCCACCGTGCGCGCCACGCGGGCGGCGACCGACGAGGCCCTCCAGGCCGCGGCATCGGAGCGCTTAGGCGTGCTGATGGCCGAGGGCGTCACCACGGTGGAGATCAAATCCGGCTACGGACTCGACGTACTGCACGAGTTGCGCATGCTGCGCGTGGCGCGCGCCCTCGGCCGGCAGCTGCCGCTCGGTGTCGTGACGACGTTGCTCGGCGCGCATGCCGTGCCGCCCGAGACCGACCGTGCCGAGTATCTGCGGCGCATCACCGGCGAGCTGATTCCGCAGGCCGCGGCCGAGGGACTGGCCGACGCGGTCGACGGGTTTTGCGAAGGCATCGCCTTCAGTGCAGCGGAGCTTCGGCCGGTATTCGCGGCCGCGCGCGCGCACGGCCTGCCCGTGAAGCTGCATGCCGATCAGCTTTCCGACGGCGGCGGCGCGGCGCTCGCCGCGCAGTTTCAGGCGCTGTCCGCCGATCATCTGGAGTGGACCGGCGAGGCCGGTGTGGCCGCGCTGGCGCGCGCTGGCACCGTGGCGGTGCTGTTGCCGGGTGCTTTCCACTGTCTGCGCGAGCGGCGCGTGCCGCCGGTGGCGCTGTTGCGCACTCACCGCGTGCGCATGCC
>JAJYUL010000078.1 GCA_021792555.1 Pseudomonadota bacterium
GAATCTCACGGCCATCGCTTTGGGGATCTGCAGGTTCTGCGCGGCGGGCGCGATCCCGCCGGTCTTGAGGATTTGCACGAGCAGGGCCATGGCCTGAGACTTGTTCACGGTCATTGTTCGCCTGCGTGAATAATTAATTCACAAAGCGTGCTGCATGACGAGAGTCGGGAGCAGATGACTGGCCGCCGACCGTTCACCCGATGACCCATGGCACCGTCGACTCAGCCCGTGGCCGACCAGACCTTCTGGTATGGACCCGCGCGAAGAGCCGAGCGCGCCCGGCCGTGCCGCGGGCTGCAGGTGTGGGGGGCGCTCTCGCCCCCGTCCTGCCGGCGCTGCCGGGTTTCCCGTCCGGGCCATTTTGGGGCGCTCATGCGCGACGTGAGCATTGTTCGCCAGCCCGCAGGCGTGTACTCTTGCGGCCCCGCGTGCTCGGGCGGGCGAAATGCCCCCTGGCGCGCTGTCTTTCAGCCGGGTCCCCATCGTCTAGAGGCCCAGGACATCGCCCTTTCACGGCGGTAACAGGGGTTCGAATCCCCTTGGGGACGCCACAGATGGCCACTTTCGCTCGCCCGGCACCGCCTTGAACTCGATCTGGCAGGTGAGCGCCTCGGGGTCGAGGACGATGCGCTCGACCGGGACGTTCGGGCCTTTCATGGCGCCTTGCTCGGCGAGCAGTTCCCGCAGCTGTAGAAGCGCAATGACTTCGGAAACCTGTCCGAATCGGACCTTAATTCTCCCACTCGCAAGGGAGCCCGCGACTCGATCGCGGAGTCGTGCTCCCCGGCCGCAAGCATAAGGATAAGCGCGGCTGACTTGCTGTGCGCCGATGGAGCGGAGAGCGGGCATGAGTGCATCGTGTTGCGCTTCGGTTGGAACATGGGCGCCGGCGGGTTCCGCGGCGGTGAGTGCGATGCGCGGCATGCAACCGGCGTTTGAAGCCGGCCCCCGTCGGCTACAACGTGCAATCTGCGGTCAACACGAAAGATCACCTGATCGTTGCGCACGAGGTTGCTGATCTGGATCACGATCGGGCTCAACTGGCCGAGATGAGCGTGCGCGCCGGGAAGGCGTTCGGGGCGCGGAGGATCTCGCAGCGCTAGCGGACAGGGGCTGCTTCAGCGGCGAGGAAATACTCGAATGCGATCGGGCCGGCATCACGGCCGTGGTGCCCAAGCCCCTCGCCTCTGGCGGGAAAGCCGCCGGTCAGTTCGGCGAGCGCGGCACGGCATCTCGGGAAATTACGAGACCTCTTTCACGCAAGACTCGCGCCGCAGGTCTCCTCGGAGCGTTCACTTCTGGTTCAGGCGCGATGATGAAACTCTTGCCCTCGAGAGAAACGCCTTGCGTCGTGGCTCGCCAGCGGATCGTGTCGCTGAGATATGTGTGTGGACCCGGGTTGCGACGCGGTTCACAGTTTGCCGGCAATCAGTGCGAAGAAAGGCGGGCTGAGGTCGCCATGTCAACCGTATGGGATAGCATGCGTTTTCCAGTCGCAGGAACGAACGCTATGTGGACGTCGCAACTGCAAATCGAAGCTGCCGCATGCCCGGGGACATGACGGGTGCCGCGCTGCGTGAGTCGCTCTCGGTAGGACGGCAACGCCGGGAATGACGCGCAGGTAGGGTGCCGCGGCCACACGAAGCTGCGAGGTGGGGCGTGCGTCGGAATCTAACATCGTGTTCTTGTTTCTGAGTGGAGAATTGATATGAAGTTCTCGTATCGCGCGGGCTCTCCTGGGAAGTGGCTGCGACTGATCGCTGTCGGGTGTTTTGCTGCGCCTCTCCTGGTTGCTTGCGGCGGCGGTGGCGGCGCGTCTTCCGCGACGATGAACCTCGGCATTACGGACGGTCCGGTCGCCTCGGCAAGTGCTGTCGTGGTCTCCTTCACGGGCGTAGAGCTGCAGCCGAGCGGTGGCGGTAAAGCAGTCACCTTCAATTTCAGCTCGCCGAAGACGATCGATCTGCTGCAGGAGCAGAACGGCAACGAGGCCTCGCTGCTCAGCGGTGTTTCGGTGCCGGCGGGCAATTACGACTGGATTCGGCTGTTGCTCAATGTATCCTCGAACGGCACGGTGGCTAATTCGTACATCGAGATCAACGGCGCCCAGTATCCTCTGGTGATCCCAAGTGGCGCACAGACGGGCCTGAAGCTTGTTCAGGGCTTCACCATGACGGCCAATCAGGTGGCCGATTTCACCGTTGATTTCATGCTGCAGCAGTCGATAACCGCTCCACCGGGACAGACCACGGGCGGGGGCACGCAAGACTACATCCTCAAGCCGGCGCTGCGCCTCATCAACAACGTCCAGGCCGGCACGATCAGCGGCACGGTGGCGATGTCGACCCTGCAGAGCAATTCGGCATGTCTCGCCGGTTCTTCGACGGGCAGCGGCCCGCTCCCGAATGCCCAGGTGTATATCTTCTCCGGAAGCGTGACCCCCTCGAGCAGCCTGACACCGGTGGTGGAACCGGAGATCACTCTGTCTTCGACCGGCAGCTACAGCTACGACCAACCCTTCCTGCTCGCCGGCAACTATACGGTCGCAGTCGCCTGCACGAGTACATCCAGTACCGGCACGAGCACTGTGGCATTCATCCCGGCTGCGGGCCAGAGCGCGACCGTGACGGCCAATCAGACCACGACGGTCAATTTCTAGGTACTGAGTTTGCAGATGTGCCCCTGACCGGAAGATCCTTCGGTCAGGGGCACTCTTATTTAGGGCCTCGCCGCCGTCACCGGGTCTGTGCGCGCTCCTGTCTCAGGCGACGGCGTGATCATCGGAGGTGATTGCGAGGGCGATGCGCATTCGGTGGACGCCGAGGCCCGTCTGGGCCGTTCAGCGCGAGAAGACGGTGCGTCCGCCGAACAATGGCGCGTCGCGCCGCTCTGCAGCGACGAATGCCTCGAAGCTCGGCCCGCGCGCGCTGCGCTCAAGGTGGCGGGCCTGTGCATCGAGACGCCGCAGGGCGTCGAGCTTGTCCGCGTGGCCGAGCTTGGCCTGCCCTACAGCGTGCCTCAGCACGCGCAGCGTCTCGTCGTAGACCTTCAAGGGTACGGGGAAGGGATGTCCGTCCTTGCCGCCGTGCGCAAGGGAGAAGCGGGCCGGGTCCGAGAAGCGTGCTGGCGTGCCGTGCACGAGCTCGGCCACGAGGGCGAGTGCGGCCACGGTGCGCGCCCCCACGCCGGGCGTTAGCAGCAGGTCGGCGTAGTCCTGCGGTCCGCGCTCGGCGGCTGCGGCCAGCGCACCGTGCAGCCGGCGCAGGAGGATGTCCGAGCCGAGTACTTCGTGCCGTGACGGCATGGACAGATGGGGGATGTGTTGCTGCGCCGCACTGCGCACGGGTGTCTCGATCGCGTCCTCTTGCGGGAACAGGCTGAGGGTCCGGCCGTGATCGGGCTGCAGCTTGCGCAGCACGCCCAGGGTGCGGTCCGGCCCGGCATGAACGAGCTCGAGTGCGACGCTTCGCGCGGCGCGCGCGCGGGCATCGGCGAGGTTGAGGATCTGCCCCTGATTGATGCCCTCGATGGCCGCGTGTGGTGAATCGAGGAAGCTCCCGAGGCCTTCGGACTGCCAGTGGTAGCGCCGCGCCTCCCGGCGCGCTGCGCTCATGCCCTGCTGCACCACGCACCAGTGTCCTGTGGCCGTGATGATGAACCCGTGCAGGTAGAGCTCGTAGCCGTCCTGGACCGCGGCGCTGTCGATCTTGGCCACCAGGCGGCTGGTGCTCGCGAATCGCGTGCCGTCGAGGCCGGTCCTCTCGCCTACGGCCAACAGTTCGGCCGGCGTGCGGCGCGAGGCGCGGCCACGACCGCCGCACACGTAGACACCGAGTTCGTGCTGGACTGGCGCCAGTCCGCGCTTCAGGGCGCCGAGCACACTGGTGGTGATGCCGGAGGAGTGCCAGTCCATGCCCATCACGGCGCCGAAGGACTGGAACCAGAACGGATGCGCCAGACGGCGCAGCAATTCCTCACGTCCGTAGTGGTGCACGATCGCCTCGGCGATCACGCGCCCGAGCGCGGCCAGCGTGCAGGGGGAGGTCCGCATAGCCGCTGCGCTGGGTCATGTGGGGCAGTGTGAGCGCCTCGGGACGCGAGTCAAGCGCGCATCGTGCGGTCCGGGTTGCCCGCAGCCATTGTGACTGTCCGGGGACGGCGCACCTCGAGACGCGGCGGCGCATTGGGCCGCGGCTGCGCGGATTCCCGCGCGATCTATCGTAGACTTTGGTCCTCTCTCGTGAGGCCACCTCATTGAAATCACTCGGTTCAAAAGCGCAGGGCGCTCGGTTCGAGCGCATGCGGGGCTCGCCGCTCTGGGACGGGGAGGGCTTCCGCAACGTGCAGCCGATCCTGCCCGGGCTGCGCGACCCGCAGGCGTCGATGCCGAGTCTCACCGAGTTCTTGCTGCGCACCGGCGCTCGGCGCGTGCCCGCCCGGCCGCTGCCCTCGGTGAGCCCGTTGCAGGTCTGGCGGCACGCGCCCGGCAGCGGCCTGCGAGCGACCTGGCTCGGCCACTCGACCGTGCTCATCGAGATCGATGGCGTGCGCGTGCTCACCGATCCGGTCTGGGGACCGCGCGCCTCCCCGTTCACACTTGCCGGCCCGAAGCGCTTCCAGCCCGTGCCGGTGGCGCTCGGGGCGATGCCGCCGGTGGACCTGGTCATCCTCTCGCACGATGAAGCGAGCACGGATGCGAGCGACCCCGCCGGCTTTGAGCCATTGCGCAGCGTCCGCGCGCGCCAGTCATTGTGACGCTGCGCGCGCAGTGAAGCAGGGCGTGCGGCGGCAGGTGTTGTTTTGTCC
>JAJYUL010000079.1 GCA_021792555.1 Pseudomonadota bacterium
CCGATCTGGACGGACCTGCCGGTCGGGCCTGTGGCGCTATTCGCGTCATCCGAACTACTTCTTCGAGTGGCTGCACTGGTTCGCCTACGTGGCGTGGTCCGCCGGCTCGCCGCTCGCGCCGCTCGCGTGGCTCGGCCCGCTCGTCATGTTCGTGTTCCTGCGCTTCGTAAGCGGAGTGCCCTGGGCCGAGCAGCAGGCGCTGCGCGCGCGGGGCGAGGACTACCGCGACTACCAGCGCAGCACGCCGATTTTCTTTCCATGGTTTCCCCACCGACCGCCACCAGGAGCCGATCGATGAGCACCGTCTTGCCGTACCCTGCCGAACTTGCCGCGGACCGGCCCGCGCCGGGGCTGCTCGGACTCGCCGAGCGCGGCCTGCTGCCCGATCCGCTCGTGCGCTTCGGCATCCGCCGGCTGTGCGCCGAGCGGCTGCGTGCCGAGCGCTGCGGCGGCCCCGCGGCCGAGGCTGAGCGCTTTGCCGCGCAGATCGCCGCGCTGCGCGCCAGCCCGGTCGCGATCCACACCGAGGCGGCCAACGCGCAGCACTACGAGCTGCCGGCGGCGTTCTTCGCGCTGTGCCTCGGGCCGCGCCTGAAATACTCCTGCTGTTACTTCCCCCGCGGCGGGGAATCCCTCGTCGAAGCGGAAGAGGCGATGCTCGAGCTCTACGGCGAGCGCGCCGAGCTCGAGGACGGCCAGCAGATTCTCGAACTCGGCTGCGGCTGGGGCTCGCTGACGCTGTGGATGGCCGAACGCTTCCCGCGCGCGCGCATCACGGCGGTATCGAATTCGCACAGCCAGCGCCGCCACATCGAGGCGCAGTGCCACGCGCGAGGGCTTGCCAACGTGCGCGTGCTGACGCGCGACGTCAACACGCTGATCCTGGATGCGGGCCGTTTCGACCGCTGCGTGTCGGTGGAGATGTTCGAGCACGTGCGCAATTACGAGACCCTCATGCGGCGTATCGCCGGCTGGCTCAAACCCGGCGGCAAGCTGTTCGCCCATCTGTTCGCGCACCGCACCCTGCTGTACCCGTTCGAGACCGCCGGAGCGGACAACTGGATGGGCCGGCATTTCTTCACCGGGGGATTGATGCCTTCGGCCGACACGCTGCTGCATTTTCAGGCCGACCTCGCCCTCGAGCGGCGCTGGCTGATCGACGGCACGCATTACCGCCGCACCGCAAATCTCTGGCTCGCGCGCCAGGATGCGCAACGCGCCGAAGTGCTCGCAGTGCTGCGCGAAGCCTACGGTGCGGGCGCGCGGCTGTGGTTCGAGCGCTGGCGGCTCTTCTGGATGGCCTGCGCGGAACTGTTCGGCTATGCCGGGGGCGATGAGTGGCTGGTCGCTCACTACCGCTTCGCGCGGCCGGCGGCGGGAGCGCAGTCATGAAGGGCGGGCGCGTCGCGGCGGCGCTGCTCGCCGCACTGGCTCTTGCGGCCTGCCGTGGGGCAGCCGCCGACAAGCCCATCGTGCCGGTCGCGCACGTCGACCTCGCCCGCTACGTGGGCCGGTGGTACGTGATCGCCGCCATTCCGACCCGCATCGAGCGCGACGACTACAATCCGGTCGAGACCTATCGGCTCGAGCCGGACGGGTCGATCTGCACCGTGTTCCGCTTCCGGCGCGGCAGCTTCACCGCCCGGCTGCACACGGTGCATTCGACGGCCACCGTAGTGGCGCATACCGGCAACGCCGAATGGCACGTGCACCTGTTCTGGCTGCTGCGCCTGCAGTACCTCGTTGCGTGGCTCTCGCCCGATTACAGCCGCGTGATCGTGGCGCGCGACGCGCGCGATTACGTCTGGCTCATGGCGCGCACGCCCCATATCTCCGAGCGCGCCTATCACGCGATGGTGGCCCGGGTCGCCGCGATGGGCTACGACGTCGCCAAGCTGCGCAAGAGCCCTCAGCGCTGGCCCGAGCCCGGCGGCCCGCGCCCGTCCTCGGCAGGGGTGTGCCGATGAACCCGGCGCAAGCGGCGCCGTACCTGGAAGATTTGCGGCCCGTAGGGTAGCTTAGGCGCCCGACCTGTCCGCACAGGGTTTGCCGTGAACAAGAAATCGTTCGCATCGCTTCTCGTTTGCCTGCTCGCCACCGGCGGGCTGGTCGCCTGCAGCTCCTCGAACGCCGACTGGCAGAAAGCATCGTCCCAAGGCACGGTCGCTGCGTACCGCAGCTTCATTCAGCACCACCCCGACGACCCGCGGGTCCAGCAGGCGCGCAACCGCATCGAGTCCCTGCAGGACAAGCAGGCCTGGGAGGCGGCCAAGAGCACAGGCACCGAGGCCGCATACCAGCATTATCTGAGCCGCTACCCCGACGGCGCGTACACGGCCGAAGCACAGGGGGCGCTCACGGGCCTTAAGGAAACGAGCGCGTGGCAGAGCGCCAAGGCCGCCGGAACCGCAGCGGCATATGAGGCGTTCGTGCACGACTACCCGAATGCCGCCCAGGCGAGCGAGGCGCAGGCCCGGATCGACAAGCTCGCCGGCTACCAGGTCGAGCTCGGCCGCTACCGCTCGGCGAATGCCGCGAATGCGGCCGCCAAACAGCTCAAGGCGCACTTCGCCAGCCTGCTCACCGAGGTGCACGTCGTGGCGCCGTCCGGCGCTGAGAAGCTCACCACCCTGCGCTCGCAGCAGATGAGCCGCGCCGCGGCGCTCGCCGCCTGCACCCAACTGCGCCGGGCCCGGCAGAGCTGCACGGTCGTGAAAATCCAGGCAAAGGCCGGGGGCCTGAGCCTCTCAGGTATTTAAAGGGCGCGCGCGGCGGACGCGGAGCGGCCCGCCGCGCCGACCCGCCCGCCGGCGGCGAGCAGCAGCCGGATGGTATCGAGGTACTGGCGCTGCTCGGCGCCGAGCAGGCCGAGCTCGGCCCGCTCGCGCTGGCGCTGGGCATCGAGGACCGGCAGCAGACCGCTGCTGCCGGCGCGGTAGCTGGCCCGCTCGAGCGCGAGCCGCCGGCGCGACAGCTCGAGCGCACGCGCCTGCGCGGCGCGCAGCTCCGCATCGTGACGCAGCGCATCGAGCGCATCGGCCACCTGCCCGAACGCGCTCACCACCACCTGCTGATAAAGATCGGCCCGCTCGTGCAGCACATCGAGCGCCGCACGCCGCTCGGCATGCAGTTTCCCGCCCTCGAACAGGGGCGCAGTCAGACCGCCGATCAGCGACCAGGCGAGCGAACTCGCATCGAACAGATGCTGCGGCCGCAGCGCTTCCTCACTGAGCGTGCCACTGAGCATGATCTGCGGGTACAGGTTTGCCGTCGCCACGCCCACCGCTGCGGTGGCGGCGCGCAGCTGCGCCTCGGCGGCCTGGATGTCCGGTCGGCGCTTGAGCAACTCTGAGGGTACGCTTACCGGCACGCGCGTCGGCAGCGTCATCCGGCGCAGCGTCAGCTCCGGCTCCCTCCAGGCTGCCGGCGCGCGTCCGAGCAGCACCGCCAGCGCGTGCTCGGCCGTGGTGAGCTTCTGGTAAAGCGGCGGCAGCAGCGTCTCGTCGCTGGCGAGCTGAGTCTGCGCGGTGAGCACATCGAGCCGCGGCTCGGAGCCGGCCGCCACCGCCCCGCGCACCAGCGCCACATTGGCCCGGTCCTGCGCCAGCAGGCCGCGCACCGCGCGAATCTGCGCGCGCGTCGTCGCGACGATCACCGCCTGGGAGACCACCTCCCCGGTCAGCACGAGCCGCGTCGCGGCGAGCTCGCTGCGCTGATACTGCTCGAACGAGCGGGCCTCCTCGATCGTGCGGCGTGTCTTGCCGATGTAATCGAGCAGGTAATCGACACTGACGCCGGCGGCGACATAACTGAACGGCGCGAATGCATTCGGGCCCAGAAACTCCGCCCCGTACTTTTCACGCCCCGTCCCGGCGTTCAGGCCGATTTGCGGAAAGCGCGCAGCGCCTCCTACGGTCACCAGCTCATGAGCGCGCGCGAGTGCGGCTCGAGCGGCCGCGACGTCGTGATTGTCCGCGAGCGCCTGTCGCACCAGTGCATCGAGCTGCGGCGAGCGGAACAGGCGCCACCACCGCACGGCAGACCCGCCGCGCAGCGTCACGTGCTGGCGATAAGGCGCGTGCGGGGGGTGCTCACCGCGCACGAGTTCACCCGGCGGACGGTAATGCGCCTCGAGCGGGACCGGTGGCCGGTGGAACGCGGGTCCCACGGCGCAACCGGTGAGCGCCAGAGCGGCCACGCCCGCCGCGCACGCTCGCCACCGCAACGGAATACGGGCGCGCATCGTCACCTCACTCCATCACCAGAGGTTCTTCGGAACGGCTGCGCTGCGGGCGCAGCAAGAGCAGCAGCGGCAACAGCGACAATGTCATCAGGAACATCAACTTGAAGTCATCGTTGTAGGCAATCATGCGCGCCTGACGCGTCACCTCCGCGTTTAGCGCTGTCAGACCGGCCAGCGAGGTGAAACTGTACGGTGCCTGCAGGCGGATCTGTCCGCCATAAGGCACGATGTGCGAAGCGAGACGCTCGTGCACAATCTGGGTATTGCGTGTCAGCAGCGCACTGGTGGCGGCGATACCGATGCTGCTGCCGATGTTACGCAGCAGATTGAACATCGAGGTTCCCTCGGAACGGTGCT
>JAJYUL010000048.1 GCA_021792555.1 Pseudomonadota bacterium
TGGTGTCCCCCCAGAAAGACGGCTCAGCGGGGCGCTACTGGCGCCTGAAGTACCGTGTGCACGACAAGGAGAAGGTGCTGGCGCTCGGCGTCTACCCCGAGATTGGACTGCGGGAAGCCCGGGAGGCCCGCGACGATGCCAAGAAGCTCCTGGTGCGCGGCACTGACCCCTCGGAGAAAAAGCGCACCAGCAAGATCATCCAGGCCGACACGTTCCGGCTCGTCGCCGAGGAGTGGCTGGGCCTGCAAGCAAAGAAGCTCGCCGACGTGACGCTCGAGAAGGGCCGATGGATGCTTGAGGCGTTCGTCTACCCTCGCCTGGGCGACAGGCTCATCAACGAGATCAAGGCGCCGGAACTGCTGGGCGCCCTGCGCGTCATCGAGGCCAAGGGCCGCCACGAGACTGCGATGCGCACCAAGCAGCGCTGCGGGCAGATCTTCCGGTACGCGATCGCCACCGGGCGGGCCGAGCGCGACATCACCGCCGACCTGCGCGGCGCGCTGGCGCCCGTACCGACGAAGAACCGAGCCGCGATCACCGACCCGGTCCGCGTTGGCGAGCTGCTGCGCGCCATCGACGGCTACGCGGGCGAACCGGCGACCGCTGCGGCCCTGAAGCTCGCCCCCCTCACCTTCGTCCGTCCCGGCGAGCTTCGCGGCGCGGAGTGGCGTGAGTTCGACCTCGAGGGCGCCGAGTGGCGCATCCCGGGCGAGCGCATGAAGATGGGCGACGCACACATCGTCCCCCTCTCCTCTCAGGCCGTTGGGATCCTCACCGGCCTGCAGGCGATCACCGGCAACGGTCGCTACCTGTTCCCGTCGCTGCGCTCGCGTGAGCGGCCGATGAGCGAGAACACTTTGAACGCGGCCCTGCGCCGGCTCGGGTACACCACAGACGAGATGACCGCGCACGGCTTCCGGGCGATGGCCTCGACGCTGCTCAACGAGCAGGGATTCCCGCCCGATGTTATCGAGCTGCAGCTCGCGCATGTCGAGCGGAACAAGGTCCGCGCCGCCTACAACCGGGCGCAGCGCCTTCCCGAGCGCCGCAAGATGATGCAGGCGTGGGCGGATTACCTCGATGGGCTGAAGGCCGGGGGCGCGAAGGTGACGCCGATCCGGCGCAAGGCGTGAGGCGCGCTCGTGGCTCACGCGTCGCACCGCAGCGGTGCTCGGAATGGCGCTCTGCGGCCAACAGTTGACGTAAGCGGCTAGCGGCGTATCATTTCCGCCGTTCGCTCCATGTCACGACGCTGCGCGCACCACCTTCTCGGCGTGCGAATCAGCTAGAGAGAGCGACGCAGGCCAACTACCCTCACGGGCGTTCACTGCCAGACACGGCTCGGCGCTTCGGCGCCGCGTTTCGCTGTTTTGGAGTTGAACGCTGTGCACTCTACAACCCCCCTCCCTGTCGGCAGTTCTCGAGTTCTGCGCCCTCGCGAAGTGTTTCATCGCGTCGGGCTCTCCCGTACGGTCGTCTACGAGGCGGCCCGCGAGGGACGGTTCCCCAAGCCCATCAAACTTACCGAGCGCGCCACCGGATGGCTCGAATGCGAGGTGGACGCGTGGATTGCCGCGCGAGCCGCTGAACGTACTTCTGCCCCGAAGGCAGCCTAAGTGCGCCCGCACACCGCGGCCCCCGGGCTGGCACCCGGGGCTACCGCTAATCGTCGAGGGGATGCGGAAGGACACCGCGAGCAGAGTCTAACACAACTCGCGGCCTGCAACGGCTGCGGCGAGTGCAATCGCATCTGCCCGGCGTGCCACATTTGCGCCGATTGCCGAGCGACGGACCGCAAGCACCACACCCGCGTCGCGCCGCCCTGCATCGTCTGCGATAGCGGCAAGCCTGATCTCGCGCGGCTACCGTGGCACACCGCTGGCCGCTGGCCGCTCGCGCTGCGCCCTCGAGGTGCCGCATGAGCCCGCGCGCCGAAGGAAGCGCGATGAGCAAGCCTCCGCAGTTTCCCCGCATGCCCTGGTATCCGCGTGACTTCGCGAGTGCAACTCGTGGGTGGCCGCTCGCTGCCCGCGCGATCTACCGCGAGCTCCTCGATGCCCAATGGGACGCGGGCGGTCTGGAGCCTGGGCTGTTGCCCGACGATGAGACGGTGCTGCGCGGCATAGCCGGCGCAACTGCCGCCGAGTGGCGTGCGGCGTGGCACCTGGTCGCGCCGAAATTTCCCCGAGTCGACGGAGGGCGCCGCAATGAGCGACTCGAGCACCACCGCGAGGGGGCGGTGCGCGAATATCTCAGCCGAAGTAAGGGCGCCGCGAGCACAAACGCCAAGCGCTGGGCCAATCGCTCAGCGACCAGCGAGCCTATCGCTCAGCGAATCGCTCAGCGAGTCGCTCAGCGACCATTGAGCGAATCGCTCATGAGCGACTCGCCTCCACCTCCACCACCACCCCCAGCAAGGAGAAGAACGCTTCCGAAGGGTGGCAGTGAGTTAAGTCAGGGTAATGGGGTAGGGGTTAAGGCAGGGAGGGTGAGGCCATGAGCGCCCTCCCCTTCGCAGGCTTCTTGGATTCGCTGCCGCCGGCTGCTGACGCGCTGAGGCCATACCAGCGTCAGGGCATCGGCCAGATCGCCGCGGCGCTGCGCGAGGGTGAGCGTCGCATCCTGCGCCAGCTTCCGACTGGTGGCGGCAAGACGCACGAGATTGCCGCGGTGACGCTCTGTGCCGTAAACGCTGGTCTCCGTGTGCTGATCCTGGCGACCCGCACGCGCCTGGTGCGCCAGATCCACGAGCGGCTCGAAGCCTTCGGCGTCCCGCACGGCATCATCGCCGCCGACCTGCGCGGAATGTTCGATGCCTTCCAGTTCGTGCAGGTGTGCTCGGCAGACACGCTGTACAGGCGCTGCATCGGGGATGCCGTGATGCCACTGCCGGCCGCCGAGGTCGTGATCTTCGACGAGGCACACCTCGCCGCGGCGGACTCCCGCATGGCGATCCTCGAGCAGTACCCCGATGCGCTGCGCCTCGGGTTCACCGCGACCCCGGCCCGCAAATCGGGCAAGTCCCTCTCGACGGTGTTTGATCGGCTGATCCTGGGACCGTCCATCCTCGAGCTGATCCGCGCCGGTAGCCTGGTGCGTCCCCGGATCTTCAACGTCCCCGTGGTCTCGCGCGAGGAGCTGAAGGCGCTCCCAAAGGACGCGGCCGGCGATTACGCCGAGGGGGCGGTTGGCACGCTGCTCTCGCGGCCCAAGCTGATCGGCGACGTGATCGAGAACTGGCTCGGGATTGCCGCCGGCAAGCGTTCCATCGTGTTCGCCTGCAACAAGGCGCACGGCGCATCGCTGGTCGAGGGTTTCGGCCGCGCCGGCATCGCCGCTGAGATTCTCACGGACCAGGACGACGAAGCGACACGCGAGGAGGCAATCACGCGCCTCGAGAGCGGGCAGACCAGCGTACTGGTGAATTGTTTTTTGCTGAGCTACGGCATCGACGTTCCCGCCGTCGAGTGCATCGTGCTCGCGCGCCCCACGCGCAGCCTCCCGATGTACCTGCAGATGGTCGGGCGGGGCATGCGTCCGGCGCCCGGGAAGGATCACGTCGTGCTGATCGACCACGGGCGCGTTGTCGAGAACCTCGGGCTGCCCACCTCGGACTTCGGTTGGAACCTCGACGACACGCGCAACGTGAACCGCGAGGCCGAGAAGCGCTCACGCACGCGCACCGTTGAGCAGCCGCGCACGTGCCCCGAGTGTCATCATGCCTGGCTCGTGAGCGAGGAAGGCAGCGCCTGCAAGCTCTGCGGCTGGGCGCCAGCACCGAGCGCCAAGGCCGTCGCGGTTCAATCCGCTGCGCTCACCGAGCTCGACATGGACGCCGAGGCGCAGACGGTCACCGCGCACTCGCCGGAGGCCGAGCAGTTCTTCCGCGAGGCACTCGGCGATGCCGCGCGACGCGATCCGGTGAAGTGGGCAAGCACGCCCAACAAGTGCCGCGCGGCGGCGTGGCACGCCATGCGGGAGAAATTCGGGCTGCCCGAGCAGAAGATCCCGAGCCGGTACTGGGCCATGCAGCCAGCGACCCCGAGTGCGCAGGTCGCGGGATGGCTCACCCATCGGCGGATCAAGTACGCCCGCGCGCGCTCGAGGGTGGCGTGATGCTGCGCGCCGCAGACCTTCACGCGCAGCTCGGCTCCTCGTGGCCGCTCATCCTCGCGCAGCTCGGCATCCCCGAGGAGACACTGCGCCCGAAAAAGCCGGGCCCGTGCCCGGCCTGCGGGGGACGCGATCGGTTCGTGTTCGACAACCGCAAGCTGCGGGGAGATTTCTTCTGCCGCGGCTGCGGTGCCGGGGATGGCTTCGCCCTCCTGATGCGCGTCTACGGGTGGGGATTCGCCGAAGCTCGGCGCCGCGTCATGCAGGCCGCCGGGCTCGACGGTCGCGACGAATCAACACCCCACCAAACCGCGCCTATCGCGCCAGGAGCGGCGAATGCTTCGGAGGCTGCCGTTGCCGTCCCTCCGTCCCGTGTACGCTCGCTGACGCGATCCGCGTGCGCCGTGGCTGATTGTCCCGATGCCGTCGAGTATCTGGCGAGTCGCGGACTCTGGCCGCTGCCGCCCAACTGCGGGCTGCGCGCGCACGTCAGCGTCGATTACTTCGACCAGGGGCAGCGCGTCGGGAAGTTCGCCGCGCTGGTGGCCGAGGTGCGCGACCAGGTCGGTGCGCTGGTCACTGCGCATGTGACGTACCTGCAGGGCGCCCGCAAGCTCGAGGGCCACGAGCCGCGCAAACTGCTCTCCGCACTCACCGGCCGCGAGGGCTGCGCCGTGCGACTCATGCCGACCGGTGAGGTGCTCGGCATCGCTGAAGGTATCGAGACAGCACTATCGGCCGCGGCGCTCGAGGGCGTGCCCGTGTGGGCCGCGCTCAACACCTCCCTGCTCGGGAAATTCGAACCGCCCGCTACCGTGCGCACGCTTCGGATCTACGCGGATCGAGACGAGCCGGGCCTGATCGCCGCCGGGCAGCTCATGGAGCGACTGCAGGGCCGCGTCCGGGTCGAACTCAGGACGCCGCCCGCTCCCGCCAAGGACTTCAACAATCTGCTCATGAGCCGCAACCGCGGCGAGGTGCACACCCATGTCTGAAGCGATCCAGAACGTACCGGCTGCCGTTGACGCCCGCTTGCCGGTGACCTACGAGGCCGCGCAGAAGGCGCTCGCCGAATGCTCCCGCGTCGATGAGTGCAAGGACTGGTCCGATAAGGCTGCCGCGCTCGCCAGCTACGCCCGCCAGGCCAAGGACAACACCCTGCACAACCTGGCGCTGCGGATCCAGGCCCGCGCGCAGCGGCGCATGGGCGAGCTGCTGAAGCAGATCCCCGAGCAGCGCGGCGGCGATCGCGGCGGACCAACGGGTGGGCGCCCACCCATTGGTGAGACGCGCACCCATGCGGCCCGGGGCGCGGGCCTCTCGGATCATCAGCGCAAGACCGCGCTGCGCGTCGCAAGCGTTCCCGAGTCGGCCTTTACCGCCGCAGTGGAGAGCCCCGAACCGCCAACGGTGACGGAACTCGCGCGCATGGGCACCTCGAGCAAGCCGGCTGCCACGGAACCGGATGTGCGGCCGGCTCACAGAGCTACCGCCTCGCGTGCTCTCGGGCTGCTGCGCGAGCTGGCAGCCTTCTGTGCGACGAACGATGCGGCGGCGATCGCGCTGGCGTGCCACGACCCGGACATTGCCCGCGTGCACGTGGAGGGAATCGACCGCTGGCTCGATCGATTCGTGACCCGGCTGCCGAGCAGTGAGGCCGAAGCATGAGTGCTCTGGGCGTGAGTTTCGCCAGGCACCCCATGGGCCCGGAGGATTTCGCGTCCAGGCCGGTGGTGCGCAGCCCGAGGGTGCTCCCGTGACCTCGATCCGCGAGATGCTGCGCCTCCAGGCCGTCGAGCGCGCGGTCGAGCAGCTGCCCGCACTCAAGCAGCAAGTCGAGGACCTGCAGGGCCGCCTCGGGGCTCTCGAGGTGCAATGCTCGCACGCCTCGGCCGAGCAGACGGCTAAACGCGGGCTGCCGGATCCACTGCGCCGCCTGAACGCCTCGCGCCAGGGGCGCTGTAGTCGGCTACGCGAGGAGATCCGCTCAATCCTGGCTCAGTGCCCGAACCCGGATGCGCTCACCGGCAAGGAGCTGGCACACGCGCTCGAGCGCGCTGGCTTCGAGCCGATGCCGAAGGATCGAACGCTCAGAACGCACCTCGCGGGGGCGCGCGCATCAATGGCCGCACATGGCCGCACTGGAAACGGCCAAAAAAGCGATTGAACCAGTCCCAGGAGCCTCACACCATGTCGCACGTGGACACGCAAACCAACCCGACACCGCGCCGTCTGGCGCACCCCATCAACGAAGCGGCCGAGTTGCTGGCCGTGGATCGGCGCACCGTGTACCGCCTGATTGCCCGCGGCGATCTCCGTCCGGTGCGCATCGGTTCTCGCCAGCGCATCCCGGCCGATCAGCTCGAGCGCCTGGTGCGCCCGCAGGAGCACGCAGCGTGAGCGCCAACGCCGAGCAGCAGCAAGCCGCGGTCCTTCCCGCTCCAGACCTCACCGTAACGCTCGCGTACATCGATTGGTGCGTGATCCTCGGGTGCATCGGCGCGCAACCGCTGCGCGAGGTGCTGCCGGTATTCAACCGCCTCATGGCACAGCTCGGCCCCCAAGCCGACGCCCAGCAACTGCAGGCAGCGCTCGCCTTGGTCCCGAGCGCCAGCGAAGCGAGGAATTGACGCATGCCGAAGCTCCTACCGGCCGCATCGGGGACGCCCGGATTCACGCAAGGCCTCCTCGGCGCGCTTCAGCCGTGGCTGACGGGCGGCTCACCGTCCGCGCTCGACAAGTCCTTCAGCAACCTCGGGGGCACCACGGGGCTGCTCTCGGCGATGCTGCAGGATTCGCCCGGTTCCCAAGGGGCGGCCGCGATGGGTCGCGCGCTCGAGCAGAACCAGAACGAGGCGCTGCAGCGCGCGGCGGCACGCCAGGGGCTCGCATCCGGGCAGATCAAGCTCGAGCAGCAGGGCATGATGCTGCCTTTCCTTCAGGCCTACTACTCGGCAGCAATGGGCGGCAACCATCCGCCAGGCGGTGCGCCAGCGCCAATTCCAGGCGCACCGAGCGGATCAGGTGGTGGAGTGCCTCCTGCTGTCGGGGCACCCTCCGGTACGCAGCCACAGCCTGCGATCCCGACGGTACTCGCGCCGGCCATCGCTTCGAACGCAGGACGCGCGGGCGGCATCGCGCCGCCGGTTGCAGGCCCGAGTCGGGCGCCGTTCCCACCGACAGCGGGCGCGTCGATTGTCGCTGCCCCTTCGGGAACGCCCGCACCGAGCGCGAATGCTGCCGCGCCCGATCTCTCGCGCTTCGCTGTCCCGACGGCTGCCCAGATCGGCTCCATCCCCATCGGCGGCATGGCGCCCAACTTCTACCAGCTCGGCACGCTGCTCTCGGGAGGCAATCCCCTCGCCACCGCCACTCAGATCCACGCTGAGCAGGTGAAGCTCGCGCAGCAGCAGTACGGCCCGGTGCTCGCGCAGCTCGACACCCTCGACAAGGCACAGTCGCCGACTCAGTACGTGAGCGCGAGCCCCACGCTGATGGCCGAGTGGCATCAGCTCGCGCCTTCGCTCGGATTCGATCCCACAAAGGGGTTCACCAACGCGAACGTGCGCACCGCCTTCAGCTTCCTGCGCAACCGCATCGCCGGCGCGCTCGGTGAGCCGACCGTTGCACCGCCGGTGCAGCTTGCGACGAACACGGGGCCGCTGAACTCGATCTTTCAGCGCAATCCGATCACGGGCGCAATTCAACAGGTCAAGCCCGAGGAGGCACTCAAGGCGGTCGTGGGGCCGAATGGCACTGTTCGGTATGTCTCCGCCTCGCAAGCTGCCGGGCAGACACCCTTCAGCGACATGACCTACATCAACCCGACTACCACCGCAGGTGTCGCGCAGCTCATCGCCCACTACCAGGCGCCCCCGCTGAATGGATTTGCGCTGCGCACCCCACAGGGCCAGGCGATCATGGCCGAGGTGAAGAAGCTCAACCCTCGATACGACGCGACGACCTACCAGACGAAGCAAGCTGCACGCACGGCCTTTGCCACTGGCAAACAGGGAAACATCGTGCGCAGCCTCTCAGTCGCCACCAATCATCTCGATCAGCTCGCGGAAGCCGCGCACGCGCTCGCTCAGGGGAACATTCCGGCCGTCAACGCCATCGTGAACGCCTACGCACGGCACACGGGCAGCCCCGGTATCGTGTCGTTCCGGGCGATGCGCGAAGTGGTCGGTGACGAGGTCGCCAAGGCGGTGATTGGCAGCGGCGGCGCGGAGGGCGACCGGGACGCAATCAAAGAGGCCTTCCATGCGGCGAACTCCCCGGCGCAGCTCGAGGGTGTAGTCAGCCATTACGAGGCTCTGATGGCCGGCCAGCTGAATGGACTGCGCAGGCAGTACCAGCGCGCCACCGGGCTCGATGACTTCAACACGTTCGTCTCGCAGCTCGCGCGGCAGAAGCTCACCGCGGCGACTAGCGGGGGCACGCGGGCAGTCCCTCCCGCTCCGCTTGCGGTCGGAAAAGCTACCAAGGTTGGTGCGTTCACCATCACGAGGATCAAGTAATGGGCGGCGTCGCAACCTACCAGGTAGCGGGGCCCGGAGGTGCGTTGTATAGCGTGCAGGGCCCTCCGGATGCAGACCCGAGTGAGATCCTCGCGGCGATGGGCATGCATCCGGGAGCATCCGCCGCGGCGCCTGCGGCAGCTTCCACAGCGCCCCAAGGCGGTGGCTGGCTCAACGACATTGCGCTCGGAGGACGCGAAGTGGGCGAAGGCGTACTCGATACGCTTGCCGCGCCTCACGATTTCAGCGTCGACCTGCAGAACGCCGTGACCGGGCTCACCAATCGGTACCTCGGCACGCACATCACACCTCAGCACACTTTCAGCGGGCAGCTGTCCCGCGCTCTCACGTTCCTGGGTGCGCCAATGCCGAGCACGCCCGACCAGCAGCTCGCCGCGAGCGCGATTCGAGGAACGACAGGGGCGCTCACCGGCATGGGCGCATTGGGTATCGGTGGGCTCGCCAACGCGGCGCGTGCAGCGCTCTCGGGCGCGAGCGGCGGTGCGAGTGCCGACGTAGCGCGCCAGGCGGGCGCGGGGCCGGTCGGCCAGTTTGTCGCAGGCACAATGGGGGGACTCGCGCCCACGGCGCTCGAGGCATCCATCGGTGCGATTCCGCGTGTGATCGCACCCTTCACGCGCGCCGGGCAGGCGCAGCTCGCGGCGAATACGCTGGTGCGCGAGGCGACCGATCCGGTGCAGGCGGCGGCGAATCTCTCAACTGCCGAACCGTTGGTGCCGGGCTCACTGCGCACGACGGGCGAAGCCTCGGGCGATACCGGGCTGCTTGCCCTCGAGAAGGGCATCCGCGCGCGAAACCCCGGCGCCTTCGGCGAGCGCATCAGCCAGCAGAACGCGGCGCGCCAGGCGGAACTGGCGAGCATCGGCGGAACGCCGGCCGATATCGCCGCGGCTGAAGCCTTCCGCGAGCAGGAAACCGCGCCGATGCGCGAGGACGCCTTCGCGACAGCGCGCAAGCTCCAGGCAGCCAATCCCGTACCTCCCGCGGATGCGACGCCCGAGCCGATCGCCGCGCGGAATTATGCGACGAGCGACACCTCGCAGGACTCGCTCCTACAGTGGCTCGCCAAGCACCCGCGCGGGCTCGATAGCACCGAAGCGGCGGCGCAGGGTCTCGATCAATCGCAGTTCGGCGCCCCCGAGTCGATGGTCGGCATCAAGCGTGCATTCCGCCGAGGCGGCATGAGTTTCGACGAAGCGGCCGAGGCGCTGCATCAGGCCGGCTATCCGGTGGCCGATGAGCGCGGGAACTACGACCCCAACGTGCTGCTCGATGCGATCGACGGAGAGCTGCGGGGCAACCCCGTCTACAGCACGGCGAACACGCGCCGGCTCGCCGAGCTCGAGCAGCAGATGGGCGATGAGAACCCGGCGCAGCAGGTCACGCCGACACAGCCTGCGCAGACGTTTCCCGGCCGCGCACCGGTCAAGCAGGTGCACGATGTCATCGACCAACTGCTCGGCTCGCCTGCCGGCGCGCGCGAGAGCATCGGCAAAACACTGCGCTGGGCGAAGGGCCTGATCGGCGAGAACGACGATCCGGAAACGCTCTACGAAGTCCGCAAAGATCTGGCGCTTGCGCAGCGCGACCAGCTGCAGCCGGGCGGTCGAGACGCACCCAACGCTACCGCGCTCGCGCAGGCCCGTGGGCAACTCGGCAAGGTGATCGGCTCGCTCGATGATGCAATCGAATCCGCAGCGCCGGGGTACAAGGACTATCTCAGCCGCTATAGCGAGCTCTCCGAGCCCGTCGACCAGATGCGTGCAATCCAGGACCTGCAGAAGCGCGCATCGAGCGGACTCGACACGGCCACGGGCGAGCAATTCCTCAGCGGCCCACAGTTCGCCCGTAATCTGCGCGCCACCCTCGAGCGTTCCGATGGCCCCTTCAGCCCGCGCCTGACGCCCGAGCAGACGCAGCGCCTCGAGGCTGTGCGCGAGGATCTGCAGCGCGCCGGGGCGGTCGGCAATCCCACGGTGCGCACCCCGGGGTCGGATACTTTTCAGCAGTACATGACGGGACGGCGCGCCGGAAGCGGCTTGCTATCGCATGTGCCGGTGCTCGGCAAATTCCTGGGGCCCGTGTCCAAGTACGTCGACGCACGGGTCAACGCTCAGCTCTCAGACGCCATGCTCGATCCGCAGCGAGCCGCGCAGCTGCTCCGCGAGGGAACGCTCCCGGTGCCCGTCCGACTGGCTATAGCTCGCGCGTTCGGCAGAACGGCCATCCCTGCCACCACCGGACCGCTTGCCGCGCTGCCGCGTCCTACGGCCTCCACGAGCCTGATCCCGCAGCCGAGCGCACTCACGGCGTGGCTCGAGCGCCGTCTGTCGCCACTCACCGGCTTGGCGCCGCAGGTCGCCCCCACGAACGGCCTGCAGGCGCTCGAGATGAGTGTAGAGCCCGCACGGTGGGCGCAGATGGTCCACGCTGGTCCCACCCCCTCGGTCCTGGCACAGCGCGCTCCGGACCTCGGACATGCACACGCGAGCCACCAAGTGCACCGCCTGCTCGCTGGCCTGCGCACCGGCGCTGTCCACGGCGCCGGCGGCGCGCTGCACGTGAGAACGGCGCCAGGTCGCCACCTGACCATCCTGCCGGGCACGTTCCCCGGGTCGGCGCCGCAGGTGTTTCCCGGAATCCTGACGCAGCGCTGAGCGCCGTCTCGATGGCGCGCAAACCGCATCCCTATGTGATGCCTGGGCGTGCGCACCCGGCGGCGCGGCGTCCTACATCCGTTGATCGTCCTGATCCGCGCATCGAGCCGGTCCACGTTCGGCAGCTGACGCCTGAGCAGATTCACGCCCTCGAGCGACCTGGTGCGATCGATCCCAGGCTGCGCAGCACGGATCGGGTATTTCAGCGCTGGGGCGCGACCCCAGGCAGCGGCGCACTGCTCCCACAGCTCGCTCGCGTCTGCCTGACGGGCTCGCCGCGGGCATCTCGCGTGCCGCCGCTCAACGATCGCGAGGCAGATCTGGTCGAGGAGGCCGTGCGCACCGCAGACCCTCCCGAGCAGCGCTTCGTTGTCGCGTACTACCGTGCAGGCAACACCATGACCGAGATCGCGCAGCTGCTCGGGATGCGGCGCAGGCAATCCGTGTACGAGGAACGGCGGCTCGTGCTCGCCTACTTTCGCGGACGGCTGACGCAGATGGGGCTCCCGCTGCCTGTATGGACGGCAGACGCATGACGCTCGAGGCGCCTGCCGCCGGCGACGATGCAGTCGCGGCGCTGCTCGAGGACGGTCCGTGCGACGATTGCCGCCACGCCACGCGCTGCGGTCGCGAGCTGCTCGCGTGCGATGCTTTTGCGGTGTGGGTCGCCGGTCGAGGGTCGAAATGCTGGCAGACCGCGCCGCGGCTGCCGACCCGGGAGCGGCTCGCGGCTGTGTTCAAGCGCGCGTGAGGCAGCGACGCTGCTCAGCGGGCGTGCGCGACCCTCCCGGTGAACCCGAGCGACGCCATCTCTCGGGCTATGGCGCGCTTCCTGAGCACGCGACGCCACCAGGGGCGCTCGGCCACTCGCTGGCCGGCGATCGCGAGCGCACGGGTTCTGGAGGTGTCCAGCAGCTGCTCGAGGCCCACGGCGTGTTGCTCGAGAAGCTCGCACCAGTCAGGGAGTTGAGGTGCGAATGATCTCAGTGCCGAGCGGAGTTCCCCCACGGTTGCCGGGTACGCGACGGTGTCGGCAGTTACGGTCTGCCCTTTCGCGAACGACCATCCGTGAATGAATCCCTCGCGATCCCAGAGCACCAGGTCGATAGCTGCCGGATCCCCCTCGAAGTAGAGCGCAACGAGTCGCTCGACTGTCTTGAACGTCGCGGGGGCTGCCATTGCCGCTCGGCGCTCCGCGTGCTGAAGAGCTTCCAGGCTCGCTTTCTGTGCCGCTGCCTCAGCGAGCAGCAGCGCGCGTGCTACGGGCACCCGGTAGACGGAGTTCGCGCCGGCGCCAGCGAAGATCTCGATGAGCCGTATTTGTGCTTCCGAGGCGCTCAGGGTGAACAGGGATCGCTCGTTCGTCTCGTTCATGTGGATGGCTCCTGAGACCGAGAGGCAGCGCGCCTGAGGCGCACAGAATAGCGCCGCGCGCACTCGCGAAACAGCTGCCGTCGGCGATCGGCACGCCGCTACTCGAGCGACCGCGAGGTATTGCGTTGCTGATATCAGCAGTGCTAATATCAGCACATGGGCGGTCGAACTCTACGCAAGCAAGTCCCTCTGTACCTCGACGAGGACCAGGTCGAAGGCCTCGAGCAGCTCGCCAGCTCAACGGGCGAGACCAAGCAGGCCCTCCTGCGCCGTGCCGTCGATGTGCTGTTGAAGGATTGGGAGTGGGTACGCAAGCGCTCTGGCGCGGGCAATCTCCACACTCTGCGCAAGAAGTCGAAGTCCTGAAGCGGCCGCGGCCACCGCGTCAACGGTGACCACGGCCTGACCATCGCAACCTGTGTAGGAGGCCGCAATGGCTGCCACAATGATACCCGCTCTCGGCCGGGACACTGCCGGGACTTCCCTTTTCGACTTCGCCGCCGAGCTGGTGCGCACCCACCCCTCGCGGGTCCTGCGCGACCGGCCGCTCGATCCGCCCGAGTACCCGGACGAGCCCGAGCTGGCGCCCTTCGAGGAGCTGCCACGCTCCCGGCAGCTGCGGATCGCCGACCGCCTCTCGCGTCAAACGTGCTACCGTGCCGCGCTCGTCGAGGCCCTCCCGGAGTCCGACGGGTACGAGGGACTGCTCAAGCTCGCAGTCGATGCGGACGTGTCCGATGCGGAGATTGGCCGCACCGCGCGCGAGCTCATCCTCGCGTACCTGGCCGAGGTGGCCGCGTTTCGGGGGGACGACCTGGCGCAGGTGCCCGCGTGAGCGCCCGTGCGGTCTTGACGGTGGGCGGCACGCCTCAGGTGCGCGGCCTCCTCGAGCACGGTCCCGACAGTGATCTGTGCAAAGCGCTTGCCGAGCGCTATCCCGGCATCACCTTCGGCGCCGTGAGTGTCGTGATTCGTCACGACGGATGGATGTGTGCGCATCCGGAGGCTGAGACGACCGACGTCTACTTCAGCCTGCGCGGCAGCCTCCAGGCGCTCGTGGCGCATGGTTTCGATCGGCCGGCGTCTGGCCCCGGTCACGCACTTCGCAAGGGGGAGGAAATTCACCTCGTCAACGCGCGCTATCCCGACGGCCTCGACCGCATCGCGCTGCTCCGGGTGCCGGAGCTCCTCGAGCGCCTCCAGCGCAGGCGAAGCGCGGGCGATGAGCAACGCGAGCTCGCAAGCCGCGAGACGTTCGAACCAAGGCCATGCCGTCGTCCACGTGGCGCCCGCGCCCGCCGAGCGCCCGGGCACGTCGTGTTGCTCACTGACGCCCGCGTGCGTGTCCAGGCGCTCGTGGACGGGCTCGCCTCGGTGGGTCTGACGCTGCGGCGCGACCACGGCCGCAACGCGCTCATCGTCTCGCCCATTTCGACCGAACCGCCGTCCCGTTCCTGAATCACTGCCGCTGTGCAGCATTTCCGGCGCTCCCGGTGCCTTTGACCGCTCGGGTGCCGGTTCCACGCCACCACACGCTGAATCGGAGTTTCCCATGCCCAAGACCGCATCCACACAATCCCCCGATGCCGCAGTCGCGCTGCCCGCGCGTCGCCGTCGCTCCCCCCCTCGTACTTTCCTGACAACGCCAGAGATCGCCCGTACGCTCCTGGCTCGCGTCGCACCCATGCGCCAGTGTGCCGAGCAGCTGCAGGCCGACATCGAGACGCTCCGCGAAGCACTCCCCGAGCACGATCGCGGTACAGCTGACAGTTGGGATCACGCCCATTCGCTGCGCCTCGCGCTCGATAGTTGCCTCACGTACATGGAGGGAGTGCTGTCGTTCTTGACTACCGAGCGGGGCAATTACGATTGCACGCTCTACCAGCTCGAGCAGATCGCCGGCGCCGAAGTCGCGGCCGCCACTGAGGCGAGCACGGGACCGTCCGAAGCGGTGCCCCCTGACTACTCGATGCCGCCGGCGCTCGGGGCGTATCTCTCGGAACAGCGCGCTCGCGCATCAGAGCTTCAGTCATTGCTGACGCTAATCTGCCAGCACCTGGCCCATGGACAGGCCGAGACGCCCATCGGCGCCATATCGATCGCCGAGCAGCTCGCGATCGACCTCACCGATGCGCTCGACCCGGTAGAGCTGGCCAGGGCGCAGGCAGAAGCGGCGGCATCAGAGGCAGTGTGACGGTCAGGAGGTGCTACGCCAAGCGAACGCCCCGGCCATGCGCCGGGGTTTTCGTCTCCGATTGCCGAGTGCTGCGCCCGACCGGTGAGTACCGGCAACGCGGCGCACCTGTGATTTACCCAACGCCTGGAGATGGCCTACATGAACGAACGCGCGCGCACTGACGACGATGACGAGGGACCGATCGGGCGCCTGACGCCCACCATCGGCATCGAGGAAGCCGGCAAGCTCCTGCACTGCCATCCCGATACCGTGCGCAAGATGGCCCGCGCCGGCGAGATCCCGGGCGCGAAGATCGGCCGCGCCTGGGTGTTCTACACCGAGCAGCTGCTCGAGTGGGTTGCCGCGCGGTGCAAAGCCGGGACGCAGTCGCCGCGGGTCACGGGCGGCTCAGCACTTGCCGAGCGGCTGAGAGTTCGACTGGAGCAGCGCACGCGAGAGCGCCGCGGTCGGTAATCAGAGCTGGCGCAAGCGGAGCGCGAGCAGCACGCCGGCGAGCCATCCCCCGATCGCGCGGCCGACGAGCACGCCGACACGCCGGCGCGAGGGTCGCCCGTACGCGAGCCACGAGAAGCCAAGCGAGCGCGCCAGGTAGCGGAGCGGGTTCACGGCAGCCATCCGCGCTCGTGCAGTACCACGGCGAGCAGGCCGAGCAGCCATCCCCACCAGGTGAGCCAGATCAGCCACACGCTCACCGCAGGCCACCGATCCTTGATCCGCAGGATGCCGACAGCGAGCCCGACGAGAACCGCCCAGGCCGCCGCCGCGGCCAACGTCGCCGGCGAGAGCGAGCGCCATGCGAGCAGGAGCAGCACAGCAGCCGTGATGCCGAGGAGCGTCCAGACGCGCCTGGGACGGCCAGGGGCAGCCGCGAGCCAGTGCCCGAAGCTGAACCAGACCGCCCCGAGGATGGCCAGAGCGGCGATTCCAGCGGCCACCACGATGCAGAGCGCCACGATATCGACAGCCAGCTCGACCATGGTTTTATGCCCCTTGCGCCTTGAAGGCGCTCCAAGCATCGGCGGGACGCGCCGAGCGTGCAGCATCGAGCCACTCCCGCCGCCGCGTAGGGGTCAGCGAGTTCCACCAGGCCATGCCGGCGCGCGCGTCGGCCGTATCGTGGGCCGCATCATCGCCCGGAGCGCCGCAGAACGCGCACGGCGCGTCGCCGTCGAAGCCGGTGCTGCCGCAGTGCCGGCACAGCCACTCGGCCAGAGGCGTGTGCAGCTGCACCACGCGGCTCTGCTCGAGCGCCTCGAGCGCCTGGGCGAGTTCCCGGCGGGCGAGATTGACCGCGACGGGCCAGTGTAGCGGCCCACCGTCCGCCGCGCCATTGCCGCGCCAGTCGACCGATGCGCGGCTCAGGATCTCGAGCGCCTGGCGGATTGCCTGTGGGGCGCTCGTGTTCGAGGATGTGTGAGTGGCAGCCATAGGTCACCTCACTGGGGCTGTGCTCCCGCTCCTGGGGTCCTGGGGGTGCGGATTCATTGCACACCTCCGGGCGAGCTGATTTGCCGAGAGTTTCGAGACAGCGATGAGAAGGGCGACGGCACGCCTGCACCCAGGTTCGCGCGTGCGTGTACGTGGGGGTTTTGCGACGCCATACGCACGCGCGCGCGAGGCCTCACGCACCTGCGGTCGACCGGCCGTGCGGTTCACGGCGCGACCCCAAATGAGTGCGCGCGGACTTGCTGTGGACTTTGGACGCCTCCTGTTGCGACTGCCGGCTCGCGGGCGCGGACCGGCTCAATGATCAGGATGCCTCGATCCGCATCGAACCGACCGACGATGCCGGCCTGCGCGAGCGCGCCGCTGAAGGCCATCAGGTTCACGCTGCCGGCGATGGCGGCCGGGACCTCGAGGGCGCTCACCGCGCCTCCCGTAGCCGGTGCGTCGGCGAGGGGCTGCGACGGTCGACGGGAGCGGACTGCGCCACGGCGGGCGCGGTATTGTTGCAGGTGGGCATGATGGCCTCCGATCAGGCTGTTGTGCTCAGCCGGTCGGGCTCGCTCATACGGGCTCGGCCGGCGCCTCGGAGGTGGGGGTAACTCGCCGACCTGGGGGTATTTTAGGGGGTATCTGACACAAGCCGCACTGCCTTACGGCTTATGCATCAGTCACTTGGCGGTCTTTTGTGGGTCCGGCCCCGGGCACCAGGCGGGTTCAAACCCCGCTTTCCCAACCCGTCCCGTTTCATCCCAACATTGCGCCAAACCCCTGGAAATCGTAGGGTTTCCGAAGCGCAGTCCCTCCACCGCAGCCCAGGGGCATGATGACAAGCCCCAGGATCAAACGGGGGTAACTGCGCTGCGGTGTGAGTCTCGGTCACGTCCGAGGATGAATTCTGGTTACCGCGGGGGATGAGACCTGGTCAGTCCCGACGATGAGTTCCAGTAACTCCCGGGTTTCGAAGGCGTGGCGCCATGCTGTCGGATGCGAAGATTCGAAGCCTCAAGCCCAGAAAGAAGGCGTACAAGGTCTCGGACGATCGGGGCCTCTACCTGCTGGTGAATCCCAACGGATCGTGCTGGTGGCGCTTCAAGTCCTACTTCGACGGCAAGGAGCGCGGGATCTCCCTCGAAATCTATCCCGACGTGCCGCTGAAGTACGCGCGGGAGCAGCGCGAGGACGCCCGGAAGTTCGTCGCACGAGACATCGACCCCAGCGTCGAGCGCCGGACGAAGAGGATCGCCCTCGAGAACTCCTTCAAGCTGATCGCCGAGGAATGGCGGGCCATGCAGTCCAAGAAGCTCGCAGCCATCACCATGACCAAGGCGCGATGGATCCTGAACTCGTTCGTCTACCCTCGCCTCGGCTCCCGCCCAATCGCCGAGATCACCGCGCCCGAGCTGCTGACCGTGCTGAGGCCGAACGAGAGCCGCGGCATGAACGAAACCGCACACCGAGCCCTGCAGCGCTGCAGCCAGATCTTCCGGTACGCCATTGCGACCGGGAGAGCCACTCGCGACATCACCTCGGATCTGCGGGGCGCGCTGGCGCCCGTGGTCGTCGAGAGCCGCGCCGCCATCACCGAGCCACACAAGATCGGCGCCCTGCTCCGCAGCATCGCCGGCTACGTCGGACACCCGACGACGGCGATCGCCCTGAAGCTGTCTCCTCTGGTCTTCGTTCGTCCCAGCGAGATTCCTGCCGCGGAATGGACGGAGATCGACCTCCATGCGGCCGAGTGGCGAATCCCGGCCGAGCGCATGAAGATGCGGGAGCGGCACATCGTTCCACTGTCCACGCAGGCATTCGCCCTCCTCCGGGAGCTCCGCGGCATCTCCCGCAAGAGCAAATACGTCTTCCCCTCCCTGCAGAATCGCGACCGACCGATGTCCGTGAACACCGTGAATGCCGCCCTCCGCCGTCTCGGCTATGCGCGCGACGAAATGACCGCCCACGGCTTCCGAGCAATGGCCTGCACCTGTCTCAACGAGCTGGGCTGGCACCCGGATCTCATCGAGCTACAACTGGCCCATGCGGAACGAAATAAGGTCCGCGCTGCGTACAACCGGGCCGAGAGGCTGGCGGATCGGAGGAAGATGATGCAGGCGTGGGGGACTATCTGGATGGGCTGCGGGCCGGCCAAAGCAAGACCACCCCGATCCAAACCCAGGCACCTCCACCGAGTGCCCCGTCGCAAGGTCATATCATTCGCCCGAATATCGCGCGAAAAAACAAAGAAATGCAGGATGGAACCGTTCCCCAGATGGAGCTATTCTGATATTGGAACTAATGCGGACATGCTACGTTCGAGACCCTACGGGATAGGAGTGAATCGATGAACCCTCAGCTCGACCCGGCGTTGCTCGAGAAGCTGCAAGCGCTTCCGCCAGCACGGCGCGCCGAGGTGTCGGATTTTGTGGACTTCCTCAGCGCGAAAGATCGCGCCGAGGCTCTTAAGGATTTCCTCGCGGTCGCCGACGAGGTCGCAAAGGCCGGAGTACCCGCTTTGAGTCCTGAGGAAATAGAAGCCGAAATCACGGCACTGCGCGCAGCCCGACGCAACCAGCGTCCGACAAACCGCTGATCATCCCCTGTCGGCCCTGCGTTGCGTCTCGTTCTCGACACGAACACAGTCGTCTCGGCGCTCCTGTGGCAGGGACCGCCGCATCAACTCATTTTCCGGTCTGGCACCCTCCCGCTCCGATTCTTCTCCAGCCCTGTCTTGCTCGACGAGCTCGAGGAAGTCCTGAGCTATTCCAAGCTCGCAATAGCCGTCGCGGCCACGCGCCTTACACCAGCCCAACTGCGGCAACGCTATCAGCGTATCGTCACTGTTGTGGAACCGGCGACTGTTCCGCCTACCGTTCTCGCCGATCCGGACGATGATCACGTCATCGCGTGCGCCGTTGCCGCCAAAGCCGACCTCATCGTCTCAGGTGATTCACATTTGCTCGCACTCAAGAAGCACCAGGACATCCCGATACTTCGGGTTGTCGATGTAATCAGTCAACTGAATACGTCAAAGACCCACGAAAGTTAATGCGGCAGCCCCCAAGGCTTTGATAGTCCATGAAGGGGAACAGGACGCCCCTCGCATTTTGGGTCGGTAGCAGAAACATCCATGAACGTAAGCGTCACACGAAGGCCGCATTGACTTTGCTGTCATAGTGGCTTATCGCATGCGCGACATTGCTGGCTACTGAGCGGAAGCATTGGCAGCGCGCCGGCGGGGAAGTGCTGCGACAAGCGTCCTTCGCAATGAGGGCATTTGAGCCGAACTATAAAGAACCAATAAGCCCACAGGAGCACAGGAAATTGCAGCTGTAAGGACAGCGACCAGAGCTCGCTGTGGATGCGCCGCGCCAATACGAACACAGCAGGCGAGATAATTAACAGGAAGTCAGCTGCGAGGACGGACTTCTTAATGGCCGTCATCTTATCCTCACGAGTCGCCTGTTTATCTCGGGGCCATCTCATGGGACTGGCACCGAGATGCGCGCGAACCGGCGCCGCGAGATAGGTGGAAGCGTCTATTCCCCGCCGGGCCGCACGGGCATCGAGAGCTGCGACATCCCCCGGGCGCAACCGGATGGTGATCCGATCCGTCGCCGGCTCACGAGGCGGCACGGTCGGGATATAGAGCGCATCGACTCCCCTTGGCGCCAGCACAGAACGAATGGCCACCAAGGCAAGCGCCGACTCCGAGAGCCCGTGACTTGCCGCCAGCTCGACGAAGCACCGCTTCTCCTCCGGCGTGAGCCGCACAGTGAGAGTCGGCAGCCAGCATCGGGCCCCACTGGTCACGAGAGGTGCCCCCCTCGTGCTGCACAAAGCGGACCGCTCGCTATCCTGCCGCCGTCAACCAAACGCCAACTAGAAAATACCACGGCGCATCTGACCGGCGGCGTGTGCTGGCAGATCATAAGACAAACCGGGAGGCGACGCGTCCACACTGACGGACGCACTGACCTGATTGCGTAGTGGCCGTGTGCGCCGCCAGGGTTTGCAGTGCAATTCATGGAGGCGTCTTTCACCCAGTCAGCCCTTGCCGGACATCCGGCGCACTCGACTCGGCGGTGCAGGGACAAGCCCCAGAGACGGCTGCCTCGGCATGGTCCGCAATGCCTAAATGGCGGGACTCCGGGTGGTCGTCGATCGCTTGACGAGCGCCGCAATGGCCTCCGCGGAGATGAAGCGCCGGCCTCCGATGACCACGCTCGGCAGCTCACCGGTTCGCAGCAGGCCGTAGATCATGTTCCGGGACATCTTGCCCATGAGCTCCGGGCCTCAGTGCTGGAGTACGGCACGCGATCGTTCATGGCAGTGACCTCTCTGTGAAGAACATCAGAGTCGGCGATGGATTCTGTTGAACATGAAAATGACTCTCTTAACGCAACATGTGCTTCGCGTGTAGGTCGTCAGACGAAAAATTAACAGGCTGTTGAAAAACCCGGCGTTTCGGGCAAATTAGGCATTATCTGGCGCACGATTGAGGTTCTCCGATGCGTGGAGCAGATTCGAAGCAGGAAGCGATGTTCAGCTACGTCTCCCCGGAAGAGCGGGTTCCGGCGAAGCATCCGCTGCGGCCGATCCGCGCGATGATCGCCGAGGCGCTGGCGCAGATGGATAGGCGGTTTGAGCAGCTCTACTCCCAGACGGGCAGGCCCTCGATTGCGCCGGAGCGGCTGATTCGGGCGCTGCTGCTGCAGGTGCTTTACTCGATCCGCAGCGAGCGGCTGCTGGTCGAGCAGCTCGAGTACAACCTGCTGTTCCGGTGGTTCGTGGGACTCTCGGTCGATGAGCCGGTGTGGGATCACTCGACCTTCAGCAAGAACCGAGATCGGCTGCTCGAGGCAGAAATTGCGCGCGAGCTCTTCGAGGCGATTGTCGAGCAGGCACGGATGGCGGGTCTTCTGAGCGATGAGCATTTCAGCGTCGACGGCACGATGATCGCGGCCTGGGCGTCGCACAAGAGTTTTCGGCCCAAGGACGGCTCTGGTGATTCTGGTGGAGGCGGTGGCCGTAATAACGCACGCGATTTTCGCGGCGAGCGGCGCACCAACGACACACATGCGTCCACCACCGACCCAGAGGCCAAGCTGTACAAGAAGAGTGCCGGGACACCCTCGAAGCTGGCTTACCTCGGGCACGCGGTGAGCGAGAACCGCAATGGTCTGATTGTCGCGGCACAGGTGACGCAGGCAAGTGGCACGGCCGAGCGCAGCGCCGCGATCGACATGCTCGGTGAGCTGTCCGGCCCAAGGCGCTGCACGCTCGCAGCGGATAAAGGCTATGACACGCGCGAGTTCGTCCGGCAAACCCGTGAGCTGAACGTCACCCCTCATGTGGCGCAGAACATCGAGCGACGGGGTGGCTCGGCGATCAATGCCCGCACGACCCGTCATGCCGGATACGCCCTGAGCATCAAAGCGCGCAAGCGCATCGAGGAGTCCTTCGGCTGGGCGAAGGACATCGGCCTGTTGAGGCGCCCGAAGGTGCGGGGTCGCAGGAAGATCGAGTTCGCGACGTTGCTGACCTTCACCGGCTACAACCTGGTGCGCATGCGCAACCTGCTCGCACCGGGTTTTACGTAGCACTGGCGCCATCTTGAGCAGCACGGTGATCGAAATGTCCACCCAACCGGCCAGCGGAGCCTCCCCAGGCAGGGATCGCAAGGCCAAGACGGTCCATATCGACCTCGGAAGGACTGCTCGACGAACATTCAAAGGGACTCAGCCCCCTCGATCATCGGGTTTTTCATCAGCCTGTTAGG
>JAJYUL010000080.1 GCA_021792555.1 Pseudomonadota bacterium
GCCAGGGCGCGGGGTTCTCCGGGATCGAGAACGCGCTGTTCTATCTGGACAACACCCGCATGCTCTACGGGGATGCCCAGAAGGTCGGCGCAGAGCTCATCCAGGCCGTCAAGGCCCTCGGCTAACCCACCCCACGCCTACGGGCGGTGCGGCGGCGGCAGGGCGCGCGGCACCCCGCCCATGCCCGGCATGCGCCCCATGCCGGGCATTCGGCCCGAACCGCCCATACGGCCGGGCATGGCGCCGAAGCGCCTCGGACCGAAACGCGGCATGCCCTGCATGCGCCGCAGCTGGCGGATCTGCTGCCGCTGCATCTGGCGCATCATCCGCTGCTGCGTCATGCGCCGCTCGGCACGCTCGATCATCGTCTGCCGCTCGGCGGGCGTGGCGTTGCGCCAGCGCTCTCGCAGCATCCGCCGCCGCCACGCCGGCAGGCGCTCGAAGGCGTGGAAACTGCGCCGGATCGCCTCGCGCTGGCGGGCCGGAAGCGCCTGGAACTGCCGCCAGCGGCGGCGCAGCAGCGCGCGCTGGCGGGGCGACATGCGGCGCCATTGGTGAAAACGCTGCTGCGCCTTGCGCCGCTCGGGCGGCGTCATGCGCAGCCAGATCCGGCTGCCGCGCGCGAGCGCGCGCTGCCGGGCCGGCGGCAACTGCGCCCAGCGCGCGCGCAGTTGGCCGAGCAGCCGCCGCTGCGCGGAGGACAGCGCCGACCAGGGCACCGCGGAGGCGCCGGCCGCGGCCTGTTGCGCCCCGGCCCACGCCGGCGCGAGCGCGAGCAGCACTGCCAACACAACGATGCGCCAGCTCCGGGCCATCAGCCGCGCGCCTTATGTTTCGCCGGCGCACGGGCGGCGCTCGTCTGGGTCTTCGCCGGCGCGGGGGCCACGGGCTTGGCATGGCCCAGGTTCAGTTGTGACAGGTAGACCATCCACTTGCTCCCCTCGGAGCGGCCGCCATGGCCGGCCGGATCGCTCTCGCCCAGGAACTCCAGCAGCCGCAGCCGCACCTGCGGGTGGTTGCGGCGCGGCGGCGGCGCGGCCGCGCGCGCGCCGGGCGCGAGCGCCGCGGTGAGAAGCATCGCCACCGCTGCTGCCGACCATCGTTCAGCCGCCATTCTTGTCCGGCTCGTCATCGGCTGTCCCCGAGGCCCGCGTGCCGCGCGCCTGTGCGGCCGCCCACTCGTAGAACTGTCCGTCGCCGCCTTCGACCAGCGCCAGCCCATCGCGATCGGTCAGCAGCGTCACGTCCTCGGCCGTCACCGCCGCACCGCCCGCCGCGAACGGCGGGGAGGGGCTGCGGCGGGGCATCCCGATCATCACCCACGCCGCCGCCGCGGCCAGCACGCCCGCCGCGGGCAGCCAGATCCGCCCTCTGCGCAGGCTCTGGCGCCATGCGCCGCGGCCGAGGTCCGCCCGAGCCAGCGCCGCGTGACGCGCCTGAGTCAGCCGCGAGCGTACACGGCCGCTCGCCGCGTCCGCATCGCGCGCCAGCAGCTCCCGCAGTTGCCGCTCGAATGCCGTCAGATCCTCGGATGCGCTCATTTCAGATCACCCAGTTGCGCCCGCAGCGCCCGCAGCGCCCGGAAATAGTGAGTCTTCACGCTGCCCTGGGAACAGCCCATCGCACGTGCGGTCTGCGCGACGTCCAGCCCCTCGAGAGTGCGCAGCAGAAACACCTGCTGCTGGCGGCGCGGCAGCCCGCCCAGCGCACGCTGCAGCGCCGCGAGGGTCTCGTCGAGCTCGATGCGCCGGGGCAGCGGCATCTCCGGGCTCACCGCCGTGGCCAGCGGATCGCTCGCCTCGTCCGCCTCGGCGGTGAAGGGCAGCCATGACATGACCCGCTCACGCACGCTGCGCCGCCGCTGCAGGTCGCGGATGCGATTCTCCAGAATCCGGTAAAAGAGGGGCTTCCACTCCTCGGGGGGACGATCCGCGTAGGCGCGCGCGAGCTGCAGCATCGCGTCCTGGACGGCATCGAGGGCGTCCTCCTCGTGCCGCAGGGCGGCCTGTGCGATGCGGAATGCCTTCAATTCAACGCTCGCCAGGAACTGGCCGAGCGCGCGCTGAGCAATCTGGGCATTCGAATCTGGACGATCCACGTCGCCGCGTCGGGCAGCCGGCATGCTATAAGGCGAGTCGAGCGTAGCAGACTCTGGCATAGCCCGTATAACGCGGCCCCACCCTGTCGGTTGACGGCGACGGCGAGGGCAACGGGCGGACCGTACCGCAGATTTTTCAAGAACTTCGCATGTCTCCCGCCCCCGTCCTGCGCGTAGCGCTCCCGACGCCGCTGCGCCAGTTGTTCGATTACCGCGGCACCGCCGGGCGCATCGAGCCCGGCATGCGCGTGCGCGTGCCCTTCGGGCGCCAGCGCGCCATCGGGGTGGTCATGAGCACCGCCGCGACCTCGGATCTCCCCGAGGAGAAGCTCAAGACCGTGCTCGAGACGCTGGACGAGCGGCCGGTGTTCGACAAGGGGCTTCTCGAGCTGCTGCAGTGGGCGGCCGGCTACTACCACCATCCCATCGGCGAGGTGCTCGCGGCGGCGCTGCCGAAGGCCCTGCGCCTGGGTGCGAGCCTCGCTGCGCAGGAGGAGCGCTGGTGGCTCACGCCTGCCGGCCGTGCCGCCTGTACGCAGGGCGAGCCGCGGCGCGCGCCGCGGCAGCGGGAACTGCTCGCGGCGCTGCTCGCCGGCGCACGCGCCTCGCACGAGCTGCGCGCGCAGTTCGGAGCATCCTGGCGCGCGGCGGCGCGCCTGCTCGGCGAACGCGGCTGGCTCGCATCGGCGCTCTCACCCTGCGCGGCCCCGCCCCGCGCCGAGCCGCCGCCCTCGCCCCGCAGCGCACCGCCGCTCAACGAGGAGCAACAGGCGGCTGCCGAGCGCATCCGGGCTTCGCTCGGTCGGTTCGGGGCATTCCTACTGCAGGGGGTCACCGGCAGCGGCAAGACCGAGGTCTACCTGCGGGTGGCCGAACAGGCGCTCGCGCAGGGCCGCGGCGCACTCGTGCTGGTGCCGGAAATCGGTCTCACCCCGCAGCTCGTGGGACGCTTCCGCGAGCGCTTCGCGGTGCCCATGGCGGTGCTGCACTCCGGACTGACCGACCAGGAGCGGCTGCTCGCGTGGCGCGAAGCGTACGCCGGCGGGGCGCGCATCGTGCTCGGTACGCGCTCGGCGGTGTTCGCGCCGGTCGCGAATCTCGGCGTCATCATGGTCGACGAAGAACACGACGCCTCGTATAAGCAGCAGGACGGCGGCTTCCGCTACTCGGCGCGCGACCTGGCCGTGATGCGCGCCCGCGGCGCGGAGGTCCCGGTCGTGCTCGGCTCGGCCACTCCCGCCATCGAGACGCTGCACAACGTCGCCGCGGGCCGCTACACGCGCCTGACGCTCACCCGGCGCGCGGTACAGGCCGCCCCTCCCCGGCTGGCGCTGATCGACCTGCGCGCCCATGCCCACGCCGGCGGACTCGCCACCCCCGCAGTGCAGGCCATCGAGCGCCACCTCGGCGCCGGCGGCCAGACATTGGTGTTTCTCAACCGGCGCGGTTATGCGCCGACTCTGGCGTGCACCGCGTGCGGCTGGGTCGCGCCCTGCAGGGACTGCGATGCCCGCCTGACCGTGCATCTCGGCGCGCACGCTCTGCGCTGCCATCACTGCGGCGCGCAGGCGCCCCTGCCCCAGCGCTGCCCGCAGTGCGGCTTCGCGGTCAAGCCGGTGGGCCAGGGCACCGAGCGCCTGGAGGAGACGCTCGGTGAGCTGTTCCCGGGCGTGCCGTGCGTGCGGCTCGACCGGGACGTGGTCCGGCGGCGCGGGGACCTCGAGGCGGCCGTGCGGCGCATCGCCTCGGGCGAGGGTCGCATCCTGGTCGGCACCCAGATGGTGACCAAGGGACACGATTTTCCGAACGTGACGCTGGTGGTGGTGTTGAACGCCGATCAGGGGCTGTTCAGCACGGACTTCCGCGCCCCGGAGCGCCTGGCGCAGACCATCGTGCAGGTCGCCGGCCGCGCCGGGCGCGGCACGCGGCCCGGCGAGGTGCTCATCCAGACCGAATTCCCCGACCATCCCTTGCTCACCGGTCTGCTGAGCGAAGGCTACGAAGGCTTCGCGCGCACCGCGCTCACGGAACGGCGGCAGGCCGGCTGGCCGCCCTTCAGCCGCCTCGCCGCCGTGCGCGATTCGGCGCGCACCGCGGAGGCGGCGCTGCAGTTCCTGACCGAGGCGCGGGCGCTCGCGCAGGGGACACGCGGCGTGCGCCTGCTCGGCCCGGTGCCCGCGGCGATGGCCAAGCGCGCCGGCCGGTACCACGCGCAGCTGCTGATCGAGAGTCCCGAGCGCGGCGGACTGCATCGATTCCTGGAAGCGTGGCTGCCGCAGCTGCACGGCCTGCCGGGCGCGCGCCACGTGCGCTGGGCGCTCGATGTCGATCCGATGGAGCTGTTTTAATCTGAAGTTCCTCCGCCTGCAGAGCGAAGTTTCCCTTTGGGTTCATAGACATGGAGTCAGCGAGGACGTCGGGGTTCTGTCTACGCGGCGATCTTGTCAA
>JAJYUL010000049.1 GCA_021792555.1 Pseudomonadota bacterium
CGTTGGCGGCGGCACCGCTGCCGATGATGCCGTTGGCGGCAGCACCGCTGCCGATGATGCCGTTCGCGGCGGCGCCACTGCCGATGATGCCGTTGGCGGCGGCAGCACCGCTGCCGATGATGCCGTTGGCCTTCGCGCCACTGCCGATGATGCCGTTGGCGGCGGCACCGCTGCCGATGATGCCGTTGGCGGCAGCACCGCTGCCGATGATGCCGTTCGCGGCGGCGCCACTGCCGATGATGCCGTTGGCGGCGGCAGCACCGCTGCCGATGATGCCGTTCGTTGCCGTTATGTTCTGTGCCAAGAACACGCCGCCGGGATTTGGTTGTGTTCCGGTAATTTCCACGAGACTTCCCACGGAAAAGTTCTGCGAGTCGCTCGTCAACGTGGGAGTGACGTCGACAACTAGCTTGCCGACCTTGATTTGTCCGGTTGCGTTCTCCGATGAAACGACGCCGGTGACGAATAGCTTGGTCGCCCCAGGTACATCGAGCTGCGGCAGGCTTGAGACGCGCGTGACTTTCGTACTGCCGTTTGAAGACTCAGAGCCGCTAATGGCGACGATAGTATCCGGTGCCAAGGCGTCCAACCCGATAACTGCGCCGGCTTGGTTCCTGATCGCGCTCGTCGCTGGAATCCTATACGTCTGCCCAAGCACCGTGAGGGTCGACGCCTTCAAATTGACCTGCTCAACGGGCCCGACCGCCAAGGTCGCGGCGTGAGCCGCTCCGAAAACTGCCGACGCTACGAATGCCGCTACGATTGGCAATGACGAACCGCCGGCAACCGACTTTGCAGATCGAGCCATCTGAACCTCCTGATCCTGCGACGCTTCTTGAGCGGGCGAATCGCCACTTATTGTATTTAACGTAATGTGACGTTAGCAGAAAAGCGGGAGCTTCGTCAAAGAAGTTCAAGCGATTTCGAGGTAGCCACCCAGCCTTCGAGACTATTTCGTGGACTCCTCTAATGGCCACGCTCTAGCTGGCGTCCTTGGGTACTTTGCGCCGGTTCGTCGAATGGGCATCGGAGATCGGTGCCACGAAAAAAAAGACGCCTACACCTGCGTCAAGTCGCTCGCCATCGCCTGACTGCGTCTCAATCTGTGAAGTGAGCCAATTGTCAAGATCCAGAAGAAAGTCATTCGCCTGATCGCGCGAATATTCTTCGAATGCCGGTAAGAGTCCGACAGCAAGACCTTGGTCGGCGCGAGCGCGCCGATCCAGCCGCCTGTCGGCATTCTCCGGGTTCATGTTGTACTCCAGCGTCGCTGCCAGCCGGGACAGCCCATTTGCCTGATATTCGATGGCCTGCTCAGAAACGCCTTCATCGAGCATTACAGAACGCGAGACCGCTCGGAAATGTTGCTCGCCCGACCGGACAACAGCACCCGTACGCAGTAATTCACTGAGCACGATGCGCGCATCGGCTCGGGGATCTACAGATGCGACCACGGATCGGAAGGATCGGTCTTCCGGCATGTCAAGGCGGAGTTCAAGGGGGATTCCATACGGGCCGAGAAATCGAGGGTTCGTGTGCCAGGTGCGCAGAACCTCCGCTACGAGAAACATCAATGCCGGGTCTCCGTCGATTTGCTTACCATCATCGTCTACGTAAGCATCGATCTGGCTGCGCGTCAGCCCGGTCGTTACGGCGATCCGTTCGCGGGAGGGAGTGCTCGGGTAACGGAAATCACGAATTGCGCTCTCGATGTAAACACCCCGCGCGACAGCTGCGAAATCCTCGAAGCGAATTCCAGCGCGAAGCAGCGTTCGGGCGAGCGCGCGTATGACTCGGTGCACAGCAAGCAGCAGGTGCTCGCGCATCTTCTTGGAATTCATGGCTTCTTGCGTCCGCGCATCGAACTATCTCTGCGCGCTCTCGTCAGGCCAGACAAGGGTCTGGGGTCTATTGGCTCCTCAACGTACAAAAAGACATTTATTCCTGTCTCAACCTTGGTGTCTGCTTGGTGATTATCTGCGTTTGCGTGGCGTGCCAACCAGTCATCCAAATCGGACAGCAGCCGAGTTGCTTTCTCTCGCGCAAACGCCTGAAAACTTGGTAGCAAAACCGCCGGTAGACCTCGGTCCGGAAACACTGTTCTATCGAGGCGCTTCTTTTCCGAATTCGGCGGGTTGAAGTTGTGCTCGTAAGTCTCGATAAGGTGTACAAGATTTTCGCTGAAATACTCTATGCTTGCAGCGCTGTCTCTCCTGTGAATAAGAAATCTCGACAGCGGGCGGATCCGGCGCTCCTCCGAGCACGACACAGCCTTTGCGGAGAGTAACTCCTCGAGAATCAGGTCTGGGTTCGAATCGGGATCAATTTTTGCGACAAGCCCGCGGAATGTTGGTTCTCTTGTCGCATCGAACTCAAGATCAAGCGGAAGGCCATGCGGACCGAGATATTGAGGGTCAGTGTGCCATTTGTGCAAGACTGTGGTAATGACATCCCTTCCCGTCCGGATTTCTCTGGCGAAGTGAAATTCTCGCTCGTAATAATGCCGAACCAACTCACGGCTTATCCCGGTAATCCATGAAACCTGCTCCTCAGTGGCGGCAGGGTCCCTTTCGTTACCGTAGCAAATCGCGCTTTCAACATATGCGCTGCGTGCAACGTCCGCGAATTCGTCGTAACGGATTCCTGAACGAATCAGGAGTCTGATGATTGGCCGCAGCACCCGGCGCAGCGCCTGCAAGAAGTGGCGGCGTGAATCAAGCGACAGGCCAGGATCGCCGCTGCTCATGGTTCAGGTCCGCTCCGCCGGATCGTAGAGCCGCTGATGCTCGAGAATCGCGTAGCGATCGGTCATGCCGGCCACGTAGTCGGCCACTGCGCGCGCACGGCCAGCTGTGCCGAACGAAGCTTCGGCTCGTATCGCGAGTTCCTGGTGCTCGGGCGGCATCAGCTGGATGTCCGCCATGAAGGCGCCGAACAGCGCCTCGATCACCCGCTTGGCCTTGGTGGTCATGCGCAGCACCTTGTAGTGGCGATAGACCCGCTCACGCAGAAAACGCATCAGTTCGCGATGCTCCTCGAGGGTCTGCTCGCTGAGTGCGATCAGCGGCCGCGGCAGCAGGCGCACGTCGTCGATGCAGGCCGGAGCCGCCTCGGCGATGCGCTGCTGGCTCGTGCGGACCAGATCGACCACGATGTGATTGATCATCCGGCGGATGACCTCGTGCACCAGACGCCGCTCGCCGAGGCCAGGGTGCTCGGCGGTGACGGCATCGTACTGCCGGCGGAAGAGCCGCATCTCGGTGAGCTGCTGCAAGTCAACCAGCCCCGCGCGTATGCCGTCATCGACGTCGTGATTATTGTAGGCGATTTCGTCGGCCAGGTTGGCGATCTGCGCCTCGATTCCCGGCTGCTGATGCCGCAGAAAGCGCTCGCCGATCTCCCCCAGCTCGCGCGCGACGCGCGCCGAGCAGTGCTTGAGGATGCCTTCGCGGCATTCGAACGTCAGGTTCAGTCCAGGGAACGCCGCGTAGCGCTCCTCGAGCTCATCGACCACGCGCAGCGATTGCAGGTTGTGCTCGAACCCGCCGTAGGGCCGCATGCACTCGTTGAGCGCATCCTGTCCGGCATGCCCGAACGGGGTATGGCCGAGATCATGGGCGAGGCTGATCGCCTCGGTGAGCGTCTCGTTCACGCCGAGCGCCCGGGCGACCGAGCGGCCGATCTGGGCCACTTCGATCGAATGCGTGATGCGGGTGCGATACAGATCGCCTTCGTGGTTGACGAACACCTGCGTCTTGTACACTAGGCGGCGGAATGCGTTCGAATGGATGATCCGGTCCCGGTCGCGCTGAAACTCGCTGCGGAACTGCGGCTTCGGTTCCGGATAGCGCCTGCCCCGCGACTGCTCGTCGTGCGCCGCATAGGGGGCCAGGGTGAGGGAATCGGCTTGCACCGTGGTCATGACGGTCGCTAGCGCAGGTGCGCCTCCAGAGTGTGCCGCAGCCGCTCCCCGTCGTACTCGGCGGTCACGAAGGCTTCGCCGATCGCCCGCAGCAGCACCAGGCGGATCCGCCCATCGAGGACTTTCTTGTCGATGCGCATGTGCGCCAGCATCGTCTCCGGCGAGACCGCTTCGACTTCGGTCGGCAGCCCCAGGCGCTCGATCAGGCGGATCACCCGCTCGAGGTCAGCTCGGCCGAGCCACCCGCTTTCGTGCGACATGCGTGCGGCCATGGCCATGCCCGCGGCCACGGCTTCGCCGTGCAGCCAGCGGCTGAAGCCCGTCGCGGACTCGATGGCATGCCCGAACGTGTGCCCGAAATTGAGCAGGGCGCGCTCGCCGTGCTCGTGCTCGTCCCGGCCCACGATGGCGGCCTTGATCTCGCAGGAGCGGCGGATGACGTGCGCCAGAGCGCCCGCATCGCCGGCAAGCAGCGCATCGGCATGCGTCTCCAGCCACGCGAAGAAGCCGCTGTCGTGGATCAGGCCGTATTTGACGACTTCCGCCAGGCCCGCACGCAGTTCACGCGGAGCGAGCGTCGAGAGGGTCGCCGTGTCGGCGAGGACCGCGGCGGGCTGGTGGAACGCGCCGATGAGGTTCTTGCCGCCGGGGTGATTGACGCCGGTCTTTCCGCCGACCGCCGAGTCGACCTGCGCGAGCAGAGTGGTTGGCACCTGCACGAAGGCGACGCCGCGCTGATAGACGGATGCGGCAAAGCCGGCCATGTCCCCGACCACCCCGCCGCCGAGCGCCGCCACCGCACAATCCCGCCCGAAGCGGTTCGCCACCAGCACATCGAGGATGCGCGCCACGGTGTCCAGGGTCTTGTACGTCTCGCCATCCGGCAGGAGCGTGGCGACCGTCCTGCGCGTGCTCAGCGCGGCCTCGAGTGCTTCCAGGTACAGCGGCGCGACAGTGGTGTTGCTGACGATCAGCACATCGCGGGCGGGTACGTGGCGGCCGACCAGGGCGGCGTCACGCAGCAGGCCCTCTCCGATCAGGATCGGATAGCTGCGCGTGCCGAGCTCGACGGTCAGGGTGTCCACCGTTGCACTCATGCCGGCAATCTAGCGGATCAGTTGCAGGATGTCGCGGACCACGGCCTTGATCTGCCGGCCGTCGGTGCTGACCGTCAGATCGGCGATGGAGCTGTACAGCGGGTCGCGGATCTGCATCAGCTCGCGCAGGCGGGCGGCCGGATCCTCGACGTCATTGAGCAGCGGCCGGTGGCGCCCCGGCTTGACCCGTTCGGCCTGCTGCGCAACCGAGGTCTTGAGGTACACCACCCAGCCGTTCTCGGCCAGCAGACGGCGATTCTCCGGCAGCATCACGGCACCGCCGCCGGTGGAGAGCACGACGTGCCGCAACGTGGTCAGGGCGGCGATGACCTCCCGTTCCCGCTCGCGAAAGCCCGCTTCGCCCTCCTTGTCGAAGATGAAGGGAATGTCGACCCCCGTGCGCCGCTCGATCTCCGCGTCGCTGTCGTGAAACGGCACCCGCAGCAGCCGGGCGAGACTCCGTCCGACAGCTGATTTCCCCGAGCCCATCGGGCCGATGAGAAAGATATTGGGGGGCTTGCCTTGCATGTCTCACGCACAGGATATCAAGCCGCAGCGTCCCACATGGGCGCGTTTGCCGCTGTCTCGGCGCAGAAAGTCCGCCTCCGCGACCCTGAAGCCGCCGCGGGCCTGGCGCAGCATCGAGCGAGCCTGAGTCTCAGCGGCGGCGGGAGAGCTCCCGCCGCCCGAACCCGTGACGGGGTTGCCCGCCGGGCTTGTCCGCCCGGCGGCGCGCCCGTTTGTCCGGTCAGTACACCGCCGGGTTCTGGCGGACGATCTTCGGCGTCACGAACACCAGCAGCTCATCCTTGTTGTTCGTATGGTCCGTGTTCTTGAACAGATGGCCGATGATCGGAAGGTCCCCGAGCCACGGCACCTTGTTGATGGTGTCCGTGTTGTTCGTCTGCAGGATGCCGCCGAGGACGACCGTCTGGCCGTCATTGACCAGCACCTGCGTGGTGACCTCGCGCGTGTCGATCGCCGGCACCTGCACGCCGCCGGAGGCGACGACCTCCTGGCCCACCTCGTCGTCGCGCACCTCGAGGTTGAGGATGATGCGGTTGTCCGGCGTGATCTGCGGGGTGACCTTCAGCTCGAGCACCGCCTTCTTGAACGCGATCGAGGTTGCGCCGCTCGAGGCGGACTGCTGATAAGGAATCTCCACGCCCTGCATGATCTCCGCCTGGCGCTGGTTCGCGGTGATGACCCGCGGGGAGGAGATGATCTTCGCTTCCGTCTCCGCCTGCGCCGCCGACAATTCCAGGTCGACCAGATAGTTGCCGCTCAGGATGCCGAAGGCGATCGAGCCGGCCGGATTGCTCACCGGCAGATTGACGTCGTAGCGATTCGCGGCGTTCGATCCGGTCGGGAAGGTGACCGGGTAGGGCGTGTTGTTGGCCTGCAGATTGGTGATCGCGGAGCTGACCATCGTGTCCGTGCCGGCGGCGGTGCCGGTGGTGGCGACGATGCCGTTCGCGCCGTTGGCCTGCACGTCGGTCAGGCCGAGGCGCGTGCCGAGCTGGCGCTGGAAGTTGTTGTTCACGAGCACGATGCGCGCCTCGATCAGCACTTGGCGCACCGGCACGTCGAGCCGCCGCACCAGCTGCTGGATCTGCTCGAGCCGCTGCGGCGTGTCCTGCACCAGCAGGGTGTTCGTGCGGACGTCGACCGTGACGGTGCCGCGCCTCGAGAGCAGCGAGTGGCCTTGGGATTTGATCAGCGAAGCGAGGTTCGCCGCCTTGGCGTAATTGACCTGGATGTACTCCGAGCGCAGCGGCTCGAGCTGCTGCACGGCATGCTCGGCGGCGAGCTTGGCCTTTTCGGTCGCCGCCAGCTGGGCCTGCGGGGCCACCAGGATGACGTTGCCCTCGCGGCGCTCACCGAGCCCCTTGAGCTCGAGAATCACGTGCAGCGCCTGGTCCCACGGCACATCGTGCAGACCGAGCGTGATGTCGCCGTGCACGTCGCTGACCACGATGTTCTGGCCGCTCGCATCGGCGAGTAGCTGCAGCACCGCGCGCACCTTGATGTTCTGGAAATTCAGCGAGAGACGCTGGCCGGTGTATTTCGGCTGCTGCGCCAGCGCCTGGCTCTGCGACACGGGCCGCAGCTCGACGACGTACTGCGTGTCTGCCTGGTAGGCGAGCTCCGTGAACGCGCCGCTCGCATTGATGGTGATGCGCGAGCCGTGCGCGGTCCGGGTCACCGAGAAGTTGGTGACCGGGGTGCCGAAGTCGGTCGCATCGAAACGCCGCAGCAGCTTGGCCGGCACCGCGGCATGATTGAAATCCACCACGACCTGGTTGCCGATCTGGTTCAGATTGACCGGGATGTGCGGATCGGACAGCTGGACCAGGATCCGCCCGGCGCCGTCGCTGCTGCGGCGGAAGCTGATGGCGCGGATCTGCCAGGGTGGGGCGAGTCCGGCGTGCACCGCGGCGACGCCTTCGGCGGTGGCCGCAGCCGCGGCCATGTGCGCATCGTCGGTGCGCGCCGCTCCGGGGCCGAGCGTGACGAGAATCCGATTGCCCTGCTGATGCAGGCCGTAGGTCACCATCGAGTCGAGACTGACGACGAGGCGCGAGCGGTGATGGGTCGCGGCGGCCACGATGGACTCAAGGCCGCCCGACTTCACGTTGATCTGATCCGACGGCAGCGCCAGGCGGGTATTGGGCAGATCGATGATGATCCGCGCCGGGTTGTCCATGGTGAAGGACAGCGGCTTCGGGGCCGGGCCCGACAGATGCAGAGTGAGCTGCATCTGGGCATGCGGCAGCTGCTGTACCTGGATGGATTGCAGCGCAACCTGAGCATCGGCCGCGCGGGCGGGGCGGCCCGCAAACACCGCGAGGACGAGGAGCAGGGACAGGGCGGCTGCGTCCACGACGCGAGACTTCCGCGGAAAGGCTTTCATTCTCGAACTCCCTGCATGAGCGTTCGCTACCGGATTGTTCACTTACTGAGTCCCAGGGCTGCCGGCCGTTTCATGAACCCGCCGAGACCGTCGGGGACGATCTCGACCAGCCGGATTTGAGTCGGGGTGATCTGGATGATGCGGCCATCGTTCTGGCCCATGTAGTTGCCGATCGTCACGCGGTGCACGATGCCGTCCTGAGTCTGCACCAGACCGTAGTCGGTCTTGCCGAGCTTCATCGTGCCGACCATCTTCAGCGTGTCGAGCGGGAAGCGCTCCAGATACTGGCGCGGCCGCGAGGCGTCCGGGCGTATCGAGCCGATGCCGGTCGGCTCGCTCGGCACGAACGGCGAGCGCATGTCCTGATCATCGTACGTGAACGTCTCGTACTTCGGCACCTTCGGCAGCGGCTCGACCCGGCCGCCGGGCTGGCGCTCGACTCGGGCGATGAAGCGCTGCACGCCGCCGTCGCTGCCGGAGCAGGCCGCAAGCAGCAGACAGGCGAGCACCGCACAGCTGCGCATCAGTCCGCGGGTGTGAATCTGCGTGGTCATTCCGGTCTCTCCGCGCGCCTCAGCCCGGTCCGCGGTGCGGGGGGCGCGCGAACTTGTGCTTGCTGGCGCGCTGCGCGGCCATCTCGTCTGCGGTGAGATAGCGGTACGTCTTGGCCGTCAGGGTCAAGGACAACTGGTCGTACGCACTCTTGGTGATCGGCTTGATCTGGATGTCGTGCAGCGTGACGATGCGCGACAGCGCGGCGATGTCGCTGACGAACAGCCCGAACTGGTGATAGCTGCCGGTCAGCTGCATCTTGATCGGGAGCACCGCGTAGAACTCCTTCTCGGTCTCCTTGCCGGGTTCGAACAGCCTCTGCTTCAGGCCCGCGGCGCTCGCGGTGTCGGAGATGTCCTCGAGCAGGCTCGGCACCTGAGTCTTGCCGGGCAGCTGGCGCAGCAGCGCGCCGAAGGAGCGGCGCAGCTCCGTCAGCTGCTGCCGGTAGATATTGAGGTTGGCCGCCACCGAGTGCTTGATCACGAACTCCTGGCGCAGCGACTGCTCCTGGCGCTCGCGCTGCAGCAGCTGCGGGCGCACGGTCTGCCACACGAACAGGTAGACGAGGATCAGCGTAAGCAGCACGAAGGTCAGGCCCACCGCCCCGGCCCGCACCGCGAACGGCCAGCGGCCGGGCTCCCGGGGGTCGAGATCGCGCAGTTCCTCGAGCAGGTCCTGAACGTTCATGGCGCATGTCCTCCGGCGGCCACGGTCCTGCCCGGTGCGCCCGGCTTGCCGGATTTGGGCGAGACGACCTCAGCGTCCAGGGTGAAGGTGGAGCCCGGTGCGCCCTTGCTCGCCTGGATCACCTCGAGCTCGGCGTTGGCGAGCCACTTGGAATGATCGATGTTGCGCATGAAGTCCGACACACGCGTGCTCGATTGGGCCACGCCCTTGAACTGGATGTGGGTGCCTTTCTCGGTGACCTCGGTCAGGTACAGCCCCTGCGGCACCGTGCGCACGATCTGATCGAAGATGTGCACGATCTGCGGCCGCGAGCGCTGCAGCTGCTCGATGATGTGCATGCGCGCCAGGAACTTGCGCTTGGTCTTCTCCAGGGAGTTGATCTCGCCGATCTGGTGGTTCAAGACCTGGATCTGCGAGCGCAGCAGCTCGTTGCGGCGGTTCTGCGCGCTGATCAGCCCGGTGTAGACGAGGTGCACGCCGAAGGTGACCACGATGGCGGCCAGCCCGGCGGCGCCGAGGGCGATCAGGAAGGCGAGCTTGCGCTCTTTGCGCTCGGCCTCACGCCAGGGGAGCAGGTTGATCCGCGGCATGTCAGTCGAAGCTCCTGAGCGCCAGACCGCAAGCGGTCAGCAGGGCCGTCGCGTCGCGGTGCACGGCCTGCGTCCGGGCGCGTGCCGACAGCTTCATCTGCCCGAGAGGGTCGCCCTTCTCGGCGGCGATGCCGACGCGGCTGGCAATGACGTCGGCGACGCCCGGAATGTTGGCGCACCCGCCGCACACCAGGATTTTCTCCGGCTGTTCACGCCCCGAGCCGGAGGCGAGATAAAACTGCAGCGAGCGGTTGACCTGCTGGGTCATGTCGTCGATGAACGGATCGAGCACCTCGGACTGGTAGTTGCCGGGCAGCCCGCCTTCTTTCTTGGCGCGTCCGGCTTCCTCGAGCGACAGCCCGTAGGTGCGCATGATCTCCTCGGTGAGCTGCTGGCCCCCGAAGGGGAAATCGCGGGTATAGCTCACCTTCAGACTGCGCAGCACGCTGAAGGTCGTGCTGCTCGCGCCGAAGTCGACCACGGCGATGGTGCGGTCGACGCCGCCGTCGGGCATCTGATGGGTGAGCAGGCGGCAGGCGTTCTCGAGCGCGAAGGCCTCCACGTCGACGATCTTGGCGGTGAGCCCGGCGGCGCGTACGGCCGCCTGGCGCTGCTCGACGTTCTCGGTGCGCGTCGCCACCAGCAGCACGTTATTGGTGTCCGGATCCTTCTCCGACGGGCCGATCACCTCGAAGTCGTAGCTCACCTCGTCCATGGGGAACGGGATGTACTGGTCGGCCTGCATCTGCACCTGCGCCTCGAGGTCATTGGCGCGCAGGGAGCGCGGCATCTGAATCACCTTCGTAATGGCGGCATCGCCGCTGATCGCGAGCGCGACCTCGGTGTTCTTGGTGCCCGAGCGCTTGACCGCGCGGCGCACGGCCTCGCCGACTGCCTCGGCGTCCACGATGCTCTTCTCGTTGATCGAGTTTACGGGCGTGGCTTCGGCCGCGTAACTCTCGACCCGATACTGCCCACCGGCCATGCTGAGCTCGATGAGCTTGATCGAGGACGTCGTTATGTCAAGTCCAAGCAGTGGGCGGTGCTTCCGCTGGAAGAGGAACATTGTTTTCCTTTTCAGGGTCTTACGCCTGAAAATAGCCACCCCTCGTCAATATTCGAGCCACTATATATCAGCCAAAGGTTAAATTGAACGTGAGCCGCCTCACGGAAACGCCACCCGTTTCGGGGGCTCGCGGCGCGGCACGCCAAAACTGGCATGCGGTACGCGCTTTCGGTCTCCCGAAGGGGGCGCAGAGGGCCTGCCCGGGCGGTCCTGGGCCCCGGCGGGCCTCTCCCGCCGAACTTATCCACAGTGCAGACGGTCGGTGAAGTTGCGGGGTACGATGTGAGACCGGGAAGCCCCGGACCTTGAGCGGAGCTATTCCTCCCTGCCACAGAGAGTTTTCATTCGGTGAAGCTGAAGTTTTTTAGAGTACCGGCCATCGGGGCCGGTGCGCTGGTATTGATCGGCCTGGCCGGGCTGTACGCCTACTTCTGTACTTATGTGTACCTGCAGCCCTCGCTGCCCACGCTGGCGCAGATGCATGACGTCAAGCTCAAGGTCCCGCTGAGGATCTATACCGTCAGCGGCCAGCTCATGGCGCAGATCGGCACCGAGCAGCGCACCCCGGTCCGCTACGACGAGATCCCCCCGATGGTGCGGGAGGCGTTTCTCGCGGCCGAAGACCACCACTTCTTCCACGAGGGCGGGATCAACCTGGTCAGCGTCCTCAGGGCGGGCGTCGTGGATCTGATCGAGGGACGCAAGGCCCAGGGCGGCAGCACCATCACCATGGAGGCCGCCCGCAACGTGTTCCTCACGCTGGACAAGACCTGGCGGCGCAAGCTGCAGGAATCCTTCGTCGCCTATGAGCTCGATCACTACTTTTCCAAGCAGGATGTCTTTCAGCTCTATCTGAACGTCATCTTCTTCGGCGAGCGCGCGTACGGCGTGGCGGCCGCCGCCCAGACCTACTACGGCAAGACGCTCGATCAGCTGAATCTGGCCGAAGCGGCCACGCTGGCCGGCATCGTGCAGGCCCCTTCCTTGTACAACCCGGTCGTCCATCCGCACCTGGCGGCGGACCGCCGCTCGTACGTGCTCACCGAGATGCTCGATCAGGGATACATCACGGCGGCGCAGGCGCAGGCCGCCAATCGTGCCCCGATCGATGCCCGGCTGCATGCCCCCGGGGTGATCGTCCATGCGCCGTACGTCGCCGCGATGGTGCGCCAGGAGATGGTGCAGCGCTACGGCGCGGCGGCCGAGACCGCCGGCTACAAGGTGTACACGACCATCGACGGGCGGCTGCAGACCGCGGCCAATCGCGCCGTGCAGCTGGGCCTGATCGCCTACGACCGCCGGCACGGCTGGCGCGGACCGATCGGGCGCACCGTGCTGGCCCCGGGGGTGACCGCCGCCCAGCTGCGCACCCTGACGGATCAGTACCAGCGGATCGGGGTGCTCTCTCCGGCCGTGGTCGTCGGCGTCGGCACGCACAGCGCCCAGGTCTACGTGCGCGATCACGGCTTCGGGGAAATCGGCTGGGACGGGCTGTCCTGGGCCGGCAAGGCGCTGGCGCACCGGCTGGTCGGCCCTGCGCCGAAGAGCGCAAGCGATGTGCTCTCCCGCGGGGATGTCGTGTACGTCGTGTGGCACGACCCGAAGGACGTGCTGCTCGCCCAGATCCCGCAGGCGGAAGGCGCGATGGTGGCGCTCGATCCGGACGACGGTGCGATCGCGGCGCTGGTCGGCGGCTTCGATTACTACATCAGCAAGTACAACCGAGCGGTCGACGCGCAGCGCCAGCCGGGCTCGGGGTTCAAGCCCTTCTATTATTCCGCGGCGCTCAGGCGCGGCTACACGGCCTCGAGCACGTTCATGGACACGCCGCTCGTGGTCGGCGGCCCGGGACTGGAGAGCACCTGGCGGCCCGCGAACTACGGTGACCGCTTCGGCGGCGAGGTGCGCCTGCGCGTGGCGCTTGCCCACTCGATCAACCTGGTGTCGATCCGGGTGCTGCGGGCGATCGGCATCCAGTACGCCAGCCACTATGCCAAGCGCTTCGGATTCGATCCGAAATCACTGCCGCAGAATCTGACGCTCGCGCTCGGCACGCTGGAGACCAATCCTCTGCAGATGGCGACCGGCTACGCGGTATTCGCCAACGGCGGCTACAGCGTCAAGCCCTTCCTCATCGAGCGCATCGTCAATTCGGCCGACAAGACCATCTGGCAGGCCAAGCCGCGCATCGCCTGCCACGGCTGCAGCCAGCCGGTGAGCCTCGCGGATCTGAAGCCGGCGCCCGACGAGAGCGCGCTGCTAGCGGAGGCCGACGCGCTGCGCGGCGGCGGGGCGGCCTACATGCCGCCGGCCCAGATCGCCCCGCGCGTCATCAGCGCGGACAACGACTACATCATGACCTCCATGATGCGCAGCGTCATCAAGTTCGGCACCGGGATGGGCGCGCTCGTGCTGCATCGGGACGACATCGCGGGCAAGACCGGCACGACCAACAGCTGGAAGGATGCCTGGTTCAACGGCTTCACACCGCACCTGGTGGCGAGCGTATGGACGGGATTCGACGATGACCGCTCGCTCGGGGCCGGCGAACAGGGCGCGGCCGTCGCGCTGCCGATCTGGGTGCGCTTCATGCGCCAGGCGCTCATCGGCGTGCCGCAGTGGCGGCGGCCTCAGCCGCCGGGAATCGTGCGGCTGCGCATCTCGCCGCGCACCGGATTGCTGGTGAGTGACGAGAACCCGGACGGCATCGAGGAGATCTTCATGGCGAATCACCTGCCGGGCGGCCGCGGCGCGCTCGCGCGGCGGCCCAGCCAGGGCCAGGGCTCCGCGGAGTCCATCTTCTGATGCCCAAGCGCCCGACACCGCGCAGCGACAACCTCCGGCACGCGCTCGCGCAGGAGGCGGCGCGCATCATGGCCGAGCACGGCATCGCCGACTTCCTGCTCGCCAAGCGCAAGGCCGCCCAGCGCTTCGGCGTCGAGGAGGGCGCCGTGCTGCCTAAGAACGTCGAGATCGAGGAGGCGCTGGCGCAGTACCAGCGGCTGTTCGACGGTGACTCGCACCTCGAGTCGCTGCAGGCGCAGCGCCGCGCGGCGCTCGCGGCCATGCGCCGTCTGCGGGAATTCGAGCCGCGCCTGGTCGGGCCGGTACTGACCGGCACGGCGACCCGTCACGCGCAGGTGCAGCTGCACCTGTTCGCCGATTGCGCCGAGTCGGTGACGCTGAGGCTCATCGATCTGGGCCTGACGCACGAGGTGACCGAAAAGCGCGTGCGCATGGACCCGGTGCGCGTGCGCGCCTATCCAGGGCTGCGCTTCGAGATCGAGGCGCAGCCGATTGAGGTGACGGTGTTCCCGCCGGAGGGCATCCGCCAGGCGCCCGTCAGCCCCGTCGACGGCCGGCCCATGCGCCGCGCCAGCGCCTCCGAGGTGGAAGCGCTGCTCGCGGCGTCCTAGCCGGGCCCGCTCAGCGGCGGCGGCCGATCTCGAGGTAATCGCGCTGGGTGGAGCCGGTGTAGAGCTGGCGCGGGCGGCCGATGCGCATGGCCGGATCGGCGAGCATCTCCTGCCAGTGCGCGACCCACCCGACGGTACGCGCGATCGCGAACATGACCGTGAACATCGAGCGCGGAATCCCGATCGCGCTGTAGATGATGCCCGAATAGAAGTCCACGTTCGGGTAGAGCTTGCGCTCGATGAAGTACTCGTCCTTGAGGGCGATTTCCTCCAGCCGCAGCGCCAGCTCGAACAGCGGATTGTCCGAGCGTCCGAGGCGCGCGAGCACCTTGTGGCACATCGCGCGGATGATCTTGGCGCGCGGATCGAAGTTCTTGTAGACGCGATGCCCGAAGCCCATCAGGCGCACGTGGCTCGATTTGTCCTTGGCCTGCTCGAGGAATTTCGGGATGTTGTCGACGGTGCCGATCTGCTCGAGCATGTTCAGCACCGCCTCGTTCGCGCCGCCGTGCGCCGGTCCCCACAGCGCCGCGACGCCCGCGGAGATCGCCGCGTACGGATTGGTGCCGGTGCTGCCGGCGAGGCGCACCGTCGAGGTGCTGGCGTTCTGCTCGTGATCGGCGTGCAGGATGAACAGCAGGTCGAGCGCCTGGGCGGCCACCGGGTCGACCTCATACGGCTCGCACGGCACGGCGTAGAGCATGTGCAGCAGGTTGCTGCAGTAATCGAGGTCGTTGCGCGGGTAGACGTACGGCTGGCCGAGGGAATGCTTGTGCGCCGCCGCAGCGATGGTCGGGATCTTGGCGATGATGCGGTGCGCGAAGATCTCCCGGTGGCGCGGGTTATAGATGTCCATGGTGTCGTGGTAGAACGCGGACATCGAGGCGATCACCGCCGAGACCATGGCCATCGGGTGCGCATCGTAGTGGAACCCGTGGAAGAATCTGAGCAGCGATTCGTTGATCATCGTGTGATGACGAATGCTGCCGACGAACTCATCGAGCTGCTTGCGCGTCGGCAGCTCGCTGTGCAGCAGCAGGTACGCCACCTCCATGAAGCTGCTCTTTTCCGCCAGCTGCTCCACCGGATAGCCGCGATACAGCAGCACGCCGGCGTCGCCGTCGATGTAGGTGATGCGGCTTTCCGTCGCGGCGGTCATGCCGTATCCGGGGTCGTAGGTGAACACGCCGAGCTCCTTGTTGAGCTTGGCGATGTCGACGACGGACGGACCGATTGTGCCCGCGCGCACGGGCAGGCTCACCTTGCGATCAGTGGCTCGATCGACGAGCTCGTATGTGTTCTGGGTCATTCGCTTGACGCTTCCATTGTTGAGCGGTCGGCGCCCAAGCGGGGGTGTCTCGAGCGTCGGGTGGGGACGAGGCCGCAGGTTTACACGGTCCGCGTCTCGAATCAAGGCACAAATGCCGGAGCGAGTTTACCAGCCGGTAGAATGAGGCCGCCAGGCGGCGGTCGGGCTGGCGCGGCGCAACGCGAGCGACGAAAATAGGTTGCGGCGCACCCGCCGCGCTCACCCCATGACCGTGCTCGAGAATCCCCCGCTCGCCCTGTACGTGCACTTCCCCTGGTGCGTGCGCAAGTGTCCGTACTGCGATTTCAACTCGTACACGCTGCGCGGACCGCTCGCCGAGGACGCCTACCTCGCGGCGCTGCGCGCGGATCTCGAGGCCCAGGCCATCGAGGCGAGCGGGCGGGAGGTGATCAGCATCTTCCTCGGCGGCGGCACGCCCAGCCTGTTCTCCCCCCGCGCCATCGGCGAGGTGCTGATGATGGCCCGCGAGCGGCTGCGGCTCGCCGCGGGACTCGAGGTCACCCTGGAGGCCAATCCGGGCACCATCGAGCGGGGACGGTTCGCCGAGTACCGCGCCGCGGGCATCACGCGGGTATCGCTCGGCGCGCAGAGCTTCGATGCCGGGCGGCTCGCGGTGCTCGGGCGGATTCATTCACCCGATGAGACGCGCCGCGCCGCCGAGGAACTGCATGCCGCCGGGCTCGGGAACTTCAACCTCGACCTGATGTACGGGCTGCCGGGCCAGGATGCGGCGGGCGCCGTGCGGGACATCGAGTCGGCCCTGGCGCTCGCGCCGGCGCACCTGTCGCACTACCAGCTCACCCTCGAGCCCGGAACGCAGTTCGCCGGCCGCCCGCCGGCGCTGCCGGAGGAGGAGCAGATCGAGCGGATGCTGGCGGCGTGCGGAGAGCGCCTGGCGGCCGAGGGTCTCGAGCAGTACGAGGTGTCGGCCTACGCGCGCCCCGGCCGGCAGTGCCGCCACAACCTCAACTACTGGCGCTTCGGCGATTACCTCGGCATCGGCGCAGGCGCGCACGGCAAGCTCACGCGCGCACAGGCCGGGCAGGTGCTGCGCAGCGCGCAGCCGCGCGAGCCCCGGCGGTACCTGGCCTGCGCCGCTGAGGGGGCGGCGGCCCGGCAGGCCGTGCCGGCCGAGCAGCTGCCCTTCGAGTTCATGCTCAATGCCCTGCGTTTGCGGGAAGGGTTCGAGCCGGCGCTCTTCAGCCGCCGCACCGGCCTGCCGTGGGAGAGCCTCGCGCGCCCGCTCGGGGAGCTGATGGCCCGCGAGCTCATCGTGGGCGACGGGGTGCGCTACCGGGCGAGCCCCCTCGGCTGGCGGTTCCTCAATGAGCTGCTGTTGAGCTTCCTGCCGGAAACGCGGGAAAGCGTAGGCTGAACGAAAATGTCAATGGTTTGGGTGAGCGGAGGGGCCCTTGCGGGCGGCCCTTATACACAGGGTCGGAGCCCCTGTCGGCAAATGAGTGAATTAGCTCTCAAAGCGCTCAAGTCGCTCAACGATGTTTCTGTAAGTCATTGATGAATATGAGTGAAATGTCCTGGTCAATTTTTCATCACTGCAACAAAACCGCAATGTGGCCGCGAAATTCCGTGTTAGGAAGGGCAGTCTTCCACAGAGTTATCCACAGCTTTTGTGGATAATGCGCATTGAGAGGCCGCAGGCCCGTCCCCAGCCCGGCCCTTGAGGGAAAGCGCCGCTCCGGCTAAACTCCGCGCCCTTTTGTTGAACTCAGGCCTCCTCCGGATGCCCCGCGCAGCCGGACCCGGCCCCCGAATTCGAGTCACCGCACTTATGAAAGCCGCCATCCATCCCGAGTACCAAGAGATCACGGTCACCTGCACCTGCGGCAACTCGTTCAAGACGCGCTCCACGCTGGGTCACGATCTGCAGGTGGAAGTGTGCTCGAACTGCCACCCGTTCTACACCGGCAAGCAGAAGATCGTCGACACGGCGGGCCGCGTGGACAAGTTCCGCAAGAAGTACGCTGCCGCCGGCGGCGTCGGCATCGCCAAGTAATCCGCACGGGCGGTTCAACCGCCCGTGGCGGCTTGGCCCGCCCCGTCCGTTTCGTCCCTGATCCATCCGGTTCCGGACAGTGCGCCCGGAACCGTCCCATTCGCGTGCGGTCTGAACTGCAGAGACGCTGATGCCGCAAAGGGGGAGGAGTGGAGGCGCTGCGCGCGCGCACGGCCAGACAGAGCCTGCTCCTTGTCGCTGTCGCGGCCGCGCATGTGCTCGTGATCGCGCTGCTGATCCGCGCAACACGCTCGATCCCCGCCGGCGGCGCGGGCGCCGTGCCGATCAGCGCGGTGCTGCTCCTGCCGGCGCGCCGCCGGCCGGTGCGCTTCACGCCGGCCCGGCTGCATCCTCTCGCGCTGTCCGCGGCGCCCATCACCGCGCCGATCACGGTGTTTCTGCCCCCCGTCAGCCGGCCCATCCACGTGCCCCGGCCGATCAACTGGGTGCGCGCGGCGCGCCAGGCCGTGCATGCGATTCTCAACCGCGCGCGGCCGCACACGATCGGATTTCCCAGGGGCGCCCGCGCCCGCACCTCGCTCTCCTCGGCGCCCTCCGGTGTGCGCTCCCAGGGGCGCGAGTCGTACCGCACGCGCACCGGCGAGTCGATCTCGCGCAGCGGCGGCAACTGCTACCTGGTGTCCGGTCCGCCGCCGCTCGATGCCACGCAGGTCGAGCGCGAAGCGCAGCTGTCGAGGGTCGAGTGCTCCGGGTCGCAGCGCGGCCCCTCGCCGGACAACCTGTTCAAGAGCCTCCCGGCCTACAAGCGCTACCATGCCCTTCCGTCCGCCGCCTATCCGCAGCGTCGCCCTCCCTCCCGGCGCAAACGCACTGAGCCTCCCGGCGCGCGGTGAGGTGCCTGCCGTGCAGGCGGGGAGTCACTTCGAGAGGTAGCGCGAGAGCCCCGCGTACAGCAGGGCGAGCAGACCGGTGAGGTAGATGCCGTCGAAGGTTCCCGCGCCGCCGATGGAGGCGACCGGGGCGCCGAGGGATCGCACCGCGCCGAGATTGAGCAGGTCGGCCCCGATCAGCACGCCGCAACTGCCGCTGATGTAGGCCAACGGCGCCGCGCGGCGGCGGGTGAGGGCGAGCGCGATGATGGCCGTCGCGCTCGCCGGCACGAATATCGGCAGGGCAATGCCGAACCCGGGCACCGGGCGGGCGAGGAAATGGCAGACCGCGGCGACGCACGTGGTCGCGATGGCGGCGAGCACATAGAGCTCGTGCCGCACGAGCAGATACAGCGACAGCACGACCGGGATCACCGCGCCCCCGAGGTTCACGGCGATCACCGTCGCGCGGGTCTGGCGCACGACCGGAATGACGTAAGTGATGCCGAAGAAGCGGATCTCGTCGGCGCTGATGAGCCGGTGCGCCGGCAGATAGGCCACCGGGATGTTCACGTAGCTGCCGATGAGCGACAGCCCCAGGATCACGAGCAGCGACAGCTCGCTGATCTGCATCGTCTCGGATGCGTAGCGCAGCAGCCGCAGCGCAACCAGCGCGCCCATCACCCCGAGCAGCCCCGCCAGGATCAGCAGCAACGGCAGCGTGATCGGGAAGTACTGGACATCCGAGACGGGCATCGCGAGGCTCTCTGCTCCGTAAGTCGCCGTTGGCCGCGCTCGTGCGCGTGAGCTGCCGGGTATTCTGTTCGAGACACCTCCCCGTCCACAAGCGCAACGCGCTCCGACTTGCGCGCCGGATCTGTCCCGCCGCGCGCAGCGGCGCACGCGCGGCGCTGCCCGTCATCCGTGACCGCATCGCGCGGCACGCGCTCGCCGCTGCGCCTATTTTGCTACTTACGTCAATACGCGCAGTCCGCCGCGCTCAGATAATCGAGCCCGGCCGCACATCAACCGCCGCCGGCAATCGGCGGCGCCGCACCGGCGCGGCCCGAGCGGCTTCATTTTCAATTTCGCGTGGAGAGGGGCTTTGGCGCGTACCACGGCACCGCCGGGCTGGTCCTCGGCGCGGGCGCAGTTTCTGCATTCGCTGCTGTCCGACGATTACCGGCCGGAGCATCTGTCCTGTCTGCTCTGGCCGCGCGCGCACCCGCCGCTCATGGCGGGGCGGCGCAACGCGCTCATCCTCAGCCGCGTGCGTGCGCTCTCGCTGGTGTTCGCCGTGCTCACGCTGTTGTGGATTCCGGTCGACGCCTTCACGCTTCCGGCGCGCACGGCAGCCGTACTCGCACTCGCGCGCGCCGCCGCGAGCGGGGCGTTTCTCCTGCTGGCCGGGACGACGCGCCGGGTATCCTCGCTGCGGCGAGTCTATGGCACCCTGATGGCGTTTTACGCGGTGCCCACGCTGTTTTACTTCGCATCGCTGCTGCTTCTGCGCCATGCGGGAATGGGTCGCATGGCACACGTGGCGTTGCACGCCTACGGCGTGCTGCCCGTGGTTGCCATGGCGGGCCTCGGCGTCTTTCCGCTCACCATCGCCGAGACTGCCCTCTTCGCGGCCCCGATCGTCATCGGGGAACTGCTCGCGCTGCGCTTTCACCTTGGCGCGTTCCTGCCGGGCGGCGCGGCCGATGCCGTCTGGCTGCTCGTCCTGATGGCGGGCATCGCGCTGGTGGTCGCCGTCAGCCAGCTGGGCTTTGCCCTGGCGCTCGTCGGCCAGTCCCTGCAGGACCGGCTGACCGGGTGTTATTCGCGCGCCAGCATCACCGAGCTGCTTGAGCTGCACTTCAAGGTATCGGCCCGCTTCGGCTCGCCGCTCGCCGTGGCGTTCGTGGATCTCGATGAGTTCAAGGCGATCAACGATCAGCACGGGCACGATGCGGGCGACCGCGTGCTCGCCGAGGCGGCAAGCCGCATCCGCGCGGTGTTGCGCGGGGCGGACTGCGTCGGTCGCTGGGGTGGAGAGGAATTCCTGGTGGTGCTCCCGGGCAAGACGGCCGCCGCGGCGATGCAGTGCATGGAGACGATCCGCTCGCGCGGCCTGGGCATGCGGCCGGCCGGCCAGGCGCTCACCGGCAGTGTCGGAGTCGCCGAGCGCATCACGGACGGATGCTCCGTGTGGCCCTCGCTCGTGCGCATCGCCGATCAGCGCATGTATGCGGCCAAGAGCGCGAACCGCGATTGCATCGTCGGCCCGCTGCGCGAGCGCCCGAGCGAGCCCGCGCTGAGTGCGGCGGCGCTGATGCACACCTGCGC
>JAJYUL010000081.1 GCA_021792555.1 Pseudomonadota bacterium
CTACCTGGATGAGGCCGAGCGTTGCCAGAGAGTGCTGCTGCTGCATGAGGGGCGTCTCGTTGCCGCCACCGACCCGGCGAGCTTTGCCGCGAGAAGCAGCGGGCGGAGCTTTCGCGTTTCGGCCGAAGCCCTCAGCAAGCGCCAACTCCAGGAGCAGCTGAGCCGCACACCCGGGGTGCTCGACGCCACCATCCAGGGGTCATTCGTGCGGATCGTGACGGAACCGGGTGGGCAGCCCCTACCCGCGGCGCTGCCGCCCCGAGGGACGCCGCTGCACATCGTTGCGGTACCACCCCGCTTCGAGGACAGCTTCGTCGCAGAGATCGGGTCTACTCCCGCATCTGTGCCGGCAACGGCACGGGCCGGCGCACGCGACGAGATCCCGGCAATGGGCAGCGTGAGCGAGACCCGCCCACCTCACCGGCAAGGAGCATCGGCTGCCGACGGGCCGATTATCCTCGCCGACCGACTGACGCGCCGTTTCGGAGACTTCGTTGCCGTCGATGCGATTTCGTTCGAGGTACGCCGCGGGGAGATCTTCGGCCTGCTGGGTGCAAACGGCGCGGGCAAGTCGACGACCTTCCGGATGCTCTGTGGCCTGCTGCCCGCCTCGGACGGCACTTTGCGCGTGGCCGGATACGATCTGCGCCACGCGGCCGCATCCGCGCGTGGCCGTATCGGCTACATGGCGCAGAAGTTCTCGCTCTACGCTGACCTCTCGGTCGCCGAGAACCTGAGATTCTTCGCAAGCGCCTACCGGCTGCGCGATGCGCAGCGCCGCGCACGCATCGCCTGGGCGCTCCAGGAGTTCGCGCTCGGCCCGTACATCGATGTGGTCAGCCGCGATCTGCCGCTCGGCTACAAGCAGCGGCTCGCGCTCGCCTGCGCCCTGATGCACGAGCCCGAGATCCTCTTTCTCGACGAGCCCACCTCGGGCGTCGATCCACTCGCGCGCCGCGAGTTCTGGCGGCGGATCAACTCGCTCGCCGAGTCGGGCGTTACGGTACTGGTGACCACGCATTTCATGGAGGAGGCCGAGTACTGCGACCGTCTCGCCATCCTGGCGCAAGGCAGAGTACTTGCCGCGGGCGACCCGGAGAGTCTGAAGGAACACGCCCGCACGGCGCAGCACCCGCAACCAACCATGGAAGATGCCTTCATCGCTCTGCTGGAGGCGGCCGCAGAGCCGAAGGCCGCATGAGGGATTCCACCGAGCGTCTCGCCGGACTGCTGCGCAAGGAGGCGCTGCAGATCGTGCGTGACCCCTCGGCGCTCGCGATCGCGTTTCTGCTGCCCGCGATCCTGCTCGTGATCTTCGGCTACGGCGTCACGCTCGATCCGCACCACGTCCCTCTCGCGGTTGTCGTCGAGCAGCCGGGCGCGATCACCCAGAGCTTCGTGTCCGAGCTTGGCGGCACGCCCTATTTCACGACGGAGACGTTCAATACGATTCAGGCTGCGGATCGAGCCTTCGACGCGCGCGAGGTGAGCGGCATCATCTGGCTGCGCGCGAACTTCACGCGCCAGCTCACCTCGCGGGGTGATGCGCCGATCGGCGTCATCGTCAACGGGGTCGATGCGAATACCGCTCGTCTCATCGAGGGTTACCTGCAGCAGACCTGGGCGACTTGGCTCGCAGCGCGCAGCCGTGCGCAGGGGAACTCCGCCGGGCTGCCCATCGATGTCCAGCCGCGGGTACGCTTCAATCCCGCCGTAAGCAGCCGCGACTACCTGGTTCCGGGCCTAATCGCCATCGTCATGACCCTCACCGGGGCGCTGCTCACCGCCCTGGTCATCGCCCGGGAGTGGGAGCGTGGGACGCTGGAGGCGCTCATGGTGACGCGAGCGACCATTCGCGAGATCCTGCTCGCGAAGCTATTGCCTTATTTCGTGCTCGGGATGGGCGGCATGCTCGCGACGCTCGTGCTCGCCGTGACGCTGTTTGGAGTGCCGTTCCGCGGCTCGCTGCTGGTGCTGACTGCGGCATCAGCCCTGTTCCTGCTCGCCGCCCTCGGGATGGGACTTCTCATCTCGAGCATCGCCCGCAACCAGTTCGTCGCCGGCCAGATTGCCGTCATCGTGACCTTCCTGCCGGCGTTCATCCTGTCGGGCTTCGTATTCGACATCGGCAGCATGCCCTGGGCGGTCCGGCTGATCACGCACATCGTCGCGGCCCGCTATTTCGTGGCGATCCTGCAGAGCGAGTTTCTGGCCGGGGACGTCTGGTCGGTGATCCTCCCGAATGCGTTCGCGCTGCTGATCATGGCTCTCATATTTCTCGGCGCCGCACGCCTGGGCGCACGCAAGCGTCTGGACTGAAGCCTATGTGGCGAGCGGTATTTGCGCTCATCATCAAGGAACTGCTCGCGGTCCTGAAGGACCCCAAGAGCCGGATGGTCTTGGTCGTACCGCCGCTGCTGCAGCTCATCGTGTTCGGCTACGCCGCGACATTCGATCTCAACCGCGTCCCCATCGCGGTCTATGATCAGGATCACAGCCAGGCCTCGCGCGATCTCATCGCCCAATTCCTGGGATCCCGAATCTTCGAGCAGGTTGCCTCGCTGAAGAGCGCTCGCCAGATCGATCCGCTGATCGACTCGCGCAAAGTAGACCTCGTCCTGTCCATCGACCGGCGCTTCACTCGGAACCTGCTGACGCACCGGCCCGCTCCGGTGCAACTGATCGTTGACGGCCGAGATTCAAACACCGCCCTGATAATTCTCGGCTACGCAAATTCCATTATCACGAGCTTCGGCATGCGCTGGATGCGCTCGCACGGTGAGCCACCCGCGCCAGCCGTTCTCGACATACGCGCCCAATACAATCCGACACTCAGCTCCCAGTGGTTCATCGTGCCCGGGATCATCGCCGTGCTGACGCAGGTGGTGACGCTGATGGTAGTGGGGCTGTCCGTGGCTCGGGAGCGGGAGGCCGGAACGTTCGACCAGCTCCTCGTCACGCCCTTCACTCAGGGTGAGATCCTCCTCGGCAAAGGCTTGCCCGGCCTGCTGATCGGCACGGTTGAGGCTTCGATCATCATTCTCGCCGCGGTGCTTTGGTTCGACGTCCCCTTACGCGGGAGCCTGATCGCGCTCTATTTTGGCGTCTTGCTGTTTGTCGCATCTGTGATCGGGATCGGCCTGATGATTTCCTCAATCGCCGTGACTCAGCAGCAGGCACTCCTCGGGGCATTCCTCTTCATGGTGCCCTCAATCATCCTCTCGGGCTTCGCGACCCCGATCGCCAACATGCCGATGGTCATCCGCAAGCTGACCTGGCTCAATCCGATGCGGCACATTCTCATTGTCGTTCGCGGTGTCTTCCTCGAAGGCTCGACGACCAGTGCGTTCATTCCTGAATATGCCGCAATGGCCGCCATCGCCGCGGTGAGCCTATTCGCCGCCGGCTGGCTGTTTCGGCGACGGGTATATTGAGCGCGGGGGCGCTCCGCACTCGCTTCGCCAGTTTCGGGTCATTGAGCACTTTGACGCTCGGTCGCTTCGAGGAGAAGCTGCGTAACGTTCCCCTGGCGCACCTGCCGCGCGTACCCTTCCACAATTCGCTAGGTTGGAGTACGTCGAAAAAATTGCGACACGACAACGGGACTTCCGTGGCACACCACTTCCTAATCGTAAGCACTCCGGCACCCCCGTCCTTCCGACCCTGAGCTGATGGCTCGATGCTCTGGCAGCGGCAATCGGCCGCATGCCGAGAGCATGACGATGAGCGATGAGACACGAGGGGAGTTGACGCTGGGGCAGCAGCACTTCATGGAGCGGATGCAAGAGGCCCAGAAGGAGGGGCTGTCGCTGACGGATTACTACCGAGCGCACGGCCTGAGCATGGCGATGCTGTACAAGGTGCGGCGGCAGCTGGTGCAGAAGGGGATCGTGCTGCCGACGCGGCCGCAGCCGGGAAGCGGGCTGGAGAAGTTCGTGCAGGTGCGAGTGCAGACCCGATGGGCTCGAGCTCTACGACATCGTGACCGAGGCCTTGGGACTGCAACACTTTGGCTGCCTGCAGCACTGCCGGACGTACTACCACAAGGCGCTGAAGGTCACCGAGCCCCCCTCCGGGCGCACGCTCGCCAAAGTGGCAATGGAGGATTATCTCGGCAAGGTGTTCAAGACCGAGCGAGACATCAAGGAGCTGCGCGAGCAGCGCGAACGTGTCGGCGGCACTTTGGATCCCGAAGAGATCCTCAAGCTCCGCCAGCAAAGATCCACCCCTGTCCTCGCAGCGTTCAAGCGCTGGGTCGATGACCTCCTACCGGGTGTGCCTGCGCAGAGCGCCCTGGGCAAGGCGCTCGCCTACACCACCAAGCAGTGGCCGAAGCTGGTGCGGCACCTCGAGCACG
>JAJYUL010000008.1 GCA_021792555.1 Pseudomonadota bacterium
CCTTACTTCTTCTTCGCAGCTTTCTTCTTCGCGGCCTTCTTCTTTGCCTTCGCCATGTTGGCTCTCCAGTTGACGGGTTAGTCCGAGGGCCGAGTATATACATGCGAAACAAAAATACAAGCAAGTCATTAGAGGATGTGCTAACGGACGGTCACTGATGCCACGCCGCGCGATCGATGCGCCATGCGCCCGTTACTCGCTGCGAGGCGCGCGTGCCGGCGCAACGGATGACGCCGCGCTCGGTGATCACCATGTCGAGCGGCACATCGTGCGCAGCGCGATCGATGCGCTCGAGCCGCTGCAGTGCGTAGCCGAGTCCGACGAGCAGCGGTCGCTCCGCGGCGGCGCGCGCGCGCGTGAACGCCAGCGCCCGATCGTAATAACCGCCGCCCATGCCGAGTCGGTTGCCGCGGCGATCGAATCCGACCAGCGGGACGAAGACGATATCGAGCGCGCGCGCGCTCGGCAGCGCCGGCCCGAGCGGCTCGGGGATGCCGAGGCGATTGCACTGCAGGCGCGCGCTCAGCCGCACGAACTGCATCGACCGTGCCGACGGCTGCGCGCCGATGCGCGGCAGATACACGCGGCACCCGCGGCGGCGGGCGAGCGCGAGCAGCGGGGCGGTATCGAGTTCCTCAGGAAGCGAGCGGTAAAGGCCGATGCGCCACTGCGGGCGCAGCAGCTGCGTGCGATCGGCGAGGAGCGCGATGCGGCGCGCGCTGCGGGTTCGCTCGGCGGCAGGGATGCCCCGGCGCGCCTGCCGCAGCGCGGTCCGCAACTGCGCGCGGACCTGCTGCAGGCTGGAATCAGGGAGCGTCACCCGCCTGTGCCGGTGCGAACCGTTGCTCTCGAACCGGAGCAACAAGTGGGACGGACTGCGGCAGGTAAGGCTTTCCGCTCAGGGCGGACTTGCACAATTCTGCCGGCAAGCCCTGATGTCCCATGGGTGTTTCAATTAGGGTCCGAGGTAACCCGGCCCGCGTGTCGAACACCGCAGGCGACGCACCAAGCACTGTACACCAAAGCCCCCTCGGGCGCAGGTATCGCGACCGCCGCGCGGCGCAGCTCACAGTTCGAGCGGCTGGCTGTGTCCGAGCGCCGTCTCGACCCGCTCGCGCAGGGCGCGCACCTTGTCGCCGGCCTCGACCGCGACGCGGCTGCCGCGCTCGCGCACCTGCAGCAGCTCGTTCGCCATGTTCAGCGCCACCATGACCGCGATGCGGTCGAGCCCGACCACCTTGCCGCTGTCGCGCACTTCGCGCATGCGGGCGTTGAGGTACTCCGCGGCATCGAGCAGCGCGGGGCGCTCCTCGTGCGGGCAGGCGACCATGTAGTCGCGGTCGAGAATCCGTACGCTGACACGCGCGGGGTCTTGACTCACGCGCCGTGCTCCAGGGTTTTCAGCCGTCCGATCATCGCCTCGACCCGCGCGCGCACCTGCTCGTTCTTCTGCAGCAGCGTCGCGCGCTCGCTGGAGAGCGATTCGTGCCGCTGCCGCAGGGCACGGTTCTCCTCGCGCAGCTGCTCCAGGGCGCCGAGCAGCTCCTCGATCCGCCGGGTCAGGCGGTCGAGCTCGGTCTCGAGGGGGGAGGATGCGGCGGCGCTCATGCTGGCGCGACTATAGTGCCGGGCTCTCCACGCGGTCAATGCGCCCCCGCATTTTCCGGGGGAGCGCGGGCGGGGATCCGCCGGCGCCGACATGCGGCATAATGGCCGGCAATGATCAGCGCCAACTACGCCGAAATCCAGAGTGTTCTCACCGACGAGCACTCCCTCACCGATGCGGCCGAGGCACACGGCACGCTCGCCGGCTCGCTGTGCTCGGCGCCCGGGTATCGCTTCGAGGATTGGCTGCTCGATATCCTGCCCGAGGGCGAGGCCCGCCCGCCCAGCGCCCGGGTGCTGCGCGCGCTGTACCGGCACACCGCCGGGGCGCTCACCGGGCCGCAGATGCAATTCGATCTGCTGCTGCCCGATGACGACCGTCCGATCATCGAACGCGCCGGGGCGCTCGCGCTGTGGTGTCAGGGATTTCTGTACGGACTCGGCCTCGGGGTGCTGCGCGATGCGGCGAACATGCCCGGCGAGGTGAGCGAGATCGTCAGCGACATCACGGAAATCGGCAGCGCCGCGGTGGACACGACGCAGAGCGAGGAGTCGAACGAGGAGGCCTACGCCGAACTCGTCGAATTCATCCGTGTCAGTGTGCAAGTGGTATTCGAGGAGCTCGCGCCGCTGCGCGACCCGCCGCCCGCCTCACCTGGAGCGCCATTTCATTGAAGCCCGAGAGCCCCGCTGAAGAGTTCGCCCGCCGCCGCGCCGCGCTGATGCGCCTGATGGGGCGCGACGCCATCGCCATCGTCCCGGCCGCGCCGGTGCGCCAGCGCAACAACGACGTCGCCTACCCGTACCGCCAGGACAGCGACTTTCACTATCTCACCGGCTTTCGCGAGCCGGAGTCGGTGGCGGTGCTGATCCCGGGGCGGGAGCAGGCCGAGTACATTCTATTCGTGCGCGAGCGCGATCCGGCGCGCGAGACCTGGGACGGCCGGCGCGCCGGGCCGGCCGGCGCGCGCCGCGTCTACGGCGCGGACGACGCGTTTCCCATCGCGGACATCGACGAGATCCTGCCCGGGCTGATGGAGAACCGCGCCAAGGTGTTCTACGCCATGGGCATGTACCCGGAGTTCGACCAGCGGGTAGTCGGCTGGGTGAACGGCCTGCGCACCCAGGCGCGCAACGGGCGGCATCCGCCGCAGGAGTTCGTGGCGCTCGATCAGGTCGTGCACGAGCTGCGCCTGTTCAAGTCGCGCACCGAGCTCGCGCTGATGCGTGAAGCGGCGCGGATCGGCGCGCTGGCGCACGTGCGCGCCATGCGCTTCTGCCGTCCCGGCCGCATGGAGTACGAGCTCATGGCCGAGATCGTGCACGAATTCCGCCGCCACGGCGCCGATACCTCCTATTACCCGATCGTCGGCTCGGGCGCGAACAGCTGCATCCTGCACTACAACGAAAACGACCAGCCGCTGCGCGACGGTGAGGTGGTGCTGATCGATGCCGGCTGCGAATACGAGTATTACGCCTCCGACATCACCCGCACCTTCCCGGTCGGCGGGCGCTTCGGCCCCGAGCAGCGGGCGGTCTACGAGGTCGTGCACGAGGCCAATCTCGCGGCGATCGCCAAGGTGCGCCCCGGCAACGACTGGAACGCGCCGCACGAGGCGGCGGTGCACGTGATCACCCAGGGGCTGGTGCGGCTCGGGCTGCTCAAGGGCAAGGTCGCCAAGCTCGAGCGCGACGGTGCCTACCGGCGCTTCTTCATGCACCGCACCGGGCATTGGCTCGGGATGGATGTGCACGATGTGGGCGATTACAAGATCGGGGAAGCCTGGCGGGCGCTCGAGCCCGGCATGGTGCTCACGATCGAGCCGGGCATCTACATCCCCCGCGGCGCGCGCGGCGTGCCGAAGCGCTTCCAGGGAATCGGCGTGCGCATCGAGGATGACGTCGCGGTGACCAAGAGCGGCGCGGAAGTGCTCACCGATGGCGTGCCGAAGGATCCCGATCTGATCGAGGCCCTGATGGCCGAGTCGCACGAGGGCGCCGAGCAGAGCGCACCCGCGCGGCCGCGCGCCCGGCCGCGGCGAGGGCAGCGTGCCCGCGCATGAGGCGCGCGGCGATGCGCCGCGGGAATTCGACGTCGCGATCGTCGGCGGCGGTCTCGTCGGTGCGAGCTTGGCGCTGGCGCTCGCCGGGAGCGCCGCTCGGGTGCTGCTCATCGAGGGCGTAGCGCCCGACTCGAGCGCGCAGCCGAGCTTCGATGAGCGCACGACCGCGCTCGGCAACGCCAGCCGGCGCATCTTTCAGGGGCTCGGGGTCTGGGACGATCTGGCGCCCGAAGCGGCGGCCATCCGCACCATCCACGTGTCCGAGGCGGGCCGTTTCGGCAACGCGCGGCTGCGCGCCGAGGAGCAGGGCGTGGAGGCCTTCGGCTACGTCATTCCCAATCGGGTGATGGGGGCGGCGCTGTGGCGCGGCTTGCGCCGCGCGGGCGGTGTCACGGTGCGCGTGCCGGCGCGGGTGAGCGCGGTGCAGATCGCCGCGGACGGGGCGGCCCTGACGGTGCTCGGCGCCGACGGCGCGCACGAGACCGTGAGCGCGCGGCTGTTGGTGGCCGCTGACGGGGCCAACTCGCTGGTGCGCACGGCCGCGGGCATCGCGGCCGAGGTCGAGGATTACGCTCAGGTCGCGATCGCGGCGGCGGTCGAGACCGATCGACCCCACGATGGCACCGCCTACGAGCGCTTCACGCCCAGCGGCCCCGTGGCGGTTCTGCCGCTGCACGGCGGCGGCTACGGCACGGTGTGGGCCTGCGAGCCGGCGCGGGCGGCCGAACTGCTCGCCCTCAGCGACACGGCCTATCTCGGCGCGCTGCAGGAGCGCTTCGGCTGGCGGGCGGGGCGCTTCCTGCGCGCCGGCAGGCGCGCCTCGTATCCTCTGAAGCTGTCCCGGGCCGCCGCGACGGTGGGCCTGCGCACGGTGCTGGTGGGCAACGCGGCGCAGGGCCTGCACCCCATCGCCGGCCAGGGCTTCAACCTCGGCCTGCGCGATGCGGCGCTGCTCGCCGAGCGGATCGTGGGGGCCGACGATCCCGGCGCGCCCGAGCTGTTGCGCGGCTACAGCGACTCGCGCGCGGCCGACCGCAGCGGGGTGGTGCGCTTCACCGATTCGCTGGTCAAGCTGTTCGCGAGCCGCCTGCCCGGGGCGAGCCTGGTGCGCAATCTCGGTCTGGTGGCGTTCGATCTGTCGCCGCCGGCCAAGCGGGCGCTCGCCCGCGTCAGTCTCGGGTTCGGGGGGCCGACGCCGCGCCTCGCCCGGGGGCTGCCGCTCGCATGAGTGCCGCCGACACGCGTTGGGACGTGCTGATCGTCGGCGGCGGGCCGGTGGGCGCATGCGCCGGCGCGCTGCTGCAGCGCGCCGCCGGCGCCGGGCGCCGGCCGCTGCGCATCGGGCTGCTCGAGCCGGCCCGGCCCGCGCCGCCGGCCGCCGGCGCCGCGCTCGATGCGCGCGTGTCGGCCTGGTCGCGCTCGAGCGAGCGGATTCTCAGCGCCGCGGGCGCATGGCAGCGGATGGCCGCCGAGCGGATCCAACCCTACGAGCGCATGTGCGTGTGGCCGGCGCATGTGCCCGCGCGCAGCGCCGATGCGCTCGTGTTCGATGCGGCCTACGTGGGCGAGTCGAACCTCGGGTCCATCGCCGAGAACCGGCTCGTGCAGTGCGCGGCGCTCGAAGCCTTCGAGGCTGCGGGCGGAACGATCGTGCCCAGCGGATTCTCGGGCCTCGAGATACACGAGGATGAGGTGCAGGTGCGCGCCGCAGAGCAGGTGCACTCCTGCAAACTGCTGGTGGGGGCCGACGGCGCCCGCTCGCGGGTGCGCGATGCGCTCGGGGTGGCGACGAGAATCACCAGCTACGAGCAGACCGCGATCGTTGCCAACGTGCGCACCGAACGGGCGCACGAGCGCACCGCCTGGCAGCGTTTCCTCGGCGCCGGCACGCTGGCGTTCCTGCCGCTCGCCGACGGGTCGAGCTCGATCGTGTGGTCCGTGCAGGAGACGCTGGCCCGTGAGCGGCTGGCCCTGCCGGCGGCGCAGTTCGAGCAGGAGCTGCTCGGCGCCTCCGACGGCGTGCTTGGTGCGCTCGAGCTGTGCACGGAGCGCGTGGGGTTGCCGCTGCGCAGGCTGCGCGCCGAGCGCTTCAGCGCCGCGCGCTGCGCCCTGGTCGGTGATGCCGCGCACGTGGTGCATCCGCTCGCCGGGCAGGGCGTGAATCTAGGGCTGCTCGATGCGGCGGCGCTCGCCGACTGCGTGCTCGAGGCGCTGCAGCGGGGCGAGGATCCGGGCGCGGCCGCTGCGCTGCGCCGCTACGAGCGCTGGCGCAAGAGCGAGCTGGCCCCCATGGCGCTCGCCATCGACGGCTTCAACCGCTTCCTCGCCCATGACTCAGGGCCGCTCGCGCACCTCGCGCAGCAGGGGCTGGTGTGGGTGAACCGCAGCGAAGCGGCGAAGCGGCTGTTCATCGGCCGGGCGCTCGGGCTCGCCGGGGAGTTGCCGGCGGCGGCCCGCGTGCGCGCCGCGGCGCTCAGCTGAGCTCGATGCGGTCGATCTTCGCGGCGCAGATGAAGTCGTTCTCCGACAGCCCGCCGATGGCGTGCGTCGTGTACTGCACCCGGCAGTAGTTGTAGCCGACCTCGAGGTCCGGATGATGGTCCTCGACGTTGGCGATGTGCGCGAGCGCGTTGACGAAGCTCATCGTGCGGTAGAAGTCCGGGAAGCGGAACTCGCGCCGCAGATACGGGCCCTCCTGCGAGAGGACCCAGCCGCCTGCGAGCTTGCCGAGCAGCGCTTCGGCCTGCGCGCGCGTCAGCGGCGCCACGCCGCCCTCGCACGGTCTGCATCTCTTGGCGGTCAGCTCGCTCATATCACGCTCCCGCGCGCAGTGACCCGCGCCGCCTTCAGGCGGCGGCGGTGTCCTGCGCGGCCTTTCTGCTGAACCTGCGCGCCACGTACTGCTCGAGCAGCGCCTGGAATTCCTCGGCGATGTGATCGCCCTTGAGCGTCACGGTCTTCTCGCCGTCCTCGTACACCGGCGCGACCGGCCGCTCGCCCGTGCCGGGCAGGCTGATGCCGATGTTGGCGTGCTTGCTCTCTCCCGGGCCGTTGACCACGCAGCCCATGACCGCCACGGTCATGTCCTCGACCCCATCGTACTCGCGCCGCCACTCGGGCATGCGGTGGCGGATGTGGCTCTGGATGCGCTGGGCGAGCTCCTGGAACACCGTGCTGGTGGTGCGGCCGCAGCCGGGACAGGCGGTCACCAGCGGCAGGAACGAGCGCAGGCCCATGGTCTGCAGGATCTCCTGCGCGACGATGACCTCCTGCGTGCGGTCGCCGCCGGGCTCCGGGGTGAGTGACACGCGGATGGTGTCGCCGATCCCGCGCTGCAGCAGCACCGCCATGCCCGCGGTCGAGGCAACGATGCCCTTGGAGCCCATTCCGGCCTCGGTGAGGCCGAGGTGCAGCGGGTAGTCGCAGCGGGCGGCCAGATCGCTGTAGATCGCGATCAGATCCTGTACCCCGCTCACCTTGGCCGAGAGGATGATCCGATCGTGCGCCATGCCGAGGGACTCGGCGCGCTCGGCGCTCTCGAGCGCCGAGAGCACCACCGCGTTGCGCATGATCTGCTGCGCGCTCAGCGGCTCGGCGCGCGTGGCGTTCTCATCCATGATGCGCGTCAGCAGGTCCTGATCGAGGCTGCCCCAGTTGACGCCGATGCGCACCGGCTTGCCGTAACGGCAGGCGGTCTCGATCATCTCGGCGAACTGCGGATCGCGCTTGCTGCCGCGCCCGACGTTGCCCGGGTTGATGCGGTACTTGGCGAGCGCCTCGGCGCAGGCCGGGTGCTCGCGCAGCAGCTTGTGGCCGTTGAAGTGGAAATCGCCGATCAGCGGCACCCCGACGCCCATCTGATCGAGCCGCTCCCGGATGTGCGGCACCGCCGCGGCGGCTTCCGCCGAGTTCACCGTGATGCGCACCAGCTCCGAGCCGGCGCGCGCGAGCGACTTGACCTGCTGCGCCGTGCCCTCCACGTCGGCCGTGTCGGTATTGGTCATCGACTGCACGGCGATCGGCGCGGCGCCGCCGATTCGCACGGGGCCAATCGTGACCTGAACGGAGGAGCGGCGTGCAATGGGCGACATGGGAACCTGCCAGTGACTTGGAGACCTTGCGGGTGGGTGGGGGATTTTACCGGGCCGGGCCGCCCGCCGCGACCACTGCCGCAAGCGCGAGCGGCGCGCGAGCGGCGCTCCAATCGGACCGCAAAGGCTGGTATCATCCGCAAACTCCGACAATCGATCTGCACGGAGAGGGTCCGGCCGGCAGGCCGGAACGCCGAAGGCGCAAATTCCGCCCGGAAACGCTCAGGCACACGAACGGCAGATTGCGCAGGCCGAAAGGCTCTGCGCGGAGTCTCTGGAGAGCGGCAGGCGCATGGCGCCCGCCCACCGAAGGGGAGAGGCGCCAGGCGCCCGATCTCTCAGGTCACCGGACAGAGGGGCGGCAGGTCGCAACCTGTCGCTTTTTTGTTTCCTGGAGGATCTGTGGCACGACGTACCCCTTTATTTGCCGTCCATCAGGCCGCCGGCGCGCGCATCGTGGATTTCGGCGGCTGGGACATGCCTCTGCAGTACGGCTCGCTCATCGCCGAGCACCATGCCGTGCGGCGCGCGGCTGGCGTGTTCGACGTATCGCACATGTGCGTGGTCGACCTAGAGGGCGATCAGGTCCGGCCGTTCCTGCTGAAGCTCTTCGCCAACGACGTGAGCAAGCTCACCGCCCCCGGCAAGGCGCTCTACGGCTGCCTGCTCAACGAGCGCGGCGGCGTCATCGATGACCTCATCGTCTACTACCTCGGCGAGCGTTGGTTCCGCGCCGTGGTCAATGCCGGCACCCGCGATAAGGATCTCGCCTGGATCCGCCGGCATGCCGAGCCGTTCGGCGTCACCGTGCGCGAGCGGGACGATCTGGCGATGCTCGCCGTGCAGGGCCCCGAGGCGCGCGCGCGCGTGGCGGGGCTGCTCTCGAGCGCCGGAGCCGCTCGCGCGCTCGCGCTCGGGGCGTTCTTCGGAGCGCAAATCGACGGGTGGTTCATCTCCCGCACCGGCTACACCGGGGAGGACGGCTTCGAGATCATGCTGAGCGCGGGCGGGGCCGAGTCGCTGTGGCACTCGCTCACCGCGGCGGGCGTCGCCCCCTGTGGCCTCGGCGCACGCGATACGCTGCGTCTGGAGGCCGGCATGAACCTCTACGGCAGCGACATGGACGAGAGCACCAATCCGCTCGAGTCGGGCCTCGCCTGGACGGTCGCGCTGAATGCGGGCCGCGCATTCATCGGCCGCGAGGCGCTGGAGGCCCTGCGCGCGCGCGGCATCGAGCGCAAGCTTGCCGGGCTGGTGCTCGAGGAGCGCGGCGTGCTGCGCGCCCATCAGCGCGTGCTCGCCGGCACCGCCGGGGAGGGCGAGATCACCAGCGGCACCTTCTCCCCGACGCTCGAGCGCTCCATCGCGCTGGCGCGCATTCCGGCCGCGGCGGGCGAGCAGGTCCAGGTCGACGTGCGCGGCAAACTCCTCGCCGCACGGGTTGTCAAACCGCCGTTCGTGCGGCACGGCAAGTCGCTCGTCGGCTGAGCCGCCGCGCTCCGCCCGCCTCTCATTTCATCCGCACACCATCCATCCACACACATCGATTCGACTCCACGGAGCGTCGCATGAGCAAGGTTCCTTCCGATCTCAAATACACGCGCACCCACGAATGGCTGCGGACGCTGCCCGACGGCACCGTCGAAGTCGGCATCACCGATCACGCGCAGCATGCCCTCGGCGATCTGGTGTTCGTCGAGGTTCCGGAGGCGGGCCGCAAGGTCACCCCGGGGGAGCCGTTCGCCGTGGTCGAGTCGGTCAAGGCGGCCTCCGACGTCTATGCGCCGATCAGCGGCGAGGTGACTGAGGGCAACCCGGCGCTCGCGAGCGCGCCGGAGACCATCAACACCGATCCGTACGGCGGCGGCTGGCTGGCGCGGGTGCGGCCCTCGGGCGCCCAGGGGGGGCTGCTGACGGCGGCCGAGTACGAGAAGCTGACGGCGGAGGAGGGCAACTGATGGCGTTCATTCCGCACACCCGCGAGGACGTCGCGGCGATGCTCGATGCCATCGGCGTCGAGAGCATCGAGCGTCTGTTCGAGGAGATTCCCGCGGGCATGCGCATCGGCTCGCTCGCCGGGGTGCCCGAGGCGCTCAACGAGATGCAGCTCGCGCGGCTGATGAGCGAGCGCGCCCGGCGCGACGGCCGGCCGCTGTGCTTCATCGGCGCCGGCGCCTACGAGCACCATATTCCCTCGGCGGTCTGGGCGGTGGCGACGCGCGGGGAGTTCTACAGCGCCTACACGCCCTATCAGGCCGAGGCCAGCCAGGGCACGCTGCAGCTGCTGTACGAATACCAGAGCATGATGGCGAGTCTGACGGGCATGGACGTCTCGAACGCCTCGCTGTACGACGGCGCGAGCGCGCTCGCCGAGGCGAGTCTGATGGCGGTGCGCGCCAACCGGCACTCGAACTCGCGGCGCATTCTCGTGCCGCGCACCGTGCACCCGCATTACCGGCGCGCGGCGCTCGGCATCGCCGGCAACCAGGACCTGTCCTTCGAGGAGCTGCCGCTGTCGGCCGAGAGCGGCAGCACGGCGCTGCAGGCGCTCGAGCGCTATGCGGGCGAGGACATCACCGCGCTCGTCATCCAGCAGCCCAACGTGTTCGGGCGGCTCGAGGACGTCGATGCGCTGACCGACTGGGCGCACGCGCACAAGGCGCTCGTCATCGCCGTGGTCAATCCGGTCTCCCTCGCGCTGCTGAAGCCCCCGGGCCAGTGGGGCACGCAGGGTGCGGACATCGCCGTCGGGGACGGCCAGCCGCTCGGGATTCCGCTCTCCTCGGGCGGGCCGTATTTCGGCTTCATGACCACCCGCATGGCGCACGTGCGCCAGATGCCCGGGCGCATCGTCGGGCGCACCGTGGATGCCGACGGGCGGCAGGGCTTCACCCTGACGCTGCAGGCGCGCGAGCAGCACATCCGCCGCGCCAAGGCCACTTCCAACATCTGCACCAATCAGGGGCTGATGGTCACGGCCGCCACCATCCATCTGTCGCTGCTCGGGGCCGAGGGCCTGCGGCGCGCCGCGGCGGCCTCGCACGCGCGCACCGAGGAGCTGATCGGGGCGCTCACCTCTCTGCCCGGCGTCGGGCGGCTGTTCGGCCAGCCGGTGTTCCACGAGGCCGCGCTCGGCTTCGAGCGGCCGGTCGCGGCGCTGCTCGAGCGCCTGGCCGCACGCGGGATCCTCGGCGGCTGGGATCTCTCCGAGCACTATCCGGAGCTCGGCCCGGCGCTGCTGGTGTGCGCCACCGAGACCAAGACCCGTCAGGACATCGAGCGCTACCGCGCCGCGCTCGATGAGTGTCTGCGCGAAGCGCGCGCCGCGTGATGCGAGAGCTGCCGATGAGCACTGAACGAACCAATCGCCTGGAAAAGCTGATTTTCGAGTACTCGGTGAGCGGCCGCGGCGCCGAGGACCAGTGGCCGGCCGCCTGCGAGGCGCCCGAGCCGGAGGATCTGCCGCCGGCGCTGCGCCGCGCGAGCCCCCCGCGGCTGCCCGAGGTGAGCGAGCTGGAGGCGGTGCGCCACTTCACGCGCCTCTCGCAGCTGAACTTCTCGATCGACACGAACTTCTATCCGCTCGGCTCGTGCACGATGAAGTACAACCCCAAGGCGTGCAATCAGTACGCGATGCTGCCGGAGTTCCTCGCGCGCCATCCGCTCGCGCCGGAGTCGGCCGGCCAGGGCGTGCTCGAGTGCCTGTACGAGCTGCAGGAGATGCTCAAGGAGGTCACCGGCATGCAGGCGGTGGCCTTGAGTCCCATGGCGGGCGCCCAGGGCGAGTACGCCGGCGTCGCGATGATCCGCGCCTACCACCGCGCGCGCGGGGATCTCGCGCGCAACGAAATCATCGTGCCGGAGGCGGCGCACGGCACCAATCCGGCCACGGCGACCATGTGCGGCTGCGTGGTGCGCGAAGTGCCGGTGGATGCCGAGGGCGACGTCGACCTGGACGCGCTCAAGGCCGCGGTCGGGCCGAAGACCGCCGGCATCATGCTCACCAACCCCTCGACCCTCGGGATCTTCGAGCGGCGCATCGAGGAAGTGGCGCGCATCGTGCACGCCGCGGGCGGACTGCTCTATTACGACGGCGCCAACCTCAATGCCATTCTCGGCAAGGTGCGCCCCGGGGACATGGGCTTCGACGTCATCCACGTCAATCTGCACAAGACCTTCTCCACCCCCCACGGCGGCGGCGGCCCGGGGGCCGGCCCCGTCGGGGTCGCGGCCCGGCTGGCCCCGTTCCTGCCCGTGCCCGTCGTGGCGCGCCGCGGCGAGCGGTACGTGTGGCTCACCGAGCGGGACCTGCCGCAGACGATCGGCCGCCTGTCGGCCTTCGCCGGCAACGTCGGGGTGCTGTTGCGGGCGTACATCTACATGCGCATGCTCGGCCGCGACGGCATGGCCAAGGTGGGCGAGTACGCCACGCTCAACGCCAACTACCTGCTCGCGCGGCTCACGCGGGCGGGCTTCGATGCGGCCTACCCGCGCCGGCGCGCCAGCCATGAGTTCATCATCACGGTGAAGCGCCAGGCGCGCGAGCTCGGGGTGACGGCCATGGACTTCGCCAAGCGCCTTCTCGATCATGGCCAGCATGCCCCGACCACCTATTTCCCGCTGCTGGTGCCGGAATGTCTGCTGATCGAGCCGACGGAGACCGAGAGCAAGGCGGCCCTGGATGCCTTCGTCGAGGCCATGACGCGCATTCTGCTCGAGGCCACGCAAGAACCCGAGCGCGTCACGAGCGCTCCGCATACCATGCCGGTACGGCGGCTCGATGACGTGCGGGCGGCCAAGCAGCTGGATCTTGCGTGGAAAGCGGCCCCATAGCGATTGAGCGATCCAAGCCGAGAGGCCTCACCCGGGTGCTGCGCGCCTTCGGCGCGAGCGCCCGGGGTCTTGCCGGTGCGTTCCGCGAGGAGGCCGCGTTCCGCCAGGAGCTGGCGTTTGCGGCGCTGGCGATTCCGCTCGCGCTGTGGCTCGGGCACGATGGCACCGAGCGGGCGCTGCTCATCGCGCCGGTGCTGCTCATCCTGGTGGTGGAGCTGATCAACAGCGCCATCGAGGCGACCGTCGATCGCATCGGGCTCGAGCGGCACGTGCTCGCCGGTCTCGCCAAGGACATCGGCTCCGCTGCGGTGCTGATGTCGTTCGTCCTGCTCGCGGCGGTGTGGCTGCTGGTGCTCACCGGCCGTTAGCGCTTTATCGATCGGGGGACAGATGCGATTGCTGCGACTGCTGTGCCTGTCTGTGCTGATTGTGCCGTTCACCCTGGCCGCTGCGGCCGCGCCGCCCGGCCCGAGCCGCCCGCCTGAGAGGCGGCCGCTGCCGGCCGGGACCGCCGTCGCGGCGCACATCGCCCGGCAGGCCGCGGCGCTCGAGTCGAACCCGACCTGGGCGGCGACGCTCGCGCGCATCGCCAGCAGCGTCGTGTCGATCAACTTCAATCAGGACCGCGCCTTCGATACCGACGTCAACGAGACGGCCGAGGCGACCGGCTTCGTGGTCGACGCCAAGCGCGGCATCATCCTCACCAACCGCCACGTGGTCACGCCGGGCCCGGTGACGGCCACGGCGACCTTCCTCGACCGCGAGCAGATCCCGATCTATCCGATCTACCGCGATCCGGTGCACGACTTCGGCTTCTATCGCTTCAACCCGAAGCTGCTGCACTACATCCATCCCAAGGCGCTGAAGCTCGATCCGGCGGGCGCGCGGGTCGGCCGTGAGATCCGCGTCGTCGGCAACAACGCCGGGGAGCAGCTCTCGATCCTGGCCGGCACGCTCGCGCGGCTGCACCGCCGCGCCCCGGACTACGGGTTCGGCAACTACAACGACTTCAACACGTTCTACCTGCAGGCCGCCTCCGGGACCTCCGGCGGGTCCTCCGGCTCCCCTGTGATCGACATCCGCGGCAACGTGGTGGCGCTCAACGCCGGCGGCGCGAGCAACGCCGCCTCGAGCTTCTACCTGCCGCTCGCGCCCGTGCAGCGCGCGCTGAAGCGGATCGAGGCGGGCAAGCCCGTCACGCGCGGCACGCTGTACACGGTGTTCCATTACACCCCGTTCGATGAGCTGGAGCGTCTCGGCCTGCCGCGCGCGGTGGAGGCGCAGGTCCGCAAGGCCTATCCGCAGCGCACGGGCATGCTGGTGGTGAGCAACGTGCTGCCCGGCTCGCCGAGCGCGCGGGTGCTGCAGCCGGGGGACGTCCTGGTGCGGGTCGACGGGCACTACGTGACGACGTTCTGGCCGCTCGAGCGCCTCCTCGATCGCTCGGTGGGCCGTCAGGTCCACCTCGAGCTGCAGCGCGGAGGAGAGAAAATCTCCGTCACGCTGCCGGTCGGCAATCTCAATGCCATCACGCCCGATGCCTACGTGCAGTTCGGCAACGCGGTGGTCAACACGCTCTCCTACGAGATGGCGCTGCAGCTGAACGTGCCGCCACGCGGGGTATGGGTCGCCAATCCCGGCTTCGTGTTCGGCGCGGCCGGCGTGCCGCGCGGGGCGGTGATCCACAGCATCGACTCCTGGCCGATCGACACCGTGCAGGACTTGCGCCGGGCGATCTCGAAGCTCGCCAACGGCCAGTACGCCACCGTGCGCTTCACGCTTGCCACCGATCCCAACAGCACCCAGCTCGCCTACTTCCGCATGGACCGGCGCTGGTTCCCCGCCGAGTACTGCGTGCGCAACGACGAGCTCGGCATCTGGCCGTGCACGCCGCTGCCCGCAGGGCCGCCCCCGCCGCCGCACCCGGTGATGTCCACCGGTTTCCCGGTCTACCGCAACGCGCTGCTGAACCGCCTGGCCCACTCGCTCGTGTCGGTGACCTTCAGCATGCCGTACTCGGTCTCCGGGGTGACCGAGCACTACTACCACGGCACGGGCGTGGTGGTGGACGCCAAGCGCGGCTGGGTGGTGGTGGACCGCAACACGGTGCCGGTCTCCCTCGGGGACGTCACGATCACCTTCGCCGGGACGCTGCAGGTGCCGGGCCGCGTGGTCTACGTCAGCCCCATCCACAATCTGGCCGTGGTCGCCTACGATCCGCGGCTGATCGGCTCGACGCCGGTGCGCTCGGCGCAACTGGTGCCGCAGCGCCTGCAGGCGGGCGAGCCGATCGACGTGGTCGGCATCGGCGGGGACAACGATCTGCATTTCCGCAGCACCCAGGTCTCGAGCATCGAGCCGCTCGAGCTGCCGCTCTCGCGCACCATGCGCTTCCGCGACACCAACATCGAGAGCATCCAGCTGGTCAATCCGCCGGACAACTTCGATGGGGTCCTCACGAACGCGCACGGGCAGGTGCTCGGGCTGTGGTCGAGCTTCGCGTTCGATACCGCCAATGGCGTGGGCCAGGATCTGCAGGGCGTGCCGATCGCGCCGGTGCGCGACATGATCGAGCGCTTGCGCAGCGGCCGGCCGCTGCATTCCCTCGACGTCGAGCTCGCGCTGACTCCGCTCGCGAGCGCGCAGCTGATCGGGCTCGCGCCCGCCTGGGCCGAGCGGCTCGCCGCGCACAGCGCCACCCGGCGCGTGGTGCTGACGGTGATCCGCACCACCGGCGGCTCGCCGGCCTCCCGGCTGCTCGAGCCCGGCGACCTGCTGCTCGCGATCGACGGGCACGTGGTGACGCGCTTCGAGCAGGTCGAGCAGGCCACCGCGGGGCGCAGTTCGGTGCGCCTGACGATCTGGCGCGGCCGGCAGGCCCTGACCCTGACCGTACCGACGGTAGTGCTCTCCGGTACGGGCCTGCACCGCGTGGTCGAATGGGCGGGCGCGACGCTGCAGGCGCCGTTCCACTCCATGCTGGCGCAGCGCGGTGTCCCGCCGGTCGGGGTGTACGTCGATGATTTCGACTACGGATCGCCGGCGGCCCGCTATGGGCTGTATTCGGGGCTGCGGATCGTGGCGGTCGACGGCAAGCCGACGCTTGACCTCGATGCGTTCCTGCGCGCCGTGGCGAACCGTCCGGATCACTCCTCGGTGCGCATCACCGCGCTCGGCTGGAACAACGCCCCGCAGGTGATCACCCTGACGCTCGACGATCACTATTGGCCGGCGTACGAGCTGCTGCGCACCGCGCACGGGTGGGTGCGGCGCGCGCTGAAGTAGCCGCCGCCGCGGAGAGGGCAGATGGAGCGAGTCACAGCGGCGGATCTCGAGGCCGCGGTGCGCGCGCTGCGCGCCGGCGAGCTGGTGGCCTTTCCGACGGAAACGGTCTACGGGCTCGGGGCCGATGCGGGCAATCCGCAGGCGGTGCGGCGCATCTTCGCGCTCAAGGGCCGCCCGGCGCGCCACCCGGTGATCGTCCATCTGCACGACATCGGCCAGCTGCCCGAATGGGCCCGCGAGGTGCCGCCTGCGGCCCGGCGGCTCGCCGAACAGTTCTGGCCGGGACCGCTCACGCTGGTGCTGCCGCGCTGCGCCGCCGTCGATGACAGCGTGACGGGCGGCCAGGACACCGTCGCGCTGCGCGTGCCGGCGCACCCGGTGGCGCAGCAGCTGCTCTCGGCCTTCGGCGGCGGCATCGCAGCGCCCTCGGCCAACCGCTACGGCCGGCTGTCCCCGACGCGCGCCGAGCACGTGCGCGAGGAGTTCGGCGATGCCGTCAAGGTGGTGCTCGACGGCGGGGACTGCCCGATCGGCCTGGAGTCGACCATCGTCGCGTTCCAGAACGGCGCGGCGCGGCTGCTGCGGCCGGGGCGGATCACCGCCGCGGACATCCGCGCGCTGATCGGGGATCTGGCGATCGGGGCGGACCTGGCCTCCCCGCGTGTTCCGGGCAGCACCGCGGCGCATTACGCCCCCGCGACGCCGCTCAGTATCGTGCCGGCCGAGCAGATCGATGCGCACAGCGCGGCGCTTGCCCGTGGCGGACGGCGCATCGCGGTGCTGGCGTGGCGCGCCCCCCGCGCCGCAGTTCCGTCGGTCACCTGGATCGACGCCGCAGCGCACGCGCCGCAATACGGCCATGACCTGTATGCGCACCTGCGCCGGCTCGACAAGAGCGGCTGCGAGCGCATCCTGGTGCAGGAGGTCCCCGAAGGGGAGGCCTGGGCGGCGATCCGCGACCGGCTGCGCCGTGCGGCCGCCGGCGCCGGCTCGGCGGACGCGAACACACAGGGAGAGGCGCCATGAGTGCCCGACGCAACCGGTTCATCGATCCGTTTCAGCCGGCCGAGATCCGCCGCCTGGTGCGCCAGTTCGGCTCGCCGCTGCTCATACTCGACTGCGAGCGCGTGCGCGTGCAGTTCCGCAAGCTGCGCGCGGCGCTCGGGCGCGTGGACCTGCACTACGCGCTGAAGCCCATGCCGCATGCGGCCGTGGTGCAGACCGTGCTCGCGGAGGGAGGCTTTCTCGACCTCGCCACCAGCGGCGAGGTGCAGCTCGTGCGCCGTCTCGGGGTCGACCCCGCGCGCTGCATTCACACCCATCCGATCAAGCGCCCGCAGGACATCCGCAACGCGCTCGAGTACGGGGTGCGCACGTTCGTGGCCGACAACCCCGACGAGGTGCGCAAGTTCGAGCACTTCGCCGACCGCGCCGAGCTGCTGCTGCGCGTCTCGTTCCGCAGCCCCGGGGCGGTGTGCGACCTGTCGCGCAAGTTCGGCTGCGACCCGGAGGACGTCCTCGCGCTGGCGCGGCTGGCCGCCGAGCTCGGCATCACCGTGCGGGGCCTGTCGTTTCACGTCGGCTCGCAGGCCGGGGATTCGGCCAAGCACGTCGAGGCGCTGCATGCGTGCGCGCGCCTGATGGCCGCCGGCCGGCGCCGCAAGCTCGGCGCGCTCGACACGCTCGATATCGGCGGCGGCTTCCCGATCGACTACACCCAGCCGGTGCAGGACATCGAGCGCTTCTGCGAGCCGCTGCGCGCGGCGCTCGATGAGCTGCCCAAGCGGGTGCGCGTGATCGCCGAGCCCGGGCGCTTCATCGTGGGACCGGCCGCCATCGGCGTCGCCTCGGTGATGGGACGGGCGCGCCGCGAGGGGCACTGGTGGTACTACCTCGATGACGGCCTGTACGGCTCCTACAGCGGCCAGCTCTACGATCACGCGCGCTACCCGGTCGAGCCGCTGAAGGACTCCGAGGAGCGGCTGCCGTCGGTGCTCGCGGGCCCGACCTGCGACAGCATCGATGTGATCGCCGAGAACCTGCTGCTGCCGAAGCTCGAGGCGGGCGATCTGATCATCGGGCGGGCGATGGGCGCTTACACCTGGGCGAGCGCCTCGGAGTTCAACTTCTTTCCCAGGGCCACGGTGGTGGCCGTCAACCTGACCCCGGGCGATGCCGGGATGGTGATGCCGTTCCCGCTGTGAGCGGCGCTGCCAGGGGAGCCGACTGCGTGATGCGTAATGTCGTGTTCGATATCGGCTGGGTGTTCGTGCACCTGCACACCGGGCCGTTTCTGGATTTCCTGCGCCGGCACGAGGCCGATGCCGAGGACCTCAACTCGGTGCTGACGCGCGTCGCTTTGCACGAGCACGAGTGCGGGCGGCTCAGCGGGCAGGAGCTGCTCGAGCGCTTCGCGGCGCTCGCGCGCCGGCCGATGGATCTGGCCGCGGCCCACGAGAGCTGGGTGGGCATGTTCGAGCTGCAGCCGGCCATGGTGCGGCTGGCCGAGGGGCTGAGCGAGCGCTACCGGGTGTATCTGCTCTCGAACATCGGGGATCTGCACTGGGCGCACCTGTCGCGCGAATACGGCCTGCACCGCATCGGCCACGGCGCGCTGCCGTCGTTTCTCGCCGGCGTGATGAAGCCCGAGGCGGGCATCTACGCGGAGGCCGAGCGGCGCTTCGCCCTCGAGCCGGCCGCCACGGTGTTCATCGACGACCGGCCCGAGAACGTGCGTGCCGCGCGCGGCCGTGGCTGGCAGGCGATCGAGCATACGGGCCACGCCGCCACGGTGAGCGCGCTGCGCGCGCTGGGGGTCGCATGCTGAGCGGCGCTGCAACCGCCATCCACCGGCAGGTCGAGGCCGCGCGCGCCGGAGCCGATCCGCGCGTAATCGCCCGCCTCGCCTCCGGCTGGGCGGTGTTCGGCGAGCGGCAGTTCCTGCGCGGCTACGCGCTGCTGCTGCCCGACCCGGTGGTGCCCAGCCTCAATGCGCTCGATGCCGCCGCGCGCGCGCGCTTTCTGCTCGACCTGGCCCGCCTCGGTGATGCGGTGCTCGCGGCGACCGGCGCGCTGCGCATCAACTACGCCATTCTCGGCAACCTCGAGCCGGCGCTGCACGCGCACGTCATTCCCCGTTATGCCGAGGAGCCCGAGGGCTTGCGCACGGCGCACCCCTGGGCCTATGACTGGCAGGCGGGCGCGCCGTTCGATCCGCACTCGTACGGTGATCTGGCGGCGCGGCTGCGCCGGGAGCTCGAGCGGCCCGAGTGCCCGTGAGGCGCGTTACTGCGGCGGCTTGACGATCAGCGCGCGGAACTGACGCAGCTTCGCCTCGATGATGGCCGCGTTCTGCGGTCCCATGCGGATCAGAAGCTTCTGGCCGGCCGGCAGCGCTTCGAGCTTGGGGTTCTCGAACTGCCAGAACACTTTCGGCCGCACCAGGGTGACCGGCCCGTTCACCGCCGGCGTGGCGAGCAGAGTGTCGATGGCCTGCACCAGGCGGTCGTTGAAGTACTTGCCCGGATAGCCCAGGCTCTCGTAAGCCTGTTGGAACAGCGGGTACAGCCGGAAGTACAGCCTGGCCAGCGCCTGCACATTGAGACGGCTGACCACGGCGACGAACGGCGCGTAGCGGGCGTAGTTGCGCTGGCTGAGCACGGTGATGCCGCCCTGCCGGTCGACCGCCGTCTCGCCCGGAGTCGGCCGGATGGGGCGCAGGTCGGCGGCGATCTTGGCGCGAGGCACATTATCCACGGTGACCACGACGCGCCGGATGATGTTCTTCGGCACCACGAAGCGCGCCACGGCGGGGTGTCCGATCAGCGTGTTCAACGCCGCGAGCACGGTCGCGTCGCTGCCGTTGAGTGGCGGCAGCGGCTTGGCGCTCGGGGCGGCGGCCTGCACCGGAACGGGATGCTGCACCGCCGGGGCCTGGGGCGTGCTCGGCAGCGGGGTGGGCACGGGAGCCGCCGCCTGCGGGGCGGGCCGGACGATGCCGCTCGAGGGGGCTGGCTGCGGCGCGTGGAACCGGTAATAGACGCCGACGCCGATCAGCGCAGCCGCAACGATTCCGGCGGCCAGCCAGATGACTTTGTTGCGAAAGGACTCTTCCGGGTCAGTCTTGTTCCACATCTGCCGTCACTCCCGAGGACCGGAAATATTGTACTGTACACCCATGACTGTACGACGGGTGTTGAAGATGGGCGAGCCGCTGCTCGAGCAGGTGGCCGCGCCCGTGGAGCGCTTCGATGCCGAGCTTCAAGCACTGGTGCGCGACATGGATGACACCATGCGCTCCCTGAACGGCGCCGGAATCGCCGCGCCGCAGATCGGCGTCAGCCTGCGGGTGGTGATCTTCGAGGTGGCCGACAACCCGCGCTATCCGCACGTCTCCCCCGTGCCCTACACCGTGCTGGTCAATCCGCAGCTGACGCCGCTCGGCAGCGAGCAGGCCGAAGGCTGGGAGGGGTGTCTGTCGGTGCCGGGCCTGCGCGGGCTGGTGCCGCGCTACACGCGTCTGCGCTACCGCGGATCGGGTCTGCACGGGGAGCCGATCGACCGCACCGTGGAAGGCTTCCACGCGCGGGTCGTGCAGCACGAGGTGGATCATCTCGACGGGATTCTCTACCCGCGGCGCATCCAGGACCTGCGCAACTTCGGCTTCGAGGATGTGCTCGGCGCGCGCATGACGCCGATGCCGGACTAGTCCGCCGGCGCCGCGCTCACGCGAGGGTGTGAAACACCCGCTGCACGTCCTCGTCCTGCTCCAGCTTGTCGATGAGCGCGAGCACTTCCTGCGCCTGCTCCTCGGGCAGCTCGGTCGGCACGGTGCAGATGTATTCGTGCTCGGCCGACAGCGGCGTGACGCCGCGCGCCTCGAGCGCCTCCTGCACCTTGCCGAAGTCCTCGAACGCGCAGCGGATGACGAGCTGCGGCTCGCCGTTCTCCCCGGTGCTCTCGCCCATCTCCTCGAGCCCGTGATCGATCAGATACAGCTCCAGATCGTCCTGGTCGATGCCCGCCGGGGCCAGGCGGAACACGCCCATGTGCTTGAACAGAAAGCTGACGCTGCCGGAGGTCGCCAGGTTGCCCCCGCCCTTGGTGACGATGTTGCGCACCTGCGCCACGGTCCGCGTGGGATTGTCGGTGGCCGCCTCGATCAGCAGCGCCACGCCGTGCGGGGCGTAGGCCTCGTAGTGCACTTCCTGGTAGTGGGTGGCGTCGCGGCCGGTGGCCCGCTTGATGGCGGCCTCGACCTTGTCCTTGGGCATGTTCACCGCGCGCGCGTTCTGGATCACGCGCCGCAGGGCCGGATTGCTCGCCGGATCGGGTCCGCCGGACTTCACCGCCATGGTGATGTCCTTGGCGATGCGCGCGAACTGCTTGGCCATGCGGTTCCAGCGCGCAAACATAGTGTGCTTGCGGACTTCGAAGATGCGTCCCATGGAAGACTACCGGGCTTGAGCGGTCTGCAGGATCAGGCGAGCTGCGCCTGGAGCATGCGCAGCCTGCGCCGCTGCAGACGCAGCCGCTGCTCGAGCTCCTTGAAGCGCAGCTGGAAGCTGGCGTGCTCCCAGTGCTCGACCACGGCGCGTTTCTTCTCGGTGAGCCACTGCTCCTTCACCTTGGCCCAGTCGGCGATGGCCGCGAGGAAACTCTCGTATTCGCGCGCGATGTGCTGGTGCAGCTCGCTGATGCGCGAGGGCGCGGCGGTCGGCGCCACCTGGGCGAGGGCGCGCTGCGCGCGCGCGAACTGCATCGCGAGCAGCGCGCGCTGGATCTGAAACACCGGCGTGCGCTTGAGCTTGCGGGTCAGTCCCACGAACTGCAGGCCGGCGATCAGCCACTTGGTCGGATCCCACTGCCACCAGCGCACGCCGTTGCGGTAGTCGTGCGCAAAGATGTGGTGGAAATTGTGGTAGCCCTCGCCGAAGGTGAACACCGCGAGCACGGGATTGTCCCGGGCGGTGTTCTCCTCGGTGTACGGGCGCGAGCCCCACATGTGCGCGAGCGAGTTGATGAAGAACGTGAAATGGTGGCTCAGCACCAAGCGCAGCACGCCGGCGAGCAGGAACGTGCCCCACACGTCGCCGACCAGCCAGCCGGCCGCGAGCGGCAGGCCGATGTTGGTGATGAGCACGAGCGCCACGTAGTGGCGGTGCTGGAAGGCGAGCATCCGGTCACGGCGCAGGTCGGGAATATTGCTGAAGTCCGGCTGGCCGCTCGGGTACTCGCGGATCATCCAGCCGATATGTGAGAACCAGAAGCCGCGCCGCGCCGAGTACGGGTCGAGCTCCTCGTCGTCGACGTTCAGGTGGTGGCGGCGATGCCCGCTGCACCACACCCACGCGCTGTTCTGCAGCGCCATGGTGCCGAACAGCAGGTAGATCAGGCGCAGGCTCCAGTGCGCCTCGTAGGTGCGGTGCGCCCAGAGCCGGTGGTAGCCGGCCGTGATCGACAGCTCGTTCGCGGCCAGAAATACCCCGAACAGCACCCAGGCGGCGGTGCTGTAACCGTGAGCGATGCCGTACCAGGGCACGAGCACGATCGCGGCCAGAAAAGTCAATGAAAACAATATGATATTGGTCCAGATCGGCGGTGCTGACGATGCGGTGGACGGCTTGATCGGGGCGGATGAGTTCGACATGGGCACTGCGCGCTCGGGGGCGATGAATAGAGACTCACATACCATATCACGTTCCGCCGGCTGCGGGCGTGCGTGCGATCACCCCGCGGCGCAGCGCCGCGGGGCGGCCCCGGCCGGCTAGAACGAGTACACGCCCTGGAGCGCGAGCTCGCTCTGGTGGCCGCTGTACTGGGTGAGCGTGCGGCCGGTGCGCGCATCGACGTGCGCGTAGTAGAAGGTCGGCCGGTTCGAGGTGTCGTAGCGCCCCTCGATGCGCAGCTCGAAGTCGGAAGTCGGATCGTAGCCGAAGGTCACGGTGCCCTCCTTGAGATTCTGGGCGGTGCCGGATATGAACCCGTTGCGATCGTCGAGCGACTCGGCGCGCAGCGAGACGCGCCAGCGGCTGCTCAGCCGGTAGTTGACGTAGGCGGCCACGCCGCTCCACTCCCCGCCGGCGGTCACGGCGCTCGCGTCCTGGCGGCCCCAGTCGTAGCTGGCCACGAACTGCAGCGCCGCGGTGGCGTTGTAGGTGACGACGGTGTCGATGAGTGTGCGCCGGGCGAGGTCGATCGGATCGTTGCCGATGTAGCTCTGCGCGGTGAGCGAGAGGCTCGAGGTGGGATTCAGGGCGATGCCGAGCTCCACGGTCTTCGACCCGGAGGTGACGTTCGTGTAGTTCCAGCCGTTGTTGAGGCCGACGATCACGCTGAGCGCGCTGCTGAATGCGTAGGTGGCCCGCACGCCGGTGTGCGTCATCGGCTCGGCATAAAAGAGCAGCGAGCGCGAGAAGTTCGTATCGCCCGTGGGTGCGATGACCTCGGCGCCGGCGAGGGTGGTGAACTTCCCGGCCTGCAGCGTGAGCCCCCCGTCGACGTACTGCAGGTAGCCCTGCAGCACGTCGAAGGCGTTGTTGCTCGAGGCCGAGGCGCTCTCGGCGGCGTTGACGATCTTGGCGTCGCTGCCGGCGATCATGTCCACCACCGCGCCGAAGCCCTGCTTGGGCTGGTAGCCGACCGTCAGTCCGGCCTGATCGAGCTGGAACGCATCGTGCGCCGTGTCGAACTGATGGAAGGTGTTGCCTCCCGAGGAAGTGTAGTACGAGGCGGCGATATAGCCCGATGTCGTGATGCCGGAGCTGGCCAGCAGCTCGGCGAGCGTCTTGACCGGTGAATCGGCCGCGTGCGCGAGTGCGGGGCCGAGGGCGGCGAGCGTCGCGAGGACGGGCAATGTCGGGACGAGTCTGCGCATGCTGAACCTTTCGTGACCGCTGTCGGATGTCGGACACGGAGTGCCAAGCACGCGCCGTGCCAGCGCTGGCGCGGCAGGATTGGCCTGCAAATGAAGCCCTTGCGCGCCGCCTGAGCGCGGGCGGCGCACCGCGCTGGTGCGCGGCGGGGTTCATCGTGGTGCGTTGCCGGGCCGCAGCAGCGCAACGTTATGCGAGCCGCGGTCAGCAGCGGGTGAGGAAAACGGCCGCGCTTAGCGCGGCGGGGTGTGGCCGGCGGGCGCCGCCGGCCCGGTGGGGCTCTGCGGCCCCGGAGGGTTCGAGGAGCCGGTATCGGCGCGCAGGGCGGCCTGCGCCTCGCGCCGGGTCATGACGATGATGCTGATGCGGCGGTTGATGGGGTCGTAGGGGTTCGCCTTGTCGAACAACACCGTCGAGGCGAGGCCCACCACGCGGGCGACCTTGCCGCGCGCGAGGCCGCCCTCGACGAGCGCGCGGCGCGCGGCGTTGGCGCGATCGGCCGACAGCTCCCAGTTGGTGTAGCGGGCCTTGCGCGGGTACTGATGCGCGTCCGTGTGGCCGATGATGGCGATCTGGTTGGGCACGGTGTTCAGATACGGTGCGAGCGTCTTGAGGATGCGCAGCGTGTAGCTGCGCAGCTTCGCGCTGCCCAGATCGAACATCGGCCGGTTCTTCGCGTCGACGATCTGGATGCGCACGCCCCGGGGGGTGATGTCGATGAGCAGCTGGTTCTTGAATGGCTTGAGCGCCTGGCTCCTGTTGACCGCCTTGCGCAGCTGCGCCATGAGCGACTGCAGGCGCTTGTGGTCGGCGCCCTGAACCTGCTTTCTCGCCTGCGCGAGGCTCGTGCGGCGCTGCGGCTCGGCGAAGCTGTTGCTGCCGGGCCCCTTCTCGGGCGCCTCGACGTCGATCACCTGGTGCGGGGTCGAGCTCAGCCCGTTCAGGCCGCCGCCGAGGTTGATCGGGCTGGTGCTCGCCCCGCCCGGCCCCATCGGGCCGGGGGCCGCGCGGGTGCTGTGCCCGGACTGCATGCTCGGGTTCTTGAAGTAGTTGAAGATCGCCGCCCGCTCGGCCTTGTTGACCGCGGTGACGATCCACATGACCAGGAAGAACGCCATCATGGCGGTGACGAAATCGGCGTAGGCGACCTTCCACACCCCGCCGTGATGCTCGGCCGCGCGGCGCTTGTTGCGCTTGATGACGATGGGCGCCTTGTCGTCTTTGTTGGCGTTGGCGGCCATCAGGCGCTGGCTCTGGCTTTACCTTTCAGCTGGGCCTCGAGGTCGGCGAACGTCGGGCGCACGTCGCTGAAGAGCAGTTTGCGCGAGAACTCGATGGCGACCGCCGGGACGTAGCCGCGCACGCTGGCGACGAGGGCCATCTTGACCAGCTCGAAGGCCTTGGCCTCGTCGTTGGCCGCGTGCGCCATGGCTGCCGCGAGCGGACCGGCGAAGCCATACGAGATCAGAATGCCGAGGAAGGTGCCGACCAGCGCGGAGGCGACGCGTGCACCGATGCTCGCGGTGTCGGCGCCCGCGATCGAGGCCATGGTGTTCACGATGCCGAGCACGGCGGCCACGATGCCGAATCCCGGCAGCGAATCGGCCATGCGCTGCACCGCGTGGGAGGGCTCGTGGATCTCCTGGTGGAAGGTCTCGAGCTCCTGATCGAGCAGGCTCTCGAACTCGTGCGGGTCGAGATTGCCGCCGACCATCAGGCGCAGACAGTCGGTGATGAACTGGCGCAGATGATGGTCCTGGGCGATGCGCGGGTATTTCTTGAACAGCGCGCCGCCGTCCGGGGCGTCGATGTCCGACTCGATCGCCATCAGGCCTTCCTTGCGGATCTTCACCAGGATGTCGTAGAGCAGCTTCAGCAGCGAGACGTAATCGTCGTGCTCGTAGCGCTCCTGGCGGATGAGCGCGACGATGTCCGCGAAGGTGGCCTTGACGATCTTGATCGGGTTGCTGGTGAGGAAGGCGCCGAAGGCGGCTCCGACGATGATGAGGAATTCCGCCGGATGCCACAGCGCGAGGAGCTTGCCGCCCTCGATCATGAAGCCCACAGCCACGCAGGCGAGGACGACGACGCTTCCGATGATCTGAATCACGACCTGCGTAAGCCTGTACTAAGGGTGCCGAGCGGGGTCCCTGGCGCCGGTGCGCGCGAGCCGGTCCGCTGTGCAGCGATACTGTTGCGAGTATCGGCGGCGGCAGGCCGATCTTGAAGAACCGGGGGCCGGAACTGTGACGCTGACCGTGTAAACTGGCCCCTGCGCCGCCCGAGGCTTGCGGCGAGGAGACCCCCGTGCTTGAGCATCTCGACCGGCTGGCGCCGGATCCCATCCTGGGCCTGATGGCCGCTTTCCGCGCCGATTCCGACCCTCGCAAGGTGGATCTGGGCGTCGGCGTCTACCGCGACGAACGCGGCGAGACGCCGGTCATGCAGGCGGTGAGGGATGCCGAGCGCGCGGTGCTCGAGCGCCAGACGACCAAGACGTACGTGGCGCCCGCCGGCAACGCAGGCTTCAACGATGCGATGCGCCGGCTGACGCTCGGGGACGACTCCCCCTTGGCGCGCTCCGAGCGAGTCTGCGCCGTGCAGGCGCCCGGGGGCTGCGGTGCACTGCGTCTCGGCGCCGAGCTCATCCGCGTCGCGCGGCCCGAAGCCGTCGTGCACGTGAGCAACCCGACCTGGGCCAATCACGTGCCGCTGCTCTCAGGGTGCGGCCTGAAGCTCGAGCGCTATCCGTATTTCGATGCCGCCTGCGGCGGCGTCGCCTTCGAGGCCATGTTGAGCGCGCTCGAGGCCTTGCCGCCGCGCTCGGTGGTGCTGTTGCACGCCTCCTGCCACAACCCCACCGGCGCGGATCTCGAGGAGGCGCAATGGCGTGAGCTCGGCGCGCTGCTCGAGCGCCGTGCGCTGCTGCCGTTCATCGACATGGCCTATCAGGGTCTCGGCCGTGGTCTGGCCGAGGACGCCTACGGCCTGCGGCTGCTCGCCGCGCAGTTGCCCGAGGCGCTGATCGCTGTGTCGTGCTCGAAGAACTTCGGCCTGTACCGCGAGCGTGTCGGTTGCCTGCTGGTGGTGGGCCAGAGCGGCGCGGCGGCCGAGGCCACGCTCACGCAGCTGGTGCGCATCGCGCGCGGCCTGTACTCGATGCCGCCGGATCACGGCGCGGCCATCGTGGCGGAAATCCTCGGCGAGGAGCCGCTGCGCGCGGCCTGGCAGCGCGAGCTCACCGCGATGCGCGAGCGGATCCTGCAGCTGCGCACCGCCGCGGCCGAGGCGCTCGCGGCGGCCTGTCCGCGCAAGGACTTCAGCCACATCGTGCGCCAGCGCGGCATGTTCTCCTACCTCGGCCTCGACAAGGACACGGTGCGGCGGCTGCGCGAGGCGCATCACGTCTACATGACCGACGACAGCCGCATCAACATCGCCGGGCTGCGCCTCGGGAACATCCCGTACTTCGCCCAGGCGGTCGCCCATGCGCTCGGTCAGTAGGCCCCCGGAGGCTGCGGGGCGCTCTTGCGCTCGAGTGTCATGAAGGTGAACGCATAAGCGTCGTGTTCGCCGGCTGCGTGGCGATGGCACTCGACGTCCGCCCATTGGGTCGGATCGAGAGCGGGGAAGAACGTGTCGCCCGCGATGTCGGCGTGCACCAGCGTCAGGTAGATGCGCAGGGCGAACGGCATCAGCAGCCGGTACACCTCCGCGCCGCCGATGCCGATGAGCTCGGCGTCGTCGCGGACACAGCCGAGCGCCTGGCCGAGGGAGTGCACGGCGAGCACCCCCTCGCGCCGCCAGTGACGGTCGCGCGTCAGCACCAGATTGCGCCGCTCGGGCAGCGCCCGGCCGATCGATTCGTAGGTCCTGCGTCCCATCAGGATCGGCTTGCCGAGCGTGAGGGACTTGAAGCGCCGCAGGTCCTGCGGCAGGCGCCAGGGCAGGGCGTTGTCGCGGCCGATGCAGCCGTTCTCGGCCATCGCCACGATCAGGGAGACCTGCGGCTGCGCCAGACTCATCGGTACCCCACGCGTATCGGGTCCCGATTCTGCACGCGCGGCCTCAGATTTCCACCACGGTGTTGAGCGAGACCACGCCGCGGGAGGGCATGCGGAAGAACTCCGCGGCCTGGGTGCTGTGCCGCTGCATGCGGGCGAACAGAATGCGCTGCAGTCCGCGCCAGCCGGGCAGATCCCGCGCGCGCACCACGTGCTGGCCGACGAAGAACGAGCTGTCCTCCATGAACACCTTCAGTCCGCGGGCGCGGCAGCCGCGCAGCGCCTCGGCGACGTCGGGCGTCTCCATGAACCCGAAGCGCGCGGTCACCAGATAGACCCCCGGCAGCGTCTCGTCGATCTCCACGCGGTTGGCCGGATCCTGGCGCGGCGTGCGCACGATCTCGAGGTTGAGGATGATGAGCCGCTCGTGCACCACGCGGTTGTGCTCGAGGTTGCGGATCAGCGCCGAGGGGACCAGATCCGGGGTGCTGGCGAGGAACACCGCCGTCCCCGGCACGCGATGCACGCCGGCGAGCAGTTTCGGCAGCTCGCTGCGCGGGATGGCCTGGCGAGCCAGCGCCGCGCGCAGCTCCAGCCGTCCGCTGCGCCAGGTGATGAACACGATGAACAGCATCGCCGCGAGGGTGAGCGGTATCCAGCCGCCGCTCGGCACCTTCGTCATGTTGCCGAGGAAGAAGACCGCATCGACCAGGAACAGCACGCCGAACACCAGCCCGACGACCCACTTCGGCCAGTTCCACTGCTGCAGCGCGACGAACGCCCCGAGCACGGTGGTGATCAGCATGGTGCCGACCACCGCCGAGCCGTACGCGGCCGACAGGGCGTTCGAGGAGCCGAAGCCCACCACGAACGCCACCACGGCGATGAACACCAGCCAGTTGACTACCGGCACGTAGATCTGGCCGAGCTCGGTGGCCGAGGTCTGCAGCACCCGGATGCGCGGCAGCAGGTCGAGCTGCACGGCCTGGCGGGCCATGGAGAATGCGCCGGAGATGACAGCTTGGGAGGCGATGACGGTGGCGGCGGTCGCCAGCATGACCATCCACGGCAGCGCCGAGGGTGAGACCATGAAGTAGAGCGTCAGCGGAATGGAATGCCCTTCCTTCAGCTGCAGCGCGCCCTGGCCGAAATAATTGAGCAGCAGCGCCGGCCAGATGAGCGAGAACCACGCCACGCGCACCGGCTCCTTGCCGAAGTGGCCCATGTCGGCGTAGAGGGCCTCGCCCCCGGTGAGGCACAGGAATACCGCGCCGATCACCGCGAGCGCCACCCCGGGGCGGTGCACCAGCAGATCGATGCCGTAGCCGGGGTTGAGCGCGTACAGCACCACCGGATCGGCGCGGATCGCCTGGATGCCGGTTGCCGCCAGCACCAGGAACCACACGATCATGATCGGACCGAACAGGGCCCCGACGCGGGCCGTGCCGCGGCGCTGGTAGGCGAACAATCCGGCAATGACCCCCACGGTGAGCGGCACCACCGCGTGCTGCAGATCCGGGCTCAACACCTGCAGTCCCTCCACGGCGCTGAGTACGCTGATGGCCGGGGTGATGAGCGAGTCGCAGAAGAAGAATGCCGTGCCGGCGAGCGCGAGCCACACCACCATGCGCGCCCAGAGGCTGCCGGCGACGCTGTTGCGCTGCGCGAGCGCGAACATCGCGAGGATCCCGCCTTCGCCCTCGTTGTCCGCGCGCATGATGATGCTGATGTACTTGACGGTGACCGAGATGGTCAGCGCCCAGACGATCAGCGACAGCGAGCCGAGCACCGCGAGGTGATCGAAGTGGCCGGCCTCGGTGAGCGTCTCCTCGAGGGCATAGAGCGGGCTGGTGCCGATGTCGCCGTAGACGATGCCAGTTGCCCCGATGACCGCCGCCAGGGTCCAGCCGCGCGAGTGACCGGGGCTCGAGCTCATCGCCTCACCGCGCGGAGCCCTTGGTGCGTACGCGCGATCTCTTGCGCGCTGTGCCGCGCTGGGATGTCTTCGGCCGCCGGCCCTCTGGTGTGCGCGCAGCTGCGCTGCGCGGCGGCTTTTTCTTCGCCGGCCAGAGCATCGTGCCGCGGCAGCCGGGCTGCCCGCAGCGGCAGGCATAGATCTCATCGACGTCGGGCGGGTCGTCCGGGGAGCGCCCGAGCTGGTAATCGTAGTTCAGCTCCTCGCCCGGCTGGATGGTGCGGATCGCCTCGATGAACACCCGCTTGCCCTCGATCACCGCCTCGCAGTTCGGTCCGCACGAGTGGTTGATGAAGCGTGCATCGTTGCCGCCCACGCCGGCATCGATCACGGTGCGCGCATCCACGATGAACAGGAAGGTGTGGTTGTCGCGCTCGCCGCGGTCCTGGTAGCGGTGGTCCGCCTCCTGGTGCGTCACCCGCTCCCCGAGGTACTCGATGATGCGCGTGCCCTTGCGGATGCGCCGCAGCGCGAAGGCGCCCCGGCCGTGCACCCTGGAGCGGCGGACCTTGAAGTACGGCGCGCCGCGCGGGGCGCTCTTGCCGGTCACGGGCGGCCCCTCAGACGGCCACCGGCGCGGGGATGGCCGGGTGATGCTGGTAGTTCACGAATTCGAAGTCCTCGGGGCGGTAGTCGAACAGGGTGTCCGGGCGGCGCCCGATGCGCAGCTGCGGCAGCGGGTACGGCTCGCGCGCGAGCTGCGTTCGCGCCTGCTCGAGATGATTGCGGTACAGGTGGCAGTCCCCGCCGGTCCAGATGAACTCCCCGGGCTCGAGATCGCACTGCTGGGCGAGCATGTGGGTGAGCAGGGCGTAGCTGGCGATGTTGAACGGAACCCCGAGAAACACATCGGCGCTGCGCTGGTAGAGCTGGCAGGAGAGCCTGCCGGCTGCGACGTGGAACTGAAAGAGCGCGTGGCAGGGCATCAGGCGCATCCGCGGCAGATCCCCGACGTTCCAGGCGCTCACCACGATGCGCCGCGAGTCCGGGTCCCGCCGGATCAGCTCGATCGCCGCGCTGATCTGATCGATGCTCTCACCGTTGGCGGCCGTCCACGCGCGCCATTGCTTGCCGTAGACCGGGCCGAGCTCGCCGTGCTCGTCGGCCCACTCGTCCCAGATGCTCACGCCGTGCTCGTGCAGCCAGCGCACGTTGGTCTCGCCGCGCAGGAACCACAGCAGCTCGCAGATCACCGAGCGCACGTGGATGCGCTTGGTGGTCACCAGCGGAAAGCCCGCCGCCAGATCGAAGCGCAGCTGCTCGCCGAAGCGCGACAGCGTGCCGGTGCCGGTGCGGTCGCCTTTGGGCGTGCCGCTCTCGAGGATGCGGCGCATCAGATCGAGATACGGGCGCATCGCGGCTCAACGCGCGGCGGCGGCCGGAAGGTAGTTACCTGAGGTCTTGCGCGCCTGATAGGCGTAGATGAGCAGTCCGGCGCCGATCACGATCATGGGGAAGGAGAGCACCTGGCCCATCGTGACCCAGCCCCAGGCGAGGTAGCCAAGCTGCGGGTCCGGCAGGCGCACGAACTCCACCAGGAAGCGGAACGTGCCGTACAGCAGCAGGAACAGCCCCGAGGCGGCCAGGCGCGGCTTGGGTTTGGCGGTGAACAGCCACATCGTGGTGAACAGCACGACGCCCTCGAAGAACGCCTCGTAGAGCTGCGAGGGCTGGCGCACCACGCCGTGGTACAGAAAGCCCCAGGGCAGCGTCGTCGGCTTGCCCCACAGCTCGCCGTTGATGAAGTTGCCGATGCGGCCGAAGAACAGGCCGAGCGCCGGCAGCGGCACGGTGAAGTCGAACACGTCGGCCGCATTGCGCTTGCGGCGCCAGGCGAACAGCGTCATCGCCAGGATGACCCCGAGCAGGCCGCCGTGAAAGGACATCCCCCCGTCCCACACCTCGATCGGGTACCAGGGATTATGCGGGGTCCAGAAGGTCATGCCGTAGAAGAGCACGTAGCCGATGCGCCCGCCGAGGATGACCCCGAGCATGCAGTAGAAGATCAGGTCATCGACGTCCACCGCCTTCCAGGTGGACTCGGGCCGCGAGGCGCGATAGCGCGCCAGGCCCCAGGCGCCGGCGAAGCCGAGCAGGTACATGATCCCGTACCAGTGCACCTTGAGCGGGCCGATACGGAACGCGATTGGATTGATGTCGGGGTACTTGATCATGGCGGTGCAGTTTAGCCGACCTGGGCGCTGATGCGGCAGAAGAACGCCTTCAGGTAGCGCGTTTCGGGGACGGCGGGGTGAATCGGATGGTCCGGCGACTGCCCCCCGGCCTCGAGGATCTGCACGCCCCGGCCGCTGTGCCGCCCCGCCGTCTGCAGGATCTCGGTGAGCGCCTCGCCCGTGAGGTGATACGAGCAGGAGCACGACACCAGCAGCCCCTCCTCGCCGATCAGTCCCATCGCCAGCTGGTTGAGCTTGCGGTAGGCGGCCTGGCCGCGCGGAATGTCCTTCTTGCGCTTGATGAAGGCCGGCGGGTCGAGCACGACCACATCGAAGCGCTCGCCGCGCTCGCGCAGCGCGGTGAGCGCGTCGAACGCGTCTGCGCGCAGAGTCTCGAGGGCGAGTCCGTTGGCCGCGGCGTTGCGCTCGGCGTACTGCAGCGCGGACTCGGAGGCATCGACGCAGAGTGCGGAGCCCGCCCCGGCGGCAAGCGCCGTGAGGCTCCACGCCCCGACGTAGCCGCACACATCGAGGACGCGCGCACCGGGGCTGAGGAAGCGGGTGAGCCGCGCGCGGTTGGCGCACTGGTCGTAGAACCAGCCGGTCTTCTGGCCCGCGGCGAGCGGCGCGGTGAAGCCGAGGCCGGCCTCCCGCACCGTCACATCGGCGGGGATCTCACCGAAGGCCGGCTCGGCGATGCGCGGCAGGTTCTCGAGCAGGCGCGCGCCGGAGTCGTTCTTCCAGAAGAGCCCCGCCGGGGCGAGCCGCTCGCGCACGGCGGCCTCGATCGTCCCGCGCAGCGCCTCCATCCCGGCGGTGGCGATCTGCCCGACGAGCAGATCCGCGTAGCGGTCGAGCACCAGGCCCGGCAGGCCATCGGACTCGCCGAACACGAGCCGGTAGTAGGGCTCCCGATACAGTCGCTCGCGCAGCCGCAGCGCCCCCCCGAGCCGCTCCTCGATGAGCGCGCGGTCGATGGGGCGGGAGGCGTCGCGGCTGACGATGCGCGCGCAGATGAGCGCGTGGGGATTTACGTAGGCGTGGCCCAGAAACTGCCCGCGGTGCGACTCGATCCGCGCGCTCTGCCCCGGGCTGAACGCCCGCAGCGGGGTGCTCTCGTCGATCTCGTTGCTGAACACCCAGGGATGCCCGGCGAGGATCCTGCGCTCCTCGCCGCGCTTCAGGCGCAGTGCGTGGGCGGCGTGCGGGGGCGGCTCGGCGGCGGGCGGCGGGGCGTTCAAGGGTGCGGTCGGCGGCGATTTGAGGGGGCGGCAGTATACAGGCGCGCGTGCCGCGCCGCGCGCTATGCTCAGCGCCCCTATCCGCCGCCGGGCGCGCCCGCGGGAGTCCCATGGAAAGCCGACATCGCAACGCCGACGGCACGCCCAAATACACTAACCGGCTGATTCACGAGACCAGCCCCTACCTGCGCCAGCACGCGCACAATCCGGTCGACTGGCACCCCTGGGGCGATGAGGCGTTCGAACTGGCGCGCGAACTCGGCCGTCCGGTGCACCTCAGCATCGGCTACGCCGCCTGTCACTGGTGCCACGTGCTCGCTGCGGAGAGTTTCGAGGACGGCGAGACTGCGCAGCTGCTCAACGAGCGGTTCGTCAACATCAAGGTCGATCGCGAGGAGCGGCCCGACATCGACCGCATCTACCAGATCGCCCAGCAGATGCTCACCCGCGCCCCAGGCGGCTGGCCGCTCACCATGTTCCTGACCAGCGAGCGGCGGCCGTTTTTCGGCGGCACGTACTTCCCGCCCGAGCCGCGTCACGGGCTGCCGGGCTTCAAGGATCTGCTCGGGCGCGTCGCGCGCTACTACGCCGAGCATCGCACGCAGCTCGATGCGCAGGGCGAGGCGCTCGCCGCGGCGTTCGCGAGCATCGATCCGCCGCCGCCGGCGGCGGATCTGCGCCTCGATGCCGCGCCCCTCGAGCAGGCCCGCTCGGGGCTCGAGGCGAGCTTCGATGCGCGCCACGGCGGCTTCGGCGGTGCGCCGAAATTCCCGCATCCGGGCTCGATCGAGCGGCTGCTGCGGCACTGGCGCGCGAGCGCGCACCGCGAGCCGCCGGACCTCAAGGCGCTCTACATGGCGAGCCTCACGCTCAAGCGCATGGCCGAGGGCGGGATCCACGATGCGCTCGGCGGCGGGTTCTGCCGCTACTCGGTCGATGAGCTGTGGAGAATTCCGCACTTCGAGAAGATGCTCTACGACAACGCCTGGCTGCTGTCGGTGTACGCCGATGCGTACGTGGCGAGCGGCGATGAGCTGTATGCGCGCATCGCGCGTGACACCGCCGATTGGATGCGGCGCGAGATGCAATCCGACGAGGGCGGCTTTTACTCCAGTCTCGATGCGGACTCGGCCGGCCACGAGGGCAGCTTCTACGTGTGGGATCGCGATGAGCTGCGCGCGGCGCTCAGCGAGGAGGAGTACGCCGCGTTCGCGCCCTGCTACGGCCTCGATCAGCCCGCGAACTTCGAGGGGCGCTGGCACCTGTACCTCGCGCGCGAGCCGGCCGCCATCGCCGCCGAGCTCGATCTGCCCGCCGAGCGCCTGGGGGAGCTGCTCGAGAGCGCCCGCGGGAAGCTGCTCGCGGTACGGGAGCGGCGCGAGCGGCCGATGCGCGACGAGAAGATCCTCACCGGGTGGAACGGACTGGCCATCGCGGGCCTCGCGCGCGCCGCCCGCGCCATCGAGTGCGCCGGGCTCGAGGAGTCGGCCAGCCGCGCGCTCCAGTTCGCGCGCCGCACGCTCTGGCGCGACGGGCGCCTCGCGGCCACCTGCAGCGAGGGGCGCGCGCGGCTGAATGCCTATCTCGACGATTACGTGTTCCTCGCCGACGGCGTGCTCGAGCTGCAGCAGCTGCGGCTGCGGCCGGCGGAGCTCGCCTTCGCCTGCGAGCTGATGGAGGTCGTGTTGGCACACTTCGCCGCCCCCGAGGGCGGGTTCTTCTTCACCTCGGACGATCACGAGCCGCTGCTGCACCGCATGAAGACCTTCGCCGACGAGGCGCTGCCGGCCGGTAACGCGGTGGCGGCCCGGGTGCTGCTGCGGCTGGGGTACCTGCTCGGGGAGAGCCGCTATCTGCAGGCGGCCGAAGGCATCGTGCGGGCCGGGTGGGCGCCGCTTGCGCACCATCCGCAGGCGCATGCGACGCTGTTGAACGCGCTCGAGGAGCTGCTCGATCCGCCGGAGATCGTGATCCTGCGCGGGCAGGCGCAGGCCATCGAGTCGTGGCGGCGTGAGCTCGCGCGCCTCTACGCGCCGCGGCGCATGGTGCTCGCCGCGGCGGCGGATGCCGCCGATCTGCCGGCGGCGATCGCCGCGAAGCCGCCGCGCGGGGCGGCTTGCGCCTATCTGTGCCGCGGCAGCGTCTGCGGCGAGCCGCTCGATTCCTTCGCGGCGCTCGCCGAGGCGCTGCGCGCGTAGCTCAGGCCAGCAGCTCCACCGCGCCGCCGATCGCCGCGGTGTTGATCGTCAGCGTGCGCTCGGTGGCGAAGCGCACCAGGTAGTGTGGGCCGCCGGCTTTCGGGCCGGTGCCCGAGAGGCCCTGTCCGCCGAAGGGCTGTACGCCGACCACCGCGCCGATCATGTTGCGGTTGACGTACGTGTTGCCCGCGGGCAGCGCGCGAAACACGTGCTCGGCCATGGTCTCGAGCCGGCTGTGCACGCCGAGCGTGAGGCCGAAGCCGGTGGCGCGGACCGCTGCGAGCACCTGCGGCAACTCGTGAGCGCGGTAGCGGGCGATGTGCAGGATGGGACCGAACTCCTCGCTCCTGAGCTGATCGAGCGCGGCGAGCTCGAACAGGTGCGGTGCGAAGAAATGCCCGCCCGCGGGGCACTGATCGGTCGGGCAGGCGTACAGGAGCTTCGCCTCGCGGTGCATGCGCTCGGCGTGCCGCGTGAGCCGCGCGAGCGCCTCCGGGCTGATCACCGGCCCGACGTCGGTGGCCGGATCGGCGGGGTCCCCGAGCCTGAGGCAGCGCATCGCGCCGATCAGCATCTCGATGACCCGCTCGGAAATCTCCTCCTGCAGATACAGCACCCGCAGCGCCGAGCAGCGCTGGCCGGCGCTGGTGAACGCCGAGGTGACCACATCGTCGACCACCTGCTCGGGCAGCGCCGTGGCATCGACGATCATGGCGTTGACCCCGCCGGTCTCGGCGATGAGCGGCACGATCGGGCCATCGCGGCCGGCGAGCGTGCGGTTGATGGTCGCGGCCGTGGCGCTCGAGCCGGTGAACGCCACACCGGCGAGGGCCGGATGGGTGAGCGCGGTACGGCCGAAGAGCGGCCCGTCGGCCGGCGTCAGCTGCAGCACCGCGCGCGGAATACCTGCCTCGTGCAGCACGCTCACCATGGCGTGCGCCACGAGCGGGGTGCTCGGGGCCGGCTTGGCGAGCACCGCGTTGCCGGCCATGAGGGCCGCGGTGATCTGGCCGGTGAAGATGGCGAGCGGGAAGTTCCACGGGCTGATGCAGGCGAAGACCCCGCGACCCTGCAGCCACAGCTCGTTGCGCTCGCCCACCGGGCCCGGCAGCGTCTGCGCCGCGCCGAAGAGCCGGCGGCCCTGCTCGGCGTAGTAGCGGCAGAAATCGCTCGCCTCGCGCACCTCGGAGAGGGCATCGGCGAGCGTGCGGCCAGCCTCGCGCACCAGCAGGCCGAGGAACAGCTCGCGGCGCTGCTCGAGCAGCTCCGCGGCGCGCTCGAGGCACTCGGCCCGCTCGGCAGCGGGGCGGCGGTCCCAGGCCGGCTGGGCCTCGGCGGCCGCTTGCATCGCGGCGGTGATTTCCGCCTCGCTGGCATCGCGGCTCACCCCGACGGTCTCGCCGTCGGCCGGCGAGCGCACCGGCACATCGGGCGGGGCGAGCGCGCCGGCGGCGAGAATCGGCCCGCCGCTGTAGCGGCGGCCGCGCGCGGCCGCGAGGCCCGCGCACAGCGCGGCGAGCTCCTGCGGATTGCCGAGGTCCGCCCCGCGCGAGTTGGCGCGCGAGCCGTACAGGCGCGGCGGCTCGCGCACGCTCGAGGACCGCTCGGGGCTTTCGGGAAGGATCTGTCCCACGACGTGCTCCACGGGAATGCGTTTGTTGAGGAAGTGATGGACGAATGAGGTGTTGGCGCCGTTCTCGAGCAGCCGGCGCACGAGGTAGGGCAGCAGCTCCTGGTGGGTGCCGACCGGGGCATAGACCCGCACCGGCGGCAGGTCCGGCCGCTCGGCGCGCACCACGCCATAGAGCGCCTGGCCCATGCCGTGCAGCCGCTGGTACTCGTAGCGCGCCCCCGGGGGGGCGAGCGCGGCCACCGCGGCGACGGTGAGCGCGTTGTGGGTGGCGAACTGCGGATAGAGGACGTCCTGCGCGGCGAACAGCCGCCGCACGCACACCAGATAGCTCGCATCCGTGACGGCCTTGGCCGTGTAGACCGGGAAGCTCGCCAGTCCCCGCTCCTGTGCGCGCTTGATCTCGGCGTCCCAGTAGGCGCCTTTCACGAGCCGCACGCTCATGCGCCGGCCCGTCGCGCGCGCGAGCGCCGCGACCCACTCGATCACGAGCGGCGCGCGCCGCCCGTAGGCCTGTACCGCCAGTCCCAGCCCCTCCCAGGGCAGGGTCTGCGGATCGCGCGCGAGCGCCTCGATGACATCGAGCGACAGGTCGAGCCGGTCGGCTTCCTCGGCGTCGATGGTCAGTCCGATGCCGGCGCGGCAGGCCGCGCGGGCGAGCTCCCGGGCCCGCGGCACGAGATGCTCGAGCACACGGGGCCGCTGGGTGAGCAGGTAGCGCGGCTCGAGCGCCGAGAGCTTCACCGAAATGCCGGACCGCGCGTACACCTCGCCGGCCGGCTGCCGGCCGAGCGCCTCGATGGCGCTGTGGTAGGCCTGAAAATAGCGCTCGGCGTCCGCGTCGGTGCGCGCGCCCTCGCCGAGCATGTCGAAGGAGCACAGCGCGAGCTCGGGGTGTTTCGCACCGCGCGCGAGCGCCGCCTCGATCGACTCCCCGACGATGAATGCGTGACCCATCAGCCGCATGGCGCGGCGCATGATCCTGCGGGTTGCCGGCGCGAGCAGATGGCGCGGTGCGGGCGTCTCGCTGAGCAGTGCGCGCGCATCGGGCAGCACTCGCCCCGCGGTGCGCAGCAGCGCCAGGCCCAGCCGCACCTTGAGGTTCGCATCCGTCCCCCCGGTGCGCAGCGCGGCGAGACGCTCGGCGATCAGACGATCCGCGCTCAGCGCATCGGGCGTGCGCAGCAGCGCCTCGGCGAGGCTCATCAGCGCCTTGCCTTCGGCGCTGTCGAGCGCGAACTGCCCGAGCAGGGATTCGACCAGTGAGCCGGCGCGCGCGTGCGCGCGCGCCGCGCCCACCCAGTGCATCGCCTGCGTGCGCGCGGCCTCGAGCGGCCGCTCGAGCGCCGAGAGCTCCTCGCGCAGCGCCGCGACCGCCGGCCCTTCCGGCCGCAGCGTCGCCGCGCGCATGCGCTCGCGCAAAGTCTCCAGATCGTCCCGATCCTGTGAAAGCGCCCGGTGGGCGGGCATCGCGGTCATGCGGCACACGGAAATGGCTAGATGATTGTGCTCAGCGTATCCGCAGTGACAGAGAATATTTTTATATTTTTGCGTCAATAAAAGTAAAATCGACTGGCTATGAGGCAAAAAGACGCTGTCGCGGGATTCCGCTCACTCGACCGCATCGACCGCAAGCTGCTGGTGCGGCTGCAGCAGGATGGGCGCGTGCCGGTCTCGCAGCTCGCGCGCGAGGTCAATCTCACGGTCACCCCGACGCTCGAGCGCATCCGCAGGCTCGAGGCGGCCGGCTTCATCAACGGGTATTTCGCGCACCTGAACGCGCGGCGGCTCGGGCTCGGCCTGCTGGTGTACGTGGAAGTCACGCTGGATCGCACCACGCCGGAGGCGTTCGAGCGCTTCAAGGAGATGGTGGCCGCCCACGATGAGATCATGGAGTGCCACATGGTCGCCGGCGGGTTCGATTACCTGCTGAAGGTGCGGGTGAAGGACATGGAGCGCTACCGCACGCTGCTCGGGGAGACCATCGCCAGCATCCGCGGCGTGCAGCAGACGCACAGCTACTTCGTCATGGAGGAAGTGAAGTCCACGCACCGCATCGGCATCCCGGAGACGGCGCCCGCCGGTGAGGCCCGCGCGCCGCAGCGAGGTTGAGCGCGCACCGCAGTGACGCGCGCTGCGATCGCTCGCAGATGTTCTGAAGCGATCGGACGTTCACGTGCCGCACCGGCCGGTGCTCGCGCACGATCCTTGCGCGAGCGGCTGCGGTCAGACCGCGAATCGCCCGGCGGGCCGCCGGCCGAAGGCATCCTCTGCGCAGCGGGGTTCCATCGTGCGCCCTGCGGAGTCAGCCTGCGCCGACGGCGGCAAGCGGTCCGGGCGCCCCATCGAGTGCGCGCGCCGGCACGAGCCGCTCACGGGGAGGCGCCGAGGCTCGCCTGCGGCAACTCGCCTTCCAACAGGGTGATGGCGCGCCGGCGCGCCGCATCGGCATCGATGCGTCCGCTCGCCACGTCGGCCACCAGCCGCGCGTGCTCCCGATGGCGCAGTCCGGTGAGCGCCATGCCGAGATGGTGGGCGAGGTTGGCGAGCGCCGCGCGCACCTCGGGCGCGAATTGCTCGCCGTCGCGCGGTCGGCAGACGAGCGCGCCGAGCAGGGACTCGGCGACAGTCATGGGAAGCGCGAGCCCCTCCGCGCCGATGCGGTTGGCCTGTGCCGCGAGCGCCACCGGCTCGTGCGCCGCGCGCAGCGCGACGAACACCGGATCGTCGGCGTCCACCACCGCGGGCCAGGACTCATCGCTCGCGGCACGCCGGCGGTAGCTGCTCCCGGCGCGCTCGTAGATCGCGACCCCGGCGCACTGGGGCTTGAGGCGCTCGATGGCCAACTCCAGCAGGTGCGCTTCGCGCTCCACGAACGGGCACTCGCGCGCGAGGCGCTCGAGGGCGAGCAGGGCCAGGCGCTGCGTGCGGAAGAACGCCTGCTCGATCCAGCTCTCGAGCCGCCGGTGCAGCGGGCTCAGCACCAGCGCCAGCACGAGTGCAGCGAGCGCCTGCAGCGCCCAGCCCACCCGGTCGCTGATGGCGAACTGATGCAGCGCCTGCTCGAGAATGGAGAACGTGCCGAACACGAGCGCGGTGAGCAGGCCGAACACCAGCGCCCGGTCGACGACGAACCCCACATCGATCAGCCGCGTGCGCAGGACCGCGTAGAGATACCCGAGCAGCGCTATGCCCTGCAGCACGGTAACGACTTGGTTCATGTCCGCTTGCCAGGTTCGCGGGGTGAGGAACTGCAGCAGATTGCTCCCGAACAGCAGAACCGTGCTCCACAACACCCAGCGGATGCGCAGCCGGCCCTCATGCGCCGCGAAGCGGTAGCCGGCGAGCAGCACGGACAGCGTCAGGGCGCAGAATGCGGCGAACAGGGTCAGATCGATCGCGCTGTGGCTTGCGGCCAGGAGCGTCGAGCCGGTACGAATGAGCACGGTGTAGGTAGCCTCTGCCGAGCCAAGCATGGCCAGCGCCACGAGCGCGATGCCGACGCGCGCCGCCGTGCGCCAGCGCGAGGGAAGGCTTGCGCCGGCCAGGCCGTCGGCCATGATGAACATCGCCAGTGTGAGTGCGAACTCACCGGCGAGGAGGCGTGTCTGGTGCAGCCAGAATGCCCAGCCTGCCGGCACGGGCAGCTGCAGCGGTCCGGCGGCGAGCAGCGCGAGCATGAACACCGCCGACAGTCCCCAGGCGGACCAGTCTCTCCCGCGCCACAGGGTCAACATCGCGATGGCGAACATCACGACCTGGAAGGCCAGAAACTCCACGCGCTGCAGCGTCGACATCCTGTCGGGCACGGCCGCTACCGGCCGCTCGGCGAGCTTGCCCTCGCGGATGACCGCAAGCGTGAGCGTGGTGCCGGGCGGAACGTCGTGACGGTCGAACAGCGCGGCGCGCTCGGTGGGGCTGAGGCGATGGATGGGGATGATGTCGCCCGCGCGCAGGCCCTGCGGCAGCGGCGACTGTTGCCTCGCGTGGACCACGTACAGACCGTCGCGCAGGTACACGAGCCGGGCGGGAAAATCCGCTCCCGGCGCGATCCCCAGAGCGATCGCCGAGCTGGCCGCGAGGCTGCCGAGCGCGAACAGGGTCAACACCAACCGCACACCGAGGACGCGTGACATCACGATCTCCCCCGCGGCCGTTGCGGCCACCGATGGGCGAGTGTAAGGAAAACCCGCCGGAGGCGGAAGGTTTGTGCGGCGCGTCCGTCAGCGCTCGAGCACGGTGCCGCAGTGCTTGCAGGTGCGCGCCGCGCGGTTGGCGTAGAAGCGCTCGAACACCGGCGGCAGCTCGGCCTCGATGTCGGTGAGCTCGATGAAGGTCTCGTGCAGCAGGTGCGCGCAGCGCGGACAGTACCACTGGAACCCGTCGCGCTCCCCGGGGCGGCGCCTGCGCTCGATCACGAGCCCGACCGTCGCGGCGGGGCGCTGCGGGGAGTGCGGCATCAGGGCCGGCAGCAGCAGCATCTCGCCCGCACGGATCGGCATCTCGATGCAGCGGCCCTCCTGCATGGTCCTCAGCACGATGTCGCCCTCGAGCTGGTAGAACAGCTCCTGGCCCGGATCGACGTGGAAGTCCTTTCGGGTGTTGGGGCCGCCCACCACCATGATGATGAAATCCCCGTCGGCGAACACGCGCCGGTTGCCGACCGGCGGCTTCAGCAGGTGCCGGTTCTGCTCGATCCACTGTTGGAAGTTGAGCGCGTGCAAGGGTTCCATGGCGGATCTCCTCAGGGCTCGATGGACTGATAGCCGCGCGAGGGCACGGCGACCGTGCGGCCGGTGTCCAGATCGAGCGCGGTGAGCGCCCCGCCCCACACGCAGCCGGTGTCGAGCGCGGCGAGATTCTCGCGCAGCACCAGCCCGAGCGCCGACCAGTGCCCGAACACGATGCGCACGTCCCGCGAGAGCGGCCGGTCGGCCTCGAACCACGGCCGCCACAGCGGGTCGTTCTCGGGCGGCTTGCCCTTCAGGGCGAGATTGACGCGCCCGTCGGCCGAGCACAGCCGCATGCGCGTCAGCACGTTGATGATGAAGCGCAGCCGGTCCATGCCGCTCAGCGTCTCGGACCAGCGGTCCGGCTGATCCCCGTACATGTGCTCGAACAGCTCCGCGCGCCCGGTGCGCAGCTCGGCTTCGACCTCGCGCGCATACGCGAGGGCGGCCTCGGCGCTCCACTGCGGCACGATGCCGGCATGCACGATCAGGTCGCCGGCCTCCCGGTGCGCGAGCGGCCGGTGGCTCAGCCACTCGATCAGGCGCTCCCGGTCCTTCGCGGCGAGCACCTCCTCGAGCGTGTCGGAGCGGCGCGCCCGGCGCCGCCCGCAGGCCACGGCGAGCAGGTGCAGATCGTGATTGCCGAGCACCGTCTCGGCGTTCGCCTCGAGCGCGCGCACGAAGCGCAGCACCTCGAGCGAGCGCGGTCCGCGGTTGACCAGGTCGCCGACGAACCACAGCCGGTCGCGGTCGGCCGAGAAGCGCACGCGCTGAAGCAGCGCGCGCAGTTCCTCGTAACAGCCCTGGACGTCGCCGATGGCGAAGCGGCTCAATGCAGGATCCCGGGCATGGCGAGCCGGAACAGCGGGATCGGCGCATCGAAGTGCTCTCCCTCGGCGTCGATCATCTGGTAGCTGCCCTGCATGGTGCCCACGGGAGTCTCGAGCACCGCGCCGCTCGAGTAGCGAAAGCCCTGGCCGGGCTCGAGCCGCGGCTGTTCGCCGACGACCCCCTCGCCGCGCACTTCCTTCACCCCGCCGTTGGCGTCGGTGATGATCCAGTGCCGCTTCAGCAGCGTCGCCGGCAGCCCGCCCTCGTTGCGGATGGTGATGGTGTAGGCGAACACGTAGCGCTGTTCGCGGGGGTCTGACTGCTCGCCGAGGTAGCTGGTCTCGACGTCGATGCGGATTTTGTGCGGCGCGCTCATACGCGGGCATTTTACCGGGGCGCGGGCGGGCCCGCGATGCGCGCGGACGCTTCAGCTCTGCGCCGGCGCGGCGGGGCGCCTCACGCGCACCGCGAGCACGTCGCAGGGCGCGGCGTGCAGCACCGTATCCTCGGTGAAATTGATCAGAATCGACATGCCGTGCCGCTCGCGGCTGCCGAGCACGATCAGGTCGGCCTGCCGCTTGCGCGCGATGCGCACGATCTCGGCCTTGACGTTGCCGCTCTCGACCCAGCACGGCGCGCCCGCGCAGCCGAGCTGTCCGGCGAGCTTCGCAAGCCGTGCGCGCGCCTGCTCGAGCAGCTCATCCTCGATGCGCGCGGTGACCATGAGGGTCTCGGACATCGGCTCGACCGCGAGCAGCTCCACCACGTGCAGCAGCTCGATCTCGGCACCCAGGCGCCCGGCGAGCGCCGCGGCGTGCCGTCCGATCTGCAGGCTGTCCTCCTTGAGATCGAGCACGACCAGGATACGACGGTACGACTCGCCGCTCATGGCCGACAGCCTAGCTCAATTCTCGGCTCCGGACAGCCCGGCGAGCGCGTTGAAGGTCTCCGGCGCCACCGTTTCGGGGCGGGCCCCCGGGTCGACCCCGCACTGCTCGATCTGCGCGGCCGTGACCAGGCCGCGCAGCGCATTGCGCAGGGTCTTCCTGCGGTGCGCGAAGGCGGCGGCCACCACCCGGGCAAAGCCCGGGTGGAGCGGGAAGCGCGGCGCCGGATGCACCGTGAGCCGGGCCACGGCCGACCAGACCCGCGGCGGCGGCTGGAAGGCGCCCGGGCCGACCTCGAAGAGCGGCTCGACCTGCACCCAGGGGGCGAGCATCACGCTCAGGCGTCCGTAGGCCGAGTCGCCCGGCGCGGCGGCCATGCGCTCGATGACCTCGCGCTGCAGCATCACGTGCAGGTCGATGATCGAGGGGGCGCTTGCGAGCAGATGGAACAGCAGCGGCGTGGAGATGTTGTACGGCAGATTGCCCACCACGCGCAGCCGGCCGCGCGCGGCGGCGAGCGCGGCGAAGTCGAAGCGCAGCGCATCGCGCTCGTGCAGCGTGAAGCGGGGCTCGCCGGCAAAGCGCTCGCGCAGCAGCGCGGCGAGCTCGCGGTCGATCTCCACCGCATCGAGGGAGCGGCACGGGGAGCGAAGCAGGCAGGCGGTGAGCGCGCCGCGCCCCGGCCCGATCTCGACCAGGGCGTCCTCGCCGCGCGGCGCCACGGCCGTGACGATGCGCTCGAGCACCGCCGGGTCATGCAGGAAGTGCTGGCCGAAGCGCTTGCGGGGCGCCGGCAGGGGCGCCGGGCGCGCCCCGGGCTGGGCAGGCCGGCGTCTCACACGCGGCGGCGGGCGAGCGTGATCGCCAGCTCGAGGGCCGCCATCAGGCTGCCGGAGTCCGCCCGCCCGGTCCCGGCGAGCTCGAGGGCCGTGCCGTGGTCGACCGAGGTGCGCAGAATCGGCAGCCCCAGCGTCACGTTGACCGCGTTGCCGAAGCCCGCGTGCTTCACGACCGGCAGGCCCTGGTCGTGGTACATGGCGAGCACCGCGTCATAGTTCGCGAGCACGCGCGGCACGAACACGGTGTCCGCCGGGAGCGGCCCGGCCACGTCGATCCCGCCGGCGCGCAGCGTCTGGAGCGCCGGCCCGATCACGCGGATCTCCTCATCGCCGAGATGCCCGCCTTCCCCGGCGTGGGGGTTCAGGCCGCAGACCGCGATACGCGGCCGGGCCAAGCCCCACCAGCGCTTCAGATCCCGCTCGAGGATCGTGACGGTCCGGCAGAGCGACTCGCGGCTGATCGCGCCGCTCACGCGCGCGAGCGGCAGATGCGTGGTGGCGAGCGCAACGCGCAGCGAGCCGGTGACGAGCATCATGACCGGCGAGGCGCCGGTGCGCTCGGCGAAGAACTCGGTGTGGCCGGTGAAGGGCATGCCGGCATCGTTGATCACGCCTTTATGCACCGGCGCGGTGACGATGGCCGCGAACTCCCCGGACAGCGCGCCTGAGCAGGCCCGCTCGAGCAGGCCGGTCACGTAGCGCGCATTGCGCACCTCGAGGCGGCCGGCGACGCTCGGGACCTCGAGCGCGTGATGCTCCACGGTGAGGTGGCCGGGCTCGTGGGGGCAGGCGGCGCCCGGCTCGTAGGCGTGCAGGCTCACCGGCCAGCCGAGCGCGCGGGCGCGCTCGGCGAGCAGCTCGCGGTCCGCGAGGCAGATGAGCTCGCACTCGAGCCGCCGCGCGGCCGCCGCCAGGCACAGCTCGGGGCCGACGCCGGCCGGTTCGCCCGAGGTGAGCACGATCCGCGGCGCCATGGCGTGCGGGCCGCTCAGTCGGTCAGGATCTTCACGTATGCGTCGTCACGCAGCCGCTGCAGCCACAGCTCGGCATCCTCGTCCGCCCGGCTGGCGCGGATCGCCTCCATGGCGTGCAGACGCTTCATCTCCTTCGTCTCGTCGTACTTGCGCTTGCCGAGCAGCTGCGCGATGTGCCAGCCGAAGCGGGTCTGGAACGGCTGGCTGATCTGGCCCACCTTCAGCGCGCTGATTGCCTTGGCGAAGCGCGGCGTGAACTCCTTCGGACTCTGCCAGCCGAGATCGCCCCCCTGGGAGGCCGAGCCGGGATCCTGCGAGACCGAGGCGGCGATCACGGAGAATTTGATCTTGTGCTCGAGGATTTCCTTGCGGATCTTCTCCAGGCGCTGGCGGACCGTGGCGTTGTCCTGCAGCGCGTTCGGGATCAGCAGGATGTGCCGCACGTGCACCTGCTCGACGATGTCCTTGTGCTCCTGGCGGCGGATATTGTCGAGCTTGACGATGTGGAAGCCCGAGGGCGTGCGGATCGGCGCGCTCACCTGGCCCGGCTTGAGCTTCGGCACCACGTTGGTGAGGAAGGTCGGCAGATCGACGCCCTTGCGCCAGCCCAGGTTTCCGCCTTTCAGCGCATCGGCGCTGCTCGAGTACGTGACCGCGAGCTTGGCGAAGTTCTTCCCGTCCTTGGCGAGCGTGTCGACCTTGTCGGCGAGCTTGCGCGCGGCGGTGAGCTCGGCCGGCGTGGCGTTCGGAGGCACGGCGATCAGGATGTGCGAGACGTCGTACTCTTCGCCCGCCGTGGGCTCCTGGGCCTGGTGGGCGAGGAACTGGTCGATCTGGCGCGGGGTGACCACGATGCGCTGCAGCACGTCACGCTCGCGCAGCAGTCCGATCATCAGCTGATCGCGCATCTGATCACGATAATCCGCGTAGTTGATGCCCTGCTGCGCCAGCGCGTTCGGCAGATCCGCGAACGGGATGCCGTTGCGCGCCGCAACGCTCTGCAGGGCCGCATTCAGCGTGTCGTCGGAGATCGTGATGCCGTCCTGCTGGGCCTGCTGCAGCTGGACCTGCTGGAGGATCAGACTGTTGAGCACCTGCTTGCGCAGCACGCTCTGCGGGGGCGGGGTGAGGCCCTGGGCCTTGAGCTCCGCCACGACCTGCTTGACGCGGTCATCGAGCTGGCTCTGCAGAATGACGCCGTTGTTGACGATTGCGGCGACACGGTCGATGAGCTGGCCCTGAGTGGACAGATCGCGGGTCTGGGCGAGGGCCCGGCCGGGCAGCAGCGCGAGCGCGGCCAGCGCGCACAGGGCGCCGAGCCATGCCAGGGGCGCGCCCCGATGGGTCCGGGTGGAGTCGAAAAAATGCCGCCGCATGCGCTTCAGTCCTCGATCGGTCTTCAGGGATTCGGTGCCGGGGTGCTCATGGCCGCCGGAGTGTAGCCGGGGATGGTCTCGGAGAGAAAAGCATCCGGCGCTGATCCGACACTGGCGAGTCCGGTGAGTTCCACCTGCAGGTAAATGCCAGTGTCCTGCGCGCCGGTGCGCGCCACGCCGCCCACCGGCTGCAGCGCCGGGCGCACTGCCACGTAGCGCCGCGCGCCCAGGCGCACGGCCCAGCAGCACGCACGGTACTCGAAGCCGACGAATCTCTCCAGTGCCTCGTGGTCCTGTATCGAGTAGATGCCGCGGGCAAAGACGCTCCAGTGCCGCCCGATGGGCCACGCGGCGGAGATCTCCGCCTGCTCGATGCCGCAGGAGCTGCCCGCGGCGAGCGCCGGGGCGGTGCCGCAGAGCAGCGCATTGGCGCTCGCCTGCTCGAACGTATTGCGCTCGTAGCGGTAGTCCAGATTGATCACGCGGTCCGGCGCCGGCCGGTACTGCAGCGAGACCTGCGCGCGCTGGGCCCGGGAGGCCTGGGGGTTCCACTGCAGCGCGGCCCGGGCGCTCCAGTGCCGGAACGCCGTCAGCGCCAGCTCCGCGATGATGTCCGAGCGCCGGTCGGTGCGCACCGCCTCCCCGGGCAGCAGCACCCGCGGGGTCTGGAAGTCGAACGCCTCGCCGATGGTGGCCGAGAGGTACTGCCGCCCGCTCGCCGTGCCGAGCAGCCGCGTGGTGAGCGCCGCGCTCACCTGATTGGCGTCCCCGACCCGGTCGGCGCCCACGTAGCGGTTGGTGCGGAACAGCTCGACCGGCTGCAGGTCCGGCAGACCGGTATCGAAGATCGGCAGATTGTTCTGGTTGCGATAGGGGACGTACAGGTACATCACCCGCGGCTCGATCGTGATCAGGTGCCGTCCGCCGGCCCCGGCCGTCCGCTCGAGCTTGAGGCCGGTGTCGAGGCTCGCGATGGGCAAGCTGCGCGAGGGAGCGTCCGGCTGCCCAGGGGCGATGTGGCGCAGCTCGTACTGGGTGAAGCGCCAGGCGACCGCCGGCCGGATGAAGTATCCCGGTCCGTCGAAGTTGAGCGACACCCGCGGCATGGCATCGAGGCGCCAGCCGCTCACCGCGGTGGAGTGGTCGGAGCGCTGGAAATCGACCAGCTCGGACTTAAAGCCGTAGCGCAGCAGATCGCCCGGGCCCCAGCCGTAGTCGGAGTCCACCGTGATGTCGGGCACGCGGGCATAGGGGCGCTCATTGAAGGGCAGCGTGCTGTCGATGGTCTGGAACTGCTGCGCCATGGCGCGCATGTTCCAGTGCACGGTGCGGTACGAGAGCGCGGCGCGCCGGTCGAGGAAGGCGGTGCTGGTGCCTTCCGGCCCGGTGGCGAAATCCTCGAAGTACGCGCTGTCGCTGACGTTCTCACCGTCGAGCGTCAGACGCAGTCCGCGCGGCAGGTTCATCACGCTGTGCAGCTCGATGCGCCCGCGGGTGCGCCCGCCGAGGTAGCTCGCATCGTTCGGCAGGTAGTCCCACTTCAAGTCCGTGTACTGGCGGCGCGTGAGGAAGCGCAGCTCCCCGCCGATATCGATGCCGCGGTGCTGGAACTCCGTCGGCACCAGCGTGAGGTCGGCATTCGGCGCGATGTTCCAGTAGAACGGCGTCGAGATCTGCAGTCCGCCGCGCGAGGTGTTGCCGAACGTCGGGAACAGAAAGCCGCTCTTGCGCACGTTGCCGAGCGGGAACGACACCCACGGCAGGTACAGGATGGGCACCCCGTGCAGATCGATCCGTGCGTTGCGGCCGTAGCCGATGCGTTTGCGCGTGTTGAGGGTGATCGAGCCGGCGCGCAGCACCCACGCGGGCGGCACCTCCGGGCAGGTGGTGAAGGTGACCCCCTGCAGATCGAGCACCCCTGCGGGCGTCAGGCGCATCCGGCGCGCCGTGCCGCGGGCGGAGCGGCGGCGCAGCGAGAAGTGCGCCGAATCGAACAGCGCCCCGCCGGTCGGGGAGTAGCTGCCGCCCTTGCCGGTGACCTCGAGCTGCGGATCGATGAACTGGATTCCGCCGCGGGTGCTGAGCGCGCCGGTGCGCCGGTCGTACTGCAGCTCATTGGCGCGGATCTCCCGCTCGCCCTGGCGCAGCACGACATGCCCCTTGAGGGTGAGCTGGCCGCTCTTGGCGAGCATCGCGTGGTCGGCCGAGGCGTGCACGCTGCCGCCTGCGGCGAGGCCCTTCTGTGCCGCCCGTCGGCTCGCGGCGCGCGATGCGCCGCTCAGCGCCGGCGGCGGCGCGGGGCTCGGCGGCTCGGCGGCCCAGAGACAATGCGAGGCGATGCCGCCGAACGACAGCAGGGCGGTCCAGAGTGGTCTCCAACGCGGCATGAGGGGGCGGATTATAATGGCAGGCCCGAATTCCCGTGGGCTCAAAGCACCTCATGGTTGATCACGACGCGCGGCTCGCGCTGCTGCACGATTGGCTCTCGCGCGAGCTGCGCATGCGCCCGAGGCGCATCGAGCCGGCCTCGAGCGATGCGAGCTTCCGGCGTTATTTCCGCGCGTTCTGCGCCGACGGCACCTACATCGTCATGGATGCGCCGCCCGGGCGCGAGGACGTCCGTCCGTACCTGCGCGTCACGAAGCTGCTCGAGCCGCTCGGCGTGCACGTGCCGCACGTCTACGAGGCCGATGAGCAGCGCGGGCTGCTGCTGCTGGAGGACCTCGGCCACACGCCCTATCTGTCCCGGCTCGCCGAGCCCGGCGCGGCCGGACCGCTCTACGGCGCCGCGCTCGAGGCGCTCGCGCGCATCCAGGTGCTCGGCGCCGAGGCGGCCGCCGGGCTCCCGCCTTACGGGCGCGCCGTGCTGCGGCGCGAGATGGACCTGATGCCCGAGTGGTTCATGGAGCGGCACCTGGGCATCGTGCCGACGGACGAGGAGCGCGCGGTGCTCGAGGCGGCCTTCGAGTGGCTGATCGGGGAGGCGCTCGCACAGCCGCAGGTGTTCGTGCACCGCGACTACCACTCGCGCAATCTGATGCTCACCGCCGAGCGCAGCCCCGGCGTGCTCGACTTCCAGGACGCGCTGCGCGGGCCGGTCGGCTACGATCTGGTCTCGCTGCTGAAGGACTGTTATATCGCGTGGCCGCGCGGGCGCGTGCTGGAGTGGGTGCAGGAGTACCGCGCGCTGCTCGCCGCGCGGGGCGGTCCGGCCGGGCAGGATGCGGCGCAGTTTCTGCGCTGGTTCGATCTGATCGGCGTGCAGCGGCACCTGAAGGTGCTCGGCATCTTCGCCCGCCTGTGGCACCGCGACGGCAAGCCCGGCTATCTCGGCGATCTGCCGCTGACGCTGCGCTACGTGCGCGAGACGTGCCGGCTCTATGGGGAGCTTGCGCCGCTCGGGGCGCTGCTCGAGGGACGCATCGCGGCGGAGCTGCCGCGCGCCAACGCGCGCGCCGTAGGCGGGCCGGGGACATGAGGGCGATGCTGCTCGCGGCCGGCCGCGGCGAGCGGCTGCGGCCGATCACCGACACCGTGCCGAAGCCGCTGGTGAGCGTCGCCGGCCGGGCGTTGATCGAGTACCACTTGGAGAATCTCCTGCGCGCGGGCATCGGCGAGGTGGTGATCAATCTCTCCTGGCTCGGTGAGCGCATCCGCGCGGCGCTCGGCGCCGGGGAGCGCTACGGACTCGCCATCCGCTACAGCGAGGAGGGGCCGGTTGCGCTCGAGACCGGCGGCGGCATCGCACGCGCGCTGCCGCTGCTCGGTGCCGAGCCCTTCCTGGTCGTCAATGCGGACGTGTGGACCGATCTGGAGTTCGCCTCGCTCGGCGCGCTGCCCGCCGGGGCGGACGCGAGCATCGTGCTCGCGCCGAACCCCGAGCATCATCCCGCGGGGGATTTCGCCCTGCGGGACGGGGCGGTGGTGGAGGAGGGCGCGGATCGTCTGACCTACACGGGCATCGGGATCTACCGGCCGGAGTTCTTCGCCGGCTGCCCGCCGGGCCGCTTCCCGCTGCGGCCGCTGCTGCGCCGGGCGATCGCCGCCGGGCGCCTGCGCGGGCGCGTGCATCGGGGCGAGTGGTTCGATGCCGGCACGCCCGAGCGGCTCGCCTGGCTCGACGCGCACGTGCGCGGGCGGGGCGCAAATTAGGGGCCCGGCCGCCCCCGCCGTACAATAGGCGCATGCCGAGCCTGAAAGACATTCCTGTGGTCGCCGAGCAGGGCCGGGCCCGAAGCGGCGAGAAATACGTGACGCCGCAAGGCTTTACGGCCATCCGCGACGGCATCAAAGGGGCCGCGCCCGCGGCGCGCGAGGGCTTCGGGCGCAAGCCCGGATGGCTGCGCGCCCGCGCGCCCGCCGGGAGCGGCTTTCAGGCCGTCAAGGGCATCGTCAAAGAGCATCGCCTGGCGACGGTGTGCGAAGAGGCCAAGTGCCCGAACATCGGGGAGTGCTGGAACGCCGGCACCGCGACCATCATGCTGATGGGCGCGGTGTGCACGCGCGCCTGCCGCTTCTGCTCGGTCGACACCGGCAATCCGCACGGCTGGCTCGACCCGGACGAGCCGGAAAACAGCGCGCGCACGGTGGAGCTGATGAAGCTCAGGTACGTGGTGCTCACGTCGGTCGATCGCGACGACCTCACCGACGGGGGCGCCGCTCACTACGCGGCGTGCATCCGCGCCATCAAGCGCCGCAACCCCTCGACCGCCGTCGAGGCGCTGACGCCGGACTTCCAGGGCATGCGCGAAGCGGTCGAGACCGTGGTCGACTCCGGACTCGAGGTGTTCGCGCAGAACATCGAGACCGTGCGCCGCCTGACCCACCCGGTGCGCGATCCGCGCGCCGGCTACGAGCGCACGCTCGAGGTGTTGCGCCACGCCAAGCACCACCGCCCCGAGATCCTGACCAAGAGCAGTCTGATGCTCGGCCTCGGGGAGCGCGACGAGGAGATCGAGGCCACGCTGCGCGATCTGCGCGCCGCGGGAGTCGACATCGTGACCCTCGGCCAGTATCTGCGCCCGACCGCCAACCATCTGCCCGTGCAGCGCTTCGTCACGCCGGCCGAATTCGATGCGTACCGGCAGTACGCCCTCGGACTGGGCTTCCTCGAGTGCGTGTCCGGGCCGCTGGTGCGCTCGAGCTACCGGGCCGAACAGGCGCTGAACCGCAACAACGCCGGGCTCGACAACACGCGCCCCGCTGCGCAGCCGCGGTGAGCGCGCTCGGCGCGGATTCCCGGGCCGCGGCGATCCTTGATGCGCCCGCGGCGCTGCCCGCACCCCAGGTGCGGCGCCTCGGACTGCAATCCTACGAGCCCACGTGGCGGGCGATGCAGCGCTTCACCGATGCGCGCACGGCCGAGACGGGCGATGAGATCTGGCTGCTCGAGCATCCGCCGGTCTTCACCCTCGGCATGAACGCCGACCCGGCGCACGTGCTCGCGGTGGGCGATATACCGGTGGTGCGCATCGACCGCGGCGGACAGGTCACCTACCACGGACCGGGGCAACTCGTCGTCTATCCGCTGGTCGATCTGCGCCGCGCGCGCCTCGGCGTGCGCGATCTGGTCACGGCGCTCGAGCGCAGCGTGATCGACTATGCGGGCAGTCTCGGCATCCTCGCCGAGAGTCGGCGCAGCGCGCCAGGCGTATATGTGGCGGGCCGCAAGCTCGCGAGCGTCGGCATCCGCGTACGGCGCGGGGCGAGCTATCACGGCATCGCGCTCAACGTGTGCAACGATCTCGAGCCGTTCGCGAGGATCAACCCCTGCGGCTATGCCGGGCTCGAGATGACCCGGCTGGCCGATCTCGCCGCGGTGGACTCGGTCGGCGCGGCAGCCGAGGGACTGCTGCCGCATCTGCTGCGGCACCTTTACCAGAGGCCCTGCGGCCTCACCAACACCCCTCATCCGTAAGAGCGCGAGGTTGACATGCCGGTGCGCGGTTGTCTGCGACGATCCGTTACGGTGCCGCCCGATGCGCTGCGGGGATGGCTGCTGCGGCTGATATTCGATGCGCACGGCGTGCGCGCCGTGGTGCGCGCCCTGCTGTTCATCGTGCTCGTCGGGGTCACGGGCCTGCTGGTGACGCTGGCGATCCGGGGCATCATCGACTCCGTGCCGCTGTGGAATCAGCGCATGCATGCGCTTGTGCACCAGGCGCGAACCGGCGGAGCGCCCGCATCGCTGATCGCCCTGAACGAGTCGGCCTTTCTCGCCTCCTTGCTGTTCGCGACCTGGGTCATGACCTGGCTCGAGGGCAGGCGGATCGGCGACATCGGATTGAAACGGACGAATTGCCTGCGCGATCTCGCCGGGGGATTCCTGGTGGGGCTCGGTATGCTGAGCGTGCTCGTCGGGGCGCTCGTGACGCTCGGGTTCGCGCGGCTCGAGGCGCCGACCCTCGGCCACACCGCCGCGCTCGAATATGCTCTGGCCTGGCTCGGGACGATGCTGCTGGTCGGGTGCTTCGAGGAAACCGCCTTCCGCGGCTACCTGCTCACCGTGCTGCGGGAGCGGTACGGCTTCTGGCCGGCGGCGCTCGCCGTCACCGTGCTGTTCATGGCGGCGCACGGATTCAACATGGGGGAGAATCCCACGGGCCTCGCCACCGTGGCGGTGGTGAGCGTGCTGTTCTGCCTGGCGATCCGCCGCACCGGCGCGCTTTGGTGGGTCATCGGCTGTCACGCGGCCTGGGACTGGGCCGAGAGCTATCTCTTCGGCAGTGCCGACAGCGGTGAGCGCTCGGTCGGACATCTGCTCACGCTGCGTCCGCTCGGCAACATCTACCTCAGTGGCGGCACGGATGGACCGGAGGGGTCGGTGCTGTGCCTCGCGGTCCTCATGATCACCATCGCGGCGCTGCCGCTGCTGATCCGCCGGCGGATCAGTGCCTCCGCGCCGGCCATCGCCGACGCGTAGCGGCGTCAGATCAACATCATGACGCCCTCGCAGGCCTTGAGCTCGGCGGTGAGCGCCTCGACCTGCTCGCGGCTCTCGGCGAGCAGCGTGTAGGAAATCGACAGGAAGTTGCCGTTGCCGCTCAGCCGCTCGCTGACCCGCTCGGCCTCGAGTCCGGGCGCGTGGCGCAGCACCACCGCGTGCACGCGCGCGCGGAACTCGTCGGACGGCCGGCCGATGATCTTGATCGGATAGTCGGTCGGGAACTCGAGCAGGGGCTTGTTCACCACGGTTGCTCCTGCAGCTCGCGCTTCCAGTCCTGGAAGGCCGTATAGACCCGCCGCCACAGCGGCCCGGGACGCCCCTCGCCCACCGGGCGGCCGTCGAGCCGCGTGACCGGCTGCACTTCGCGCGTCGCGGCCGAGATCCACACTTCCTCGGCCACGCGCAGCTCCTGCTCGCTGACCGGCGCGGCCCGCCAGGGAACTCCCGCTCGCGCGGCGAGCTCCTCGACCACCGTGCGCGTGGTGCTCGGCAGGATCTCGCGTGAGTTCGGCGGCGTGCGCACTTCCCCGCCGAGCACCACGTGCACCGCGGAGGCCGACGCGTCGGTCAGCCGCCCCTCGCGCAGCAGAATGGTCTCGGCCGCGGAGGCATCGACTGCCAGCTGGCGCAGCAGCACGTTGGCGAGCAGCGCGGTTGACTTGATGTCGCAGCGCGCCCAGCGGGTGTCAGCCGCGGTCACGCAGGCGACGCCCTGCTCGAGCACCTCGGGGGCGGCGGCGGGCCACGGCGCGGCGAAGGCGAACACCGTCCGCGGGATCTCGGGCAGCGGCGCGTGGTTGCGGCCGGACTCGGCGCCGCGGGTGACCTGCCAGTACAGATACTGATCGGCGCGGCCGCCGGCCTCGATGAGCGTGGCGAACACCCTGCGCCACTCCTCGCGGGACAGCGGATCGCGCATGCGCAGCTCGGCGAGGCTGCGCTTGAGCCGCGCGCAGTGCGCCTCGAGCCGGAAGGGCCGCCCGCCGTAGACCGGCATGACCTCGTAGGCGCCATCGCCGAAGAGAAATCCCCGGTCGAGCGGCGAGATGCGCGCCTCGGCGAGCGGCAGGTATGAGCCGTTGAGGTAGCAGGTCGGGAACGGTTCGGCCATGGTGCGACTCGGCTGTGCGGAGGTCCGGGATTTTCTCAGCTTGCAAACCAGAGCCGGATGTCATCGGCCACGCGAGTGAACAGCCCGCCGGCCGGCACCGGTGCGAGCGTCACAATGGGCGTGGTGTCGACCTGCTGACCTGCCCCATTGGTGACGATCAGCGTGCCGACGGGGGTTCCGGCGGCGAGCGGCGCCACGAGCGGCCAGTGATTCCAGACGATGCGGGTGCTCAGCGTCGCGTCCGGGCCCCGCGCTACGGTGAGGACGATGGGCTGCGCCGGGCCGACCGCGGCATGCCCCGCTGCCGATTCGTAAACGCGCGGTTTGGCGACGATGGCGCGCGCGGCAGCAACGTTCTCGTTCTCGTAGAAGTTGTACCCGTAGTTCAGCAGCGCCTCGCTGTCATCGACGCGGCCGTCCCAGCTCGGCGCCCCGAGCACCACCGTCACCAGGCGCATGCCGTGACGATCGGCCGAGGTGACCATGCAGTAGCCGGCCGCATCCGTATAGCCGGTCTTCATCCCGTCGACCGACGGGTCGGTCCACAGCAGCGAGACGCGGTTGCGCTGTGTGATGTGATCCCAGGTGAACTTCTTGATCTTGAAGATGAAGTAGTACTGCGGGAAGTCCCGGATGATGTCCGAGGCGAGCGTGGCGAGGTCACGCGCCGTCGTGTAGTGATCGGGCTTCGGCAGTCCGTCGACGTCCTCGTAATGCGTCGAGTTCAGGCCGAGCCGCTTGGCGTAATCGTTCATCAGCGTCACGAATCCCGCCTGGGTGCCTCCGACTTTCTGCGCGAGCGCGACGGTGGCATCGTTGCCCGACTCCACGATCATGCCCTTGAGCAGATTGAGCACGGAGACCTGGCTGCCCGGGTTGATGAACATGCGCGAGCCGCCCGTGCGCCACGCCGCGGTGCTCACCGTCACCGGCGTCTGCAGCGTCAGCTGCCCGCTCTTCAGCGCGGAGAACACGATGTAGGCGGTCATGAGCTTCGTCAGGCTCGCCATGGGCATCTTTTCGTTGGCGTTCTTCGCCGCGAGCACCTTGCCGGTGTTGTAGTCGACCACGATGTACGCGCGCGCGTTGAGCGCGGGCGGCGGCGGCACCGGCACGGCCATCGGGGCGGCCGGGGCGGGCGCGGCCTGGGTCGCCGGGGCGAGCGCTGCCAGAAGCGGCAGCGCGGCGGCCGACAAGGCGGCCAGGGCAGACGAGCGGGGCATGGGGCGATTCCTCCTTAGCTCAATGGTGCAGCGGAGCGCAGATTAAGATTACGTCCGCGCCGGATAGTTCGTTACGGGGCACACGCGGGCGCTCAGGGTTTGACCAGGATGGCGCCCGGATAGCCGAGGGCCGCCAGGCGCGCCGCGAGCCCGTCGTATTGCGCCACGTCGTGGATCGGGCCGACCCGCACGCGGTACAGATTGCCCCCGGTCACCGCCGGGGAGAGGATGAACGCGTTCTGGAGGCCCGCGGCGTGCAGCCGGGCGAGCACGCGCTCGGCGTTCGCCGGCACCGCGAACGCGCCGACCTGCACGTACAGGAACGCACCGACCGGCTGGATGGCGCTCGCGAGCGCCGCGGGGCTGCCGGGCGTGAGGGCCTGCACGTCCACCAGCGCCGTGCCGGTCCCGAGCATGCCGAGTTTGGCGGCCGCCAGGTAGGACAGGTCGATCAAGCGGTGCGCGACGAACGGTCCGCGGTCATTGACCTTCACAATGACGCTGCGGCCGTTGCTCAGATCGGTGACGCGGACGTAGGTCGGCAGCGGCAGCACCTTGTTGGCCGCGGTCATGGCGTACATGTTGTAGCGGTCGCCGTCGGCGGTGTATCGGCCATCGGAGTTCGGGCCGTACCACGACGCCACGCCGATCCGGTTGTAGCCGTCGGCGCTCGCGAGCACGTAGTAGCGCCGGCCGTTGACGTCGTAGAAGGGCGGGTTGCCGCGCGGGGCCGGCGGCAAGTAGCGCGGCACGGGATTGGGGATCGAGCGCCAGTTCGCCGGCAGCGGCGGCAGTCCGGGGGCGGGACTTGCGCCGAGGTGACGGGTCGTGGCGCAGCCGGCGAGCGCAGCGGCAAGGGCGGCGGCCCCGATCGGGGCCAGGCGGGCGCGCCGCGCGCTCCTCACCGCGGACGGCCCAGGCGGGCCGCAGGCTTGTGCGGGGGATGCACCGCCGCGGCCAGGGGCGCAGGCCCGGACGAGTCGGGCAGGTGCCGGGCGATCGCCCTCGCCAGCCCGTCCACCGCCATCGCGTAGAGCTTGCTGTAGTTGTACGTGAGCAGGGCGTGGAAATTGTTGAAGCCGACGCGATAGATCGGGCCGGAGCGCGTGTGCGCGAGCAGCAGCACGACGGGCGTGCCGGCCGGCTCGGGGCGCTCGACCTCGACGCCCTGCGCGGCGAGCGAGCCGACCGTGCGATCGAGCGCCAGGCTGTCCGGATTGACGTCAAACCGTGCGCCCGGCTCGATGCGCACCCGGGAGAGAACCGGCGCGCCGGGCTGCCAGCCATGGGCGCGCAGATAGTGCGCGACGCTCGCGAAGATGTCGTCCCAGTTCGTGAACAGGTTCGGCGGAGCGCTCCCGGTGCCTACCGCAAAGCGCAGGTAGGTCGAGGGCATGAACTGCAGCGGACCCATGGCGCCGGCGTAGGAGCCCTTGACGGTGAGCGGATCGAGTCCGTCGCGCTGCGTGAGTACCAGGAAGCGCTCGAGCTGCAGCTTGAAGAACCGGCTGCGCGCCGGGTAGTCGAATGCCAGGGTGCTCAGCGCATCGAGCACGCGGAACGTGCCGGTGAGGTGCCCGTAATAGGTCTCGACGCCGAGGATGGCCACGATGTAGCGCGGATCGACCCCCTGCTCGGCGCCGATGCGATCGAGCGCCTCGCGGTGCGCCTGCCAGAATGCCGCGCCGGCGGCGATGCGCGCGGGGGTGAGGAAGATCCGCCGGTACTGCCACCACTTGAGCACCTGCTCGGCGGGCCGGTTCATCATCGCGATGATGTCCGGCTGCGGCCGCGCCTGCTCGAGGATGCGCAGCACGCGTGCCCGGTTCAGCCCGTCGCGGCGCGCGATATGCGCGGCGAAGCGCTGCAGCTGCGCGCGCGGGAAAGACGCGCCCGCATCGGGCGCGGCGGCGGCCGGCCGGGGCAGGATGGCCAGGAGGAACAGGGCGAGGAGAATCGAACGCAGCACTTGAGCGCTCTTTAGCCCATCAGCTTTCGATGCGAATACAACGACATCAGAATACCGAAACCTGACAGCACCGTCACCACCGAACTGCCCCCGTAGCTCACCAACGGCAACGGCACGCCGACCACCGGCACGAGTCCCGTGACCATGCCGGCGTTGATGAACACGTAGACGAAGAACGTGAGCGCGATGCTGCCGCCGAGCAGGCGCGAGAACGTATCCGGACACTGCATGGACAGGTAGATCGAGCGGCCGATGACGAACGCGTACAGCAGCAGCAGCACCACGAGCCCGAGCAGCCCGAACTCCTCGCCGATCACCGCGAAGATGAAATCCGTGGTGCGCTCGGGCAGGAAATCGAGCCGCGCCTGGCTGCCGGCCATCCAGCCCTTGCCGAAGACGCCGCCGGAGCCGACGGCGATCTGCGACTGGATGATGTGATAGCCGGCCCCAAGCGGATGGGCCTCCGGATTGAGGAAGGTGAGCAGCCGCTCGCGCTGATAGCCGTGCATGAAGCGCAGGCCCACCGCGCCGGCGGCGACCGCGAGCAGCAGCAGGGCGATGAGCACGCGCACGCGCAGACCGGCGAGAAACACGACCACCGCGGCCGCGGCGGCGATGAGCGCCGCGGTGCCGAGGTCCGGCTCCTTGGCGACCAGCGCCACCGGCGCCAGGATGATGAGCGCGAGCATGCCGAGGTCGCTCCAGCGCGGCGGCAGGGGACGCTCGTGCAGGTACCAGGCGCACATCATGGGCACGGCCAGCTTCATCAGCTCGGACGGCTGGAAGTGAATCGGGCCGAGATCGAGCCAGCGCTTGGCGCCGAGATGCACGTGGCCGACGGCGGCCACGGCCAGCAGCAGCAGGATGCCGAGCCCGTAGAGCCACGGGGAGGCGCGGCGCAGCAGATTGGGGCTGATGCGCGCCACGGCGAGCATGATGACGATGCCGAGCACGAGCCGCAGCAGGGTGCGCACGAGCATCGGCGTGTTCTCGCCCGAGGCGCTGTAGAGCACCGCCAGTCCGAAGGCGGCCGTCAGTCCGAGGCCGACCGCGAGCGGCCCGTCGACCTTCAGCGCGAGCAGCACCCGCGCCGCGCCGCTCAGCGTTCGGCGCGTGCGCGAATCGGTCGAGATCTCTTCGTGGATCATGGCTCGGCGGCCCGCTGCAGCGGCGTGAACCTCGGGTCGACCCCGGGCTCGGCACGGGGCTTGATGCCGGCCGGTTCGGACAGCGCAGCGCGGCCGGGGTGAGCCAGCAGCTTGCCGTTCGGGCCGAGAAGGTAAGCGTTCATCAGCTTGCGTGCAATCGGCGCAGCGCCCGTGGCGCCGTAGCCGGCGTGCTCGACCAGCACCGCGATCGCGATGCGCGGGGCCTGCGCGGGCGCGAAGGCGATGAACCAGGCATCGTCACGCAGTTTCTCCGGACCCGTGTCCTCGTTGCCGACGTCATTGGCCTGCTCGCGGGTCAACTGGGCGGTGCCGGTCTTGCCGGCGATGGGGTACGGGCTGTTGATCATCTGCCAGTAGGCGGTGCCGCGCGGGTTCGTGGTCACGCCGACCATGGCTTTGATGACCACCTTCCACGAGGCCGGGCTGATCATGGTGAGGTTGCCGTCGAGGATCGGCCGCTTCCAGTGGATCTGCTGCGTGCGCGGATTGCGCAGTCCGGTCACCAGGCGCGGCTGGAAGCTCAGCCCGCGCGTGGCGAGCATGGCGGTGTAATGGGCGAGCTGCAGCGGCGTGGTGAGAAAATCGCCCTGACCGATGCCGAGGATCACCGTATCGCCGGGGTACCAGCCGCGGTCGTGCGGGTAATGCTTCGCCATCCAGGCGGGGGTGGGCGCGAGCCCGGACTGCTCGCCGGGGATGTCGATGCCCGTCGGGTGGCCGAAGCCGAAGTTCGGCAGCCAGGCCCCCAGACGATCGACGCCCATCTTGTAGGCGAGACGGTAGAAATACACGTCGCACGACATGATGATCGCCATGCGCAGGCCGACCCAGCCGCACACCTCGTGCGCGGCGTTGTGGAAGAGGTGAGCGCTGCCGGGCAGGTGCCAGGCCGAGGCGGCATAGATCCGCTTGGTGGGATTGATGATCCCTTCGGTGAGCGCCCCGAGGGCGATCCCCGGCTTGATGGTCGAGCCGGAGGGCAGCTGCGCGCGCAGCGCCCGGTTGAACAGCGGCAGGCGCGGGTTGTTGACCAGGGCCTCGTACTGCTTCTCGCTGATGCCGCGGGCAAACAGATTCGGGTCGAACGCCGGGGAGCTCGCCATGGCGATGATGTCGCCGGTCCACGGATCGATCGCCACGACCGCGCCGTCCTGGCCCTTCAGCAGCTTCTCGGCGAGCCGCTGGATCTTCAGGTCGAGCGAGACAATGACATCGTCTCCGGCGACCGGCGCCTTGAAGTGCAGTTCCTTGCCGAGCGCCCCGGCGCGGCGCACCGGGCGGCCGAGCGCATCGACCAGCGTCTGCCGATAACCGTTGGTGCCGTGCAGATACTTCTCGTACGCCGCCTCGACCCCGGTCTGGCCGATCACCGCGGTGCCGGCGTACTCGGCCTGATTCAGGTGAGCGAGCTCGCGGGCGCTGATCGTGCCGACGTAGCCGATCGCATCGACCGCGAGCTTGCCGAACGGATACCAGCGGGCCTGGCGCGGACTGATGTTGATGCCGGGAAACTCGTAGCGGCGTGCCGCGAAGCGCGCCACCTCCTCGGCCGAGAGATCGAGCCGGATCGGCACGGCGTCGAAGCTCAGGCGCGACCTGATGGTGCGGATCAGCTCGGGCAGGTCGGTCTGCTGCAGCAGGCCGAGCCGGACCAGGTGCTCGAGCTCATCGTTCAGATCCGGCACCCGATCGGGCGTCAGATCCAGATCGAAGGTCGGCCGGTTCGAGGCGATGACCTCGCCATCGCGCGCGATGATCAGCCCGCGGGCCGCCGGGATCGGCACCGTGCGCACGCCGTTGTCGAGCGAGAGCACCTCGTAATAGTGCTGGCGGACGACCTGTAAATAATAGAGTCGGCCGAGCACCGCGAAGGCCGCCAGCACCATCACTGCGCCGGCGAACCAGGCGCGCCGGTTGAACATGCGCTGTTCGCGCCAGTGATCCTTGATGCGGACGGGAGACATCGCGCAGGCGGCGGCCGTCAGGCGCGCGGTCGGTAGGTGCGGGCCAGCACCGAGGCCACCGGCGGCCACAGCAGCGCGCCGGTGAACGCCGGCACCCAGCGCAGCGGCGTGGTGAGCGGATGTCCGCTCCAGCCATCGATGGCCCACAGCACGAATTCATAGAGTACCAGCACGGCGAGCAGCACCAGCGCCTGCTGCAGCAGCGGCTTGGTGCGGATGCGCTGATGCTCGCGCACGCCGAGGTAGGCGACCAGGGCCACCGCGAGCGCGTGCTCGCCGAGCACCGGGCCCTGGAACGCATCGAGCAGCAGTCCGCAGACCCAGCCGAGACCGATGCCGCCGCTGCGCGGGGTCTGGATCGACCAGTAGAACACCACCAGCACGAGAAAGTCCGGCCGCGCGATGGCGAGCCACGAGGGCAGCGGCACCAGCGTCAGCGCCAGCGCGACCAGCACCGACTTGAAAATCGCACCGCGGGGCGAGACGTTCATGGCGTGCGCCGGTGGACGGTCCGCGCCGGCGGCGGCGGGGCAGGTTTGGGCGCTGCCGACTTCGATGCCGAAGGCCTGGGCTTCGCCGAGGCGGGTGTGCCCGAGGTGGGCGTCGCCGGCGCGCCCGGCGGCGAGGCGGATTTCACCGGCGCCGCCCCCGCGGCCGGCGTGCACACCGCCGGGCGTGGCGGCGGCGGCAGGGGCTGCGCGCCGGGCGTGCCGGCGAGCAGCTGTCCGTGGCGCTTCAGCAGGGGCGCGGCGGGGTTGTCATGGCGGAACCAGAGCAGCATCACGGCCCGGTCGGTCTGAAGGTGCGCGAACGGTTTGGCCAGCACCTGGTCCATGGGCTGGATCGCGCCGCGGTGAATCTGAGTGATGCGCGCCACGGGATAGCCGGAAGGGAACACCCCGCCGAGCCCCGATGTGACCAGCACGTCGCCGACCCGCACGTCGGCATTGGCCGGCAGGTACGGCAGTGCGAGGGCGTTCGGATCGCCCGTGCCGACTGCGATGGTGCGAAAGCCCGTGCGCTCGATCTGCACCGGCAGATCGTGCTCCGGGTCGGTGATCAGCAGCACGACCGCGCTCCACGGGCCGACGTCCATGGTCTGCCCGACCACGCCGTAGTCATCGAGCACGGCCTGGTTGCGGAACACCCCGTTGTGCGTCCCCCGGTCGATGAGCACCCGCTGGCGCAGCCGGCTCAACTGCAGATCGACGATGTCGGCCGGCAGCCAGCGCTCGGCGACCGGCGGCACCGAGTGCCTCAGCCCGAGGAGCGCCGCGTTCTCGCGCGCGAGCGCATCGAAGCGCAGCGTGCGCACTTCCAGATCGCGCATGCGCGTGCGCAGCTGCGCATTCTCGGCCTCGAGCGCGCGGCGCGAGGTGAAGGAGCGCTCGAGCCACTGCCAGCCGGCGATCGGGGAGTTGACGGCCAGCTCGACCGGGTAGGTGAGCGCCTGCAGCGCATAGCGCGCGCGCTCGAGCAGGTCCAGGCGCTGGTCGAGCACCATGACGACGATGGAGACGAGCGCGTAGAGCGTGAATCGGAACCCGGGGGAGCCCCCGCGGCTGTGCGGCGATCCGCTCCGGGTGCCGAAACCCGCCACGGCGAGAGCGGCTACTCGAGCCCGAAGTGGCCGGGGCCCATCTCGTCCATCAGCTCGAGGATGCGCCCGCCGCCGCGCGCGACGCAGGTGAGCGGGTCGTCGGCCACGACCACGGGCAGGCCCGTCTCCTCGGTGAGCAGCTTATCGATGTCACGCAGCAGCGCGCCGCCGCCGGTGAGCACGATGCCGCGCTCGGCCACGTCGGCGCCGAGCTCCGGCGGGGTCTGCTCGAGAGCCTGCTTGACCGCGCTGACGATGTTCTGCAGCGGCTCCTGCAGCGCCTCGAGGATCTCGTTGCTGTTCAGCGTGAAGGCTCTCGGCACGCCCTCGGAGAGGTTGCGGCCCTTGACCGACAGCTCGCGCACCTGCTGTCCGGGGTAAGCCGAGCCGATCTCGATCTTGATGCGCTCGGCGGTCGCCTCACCGATCAGGATGCCGTAATTGCGCCGCACGTAGCTCATGATCGCCTCATCGAAGCGATCGCCGCCGATACGGGCGGAGTTGGCGTAGACGACGCCGTTCAGCGAGAGCACCGCCACTTCCGAGGTGCCGCCGCCGATGTCGAGCACCATCGAGCCGCGCGCCTCGTGCACGGGCAGCCCCGCGCCGACCGCCGCGGCCATCGGCTCGCTGACGATCCCGACGTTGCGGGCGCCCGCTCCCTCGGCCGACTCGCGGATCGCGCGCCGCTCGACCTGCGTCGAGCCGAACGGCACGCACACCAGCACCCGCGGGGAGGGCTTGAGCATCCGGTTGCCGTGCACCTTGTTGATGAAGTACTGGAGCATCTTCTCCGTATAGGTGAAATCGGCGATCACCCCGTCCTTCATCGGGCGCACCGCGGTGATGTGCCCGGGGGTGCGGCCGAGCATCCCCTTGGCCTCGGAGCCGACTGCGACGATGACTTTGCCGCCCCGGGACGGCTCGTCCTGGACCGCGACCACCGAGGGCTCGTTCAGCACGATCCCCTTGTCGCGGACATAGATGAGGGTGTTGGCCGTCCCCAGGTCGATCGACAGATCGCTGGAGAAGTAGCCGCGCAAGCGTTTGAGCATGAAGCGTCCGAGTGCGGATGAGGCGGTGGATGGGAGAGCCTCTGGCGAGGCCGCTCTTACATAAAGTGGCGCGTAATCTAGCAACCGATAGCACATTGAGCAAGGCAACATGTATGATTTCGGGACGTAATTCCCCGTGCCTGAACCCCCGATGGCCCTGACCCGCGCGCAAGTCGAAAACATCGCCCATCTGGCCCGCCTCGAGCTCGAGGCGGCCGAGATCCCCCAGTTCCAGCAGAACCTCTCGCGCATCGTCGATTTCATCGGCGAGCTTGAGCGCGCGGACACCGCGGGCGTGGCGCCCATGGCCCATCCGCTGCCGGGTCTTGCCCAGCGGCTGCGCCCCGATGAGGTCACCGAGCGGGACGAGCACGAGCTCTACCAGAGGAACGCGCCGCAGGTCGCCTCGGGGCTCTACCTGGTGCCCAAGGTCATCGAATGAGGCCCCTGAACCCGTGATTCACCGTCAAACCCTGACGCAGCTGGCCGCCGATCTGCGCACCCGCAAGGTCGGCAGCGTCGAGCTGGTGCGCGCGTTCCTCGCGCGCATCGAGGCGAGCCAGCCGGCGCTGAACGCCTTCGTTTCGATTACCGCCGAGCAGGCGCTCGCCGCGGCCGAGGCGGCCGACCGGGCGCTCGCGGCCGGCCGCGGCGGCGCGCTCGAGGGCGTGCCGATCGGGCACAAGGACCTGTTCTGCACCGCCGGCGTGCGCACCACGTGCGGCTCGCGGATGCTCGAGAACTTCATCTCGCCCTATGACGCCACCGTGGTCGCGCGCCTGAAGGCCGCCGGGGCGGTGATGCTCGGCAAGCTCAATATGGACGAGTTCGCCATGGGCTCATCGAACGAGACCAGCCACTTCGGCCCGGTGCGCAACCCCTGGAACACCGCGCTCGTGCCCGGCGGCTCCTCGGGCGGTTCGGCGGCGGCCGTGGCCGCACGGCTGGTGCCGGCGGCGACCGCCACCGATACCGGCGGCTCGATCCGCCAGCCCGCCGCGTTCTGCGGCGTGACCGGCATCAAGCCGACCTACGGCCGGGTCTCGCGCTACGGGATGATCGCCTTCGCCTCGAGCCTCGATCAGGGCGGAGTGATCGCCGCGAGCGCCGAGGACGCCGCCCGGGTGCTGCGCGAGATGGCCGGATTCGACCCGCGGGACTCGACCAGCGTCGATGCCCCGGTGCCCGACTACCTCGCCGGGCTCGACGCGCCGCTTGCGGGCGTGAGGATCGGGCTGCTGAAGGAGTTCTTCGACAAGGGGCTCGATCCGCACTACGAGCGCTGCGTGCGCGAGGCGCTCGCCGTGTTCGAGCGGCTCGGGGCGAGCCTGCGCGAGGTCAGCCTGCCGAACATCCCGCTGTCGGTGCCCGTGTACTACGTGGTGGCCCCCGCGGAGTGCTCCTCGAACCTCGCGCGCTACGACGGGGTGCGCTTCGGGCATCGCTGCGCCGAGGCGCGCGACCTGGAGGATCTGTACAAGCGCTCGCGCTCCGAGGGGTTCGGCGCCGAGGTCAAGCGGCGCATCATGACCGGAACCTACGTGCTGTCGGCCGGCTACTACGACGCCTACTACCTCAAGGCGCAGCGCGTGCGCCGGCTCATCGCCGGGGACTTCGAGCGCGCCTTCGGCGAGGTCGATCTGCTGATGGGCCCGACCACGCCCACGGCCGCCTTCGCCCTCGGGGCGAAGACCGCCGATCCGATCACCATGTACCTGAACGACATCTACACCATCAGCGCGAACCTCGCCGGACTGCCGGCGATGTCCGTGCCGTGCGGGTTCGCCGCGGGGCTGCCCGTCGGCCTGCAGATCATCGGACCGCATTTCGCCGAGCAGCGCCTGCTGCATGCGGCGCACCGCTTCCAGCTCGAGACCGACTGGCACCTGCGCATCCCCGGGGAGTACGCATGAGCGCGTGGGAAACGGTCATCGGGCTCGAGATCCACGCCCAGCTCGCTACCCGCTCGAAGATCTTCTCCGGGGCGGCCACCGCCTACGGCGCCGCGCCGAACACCCAGGCCTGCCTGGTCGACCTCGGCTATCCGGGCGTGCTGCCGGTGCTCAATGCCGAGGCGGTGCGCATGGCGGTGCGCTTCGGGCTCGCCATCGGCGCGCGCATTGCGCGCCACTCGGTGTTCGCGCGCAAGAACTACTTCTACCCGGACCTGCCCAAGGGCTATCAGATCAGCCAGTACGAGCTGCCGATCGTCGCCGGGGGCGCGATCGACATCGTGCTCGAGGACGGGTCGGCCAAGCGCATCGGGGTGACGCGCGCGCACCTCGAGGAGGATGCGGGCAAGTCGCTGCACGAGGGCCTCGGCTCGCTCACCGGCATCGACCTGAACCGCGCCGGCACGCCGCTCATCGAGATCGTCTCGGAGCCCGAGATGCGCTCGGCGAAGGAGGCGGTGGCCTACATGAAGAAGGTGCACACGCTGGTGCGCTACCTCGAGATCTGCGACGGCAACATGCAGGAAGGCTCGTTCCGCTGCGACGCGAACGTCTCGGTGCGGCCGGCGGGCGCGGAGAAGTTCGGGACCCGCGCGGAGATCAAGAACATCAACTCCTTCCGCTACGTCGAGAAGGCGATCCAGTACGAGGTCGCCCGCCAGATCGAGCTCATCGAGTCCGGCGGCAAGGTGGTGCAGGAGACGCGCCTGTACGATCCGGACAAAGGCGAGACGCGCTCGATGCGCTCGAAGGAGGAAGCGAACGATTACCGCTACTTCCCCGATCCGGACCTGCTGCCGCTCGAGCTCGACGAGGCGTACATCGAGTCGGTGCGGGCCGCGCTGCCGGAGCTGCCGGACGCCAAGGCGGAGCGCTTCGTCGCGCAGTACGGGCTGTCGGCCTACGACGCCGGCGTGCTCACCGCGAGCCGCGATCTGGCCGACTATTACGAGGCGGTGGCGCGCGCGGTGCCCGAGCAGCCGAAGCTCGCGGCAAACTGGGTGATGGGCGAGCTCGCCGCCGCCTTGAACAAGGATGGGCTCGAGATCGGCTCGGGCAAGCTCCCGGCCGAGCGCCTGGCCGGCCTGCTCGCGCGCATCGCCGATCAGACCATCTCCGGGAAGATCGCCAAGGAGGTGTTCGAGGCGATGTGGGCCAGCGGGCAGAGCGCCGACGCCATCATCGAGGCGAAGGGCCTGAAGCAGATCACCGACACGGGCGCGATCGAGCGGGCGATCGAGGAAGTCATGGCCAAGAACCCGGCCCAGCTTTCCGACTATCGCGCCGGCAAGGACAAGCTGTTCGGCTTCTTCGTCGGCCAGGTGATGAAGGCGACCCAGGGCAAGGCCAATCCCGCTCAGCTCAACGAGCTGCTCAAGAAGAAGCTTCCCGGTTGAGTCACGGGGGCGGATGCCCCATGCTCAGAACATGGACGCTGATGTCGGGTTCGATACGGTTCGCCGTTTCCTCATCGAGGACCAGCCGGTGCGGGGCCACTGGGTGCGCCTCGGCGCGGCGTGGCGCGAGCTGCGCGCCAACGGCCAATACCCTCCGGCGGTACGTGCGCTGCTCGGAGAGGCCGTCGCCGCCTCGGTCCTGCTCGCCGCCACCCTGAAGTTCAGGGGGCGGCTGACATTGCAGATGCAGGGTCACGGCGCAGTGCGGCTGCTCGTGGCGCAATGCACGCACGAGTTCGGGGTTCGTGCGGTCGCGCATTACGACGAATCGCAGGCGACTGCGGTCGGCGGCGAACACTGCACGGGTGAGGCGTTCCGCGCGCTCCTCGGCGAAGGCGGCCGCTTCACCGTCACCATCGAGGCGGACGAGCGCAATCTGCGCTATCAGGGCATCGTGCCGCTCACGGGAGAGTCACTCGCTGAGTCTCTGGAGGCGTATTTCGGCGCCTCGGAGCAGCTGCCGACCCGCGTCCAGCTGGCCGCCGACGGCGAGCAGTGCGCGGGCCTGCTGCTGCAGAAACTGCCGCAGACCGAAGAGCGCTCCGGCATCGGGGCGCTGTGGCAGACCGTGCAGCGGGGCATGCGGCGCCTGGATGCCGGGGCGCTGCTGCACCAGGGGCTCGAGCCGCTGCTCGGGATCGTGCTGCCCGAGCACGACGTGCGCCTCTTCCGCGGCGTTGCGGTCGTATTCGAATGCCGTTGCGGCGAGGGGCGCGTGACCTCGCTGCTGCGCGCGCTGGGGGCCGAGGAGGTGCGGGAGATTCTCGCCGAGGAGGGCGCGGTTACGGTGACCTGCGAGTTCTGCCGCCGTCCCTACCGCTTCGATGCGCAGGCCGTCGAGGCGCTGTTCACCGACAGCGGCGCTGCGGACATCTCGCCGTTGATCCACTGATCGCGCTCGGTTGACTCCCCGGGCCGCGGGCATCGCCCGCTGCCGCTCGCGGTGTGCTGCGTGCACGGGCCGCAATCACGAGGCAGACCCGCGCGCGGATGCGCCTCGCCAAGGGGCCCGGCGGCGGATCGCTCCCGCCGATCCGAGTCCCGATCCTTGCCGGACCGTCCCGCTCATCGAGGCCTTGAGCCGCTGAATTGACGGGCGCCCGCGCCATGGCCACTGCGCCCGGGCTGCATGCGCGGCCTGGCGTGAATGGCTGCGAACGCCTGCGGTGGCTCGTTCCGCTCTCTCTCCGGCAGCGTCACGTACGAGGGCTGCGCCCGTGAGGACTAGGGCGCCCGACGCGCCAGGACTCCGAGGCGCTCCCGGGCACAAAGCTGAGCCGCAAGCGGGACAGGTGCCTTCGTATTCGGCGATGTGGCCGGCCGTGATTGCGGCTCGCGGACTGTCGCGCATTCTGGTATTCTATGATTAAAGATTTGTGCAACTCTTGAATTGAACATGCCTGCCTTCCCCGACATGCTCAACTGGCTGCGCGCGAGCGCCGAGGACACACGGCTTCGGCTGCTGGCGCTGTGCGCCGAGCGGGAGCTGAGTGTCTCGGATCTGGCCGAGGTGCTCGGGCAGAGCGAGCCGCGGGTCTCGCGGCACCTGCGCATCCTCACCGAGGCCGGGCTCGTCGAGCGGGTCCGCCAGGGCCAATGGGTGCACTACCGTCTGGCGCACGGCACGCCGGCCGCGACCTTCGTGCGGGGTGTGCTGGGACAGCTGAACCGCTCGGATCCGGCACTCGCGCAGGACCTGCAGCGGGTGCGTGCGCCGGCGGCGACGCCCGGTGCCGGACCGGCGGCCTCGCGGCTCGGGCGCGAATTGCGCGCGGTGCTCGAAGCGGAACTGGCGCCGCGACCGGCCTCGGTGCTGCTGGTCGGCATCGGGCATCCGGAGCTGCTCGTGAGCGCGGCGCGGCGAGCTCTGCAGTGCACCGCCATCGGGCACTCGCGCCGCGCGGTGCAAGCCGCCCGGGCGGTGCTCGAGCGCGAGCAGCTCGGCTGCCGCATCCTGCTCGCGCCCGGCGGCGAGCTGTTGACCCAACGCGACCTCGAGCGTCTGGGCGGGACGTTCGAGGCGGTCGTCATCGATCATCTGGCGCTGGCCGGCGGCGCGACGCCGGCGCTGCTCGAAGCGGCGCATGCGGCGCTCGCCCCCGGGGGCCGGCTTTGGCTGTTCGAGCGTTACCCGCCCGCGGGCGCCGAGCGCGTGGTCGAGCATCCGATCGCGCGGCTGCGGCGGCGGCTCGCCGATGCCGCGCTCGAGTGCCAGCGAATCCGGCCGATCGAGGCCGATGGCCAGCACGTGCTGGCCGCATCCGCCGTGCCGGCGCACGGCGGCCTGTCCATGAGCCGCGCCGGGTGAGGCGCGTACGAGCCGCGGCCGCGCGCCGCGCAAGCCATAGGGAGCGATCGTGATCAACGTTTCATTCGAATTCTTTCCGCCCGCGGACGCCAGCATGGAAGCGACGCTGTGGCGCTCCATCGAGCGGCTCGAGCCGCTCGGCCCGCGATTCGTTTCCGTCACGTACGGCGCGGACGGCTCGACCCGCGCGCGCACCCATCAGGTGGTCAGCCGCATTCAGCGCGAGACCTCGCTCACCGGCGCGCCGCATCTGACCTGTGTCGGGGCGAGCCGCGGCGAAGTGCTCGACATCGCCCGTCAATACTGGGAGCAGGGCATTCGCCACATCGTGGCGCTACGCGGCGATCCGCCCCAGGGCGCCGAGCGCTATGTGCCGCATCCGGACGGGTTTGCGTACGCGGCCGATCTGGTGGCCGGGCTGCGCCGCATGGCGGATTTCGACATTTCCGTGGCGGCCTATCCCGAGACCCATCCGGAGGCGCCGTCGGCGCAGTTCGATCTGGACAACCTCAAGCGCAAGATCGAGGCGGGCGCCTCGCGCGCGATCACCCAGTTCTTCTTCGACACCGAGGCCTTTCTGCGCTTTCGCGACCGCTGCGCGGCCGAGGGCATCACAGCGCCCATCGTGCCCGGCATTCTGCCCATCACGCGCTTCACGCAGGTGCGCCGCTTCGCCGAGCGCTGCGGCGCGACGATCCCGCGCTGGCTCGAGGAGCGCTTCACGGGCCTGGAGGAGGATGCTGAGACGCGCCGGCTCATCGCCGCCAGCGTGGCCATCGAGCAGGTCAAGCTGCTCGAGCGGCACGGTGTGCGCGACTTTCATTTCTACACCCTCAATCGCGCCGAACTCACCTACGCAATCTGTCATATGCTCGGACTGCGTCCCGCCGCGCAAGACCCCGTCTGCGCCGGACGCGCGCAAGCCGCTGGAGACGTTAAATGACCCGCTGTCAGCATGCCGAAGACACCACAGCGCTGCACGAGCGGGCCCCGGACGAGGCTCTGCGCGAGGCGCCGGCGGCGGCTGCGCCCTTCGCTATCGAGCCGCCCGACGAGGCGGCGCGCAGCGAGCGCATCCGGCGCCTGCGGCGCCTGCTCGATGAGCGCGTGGTGCTGCTCGACGGGGCGATGGGCACGATGGTGCAGCGCCACCGGCTCGACGAGGCGGCCTTCCGCGGCGAGCGCTTCGCCGCCCACGGCCGCGACCTCAAGGGCAACAACGACATCCTCACGCTGACCCAGCCGCGGATCATCGCCGACATCCACCGGGCCTATCTCGAGGCCGGCGCCGACATCATCGAGACCAACACGTTCAATTCGAACGCGGTGTCGCAGGCCGACTACGGCATGCAGGCGCTCGTGCCGGAGCTGAACTACCGCGCCGCGCGCCTGGCGCGCGCGACGGTGGAGGAATTCTCCGCCACGGCCGGGCGGCCGGCGTTCGTGGCCGGCTCGCTCGGCCCGACGAGCCGCATGACCTCGCTCTCCCCGGACGTCAACGATCCGGGCTTTCGCAGCGTCACGTTCGATGAGCTGGCCGCGACCTACCTCGAGTCCGCGCGTGCGCTGCTCGCCGGCGGGGTGGACCTGCTGCTCATCGAGACCGTGATCGACACGCTGAACGCCAAGGCCGCGATCTACGCGGCACTCGAGCTGTTCGAGACGAGCGGCATCGAAGTGCCCATCGTCATCTCCGGCACCATCACGGACGCCTCGGGGCGGATCCTCTCGGGCCAGACCGCCGAGGCGTTCTGGAACTCGATCCGCCACGCCCGCCCGCTTGCGGTCGGCTTCAACTGCGCCCTCGGCGGGCGCCAGCTGCGCCCGTACATCGAGGAGCTCGGCCGCCTCACCGACACGCACATCTGCGCCTACCCGAACGCCGGCCTGCCGAACGCCTTCGGCGAGTACGACGAGCAGGCCGCCGAGACCGCTGCGATCATCGGGGAGTACGCGGCCGCGGGGCTCATCAACATCGTCGGGGGCTGCTGCGGCACGACCCCTGATCACATCCGCCTGATGCGCCAGGCCGTGGGCGAGCATCGGCCGCGGGCGGTGCCCACCGTCCCGGTCAAGTGCCGCCTCGCGGGCCTCGAGCCGCTCAACATCGACGAGGACTCGCTGTTCGTCAACGTCGGGGAGCGCACCAACGTCACCGGCTCGGCGCGCTTTCGCAAGCTGATCGAGGCCAACGATTACAGCGCGGCGCTCGAGGTGGCCCGCCAGCAGGTCGCCAGCGGCGCCCAGGTGATCGACATCAACATGGACGAAGGCATGCTCGATTCGGAGGCGGCCATGGTGCGCTTCCTCAACCTGGTGGCGGCCGAGCCCGATATCGCGCGCGTGCCCGTCATGCTCGACTCCTCGAAGTGGACGGTGATCGAGGCGGGCCTGAAGTGCCTGCAGGGCAAGGGCATCGTGAACTCCATCAGCCTCAAGGAAGGCGAGGCGGCGTTCCTCGAGCACGCCCGTGCGGTGCGCCGCTACGGCGCCGCCGTGGTGGTGATGGCCTTCGATGAGCAGGGACAGGCCGACACCGTCGAGCGGCGCGTGGCGATCTGCTCGCGGGCCTACCGGCTGCTCACCGAGCAGGTGGGCTTCCCGCCCGAGGACATCATCTTCGATCCGAACATCTTCGCGGTGGCCACCGGTATCGAGGAGCACAACGGCTACGCGCTCGCCTTCATCGAGGCGACCCGCCAGATCAAGGCGAAGCTGCCGCACGTCATGGTGAGCGGCGGGGTGAGCAACGTCAGCTTCTCGTTCCGCGGCAACGATGCGGTGCGCGAGGCGATGCACGCGGTGTTCCTCTATCACGCCATCCAGGCCGGCATGGATCTGGGCATCGTCAACGCCGGACAGCTGGCCATCTACGCGGAGATTCCCCCGGAGCTGCGCGAGGCGGTCGAGGACGTGATCCTCAACCGCCGCGAGGACGCCACCGAGCGGCTGCTCGCGCTGGCCGAGCGCTACAAGGCCGGCGGGAGCGTCAAGCGCAAGGACGATCTGCAGTGGCGCAGCCTCCCGGTGGCCAAGCGCCTCGAGCACGCGCTGGTCAAGGGCATAGACGACTTCATCATCGAGGACACCGAGGAGGCGCGCCTCGCCTTCCCGCATCCGCTGCAGGTCATCGAGGGGCCGCTGATGGACGGGATGAACATCGTCGGCGACCTGTTCGGCGCCGGCAAGATGTTCCTGCCGCAGGTGGTCAAGAGCGCACGTGTCATGAAGCGCGCCGTGGCGCACCTGGTGCCGTACATCGAGCAGAGCAAGGATGCCGGTGCGCGCCGCTCGAACGGCCGCGTCGTGATGGCCACCGTCAAGGGCGACGTGCACGACATCGGCAAGAACATCGTCGGGGTCGTACTGCAGTGCAACAACTTCGAGGTGATCGACCTCGGCGTCATGGTGCCCTGTGAGCGCATCCTCGAGACGGCCCGGCGCGAGAACGCGGATTTCATCGGACTTTCCGGACTGATCACGCCCTCGCTCGACGAGATGGTGCACGTCGCCCGCGAGATGCAGCGGCAGGACTTCAAGGTGCCGCTGCTGATCGGCGGTGCCACCACCTCCCCGGCGCACACCTCGGTCAAGATCGCCCCCGAGTACCGCTCGGCGGTGGTGTACGTCAAGGACGCCTCGCGCTCGGTGAGCGTGTGCCAGACCCTCGCCAACCCCGAGGCGCGTGTGGCGTTCATCGACAAGGTCGGCATCGAGCACGAGCGCCGCCGCGAGCAGCATGCCGGGCGCAAGGTCAAGGCGCCGGCGGTCAAGCTCGGCGAGGCGCGCGCCAACCGCCGGCGCATCGACTGGGCGAGCTATGCTCCGCCGGTGCCGCGCTTCCCGGGCGTGCAGCGCTTCACCGACTATCCGCTGAGCGAGCTGCTCGGCTACATCGACTGGATGCCGTTCTTCAATGCCTGGGAGTTCGCGGGGAAATTCCCCGACCTGCTCACCGACCCGAGGGTCGGTGAGGCGGCGAGCAACCTGTATGCCGATGCGCGGCGCATGCTCGATCGCATCGTCGCGGAGCGCTGGGTGAAGGCCCAGGCGGTGATCGGCCTGTTTCCCGCGAACGCGGTGGGTGATGACGTCGAGCTGTATGCGGACGAGCAGCGCGAGCGGCCGCTGTTCACCCTGTCGTTCCTGCGCCAGCAGAAGGACAAGCCCGCCGGCCAGCCGCACGAGTCGCTCGCGGACTACGTCGCGCCGAAATCAAGCGGCGTGCGCGACTATCTGGGCGCATTCGCGGTGACCGCAGGGCTCGGCATCGAGCCGCACATCGAGCGCTTCGAGCGCGCGCACGACGATTACTCGGCGATCATCCTCAAGGCGCTCGCCGACCGGCTGGCCGAGGCCGCCGCGGAGCACTTCCACGAGCGCGTGCGCCGCGAGCTGTGGGGCTACACGGGAGTCGAGGAGCTGACCAACGAGCAGCTGATCCGCGAGGAGTACCGCGGCATCCGTCCGGCGCCGGGCTATCCGGCCTGCCCGGATCACACCGAGAAGGCCAAACTGTGGCAGCTGCTCGACGTCGAGCGCAGCGCGGGCATCCGCCTCACCGACAGCTACGCGATGTATCCCACCGCCGCGGTGAGCGGGTGGTATTTCGCGCATCCCGAGTCGCACTATTTCGCGGTCGGCAAGATCGACCGCGATCAGCTCGAGGACTACGCGCGGCGCAAGGGCATCAGCGTCGAGGAGGCCGAGCGGTGGCTCGCGCCGAACCTCGGCTAGCCGCCCCGGCGGCCGGTCAGCCGGGGGGGCGGGTGAGCTGACGCAGCTCGAGGTCGCCGAACAGGCTGAGCAGGATGGCCGTGTAGAAGATCAGGCCCATCGCCCCCACGGCCAGCACGACCGCGGTCATGACCGCGCGCGCGGCCGCTTCGGCTCGCCCCGCGCCGGGCAGTATCATCGCGACCATCACCGCCGTGAAGAGATAGCCGGCGGCGATGATCGCCACGGCGATGACGTACAGCGCGGCGGTCCGCCACCAGTTCCCGCGGATCAGGCGCAGGCTGTAGAGGAGGCTCTGCAGCACGCTCTTGTGCGTGAGCATGCGCGCGGGCAGGGCGAGCGACAGTCCGACGGAGATGTAGATCGCCGGCAGCAGCATCACGCCGAAGCCGATCGAGCGGTACGGCTCGGCGAGGGTGAGCGGCGGGGCGATCAGCAGGAGGATCGCCGCGCTGCCGATCAGGCAGATCGCCAGGATTGCCGGGGTCTGCTTGAGCGCATCGAGCAGATCGCTCGCGCCCGGCGGCCGGCCGGCCGCCACCGCCGACTGGCGCAGCAGCATGGCCATCCACAGGATGAAGAAGAGGATCGAGCCGGCGGTGTACAGGGTGACCCACACCGGGTTGTTCATGTCGCGCGGCTCGGGCATCTGGCCCCGCGAGAGGTCGTAGAGGGTCGAGAGCTGGCCGAAGAGAATGGCCATCGAGGCGTACGGCAGGCACTTCGGCAGCGTGACGCGGAAGATCTTCAGGCTCGCATCGAGCAGTTCCGCGAGGGTGCGCGGGCGTGTGGGAGGATAAAGTGTAATGGCCATCGGCCAATCATAACTGTGTCATGACACGAATCGCCATTGAGTCCGCCGCGGGCACGGTCGGGGAACTGCTCGCCGAGGGCGTGCATCGCCTGCGCGAGGCCCTCGGCAGCGATGCAAACGGCACCCCGGAGCTCGACGCCGAGCTGCTGCTCGCCGAAGCGCTGCGCGCGCCGCGCGCGCAATTGCGCTCCCACCCCGAGGAGCAGCCTGCCGCCTGCGCGGCGCTGCGTTACCGGGAGCTGATCGAGCGGCGCGCCGCCGGGGAGCCCGTCGCCTATCTGCTCGGGCGCAAGGGGTTCTGGACGCTCGAGCTCGCGGTCAGCCGCGCCGTGCTGGTGCCCCGGCCGGAGACCGAGCTGCTCGTCGAGCGGGCGCTCGCACTGCGGCCCGAACCGCGCGGCCGGGTCGCCGACCTCGGCACCGGCTCCGGGGCGATCGCGCTCGCGCTCGCCTCCGAGCGGCCCGCCTGGGAGGTCGTGGCGACGGACCTGTCGGCGGAGGCGCTCGCCGTGGCGCGCGCCAATGCCGCCGCCCTCGGCCTCTCGGGCATCGTGTTCCGCCGGGGCAGCTGGTGCGCGGCCCTGCCGTCCGGGGCGTTCGACCTGCTGCTCAGCAATCCGCCGTACATCGCCGCCGGCGAGGCGGCGCTCGGGGCGCTCGGCTACGAGCCGTCCGTGGCGCTCACACCCGGGCCCGACGGCCTGGCGTGCCTGCGCGAGATCATCCACGCCGCGCCCGCGCACCTCGCGCCGGGCGGCTGGCTGCTGCTCGAGCACGGCGCGGCGCAGGGCGCGGCGGTCGCGGGCGAGCTTGCCGGGCGGGGCTTTGTTACAGTGCGCACGCACCGCGATCTGGCGGGGCTTGAGCGCATGACGGAGGGCCAATGGCCGGCAATTCGCTGATTCGATTCGAGACGTCCCACGGCGGCTTCACGGTGGAGCTGTACCCCGAGGAGGCGCCGGTGACCGTGGAGAATTTCCTCGCCTACGTGGATGAGAAGTTCTTCGACGGCACGATCTTCCACCGCATCGTGCCGGGGTTCGTGATTCAGGGCGGCGGGCTCGATCAGGAGTTCCGCAACAAGCAGACCCGCGAGCCGATCCGCAACGAGGCGAAGAACGGACTGAAGAATCTGCGCGGGACGCTCTCCATGGCCCGCACCAGCGTCATCGACAGCGCCACCTCGCAGTTCTTCGTCAACCTCGCCGACAACGCCTTTCTCGATCACAGCCCGCGGGATTTCGGCTATGCGGTGTTCGGCCGCGTGACCGAGGGGATGGAGGTGATCGATGCCATCGCGCGCGTGGCCACCGGCCGGCGCAAGGGCTACCAGGATGCGCCGCTCGAGGATGTGCTGATCGTCTCGGCGCGGCGTCTGGAGGCCTGAGGGCGGAGCGGACGCAGAGCGACTCGCCGCTGCGCGCCGGGCGCGCGAGCGGTCCGGGCGCGGGGCAGAGCGGGACGGAGCGGGGCATGCGCAAGCAGGGGTTCTGGCCATGGGTGCGCCGCGCGCTCTTGAAGGCGGCGCTCGCCTGGGTCGTGCTCACCGCGCTGCCGGTGTTGGTGTTGCGCTGGGTGCCGCCCCTCACCAGCGCCTTCATGCTCGAGGCGAAGTGGCGCGCGCTGCGCGCCGGGGAGCGCGGCTATCGGACCGATTACCACTGGGTAGCCTACCGGCTGATTTCCCCGCAGGCCGGGATCGCCGCGGTCGCCTCCGAGGACCAGACCTTTCCGTTCAACCACGGCTTCGATTTCCACGCCATCGATGATGCGATCCGCGCCGCCGAGCGCGGCGGACGGCTGCGCGGGGCGAGCACCATCACGCAGCAGGTCGCCAAGAACCTGTTTCTGTGGGGCGGGCGCAGCTGGATCCGCAAGGGGATCGAGGCATACCTCACGGTGCTGATCGATGTGCTGTGGCCGAAGCAGCGGGTGCTCGAGGTGTACCTCAACATCGCGCAGTTCGGCCACGGCATCTTCGGCGTGCAGGCCGCCGCCGAGCGGTTCTTCCACGAGCCGGCCGCGCGGCTCACCCCCGAGCAGGCGGCGCTGCTCGCGGCGGTGCTGCCCGATCCGGTCCATTGGCACATCGCCGATCCCTCCCCGTTCGTGCGCTGGCGCCAGCAATGGCTGCTGCACCAGATGCACGATCTCGGCGGGCCGGCGTATCTCGATGCGCGCCGGCCGCCTCGCCTGGCGCGCTGAGCGCGCTGCGCTCAGGAGTCCATTTCGGCGAGCAGTTCCGCCTGGTGCTCATGGGCGAGCGCATCGAGCAGCTCATCGAGCTCCCCGTTCATGAGCTGCGCCAGCTTGTAGAGCGTGAGGTTGATGCGGTGGTCGGTGACCCGGCCCTGGGGGAAGTTGTAGGTGCGGATGCGCTCGGAGCGATCGCCGCTGCCGACCTGCAGGCGGCGCGAGTGCGCCTGGGCGCTCGCCTGCTTTTCCTGCTCGGCGGCGAGCAGCCGCGCCTGCAGCAGCGACATCGCGCGCGCGCGGTTCTTGTGCTGGGACCGCTCGTCCTGGCATTCGACCACGATCCCGGTGGGCAGGTGCGTGATGCGCACCGCCGAGTCGGTCTTGTTCACGTGCTGGCCGCCGGCGCCGGAGGAGCGGTACGTGTCGATGCGCAGGTCCGCGGGGTTGATCTCGATGCGGGCGATCTCATCGAGCTCGGGCAGTATCGCCACCGTGCAGGCCGAGGTGTGGATGCGCCCCTGCGCCTCGGTGGCCGGCACACGCTGCACGCGGTGCGTGCCGGATTCGAACTTCAGGCGCGAGAAGGCGCCGCGGCCGACGATGCGGCTGATGATCTCCTTGTAGCCGCCGTGCTCTCCCGGGCTCTCGCTGAGCACTTCCACGCCGAAGCCCTTCGACTCGGCGTAGCGCGCATACATGCGGAACAGATCCCCGGCGAACAGCGCAGCCTCGTCCCCGCCGGTGCCGGCGCGGATCTCGAGGAAGATGTTCTTCTCATCGCGCGGGTCCTGCGGCACCAGCAGCGCGTTCAGGCCGTCCTCGGCCGCCGCCATCGCGGCGGCCACGCGGCTCTGCTCCTCGGCGCCGAGGGCGCGCATGCCCGGATCGGCATCCTCGAGCATCTCGCGCGCGGCCACGAGGTCGCGCTCCAGGGCACGGTAGGCGCCGAGCCGCTCGGCGAGCGGCTGCAGGCGTGCGTACTCGACCGACAGCTCGCGGAACTGCGTCGAGCCGCCGTCGAGCTCGGGGGAGGCCAGCAGCCGGCCCACCTCCTCGAAACGGTCGTAGAGCTTCTCGAGCCGCTGGCGGATGGAGTCCTTCATGGGTCCTGGATCGATCGGGGCGCGGCATTCTCGGGGATCGCCGCCTCAGCCACAAGGCTCGCAGCCGCGGTGCGGCGCTCCAGCTGCGATATAGTGGCCGACCATGTCACCCCATGCCTCCCTGCGTGCGCGCCTGCGGCGCGCAATCGCGCCGCTCGGCGCGCTGGCCGCACTCGCGCTCAGCGCCTGCCAGACCGTGCCGGTGCCGCCGGCGCCCATCACCGCCTGGAGCGTCCGGCGCCCGCTCCTGCAGGCACTCGAGCGCTTCGAGCTCAACGGCCGCGTGGCGGTGGCGGTCGGTCGCCAGGGCTTCAATGCCGATATCCGCTGGAGGCAGAACGCAGGGCGCACGCGGATGATCCTGAGCGGACCGTTCGGGGCCGGCGCGACGCAGGTAAGCGACGCAAGCGGGCAGCTCAGCGTGATCACCTCGCGGGGCGAGCACCTGGGCAACTCGGCGGCCCGGGACGTGCTCGAGCGGCAGCTCGGCTTCAACCCGCCGCTGGGGAGTCTGCGCTATTGGATCCTCGGGGTGCCGGACCCGGCTTTGCCGGCGAGCTTCACGGTCGACGCGGCGCAGAGGCTGACGCGCCTGCAACAGGCGGGCTGGTCGATCCATTATCGCGCGTACAGCCCGGTCGGGGCCGAGTGGCTGCCGAGGCTGCTGACGGTGCGCCGCGCCGGCGTGCGGCTGCGAATGGTGGTGGACGCATGGCATCTGCAGTGAGCGGGCCGGAAAGCCTCTGGCCGGCGCCGGCCAAGCTCAATCTCTTTCTGCACGTGACCGGCCGCCGGCCGGACGGCTATCACGAGCTGCAGACGCTCTTTCAGCTCATCGATCTGTGCGACACGGTGGCCATCGAGGTGCGCGCGGACGGACGGATCGAGCGCGGAGCGGGACCTGCGGAGGTCCCCGCCGAACAGGACCTCACGGTGCGGGCTGCCCGCGCGCTGCAGGCGGCCACCGGCACGCGCCTTGGTGCCGCGATCCGGGTCATCAAGCGCATCCCGATCGGCGGCGGGCTGGGCGGGGGCAGCACCGATGCGGCTACGGCTTTGCTCGCGCTTAACCGGCTCTGGGGGTGCGGACTCTCCGTGGACGCGCTGGCCGCACTGGCGCTTCCGCTCGGCGCGGATGTGCCTGTATTCGTTAGGGGTTTTTCCGCCTGGGCCGAAGGGGTCGGGGAACGGCTCGAGCGGGTCACGCTGCCGGAGGGCTCGTTCGTGATCCTGCGCCCGGGGGTCAGCGTGCCGACTCGTGAGGTGTTCCAGAGCCCTGAATTGACACGAAATTCACCCGTCATCACAATACGCGCCTTTTTCGAGTCCGGCGGGCGCAATGATTGCGAGCCGGTGGTGCGGGCCCGGTGGCCCGAGGTGGCCGAGGCGCTCGATTGGCTCGGGCAGTACGCGCCGGCGCGCCTGACCGGGACCGGCTCGTGCATTTTCGCGCCTGTGGCCAGTTACGGCGAGGCGCAACGCATTGCGGCGCGTGTGCCGGACAAGTGGCGGAGCTTCGTCGCGCGGGGCCTGAACGTTTCCCCGCTGCACGCGCTTCTCTCGGATTAGGTGCGCTCGGGGCACCGTCAAGGCGCCGCGGGCGCAGCGGCGGCGCGGCGAGCGGGAAGTGAGGGTTTTTGCGCGGCTGGGGTGTCGCCAAGTGGTAAGGCAGCGGGTTTTGATCCCGCCATTCGGAGGTTCGAATCCTTCCACCCCAGCCAAATCGCTGTGGCGGGCGGCGAACCGCCGCGCTGTGATCTGTAGCTGATGTAGCGTACTCATGAGCACGAGCGAATCGCTGACCCTGTTTTCCGGCAACGCCAATCCGGGGCTTGCGACCGACATCGCGCGCCATCTGCAGACGCGACTCGGGCGGGCGTACGTCGGCCGCTTCAGCGACGGGGAGATCAACGTCGAGCTGATGGAGAACGTGCGCGGCCGCGACGTGTTCATCGTGCAGCCGACCTGCCCGCCGACCAACGACACGCTGATGGAGCTGCTGGTGATGGTGGATGCGTGCCGGCGAGCCTCGGCGGCCCGCATCACCGCGGTGGTGCCGTATTTCGGCTACTCGCGCCAGGACCGCCGGCCGCGCGCCACGCGCTCGGCGATCACCGCGCGGCTCGTGGCCAACATGATGTCGATCGCGGGGGTCAACCGGCTGCTGACGGTCGACGTGCACGCCGATCAGATCCAGGGATTCTTCGACATCCCGGTCGACAACGTGTATGCCTCGCCGGTGCTGCTCGGGGACGCCTGGAAGCAGGCGTACCACAACGTGGTGATCGTCTCGCCGGACGTGGGCGGAGTGGTGCGTGCGCGCGCCTTCGCCAAGCGGCTCGATGATGCGGAGCTGGCCATCATCGACAAGCGCCGGCCGCGGCCGAACGAGTCGAAGGTGATGAACATCATCGGCGACATCCGCGGCAAGGTGTGCGTGCTGGTCGATGACATGATCGATACGGCCGGCACGCTCTGTCAGGCCGCCAAGGCGCTGAAGGAAGAGGGGGCGGTGAAGGTGGTCGCCTACATCACGCACCCGGTGCTCTCCGGAGAGGCGGTGAGCCGCATCTCGGCCTCGGTGCTCGATGAGCTGGTGGTGACCGACACCATTCCGCTCTCGGAAGCGGCGCGCGCCTGCACGCGCATCCGGCAGCTGTCGGTCGCCGCGCTGCTCGCCGAGACCATCCGCCGCATCCGCGACGAGGAGTCGGTGAGCTCGCTGTACGTCGATTGATGCCCCGCCCGGGCGGGCGGGGTCAGTTTTTTCGGGTGTGTCGCGGCCTGGTCGCGGGCCACGGCACGTTGTCATCGTAGATTGGAGAACATCATGCGTATTGCATTCACTTTCAGCGCGGAATCGCGCGGGACGCAAGGCAAAGGTGCGAGCCGCCGCCTGCGTCGCGCGGGCAAGGTTCCCGCCATCCTGTACGGCGGTCATCAAGAGGCGGAGGCGCTCGCTGTCGAGCACCACAAGCTGCTGACTGTCATCGAGGACGAGCGCTTCTACTCCTCGATCGTGCAGCTGCAGATCGGCGAGCGCGCACAGCCGGCCATCGTCAAGGACCTGCAGATGCACCCCGCGAAGAACCAGGTCGTGCATCTGGATCTGCAGCGCGTCGTCGAGAACGAGCCCATCCGGCTGCACCTGCCGATCCACTTCAAGGGCGAGGCGGCCAGCCCCGGCGTGAAGACCCAGGGCGGCGTCGTATCGCACATGATGACCGACGTCGAGATCACGTGCCTGCCGAAGGATCTGCCGGAGTACCTGGAGCTCGATCTGTCGGAGATGAACATCAACGATACGAAGTTCCTCGCCGACATCCCGCTGCCGCCGGGCGTGACGATCCCGCACCTGGCGCATCGCAACGCGCCGGTCGTTTCGATCCACAGCCCGCGCGTGGCGGAGCCGGAGCCGACCGCCGAGGCCGCCGCTGCGGCGCCGGCCGAAGGCGCGGCGCCGGCAGCCGGAGCGGCCCCCGCGGGAGCGGCTGCTCCCGCCGAGGCCGGCAAGGCCGAGCCGAAGAAGGAAGGCGGCAAGAAGTAACGGCTACCCATGTCGGGGACGCCGATCACGCTCGTGGTGGGGCTCGGCAATCCGGGCCCCACCTACGCCCGCACCCGGCACAATGCCGGTTTTGCGTTCATCGAGGAGCTCGCGCGGCGGACCGGCGCGAGTCTGCGCGCCGAGCCCCGTCACCAGGGCGAGCTTGGGCGGGCCCGCGTGGGCGCGCAGGAGCTGTGGCTGCTCAAGCCCATGACCTACATGAACCTCAGCGGCGCGGCGGTGCGGAGCGTGGCGGGTTTCTACAAGATCCCGCCCGAGGCGGTGCTGGTCGCGCATGACGAGCTCGATTTCCCGCCCGGCGTGGTGCGTCTGAAGCATGGCGGAGGCGCCGGCGGCCATAACGGTCTGCGCGACATCATGGCGCGGCTCGGGGATTCGTTCTGGCGGCTGCGCATCGGCATCGGCCATCCGGGCGAGCGCGACGCCGTGCTGAACTACGTGCTCGGCCGCCCGATCGCCGCCGATGCCGCATTGATCGAAGATGCGCTGCGCGCGGCCGCCGACGCACTGCCAGTGATGCTGGCCGAGGGCGCGCAGAAGGCGATGAACCAGCTGCATTCGCGGACTGCCGCGGCAGCAGATCACCCCGCGTGATCCGCGGCACATCAGGAGTTTGAATCATGTCTATCCGCTGCGGCATCGTGGGATTGCCGAATGTCGGCAAGTCGACGCTGTTCAATGCGCTCACCCAGGCGCAGAACGCGGCGGCAGCCAATTATCCGTTCTGCACCATTGATCCGAATGTCGGCATGGTTCCGGTGCCCGATGCGCGCCTCGAGGCGCTCGCCGAGATCGTGCATCCCGAGCGCATCGTGCCGGCGACGGTGGAGTTCGTCGACATCGCGGGACTCGTGGCCGGAGCCTCCAAGGGCGAGGGTCTCGGCAATCAGTTTCTCTCCCACATCCGCGAGGTCGATGCGATCGCGCACGTGGTGCGCTGTTTCGAGAGCTCGGACATCGTGCACGTCGCGGGCAAGGTCGATCCGTTGAGCGACATCGAGGTGATCGACACCGAGCTGGCGCTCGCGGACCTCGCCACGGTGGAAAAGGGGCTGGAGCGGGCCGCCAAGGCCTCCAAGAGCGGCGATAAGGAGGCGCTGCGCAAGAAGGCGCTGCTCGAGCGGGTCAAGGCGCACCTCGATGAGGTCAAACCGGTGCGGGCGATGGCGCTCTGCGCAGAGGAGGCGCGCGACCTGCGCGAGCTTCAGCTGCTCACGGCCAAGCCCGTGATGTACGTCGCCAATGTGGCCGAGGGCGGCTTCAAGAACAATCCGCTGCTCGCCGTGGTGGAAAAGCGTGCCGCCGCCGAAGGGGCGGTCACAGTTGCGGTCTGCGCGGCCATCGAGGCCGAGATCGTCCAGCTGGATGCCGCCGACCGGGCGGGCTTCCTGGCCGAACTCGGGCTCGAGGAGCCCGGCCTCGATCGGGTCATCCGCGCCGGCTACCGGCTGCTGGGGCTGCAGACCTATTTCACGGCCGGGGAAAAGGAAGTGCGGGCCTGGACCGTGCCGGTCGGGGCGACCGCACCCCAGGCGGCGGGCGTCATCCATACTGATTTCGAGCACGGATTCATCCGCGCCGAGGTGATCGGCTATGCCGATTACATCGCCTGTCACGGGGAGGCAGGCGCCCGCGAGGTCGGCAAATTGCGCCTGGAAGGCAAGGAATACGTCATGCAGGAAGGGGATGTGGTCCACTTCCGGTTCAACGTCTAGGCGGTTGACACTCCCGCCATCCCCCGCCGACAATGCGCCCCCCTTCTAGGACGGCTGCCGCGGCACGGAGGCCGTCGGCACAGGACCCGTGGAAAGGTAGCTCAGCCGGTTAGAGCACGGCACTCATAATGCCGGGGTCGAGGGTTCGAGTCCCTCCCTTTCCACCAGCATTTTCAGTGAGTTACACCGGTGCCCTGCGCCAATTCAGGCGCGATCGGCCGGTTCCAAGTCCACAGCAAGTCCACGCGGACCGATTTCGCGGTTTGAGACCCTCTCCAGCGCGCAAGCGCCCGTCCTTCCCTTCGCAACACTGAAGGCATACCGCCGATCCGGCGGGGCAGTGGTCACCATCGAGCGCGACGGGCGCCCAAAGCATCGCTTCCGGATCTCCCTGTGCCGCTACCGCGCGCTGCGTGAGTGGACGTGGCGCCGGCCATCCCTGCGCACCTCGGGCGCATGGCTGCGCAGCAGCATGACGGTTTACCTGTGGAAGGCGCCCAGGTGAGCGCCACATGCCTCGCATACGCGCGCGCGCGAAGGCGGGGGCAGCGGAGCCTGCGCCTTCCTGGTCGCCCCTACGGTATTCCGGGCAGATCAGCGCGGTTCAGGGTGTGCAACGGTTCAAGGGGCATTCGGCGCTCAACTGAGCCCACGGTGCCAGAGGGTGCAGCGCATGGCTGAGACCCACCGGCCCAGCGAACACCAGGCCGCGCGGGCGATCCACCAGGCGCTTGAGATCCTCGCTCGTGCGTCGGCTGACTGGCGCGGCACCGGCGCACTCGACACCGGACCGCTGCATTGGCCCATCGCCGCCACTCTCGCGCGTCAGCGGCTCGCTCATGCGCTCGAGGTGCTCGAGCAGCGCCGCGTCGTGCAGCTGCGCACGCCGTTGACCGATTGGCTTTGCGGGACGTGCGGCGGTACGGGCTTCGAGGCCGACGAGCCATGCGAGGCCTGCGGCGCACCCGGCAACGATACGGGCATGGACACGGCCGATGCGCGCGCCGGCATGGCCTGGTGGAACTCACTCACACCCACCCGGCGCCGTGAGTGGCTCGAGGCAGCGCATTCGGGAAGGCCCGCCGATGCGTGGAACGCCTTCAAGGCCCAGGGAGCATGACGATGGTGGAGCTCGCCGTCGACATCGTGGCGTTCTGCATCGTGGCAGCCGCTGTAATCGCCGCAGTGGCGATCCTGGGCGCGATCTGCTCGCCATTCGGCGAGTGGCTCGACGCGGTGCCTGGGCGCCGTAGGCGCTTCCGGTGGGCGTTCTGGTCGCTGCTCACACTCGGGATCGGCGCGCTCTGGTGGGCGAGCTCGCGGGCGAGCTTCGTTGTGGCCGTTGCGCTCGCGGGCATCGTTGGGATCGCCGCCGGCATCCTGCGAATCAAGGACCGCTGGCCGGCCGTCGGTGTTGCCCTCGTGTGGGTCGCCTGGTGGGGCGTGCTGCTCGGCCTGATCGCCGCTGTGCTGGTCGGGGAGGGTCACCTACGGTGAGCCCACTGCGCTACTTCCTGCGCGCTCTGGCCTTCTCAGCGCTGCGTGGGCGGCGCATCCGAGTGCGCTATGCCTGGGTGCTCGCGGGCCGCGCGATCGGTGGCTGCGTGGCCGCGCTCATCCTGCGCGCCAATCGCTGAGCCCCGAAACGAAAACCCCGGCGCGAGGCCGGGGCTTCGTGTGACTGCTGAGGCGAGCGGCTACCCTTGGCACGCCCTCGAGACCACGTCCGACAGCACCGCGTAGAACGCCGCCAGCGCCTCGGGACCGACCGCCTGCGCCTTCGCGGCGTACTCGGCCACGATGTTGCGGAACGGGCGACCCTGGCGCACCCAGTTCTCGAGCTGGCAGTACTCGGCCGGGTTGATGTCGTGCTCGTCCATCTCCGTGCCCTCGAGTTCCTCGAGCATCTGCCGGGCGATGCGCTCGCCGGCGGGGTCGAGGGCGTGCACGCCGGGCCACCTGGTCGCCGGATGCTGCTGCACAACCCCGGCGCTCATGCCTGACCCTCCTTCGCCTGCGCCGTGTACGCCGCATCGTCGGCGACGCTGACCGCGTGCTCGATCATGTCGGCCATGCTCCCGAGCAGGAACAGCAGCTCGGGCACATCATGCGCGGATTGGAGGGCACCAGTCCCTGCCTGCTCATCACGCTCATCGGCCACCAGGACGGCAACCTTCTCGCAGGTGACGGCCATTTGATGCGCCAAGCGGGCGGCCACTTCGGACAAGCCGGCCAGCTGCTTCAGGTCAGCCGCGGGCAGACTCACCCGGGCACGTTGGTACAGATCGGTCAGCGCCGACCCGAGGGTCAGCGGGGGATTGATATAGATCGCCTCGGTGGGCGCGGAATTGACGGGAGTGTCCATGGTCAGGCCTCGTTCGTTCGTTGCGGTGAGCCGCTCGGCGCCCACGAGCTGCTCGAGGTTCCGCAGGACGCACTCTGCGTCGTCCTCGTCCGGCTGCAGCAGCGAGACCGGCCCCTCCAGGTCCGTCAGGCAGGTCTGCACTTTCTGGCGCACCTCCGCGAGGTAATTCCGATTGTCGATGGGGCCGGTATCGTCCTCGGGAAGCTCATCGCGCAGCGTCTCGAGGTCGCTCTGCAGCTGCTCGGCCTGCTCGCGCAGACGAGCAATTCGCGCAAGCAGCGCGCGGGCGGTCTCGACGGTGATCTGCTGGCTCGGGGCGCGGTGTGTGGTTCGCGATCGCGTGGATTTGGTCTTGCTCATGGGAACTCCGATTTGTGGTGCGTTAGAAGCGCCCGGCACCGGAGCGGCTGTGAGGCGCCGCGGGCACCAAGGCTGATGCGAGCCGAGAGCGGCTCAGGTCTGTCGGATGGATGCGGCAGAAGCGCTGGAGACGACCAGGGCATTGCGCCCCGGATCGTGTCGCAGCGTGAGGCCCGACGATGCGAGCGCGCTCGCAAGCTGCAGCACTCGCACGCGGGGGTCGACGAGAATCACGACCGGCGCTCCCGGCCGAGATGCAGCGGCGAGCTGCCGTGCAACGCGGCAGCGGCTCACTGTGAGATCTCCGCCAGGTTCTCGCTCCGCACCGCGGCGACCTCGGCGAGATACGTGAGGAGCAGCTCGCGCACCGTCCGGCCGATCTCTGCATCAGACACGTCGGCGTCGACCGCGAGCTTGAGAAGGCCATCGTAGCCATCGGACTCGGGGAGGGCCTCGACGAGCGCGGCCCGGTAGGTCGCCTGACGTGAGAGGCGCTCGGCGATGCGCAGCTGGCGAGAGCGCGGTAAATCCTCGAACGCCGGCGCCTCGAGCGCTTCCGGGTATTCGGGCGGATCAAGAGGGCGATCGCGCAGCGTAAGCACGGCGTGCGTGCGCACCAGATTGGCGGCAAAGTCGAAAAGGGAAACCCCGGCAGTGTCCCGGCCGAGAGCGGGTATAGTTGCGGCAGCCATTGTCGAACCTCACGTGTTCGGTGGTGGTCAGGCCCTCGGCGGTGTTACCAGCACTGTCGGGGGCCGCTTGCTCTCTACACACCCCAAATGATACTCTACTAGCAGATGATTGCAAGGGGTGTTCTGAATGGCGAGCAAGAAAAAGACGAAGCCGAAGGGCAATCCCAAGGGTCACCAGGTGCAGGTGATGGGCTACTACCCGCGCGAGCTCGCGGCGCAGCTGACCACGCTCAGTGAGTCGACCCGCATCCCGAAAGCGGCACTGCTGCGCGAGGCGCTCGAGGATCTGCTGGTCAAACACACGTGCGCCGCCAAGTCGGGTGTGCACTCCAAGGGAGGTTGACCATGGGCGACGTGATCTATTTCCCGCCGCGCGGTCCATCCGAGAACCCTGAATTGAGGAAATTCTGGGACCAGATCAACGCGAAAGTAGATCGGGAGGCTCAGCGCCGGGTACGGGTATACGCCACGGAACCCATTACGGCCGACTTGGTGCGCATCCTGGCGCTCTACCCTATGTTCCGGCTCACCCATGCGAAGAAGGCGCGCCGTTGCTTCTTCTGCCGCGCGCGCATCGAGCCCGGCGCGCTGCACTTCGTGCAAGACGGCAGCTACATCTGCCAATCCGGGACGTGCATGGATCGGCCGATGGCGGAGTAAACCCCTCCGGCCGAAGTCCTTCCCCTCGCGGCCGAGCGCAGCCGCCGCACCCGAAATTTGCTTGCCTCGACTCCCGGGGATACTCTGGCCGCACGGCACAAAGAAGGCCGAACTCGGGAGGGTTTGCCATGCGCTCTCTGCCGTTCATCATCTCAGCTGCGCTGCTTACGGGGTGCGCGGCGCTTGCTCCGTCACCTCCCAAACCGAGCATCTGGCAAATCGAGAGCGAGTGCGCCAGCGCGCAGCCGCTCGCTACCGTGGAAAGCTGCACGCGCGCGGGCCTCAACGAGAATTACGGGTACGCGTGGCAGTCAAGCCCCGAAGCTGCCCAGTTTCTGGATTTCATCGGCGCAATTGCAGCGCGCGTGGACGCTGGCACGCTGGCTGAGCCGGACGGGGAACTCGCGATCTCTACCTATGCGGCGCAGATGAATGCAGCCATTCATTCCGAGCAGGTAGCTGCACAACAGGAACAGCAGCGGCAGTTTCAACGGGAATTGGCCGCGATGGCGCAGGACTCGCCGGGCTCCCAAGGCGTGGCGGCCATGGGGCGCGCGCTGGAGGGCCAGTCCCCACCCGACACCTCGGTCGCTCCCAGCTCAGGGCCAGAGGTGTACATGACGCAGGATCTGGGCGTGCACGGGCTCTTTCACCTGTGTCGCTACAGCGACGGTCGCGTGTACTCGTTCAACGCCACACAGCTCTGTCCACTCAATTTCTCAACGCCTTCGCTCCCGTCTGGCGTAGTGGGCATGAAGATCGGTGAGTACCAGGATGGCATGACGAAGGTGTGTCTCTACGACGTGCTGGGCAACCGCGAGGCAATCCGCATTTCGGCCGCCGCCTTGTGCCCGCTCAGTCATACCTTCTAGGGCTCGGCGCGCATCTCGACGATCACTGCTCGGCCGTCCAGACCGGCAGCCTGAGCCCGAGTCCCTGCAGGCGCCCGCGGAAGTAACTCAGCACCATCCGGCGTTCGTCATAGACCGATTGCCGGCGCCGCATCCGGAGGAGCTGTGCGATCTCCGTCACAGTCGCGCCTGAGCGGTACCAGGCGACCACGAAGCGCTGTTCGGGAGGGTCGGCAGTGCGCACCGCCTCGTCCACCAGGTCGGCTTCACGGTCGCTGAGCGCCGGCGCGCGGACGGCAGCCGGTGAGCCCGTCATGCAAACGCGGGCGAGCTGCGGCAGGAGCGCGCCGCTGCCCGGGGTCGATGCCCACCGCTGGAAGGTTCGGTCAGTGCTGCGCAAACGGGGGTCGATCGCGCCCGGTCGCTCGAGGGTGTGCAACTGCTCCGGCGTCAGCCGCGATATGTCGACCGAGGCAACGCGCGAATCCGGCCGGTCCACCGAAGTGGCACGCCTGGCAGTGGGCCGCGGAGGGCCCGCCATGACGAATGGCCGTGGCTTGCGTGGCACTGAGGGCGCCCAGGATCAGCGAGGCATCGAGACGATGCCGGAGAGCACCTGCGGCACGCCTCCGGCCGAACTCGGCGGCAGGATGGTCACGTGGCGCCCTGGCGCGTGCCTCACGTGCAGCGCTCCGCCGGGCCCGCGCACTGCGCCGCGGCGCGCACTGGCCAGCAGTCGGTGCACGTGGCTGGTGAGATGAGCGTGGGCGTGCTCGGGAATCCGTTGAGACAGCACGGGCGGCCGCCCTGAATTGACCTCCTGCGCCCACCGGGCGGGATCCACCGTCCCGAGGAGTGCCTGCATCGCGCTCGAGGGTGCGACCGCAGGCGACTGACCCGTCAGCGGTGACAGTCCACGCTCGAGCCATGCCGTGATCGCGCTCGGGTGCGGCAGGAGCCCTGTGGAGGCCGTAGGACGCGGCAGCGCTGCCAATTGGCCTGCGGTTGCCGGGAGGGCAGTGCGGCCAGCCATGCGCGCTATGGAGAGTCGGACAGGTATCGGGAGCTTGCCCTGGCGCAGCAGCTGTGCGGCGCGCTCCGGGTCGAGCATGGCGTCCGAGAGCTGCGAATTCACTCGGGCGTCGACGTACCTGCTCACGGGGGCCAGGAACTTCCCAAGGAATGGGATGTGCGGCACCAGGCCACTCGCAGTGCGCTGGCCCGTCATGAAATTCTGGAACGTGTCGCTGCCCGGTGTCCTCACGGTCGGGTTGCCGACGGCGCCGGCGCGCTGCAGATCCTCGCGCACCGCCTCGAGCCGCTGAGTCTGCTCGGGCGTCAGGCGCGGGCTGAAGGGACCGTCTGAGCGCTCGAGGGTCGAGCGCAGGTTGCGGGCGAACTGCGGACCACTCAGGAACTGCTCACCGGTAGCCGTATCGAGACCGCTCGAGGCGCGCCTCTGCAGGCCCTGGATGGCGCTCATCTGATCGATGGGCTCGGAGAGCTCGCTGTAGCGGCTGAGGTAGTCCTTGTACCCGGGTGCTGCGGATTCGATCGCATCATCGAGCGAGCCGATCACCTTGCCGAGCTGCCCGCGGGCCTGCGCGAGCATGGTCGCGTTCGGTGCATCGCGGCCGCCCGGCTGCAGCTGGTCACGCTGGGCGAGTGCGAGATCCTTGCGCACTTCGTAGAGCGTCTCAGGGTCGTCGTTCTCGCCGATCAGGCCCTTTGCCCACCGGAGGGTCTTGCCGATGCTCTCGCGTGCGCCCGCCGGCGAGGCGAGCAGCTGGTCGATCACATCGTGCACCTGCTTGATCGGTGCGCGGCCGGGCAATGTCTGAGCCGGCTGCGCGCCCGTGGACTGCACTGCCGGGTTCTGATCGCCCATCTGCTGCTCGAGCTCGGCGAACCGACGCGTGTTGCCAAGACTGTAGACGGGGTTGCCGCGCAGCTCGCTGTCGATCGCGTCCAGCAGCACGTTGGGATCGTAAGCGCCCTGCGCGTCCGCGACCGGGTAGCCGGCCTGGTGAAGCGCCTCGGCCGCCTGGTCGAAACTCATGCCGCCCTTGCGGAACGCGCGCTTGATTCCGACCATCGCGTCCGACGTGCCGAACTGCGAAGGATCGAGGCCCTGCGCCTGCGCCTCGGTGCTGTCGATCCCGCGTGGATGCTTGGCGAGCCACTGAAGGATTGAGTCCTGCGAGGCATCGCTCGTCGCGTAATTGCGCTTGGGAAGCGCTGCGGCGCCGCTCGCTGTTTCGGCGTTCTGCTGCTGGGCGCCCAGGGTTGATGTGCGCAGCTCCTCGGGTGACTTGAGAAGCACCACGGAGGGTGGTGAGCCATCGCGCACGCCGCCCTCCTTGTGCACGATGACCGAGTCGTACCCGTCATCGAGGAGCCGCTGCCGCGCATCCGCGTCCAGATGGGACAGGCCCTCGTTTTCGAGCCACTGCGCGGTTGACTGCAGATCCGCGGTTGCCGCGTTCGGCCCCTCGATGTACCGAGCGAGAGCGCCGGCGCGCTCGGGCGTGAACTCGAAAGGCTTGCGCAGCGTCACGTGCAATGTCTGCACCTCACCAGGTCCGGCGAGCGTCGTGTCCGCATAATTCTGGGCAATGGCCCGGTCCGGAGTGGTCCAGATCGCCCCTCCCTGCGTGTAACCGGGCGTGCCGCCAATCATCTGACCGCGATAGAGCGTCATCGGTCGACCGCGTGCTGCGGCGAACGCCGCCTCGCGCATCGGTGCAGTCTCGTTCTCGCGGAGCGCTTCGGCCGCGGCAATGTCGGCCGGCGTTCCCCCGAGCGCGGCGAGTTCCGCCTGACGCGCCGCGTTCTGCTGGCTGATGCGCTCACCGAAGGCGCCGGGGTTGCGTGCTCGGATGCCTTTCTCGAGTGCGAGCAGCCCAGTGTCACCGGATGCCTCACCGCTGGTGCGCACCGAGCCTGGCACCAACGGTTCAGCGCTCGCGAGGTTCGCAGCCGCTTGCGCCGGGTCGGTTGCCTCGCGCACGAGGGTGTTCGCCGCGAGCTGCGCCTGGCCTGCGCGGGTGAACGCACGCGTGAGCGGGTTGACGCTAAGGCGTGGATTCAGCGCCGGCAGAACGCCCTCGATTGCGCTCGGAGCGAGTCCGCCGGCGAACCCGGCAACGAACTGGCCAGCCGGTCCTGCGCCGCCTTCGCGCGCCAGGTCGGCGCTGGCGCCGCCGGTGGCGCCCGAGAGCATCGCGCGCACTGTGTTTGCGATTCCGCCGATTCCGAGCGCAGCGCCCCCGGTGAGCGCCCCCGTTGCGCCCTTGATCGCGCTCGCTGCGAGCTGCTGCTCAGGCGTCCTCGGGACTGGCGCGCCGAGGAAGGTCAACGCTCGGGACAGCTGTCCGCTGAAAGTGGGCTGCGGCGCGAGGTGCGTACCGAGGTAACGATTGCTGAGCCCGGTGACCTCGTTCTGCAGAGCGACTCCGAGGTCGTGCGGCGCGGCTAGCGTATCGAGCACGCCTTCGCCCAGGTCGCGACCGGTGAGCGCGAGGTCGTTGAGGAAGCCGCCACCGGCCGTGGACGTAGCAGCCGAGGGGTGCACGCCCATTGCCGAGAGGATCTCGCTGGGGTTGGCACCTGCAGGGCCTTGGACGCGATAAACCGCGCCACCTGGGCCGCTCACTTCGTAGGTTGCGAGTCCTGCCATCGCGTTACCTCAGCGGATGCGGGTGACTTTGAACTGCCCGAGTTGTGTCGACTGTCCGATGTTGAGCGGCTTCGGCGCGGGACCAGCGCCAGCATTCCCAGCCGCAGTGAGCTTCTGCTGCGCGAGCCTTGAGACCAGATCGTTGAAGTCGTCCAGCCCGGTCGCCCGCTTGTACTGGCGTCGCAGCCCGTTCAGCTGGCCGCCCATCAGCCCTTCGTAATGGCTGATCACTCCGGCGATCTGCTTGGGCGAGTTCGCCGCATTGAAGGCGTCTTTGATCGCGTCGCGGTCGCTCTCTGCGCCACCGCTGCCGATGACTGCCTTGGCTACCTCGTCGCCGACGATCTCCTTCATCGCATTGAACGTCGTGATGCTCGCGTTGCCGGTGTGTCGGGCGTACGTGTTCACGATGGCATTGATGGCCGGGACGTCGTGCTGCGCGAGCGCGTGTGCCGCCTCGGCGAGCTGGTCGAGGTGATTGGTGGCAACCGAGAGGCTGCGCACCATGTTGCCTTGTTTGCCTGTCGCAAAGGCGACACGCGCGGTCTGTTTGGTCTGGTACGTCGTGGCGTCGTAGTTCGGGTTGATCGCCTTCACCTTGGCCATGATCTCCGCGCCGATCGGCGTGCGCAGTGCGTAGCCGTTGAGCGGCGCCATCTGGTACTTGGCGATCATGCTGGCCGTCTGGTCGATCGACTGCGGCGGGGCGTACAGCTCGCTCTCGTACGGGGTCTGCCCCGCTGCCTGCGATGCGGCCACATAGCGCACGGTGCCCTTGGGGCCGACGCTAGCCTTGAGCGCCTCCTCGGGTTTGACCTGGGTGAGCTGCCCCGTGATCGGATTGCGCTGGAAGATCGATCCCAGCGGTCCTGGCGTCGTCCCTACTTCCACTGGAGGGGCGACGGTGGACTCGCCGAGCGCGCCGGCGATGCGGTTGCGCAGGAAGCTGAAGGCCGTGCGCACATTCGGGTCGGTGAATCCCTTGACGGGGTCGTACCCGAGCGTCGGTGCGAGTTGGTGCCACTCGGCCATCAGCGCGGGGCTCGCCTGAACGTACTGAGTCGGGTTCTGTGCCTTGTCGAGCGTGTCGAGCTGAGCGAGCACCGGTCCGTACTGCTGCTGCGCGAGCTTCACCTGCTCGGCGTGCACTTGAGTTGCCGTCGTGAGTGGATTGCCGCCCGAGAGCAGTGCGCCGAGCTGGTAAAAATTCGGTGCCATCCCGCCGATTGGGATCGAGCCGATCTGCCCCGGCGTCGGAACCACGAAGCGCCGCAGGTTCAGCGGGGCCGACGCTGGTGCCGCAGATGGGGCGCCGGTGTTAGCGCTTGGAGCAGCGGTCGGAGCACCCGGTGCACTGCGCGCGGCCGCGTGCATGAGCAGCAGCGGCGCGGGCATCGAGGGCAGCGACGGACCTGCGGAACCCGCGTTGGCGCTCGGCGCCGGCGCACTCGCGGCTGGCGCTGGCGCGGTGCCGGGTTGCGGCGCTGACGCGCCCGAGGGATTGCCGGCGCCCGGCGCGACACTCGGTAGTGCGCCTGGCGGAGGTGTGCCATTTCCACCGCCCATGGCCGCCTGGTAGTAGGCCCGTAGGAACGGCAGCATCATGCCCTGCTGCTCGAGCTTGATCTGACCACTGGCCAGTGACTGACGCGCCGCGGCGCGCTTGAGTGCTTCGTCCTGCACAGTCTGCAGCGTTCGCGCTGCATTCTCCGCGCCGGGTGAGCCGGGCCCATCGGCCAGCATCACGGAGAGCAGACCGTCAGTGCCGCCGAAGCCGCTCAGGGCCGAATTGAGCGCCGATGGCGCGCCGCCGTTCAACCACGGCTGCAGAGCGCCCAGAAGTCCTTGCGTGAATCCTGCCGCGCCCGAGCCGGCGGGTGCCGTATTCGCCATCAGTTTCGAGCCTCACTTGCGGTGGGTGCCACGGCGAGCGCCGCCTGTAGCTGCTGAGCGTCTGCCTGCGGGCCCAGTTGCGCCATGAGTCGGTTGAACACCCCGAGCACCTCCCGCAGCGGTTGCGCGCCGATGCAGCCGAGAATTACGCACCATTCCGGGTAGGTGAGCGTCACAGTGAGGTTGGGCTCGGGAAGGCCAGCGGGTTGCTGCTGCTCCGCCTCACCAGTCATGCCGCGTGCTCCTGCGGTCGCACCAGGCGCGCGAGCTGCTCAGCGGGGATGCGCTGACGCGAACCGATGCGCACCGGCTTCAACTCGCCGCTCGCGATGAGCCGGTAAACGGTACGCCGGTCGACCGCGAGCAGCTCGGCCGCTTCGTTGATCGGATGCACCAACCGGTGCGGTGTCGAGTTTGTTTGCGTGTCCACGTGCGACATGGTGGGAATCTCCGGGTGACGATTCAATCGTTTCGGTGGCGTTCAGTGGCATCACATGTGCTGCCACGCCCACGGAGCCGCGCGAGGTGTTCAGCGATCGTGCGGCGCCCCCGCAGCGGCACGAAATTGGCAGCTTCGAGTGCTCGGACAACTTCCTTGGCGGTCAGCGCGTCTGGGTGTGTTGAGTTCGCCAGGATCGCCGCGATCGCGGCGTGCAAGCGATCTGCATTGGCCCGCCGCGTCGCATTGCGGATCCGCAGGCCCTCTGGAATGACGGCCGCAGATGTCGGCCCGGGTGCTTCGCTGCCGAGCTTTGCCTCGAGGGCCTCGATCCGCGCTTTCAGCTCGGGCAGCTCCGCGACCTGGCGCTCTAGGGTTTGGACGCGAAGCGTCTCCGTGATCGACATTCCCATCAGGTCACCCCCTCGCGCACGCGCGCGTGGCCTGTGTCCGGAAAGTCCCGCAACGTGCTCGGCTCACCCCCTTGTTGAGCACACGGCATCCGGTCGCGCAGCGCGCCGGCATCCTCACGTGCGCGCGCGTAGGGTGGGTGCAGAAATTCATCGCCGACCCTCCTCGACGTGTGGCAGTCGTGTCACGAACCGATCGAGCCACCGGTCGATTTCCTCGACGAGGCCGCGGGCCGCGTCCGGGTCGTGGCATGCGATCGCTATACCGGCGGCATCGTGAGTTGCGCAGAAGGCCGCCAGATCCCGCAGCATCCCGAGAGCACGCGATTCGGTTGCGGGGTCTGCCGGGCGCACATCCGGCTCGGGTGCTGCCGGTCTGCTCGAGGTGCCCATCGCCGCGAGGGCCGTCACCGTCGGGGGCTGCGGACTTTCAACGGCCGCAGTGAATGCCGGCTCAGGGACGCTTGCGACCCGAAGCGCGGTCTTGCGCTGGTGATCCGAGAGGCCGGCATTGCGCGCCGCCTGGGTGCGGGTCTGACCAATGGGCGGGCGACCACCCGTTGGTCCGCCACGGTCGCCTCCGCGTTGGTCCGGGACCAGCTTGAGCAGCTCGCCCATTCGCCTCTGCGCCCGCGCCTGAATGCGCAGCGCGAGGTTGTGCAAGGTGTTGTCCTTAGCCTGGCGGGCGTAGCTGGCAAGGGCGGCCGCCTTATCGGACCAGTCCTTGCACTCGTCGACGCGGGAGCATTCGGCGAGCGCCCTCTGGGCGGTTTCGTAGCTCACCGGCAGGCGGGCGTCGGCGGCGGCCGGTACGTTCTGGATCGCTTCAGACATGGTTGTGCACCTCGCCGCGCTTGCGGCTCATGAGTACGTCGTTGAAGTCTTTGCGAGCCGTGGGCGTTCGCAGTTCGACGTGGACGCGGCCCTGTAGCCGTTCCATGAGATGCGCCGCCGCGAGCAAGCCCGGCTCGTCGCGGTCGGCGTAGATCCGAAGTGTCTGCACCTGCTCGGGCGGCTCAAACTTCGCGAGCAGCGATGTATTCAGCGCGGCCCAGACCGGTATGCCATCGAGCATGGCAGCCGAGAGTGCGGTCTCAACGCCTTCAGCGATGCCGAGCGACGCGCCGAGAGGTGACAGGCGCACCGCGCAACCCTCCCGGCCAGCGAGTCCCGAGAGGATCTTGCGGGGCTCATGACCCTCGAGCTTGCGGCCGGCCTGCAGATAGGTGACATGCGCAGTCACCAATACGCCGGCATGGTCGCGCACCTCGGCGACGAGCGCCGGGAACTTGCCGACGCGCTGCCCCTGGTCGAAATAGTCGACGCTCACGTGCGCGCGCAGGGTGCAGTCTGCGGGCAGCGGCCAAAGCCCGCGACTCTCGAGGTAGTCGACGGCATCCGGACAATCGGCTACGGCACACGTTGAGCGCGTGAGCGTGCGAACGCGGTTAGGAGGGCTGGCAGGCGGAGGCTCGGAATCACTCGCCGCTCGTGGCGCAATAGGTGCCGTTTGGCGGGGTGTCGGTTCGTCTCGTCCATCGAGGCCGGCGGCGCGCATGACTTGTCGACGCGCCTCGGGGAAATTCCAACCGTGCACTCGCTGCAGGAGCGCGAAACCATCCCCGGCACCACAGCCGCGGCAGATGAAATCTCCGCGCAGCTTGCGGTTGTCGAACGTGAAGCGGTCGCGGCCGCCGCAGGCTGGGCACGGTCCGGCCTTCTTCGGGCGTAGCGACGCCTCCGGGATGCCGAGCTGCGCGAGGATCGCCGGCCACGATGCGCCGATCTGGGCGTGAATGTCCGCAGCGCGCAGCATCACGCAACCCTCGAACGCGAGCGGGCGAACTTGATCCGCCGATGGGTCAGCCATCCGGCCACCGCAGCGCTGGGTGTCTCGGGCTGCATCGCCCAGTACCGGCCTGGGATTCTCTGCTCGGGCAGTCCGAAGCGCTCCCGCATGGCGTGCCACGCAGCAGCTCGGCACTTGTTCGGCGTCGCCTGCCACTTGGCCGGGTCGCGCCGTGCGGTATCGCCTAGGGCCTCGCGGAAGAATTGCTCGGCCTCAGGCGAGTGTGCGGTGGGTTGCTGTCCCTGCGCGTCGACGTCTAGCTCGGTAAGCATGGCGCCCTGGACCTTCACGGCTTTGGCGGTCGGGGCCGGCGCCCACCCGCAGAGCTTGCAGGCACTGCCGTCCTCGCTCACGAGCCAGGTGTGATGACACTCGGGGCAAGTGCGCGGTTGCTCCACGGTCCGCGTACGGGCGCGCTTTTCCGCCTCGCGGTTCACGTTGCGCGTGTCGTCCAGGTTCCAACCGAAATCCGAGGTTGGCAGCCCGAGATTCTCGACGACGCGGCCGTGGTCGATCAGCACGAAGTGATCCTTGCCCGGCGCGGGTCTCATGCCGCGGCCGACCATCTGGAGGTACATCGGCAGACTGCGCGTCGGGCGCGCGAGCACGATGCACTCGACTGCGGGAACGTCGACGCCGTAGGCCATGAGAAAACAATTCACCAGCACGCTGGTCCTTCCGCTTTCGAGCCGGGCGATCGCTTCCTCGCGCGTTGGCTCATCGTCCTGGTCGGTGAGGATCTCCGCGGCGATACCGGCTCGCCCGAACCCCTCGACGAGCGAGGCGCCGTGCGCTTTGTTGCAGGCGAACACGATCGAGCGCTTGCCGGCGGCGATCGCGAGCCAGTTTTCAATCACGTCGCCGATCAGCTTCGGCTGCGAGAGGAGCGTCCCGACCGCACCCTCGGCGTAGTCGCCGGCCGCATCTTTCGGGAGTGCCTTCAGCTCGGCTTTCGTAACCACAGGCACGTTGAAGATGCGGGGCCGCACGAGACTGCCGGCCCGAATCAGCTCGAGGATGGAGGGCCCGAGGATCAGCCGGTCGAACGCCATCGAGAGGGATTTGCCCGACTTCCGGGCGGGCGTCGCCGTGAATCCGAGCCGCAGCGCGTTGGGGTAGTGCTGGAAGATGGCGAGGCGCGACTCAGCCGCCGCTAGGTGCGCCTCGTCGAAGATCACAACATCCGCAGCCGGCAGCGGCATCACACCGTCGGCAACGCACCGGCGGTAGAGCGTGTCGGCGCTCGCGACCTGCACGAACTGGAACGCATCGAACATCCCGCGCAGCTCCGCAGCAATGATCCCGTGGCCCACCCCGAAGGCCTCGAGCCGCTCGTGGATCTGACGCACGAGCCGCGTGCGCGTGGCGAGGATCAACACGCGCAAGCCCGCAGCCTGGGCGCAGTACGTGATGGCCGCGATCTCGTGCGTCTTGCCGCCGCCGGTTGCGAGCTGACGCAGGATGCGACGGTCGCCGGCATGCAGGACCTGGGAGATTGCCGCCAATCCCTCGCGTTGGTACGGCCTCAGCGCGTCACAGGCAGCCGGCAGCGAATCGAGGAAGCTGGCGAAGGGGAGAGGGCTCACGGCTTCACCCTCCCTGCGGTATTCCCTACTGCCTTACTCCGAATCAGCTCAGTGCCCCCGTTCGCAAGCCTCTTACTCCGTGCCGGTGGTGGTGGCGGTGGTGGTGGTGGCGAGTCGCTCAAGAGCGAGTCGCTCAAGAGCGATACGCTCAATGGTCGCTGAGCGACTCGCTCACCGACTCGCTGAGCGACAGGAGCCGGGTCCGCTGATCCGTCTCCCCAGCGCTTCGCATTGGTGCTTGCCGCTCCCTTGCGCCGGTTGAGGTACTCGCGCACCGCTTCCTGCCGATGGTGCTCGAGCCGCTCATTGCGCCTGCCGCCGTCGACACGCGGGAATTTCAGCTTGACCAGGCGCCACGCGATGCGCCATTCGGCGGGAGTAGCCCCGGCGATTCCGCGCAGCACCGTCTCGTCATCGGGCAAGAGCCCAGGCTCTAGACCCCCGGCGTCCCATTGAGCGTCGAGCAGCTCGCGGTAGACGGCGCGGGCGGCCAATGGCCATCCACGCGTTGCGCTCGCGAAGTCGCGCGGATACCAGGGCATGCGGGGAAACTGCGGAGGAGTGCTCATCCCGCACCTCGAGGTCGGCGCCCGAGCGGCCAGCGGCCGGCGGTGTGCCAAGGCAAGCGCGCCAGATCAGGCTGCCCGCGGTCGCAAACAACGCACGGAGGCGCGGTGCGTGTGTCGTGTCGAGTGTCGGTGTGTCGGCAGTCCTTGCACACGCCACAGGCGCGGCAGACTGCTTCGGAGGCACCGCACCCGAGACAGCTCGCTGGAGGGTCGATGGATTGCGGCGCACGCTCGCCGCGTGTGAGAATCGGCATGCGAGATCCCCACGCCGGCCGGGAAAGTAGTGCCTCCCGCGTCCGGCGTTTTCGTTGGTGGAGGTTAGGCAGCGACCCGCGCTGCAGGCGCCTGCGCAGCGAGGCTATCGAGCCACGCGTCGAGGTCCTCTTTCAGGTAGATCGCCGACCCACCGTCGGTCTTGAGATAGCGCGGGCCCGGGTCGCCCGGATCATCTGCACCGCGGAGCCGCTTCTTCCGAAGCCAGGAAGCCGAGCGGCCAATGTATGTCGCCGCCTCAGTGGTCGCATAGCCACGCTTTGTGGTGGCGTCGTGGGCCGTCATATCGCATCACTCCCGGTAGCGCCTCGTCGCCATTGACAAGGCCGTGCGGGAATGATGAGGCGCGACTTAAATTCGGCAGTTGGCGGAGTTACCGATTCGGAAGGCGCCAGGTCGACAGGCGCCCGCCGCGTGGACTCACAACTGCAAGCGCGGACTTCGCTCTCTCGAGCGTGCGCCTCGAGAAGCCTGCCGCGGTCCCGCGCCGAAAAACCTCTTGCGCGAGGAGCGGGCCGTCTGCGAGGGTCGCGCGCAGAAAATCTTCGGCACTCGCGGCTTTCCTTTGGGGCGGTGTGGGCTGGCGGGGAGTGGTGTGGCGCCGTTGGAACGCTTGGGCGCGCAGCTGCTCGAGCAGATGCGTGTCGTAGGCGCCCACGGCAGAGTACTCGGCGCGCACCTTGCGCACGTGATCGGCAGAAATCTTGTGGTCCGGTGTGCTGAACTCGGCCACGACAGTCACCACCGCGTCTGCGGGTTTCGTCCCCTGGCGCACACGCCAGTAGTACTCGAAGGCAATGTCAGCCTCTATTGGATTGTCTGGAACGGGACGGCCCCGTGGAGGCGGCGAAGGGTTCGCAATCTCGGCGCCTAACAGGCTGATGAAAAACCCGATGATCGAGGGGGCTGAGTCCCTTTGAATGTTCGTCGAGCAGTCCTTCCGAGGTCGATATGGACCGTCTTGGCCTTGCGATCCCTGCCTGGGGAGGCTCCGCT
>JAJYUL010000050.1 GCA_021792555.1 Pseudomonadota bacterium
CACCGATCTCGCCCAGCGCGCTCGGCGGAACCTGCGCTCGATGCAACGACGCCCCACGCTCGTGACCGCATTCTGGAAACAGGCGGAGATGTTTTGATCTGGTCACGTACTTACGCAAGACTCAATAATTGCCCATTTTGTCGTTGTGTAAGCACAGACAGCGCGTCTCGTGACCCCTTGCCACGATGCCGTTGCGCAGTGCCAGTCCTCCCGTATTCCATAGCTGTGTGGATTGCGCGAGCGTCTTGGTTCTCGCCGGCAAATGTAGCTGAGAGCTGACTTATTATTTGCTCACCGATTGTCTCGCCGATGGTGTTGCGGTACCCACACCCTAAATCGCAGACAGCCACCAGGAAGAATCCGTCCTTGACTTGTGTAAACATCCACCATTTTGTTTCCGGCAGCCCTCCGAACCCATCGCGACGCGGCTTCATATAGGCGTGCTCGACAGAGTTTGAAACCGCTTCGCTGACACCTCTCCACAACGTTGCAAGGACCACATCGACACCGTGCTCGCTGCGAACCGTATCGGCAACAGCCTCGATCATTGCCATTCTGTCCCCGGATACGTCGCGTCCTTTTGTTGCCTTCCAGTAGACAACATCCTCTCTCGATGGAACTGTATTGCAGACGTCTTGCGTTATTTCATGCAGTCGAATCTGCTTGAGGACTTCTCGTGGACGCCGCCGTTTCGGGTCGATAATGGTGAGAGGTTTCTGAAGGGACGATTGCGCTGCAATACGATCCAGCTCCGCGAACATCAGTATGGTACCGGGGAGCGCGAGGCCTTCTGTTTCGTAGAAATTCAGAATTGCCGGAGCCTCGCGCTTGAGCACCTTCTCGGCGACCGCATCGAGGAAACGTCGCAGGGCTTTGTCGAAACCGGGAATCAAGTCGACGCGGCGTGGCGCCTCGATCGCGCCCACGGGCGCGGTGAACTGGCGCCGAATGTTGCGAATTTTCCTGCGCCGAGCGTGTCGGCGGTGCCGGTGGCGCTGCCAATCACGAATGATCGCCGTTCGAATTTGTCGTTCGCGCTGAGATGACGATAGTTTTTTCATTTCCACAGCACGCGCACGGATGTCAGACGAACTACCGTTGGCTACAAATCTCGCATCAAATTGTGGCGCCCAAAATTGGCGCCAGGGATGATTGCGGATATGGAGACCTAATTCCAAGTGGGGCATTATGAAGGAGACGCACGCGAGGTACGCGTAAGGCTTCCCGCCGACCTCGACCGGCGGATCCCGCGGAATTGAGAAAGTCATCGTCTGACGGGCTCCGAACCAGCTCGCATCCCTGTTCACGCACATCGAGAAGGTCTCGCAGGCGAGTCCCGGGCCTTTATAGCCGGACACGAGCCTGCATCCACCGCAAGGCGTAACTGCACCGCTGTGCCGCCCGCGCGGGCGGGCGGGCGGGCCGCATGCGTGTCGCACAACGCAAGCCTGTGCAGGAATTTTCTTTGACTGTGCGTATCACTGTGCGTACAGCGGCGGCGCCAGTCGCCAAATTGAATATAAGTGCTTGTATTTATTGGTGGGCGGTACTGGGATCGAACCAGTGGCCCCTGCCGTGTGAAAGCAGTGCTCTACCGCTGAGCTAACCGCCCATCCCTCGAGGGACGGCAAGTCTATCCACGAAGTCCGCCGGACGCAACGACCGGGCCGCCGGCGAGCGCTGGTGGATTCCACCACCGCAGTGAGACGGGCGTCACACTCATCCCGGACGATGCGACTCAAGTCGCGGCCCCCGCCCGTCGATACAGAGCAGGAGACGAACGTCGCCCCCCTGCCGGATGGGCGGCTTAGGGGTTCATTGCGACTATGTCTGCAACCGCTGCGCTGCAAGCCATTGACTCAGTGCTGATTGTCGACGATAGCGGCGTGCAGCGCAGCATCGGCGCGGCGCTGTGCCGGGAGTTGCGGATCCGTCAGATTCATCAGGCCGAGGATGGGGTGGCGGCCCTTGCGCTGCTCGACTCGCTGCCCGCCCCACCGGATCTGCTGATCGTGGATCTGGAGATGCCGAACATGGACGGCCCGGAGCTGCTGGCGGCCCTCTCGGCCCGGCATCTGCGCTCCCCGGTCATCGTCGCCTCCTCGCGCGAGAGCTCGCTGCGCCATTCCGTCGAGGACATGGGCACGGCCCTGGGGCTGCGCATTCTCGGCAGTCTGCCCAAACCCCTGACCCAATCGGGCCTCGGCACGCTGCTGCAGCGCCAGCCTGGGGATGCCCCCGGCGCCGGCGAGTCCGGCACCACCGCCCCGGTCGACCCCGAGGAGCTGCGCGGGGCGATCGAGCGCGACGAGATCGTCGTCTTCTATCATCCACAGGTCGAGATCGGCACCTGCCGCGTGCGGGGTCTGGAAGCCCTCGCGCGCTGGCATCACCCGCGGCTCGGGTGGATTGCCCCCGATGCGTTCATTCCGGTCGCCGAGCAGCACGGGCTCATTCACGCCCTGACGCTGCGCGTGATGGATCAATCGATGGCGCAGACCGCGCAATGGACGCGCCAGGGGCTCGATCTGTCCATTGCCGTGAACATCTCCCCGCTGCTGCTCGATCGCAGCGAGCTCGTCCAGGAGATCTCGGATCTGCAGCGCAAGCACAACCTGCGCGCCGAGCAGGTCGTGCTCGAGGTCACCGAGAGCTCGCTGCTGCGCGAGCTGGCGGTCGCCCTCGGGGTGCTCACCCGGCTGCGCCTCAGGGGCTTCAGACTCTCGCTCGATGACTACGGCACCGGCTTCTCCTCCATGCAGCAGCTGGCCCGCATCCCCTTCACGGAACTGAAGATCGACCGCAGCTTCGTGCACGGAGCGGCTGATCGGGAGAGCTTGCAGGTGATCCTGCGCTCGGCGCTCGACATGGCGAGCGAGCTCGGGCTGGAGACCGTCGCCGAGGGCGTGGAATCCCTGCAGGACTGGAAGCTCGTGCGCCAGTACGGGTGCACCCTCGCGCAGGGCTGGCTGCTCGCGAAGGCCATGTCGGCAGGCGAGTTCGAGCCCTGGCTGCAGCGCATGCACGGCCACCGCAACGAGCTGCTCGCCTGAGCCGCGCCGGCCCCGGCCTGCGGCCGGGGGCGCGCCGGTTGCACCCACCGGAGCCTGCCCCGATACTGCGCGCCCCTCCTGCTGGGACGGCTCCTGGTGACCGATCGCCTGCCGCACAATGTCCGCTGCCTGCTCGCCGCCCGGGCCACGCGCAGCATCGGCCAGGGCGCGACGGTCGCAAGTTTCAGCCTGTACCTGCATGCGCTCGGCTTCGGCGGAACCGCCATCGGCGTCATCCTCATGGCGGGCCTGGCCTTCGGGGCGCTGCTGACGCTGATCATCGGGCCGCTCAGCGACCGGGTGAGCCGCCGCCGGCTGCTCATCGGCTACGAGCTGGCCGCGGCGGCCGCGGCGCTCGCCGCGATCGTCACACCGAACGAGGCGGTCCTCATTGCCGCGGCGACGCTCGCCGGCTTCGGCCGCGGCGCCAACGGCGCCGCCGGACCGTTCTCCCCGGTCGAGCAGGCGTGGCTTGCCCGCGAGGTCGAGGGCGAGGCGCGCCGGCGCGCGCTCTCGCACAACGCGACGCTCGGGTTTCTGGGCATGGGCGCGGGCGCGCTGCTCGTCGCGGTGCCGCCGCTGCTCGGCTTCGGCTACCACGCGCTCGAGAGCTTCCGCATTCTCTTCACGCTGCCGCTGGCCGGCTCATTCGCTGCGCTCGCGCTGATCGCCTGGACGCGCGAGAGCCCCGCCCCGCGCGCCGCGCCCGCGCATGACCACAGGACCGAAGCGCGCATCAAGCGCGACGAGAACCGCCGCATCGGCAAGCTGGCCCTCACCGGCGCCATCAATGGCCTCGCCATCGGCATCATCGGGCCGCTGATCGCCTACTGGTTCCTGCGCCGCTACGCTCACGGACCGGCGGCCATCGGTCCGGCACTCGCCGCGGGCTTCGCGCTCGCGGCGCTCGGGGCGATGCTGGCGACCTGGCTCGGCCGCCGCGTCGGTCCCGTGCGCGCCGTGATCGTGATGCGCATCGTGGGGCTCGCTCTGCTGCTCGGCATTCCCTTCTCGCCGGATTTCGCGCTCGCCGCCACGCTCTATGCGCTGCGGGGCATCTTCAACCGCGGCACCGCCGGAGTGCGCCAGGCGGTCGCTGCGAGCCTGACCCGGGCGGAGCGGCGGGGCGTCGCCGCGAGCGTGCAGAACCTCTCGGTGCAGATCCCCCGCTCGATCGGTCCGGTGCTCGGCGGCTGGCTGATCCATCGCGGCGATTTCACCGCGCCGTTCCTGATTGCCGCGGCGCTGCAGGGCCTGTACATCGTGCTGTACCAGCGCTTCTTCGGCTCGATCGACCCCTCGACGGGCCCCGAGACGGCCGCGAGCAGCGATCCGGCGCTCTGAGCGCGCGGCGAGCGGCGCTGCAGCGCTCAGCGCGTCCGGCTCACCCGTACGGGCAGCGCAAGTGCTGCCGGATGCCTCATGCCGTCAGCGCAAGCAGCGGCGCCATGACCGTCCCACCGTAAAGGACCCCGAGCACGAGGACCGCGGCGAGCAAGGGGATCCACAGCGCCACACCGGCCGGCATACCCCACACGCGGCGCCGCTGCGCATCCACAGCCCTCGGTAGCGGCGCCAGCAGCCGGGCGACTCTGCGGCGCAGGGTCTGCCCATCGCCGATCAGGCGCGCGTGCGCCAGCTGCGTGCCGTTCAGCGCCGTGCGCTCGCGCGGCGTCAGCTCACCGAGGTAGCGCACCGAGGCCAACACCGCCGCGGCGAGGTCCGAGCCCTCAACGCCCTGCCGGCGCGCCTCGTCGTCCCGCGCCCATTCGAGCGCCTCGAGCCACGCTTCGAAACGGCGCCGGGCGCGCGGCCACGGCCACTGCAGGTCGGTGATGAGCTGCGCCACCCAGATGCGCAGCGGGTCGCGGTGCCGGCCGTGCGCCCGCTCGTGCGCCAGGGCCGCCTGGATCACCGGCTCATCGAGCTGGCGGGCGAGGAAAGGGGAGAACAGCACGAGCGGCGTCATGAAACCGATGGTCGACACCCCGCATTCGGGCGGCTCGCGCACGAGTGCCCACACGGCCCGCAGCGCCGCCCGCAGGAAGAGCAGGCCGAAGGGCAGCCACAGGGCGACCACCACGAACGGATCGAGCCGCTCGCGCACCGGATCGGGCTGCGTCAGCGCCCAGCCGCCGAGCCACGCGGCGATGAGCAGCATCGGCAGCGCCGGCAGGCACACCCTGAGCCACGCCGCCTGCTCGAGCGCGCCGGCGTCCGTCACGGCGGGCAGCGTTCCGGGCCAAGCCGCCAGCGCCTGCAGCGCGCAGCCGCCGAAGATCATCAGCAGCATCGTCGTCAGCGTCTCACGTTCCATGCTTCGCCCTCCGCCGGGCCGCCACGGCCTGTTCCAGTTCGGCGAGCAGCGCCGGATCGAGATCCTCGACCGCCTCGACCAGCGCGGCGGCGGCGCTGCGCGGCGTGGTCCCGAGCAGGCGCCGCAGCGCACTGCGCGCCCGGGCGCGCTCGACCGTCTCGCGCGCCACTCTCGGCCGGTACTGAAACGCCGCCCCCCGGCGCTGGCGCTGAATCAGCCCCTTCTCGCGCAGGCGATCGACCACCTTGGCGATGGTCGTGTACACCAGGCCGTGCGGCACGCCGAGCCGCTCGTGCAGCTCGCGCACCGAGGCGGTGCGGAGTTCCCACAGCGCCGCAAGCACGGTGTACTCCAGATCATCGGCGGGGAGGCGGAAGTTCTTCACGGCCCGAGTCTACGACCGGCGTCGTAAGGCGGCAAGTCGCGCGGCCGTGAGCCGCGACCGCCGCCTTGACGGCGGCGGGCGCGATCAGTCCAATGGCGCACTGGCCACAGCGGACCGTCCGTGCCCATTCTTCACGCGAGCCTCGCGAACGACATCACCTGGCTGATCGCGGCGATCGCGGTCAGCGGCATGCTGCTGCGCCCCTGGGGTATCTCGGAGGCGCTCTGGGCGGTCGCCGGCGCGGCGCTGCTGGTCGTGGGCTCGCTGGTCTCGTGGCGCGAGGCGTGGATCGCGGTCGGCCGGGGCACCGACGTCTATCTGTTCCTCGCCGGCATGATGCTTCTCGCCGAACTGGCCCGGGCTGAGGGTCTGTTCGAGTGGGTCGCGGCGCACGCGGTGCGCGCGGCGCGCGGCGCGCCGCACCGGCTGTTCGTGCTCATCTATCTGGTCGGCATCGGCGTGACGGCGCTGCTGTCGAATGACGCCACGGCGGTGGTCCTGACGCCCGCGGTCTACGCCGCAACGCGCCACGCGCGCACCGAGCCGCTGCCGTACCTGCTGATCTGCGCGTTCATCGCCAACGCCGCCAGCTTTCTGCTGCCGATCGCCAATCCGGCGAACCTGGTCGTCTACGCGAGCCACCTGCCGCCGCTTGGCCCGTGGCTCGCGCAATTCCTGCTTCCCTCGGCTCTGGCGATCGGCGCGACGTTTGTGGTGCTGCGTTGGACGCAGCGCGATGCGTTGCGGGGCGCGTTCACCCACGACGTGCCGGTGCCCCGCTTGAACCGGGCCGCTCGACTCGCCGCCGCCGGCATTGGCCTCACCGTGCTGGCGCTGCTCGGGGCATCCGCCACTGGACGGCAACTGGGCGCCCCGACCTGCATCGCCGCCGTGCTGACCCTGGGGCTCGTCCTCGCGACCGAGCGGCGCAGTCCCTGGCCGCTGCTGAGAGAGGTGTCCTGGAGTGTGCTGCCGCTCGTGGCCGGACTATTCGTGCTGGTGGCGGGGCTTGCCCGCACCGGTGTGCTCGCCACGCTCGGCGGGCTGATCGGACAGCTGGCGCTGCGCTCCGGCCGGCTCGCGGTGTTCGCGGCCGGAGGGGGCGTGGCGGCGGCGAGCAATGTCATGAACAATCTTCCCGTGGCGCTGATTGCCGCCTCGCTCGGCGCGGCGCACGGGTTGTCGAGCCTGCGCGCGAGCCTGCTGATCGGCGTCGACCTCGGCCCGAATCTCTCGGTCACCGGCTCGCTCGCGACCATCCTGTGGCTGATCGCGCTGCGGCGCGAGCGGGTGCACATCGACGCGCCGACCTTTCTCAAACTCGGCGCTCTCGTGATGCCCCCGGCCCTGCTCGCCGCGTTGGCGGCGGCGGCGTTCGCGCACGTGTTCTGAAGAAAGCTGCGGCCGCGGCGCCTGGCGGGGCGGGCCCGAGGAGGCACGCCGCATGAATTTATTCTCTCCACCCTCTACCGGCCCGCCCGGAAATCCCTAAAATCCCCGGATGAGGATCAAATACCCGCTTCGCCACGTACGGCTGCTCGGCATCGCGCTGCTGCTCGGTTCCCTCCCGCCCGTCCTGCACGCCGCGCAAGCGGCGCAAGCGGCGCCGGCGGCGGCCCAGAGCACGGCGATTCCGGCCCCATTGCCCTCCCCGAGCGCGATCCACTACCGCAAGAAGAGCACGGGGCTGAAGATGCTCTTCTTCCGCTCCCTGCGGGACATGAAGGCGTATTACACCGATCCGCTGCACTGGAAGCGGCGCAACTGGGAATACTTCGGCGGGGCGATCGCGGCGGTCGCTATCGCGCACCACTACGACACGCAGGTGCGCAACCATTTCGATGCCGGCTCGAGCCGCCCGCTCGGCGGCAAGCCACCCTCGAGCGCCACGCTCACCGACGCCATGCCGGGCTTCGCGGCCTTCGCCCTGACTTGGGCGTACGCCACCGTCACGCACAGCAGCGAAGGGCAGTCCGAGTCGTGGAACATGCTCGAGTCGGCGGGCCTGGCCTCCCTCACCGGCTTCGCGATGAAGTACGCGTTCGGCCGCCAGCGGCCCTACCAGACCACCAACCCCAACAAGTGGTTCGCCGGCGGCAGCTCCTTTCCGTCGCTGCACGTGACGGCCGCGTTCGCCATCGGCACCGTGCTCGCCGAGTCCGGCAATCCGCGCATCCGCTGGCTGCGCCGCGTGCTCGGCTACGGCATCGGCCTCGGCACCGCCTACCTGCGCATGAAGCACAACGCCCACTGGTTCTCCGACACCGTGGCGGCCGCGGCGCTCGGCATCGCCACCGCGCACTTCGTGATGGACCGCAGGGCGCGGCAGGCGATGGGCAACTCGATGGTCACGGTGGTGCCGGTGCGCGGCGGGGCGATGCTCGCCTACGCCCACGATTTCAACTGAGCCCGGCAGCTGGCGGATGCAGCCGTCCCGCGCGGCGGGCGAAGGGGCTCGCCCGGCGTCAGTAGGAGAAGTCCCGATCCGGAGCGGCATCACGCTCGGCGTCCTGCGCGGCTCCCGAGGAATGCTCGGTCTCCTTGCGCGCTTCGGGCCCTTTCTGCGCCGCCGCCCGGCGCTCGCGCCACGCCTCGATCGCCTCGCGCCGCAGCGTCTCGCTCGACGATGACTCGCTGCGGCCGCCTTCGCGGCCCACGGCGCGCCCCTGCGCTTCGCGGTACGCGAGCCACTCCCGCACCGCCTGCAGCCGGCGCTGCTGAGAGCCGTCTGGCGATGCGGCCGGCGGCGAGGACGCCGGCTGAAGAGCCGCCGCTGCGCTGCGCGCCGCAGGCGGCGCAGCCGCGCGCTCGGCCCGTGCCGCCACGCGGGCGCGATACCGCGCCCGGATCCGCTCCGCCACCTCGCTGCGCTCGCCGCGCCGCTCCGCGGCGAGCGCGGCCCAGGGCAGCCGCGGCCGCGGCTCGCGATCGATGCCCTGCGCGGCAAGACTGCGGGCATCGACCCTCGCCTCGAGATGCGCGGCACGCAGATGCTCGTTGACGAGCGCCGCCCAGCGCTCGCGCAGCGCGGCAAATTCCCTGCGGCTCGTCGGCAGGCCGAGCTCGGCGCGCGCCGTGCCGTTCATGTCGAGGCCGCTCTTCGGCCCGAGCCCCTCCGGGCGCACCTCGCGCGTCGAGCTGAGCAGGTGCGCATGGAAATTGCGCGGGTCCCCGAAAGGCCGCGGCGCATGCACGGCCAGATCGACCGCGACGCTGTAGCGGTCGGCGATCTCTCGGGCAAACGCCCGCGCGAGCGCCACGCGCTCGGCGGCGGGCAGCTCCGCAGGCAGCGCGACCAGATACTCGCGCGCCACGCGCGAGTTCTGCTGCGGCTCGCGCCGCTCCGCCTCATTCCACAGCCTCGCCCGATCGCGTGCCCAGTCGAGCTCGCTGCCTGCGCGCTCGAGGCGGGACGGCAGCAGGATCTCCTTGTGCAGCACGTCGCGGCGATTGCGGTGATCGTAGAGCGCCCCGGTGCGCTCATTGCGGATGCGCTCCCCGGCTCGGTAGGCGGCCGACGCCGGCGCATTGCGCCCGCTCGAGCGCGACACCGTGTTGATCTGCAGGAGGAAGATCGCCATGGCCGGACACCGCCGGGCGCCGGGCTCAGGCGCACGGCCCGGGCGGGCGAGGCAGGCGGACTCTCAGCCAGCGCGCCGAGCCGGCGGTCTTGAGGAAGCCCTCGAAGTCCGGCAGCTGCTCGATTTCCGACGGCAACACGGCCATCTCAGTCACGCGCTGCTCGCTGACGTGCACCGAACGGCGCGCGGATCGCGCTCCGCCGCCGAAGCCTCCGAGCCCGTCGCGGCCTCGCGAGACTGTGCGGCGCGCAACCTCCCGCTCGCCGATCAGGCGTGAGCAGAACTGCGCTGTGCCGCCGCGCTCACTGGCCGAGCAGCGCAAGATCAGCGTGTTACCGCAGTTCTCCACGATGGTCTGCGCGTCCTGCGCGCCGTAGGTCGAGGCGACCTGCGCGAGCGACTGAAAGCCGAGCACGCACCGGCCGCCGAACTTGCGCAACCGCGCCAGCGCATCGCGCAGGCCGTCGATGGTCCCGAGCGCATCGAGCTCATCGACGATGAACCACAGCCGCTGGTCCCCGGGCGCTGCGTCCATCGCCTCGTAGATCGCCAGACGCATCCAGGCGGCGATCAGCGTGCGCAGCGCGGCAATCTGTCCGGCGCGATACGGCAGAAACAACACCCCGGCGCCCGCCCTCACCCACTCGCGCACCGAAAAGGCGCGCGCGCTCTGCGCGCACACGTGCTCGAGGGCCGCGGTCGCGGCGGCAGCCACGGAGCGTATGGAGCCGAACATGCGCGCATTCTCGGGCTCTAGGAACGGCTGCGCGGGCGTGTCGCACAGCAGGGCACGCAGTTCGGCGCCCGTCGCGATGCAGATGAGACGCCAGAGCTCCCGAGCGTCCCCGCCACGCTGCCCGGCGCGGCGCAGCACGCTGGCGAGGAACGTGCGCGCATAGCCGCGCCACTCCCTCCCGGCAGCATCCTCGCTGGAGGCGATCAGGCTCGCGGCCAGCTGCTCGGGATCCTCCGCACGGGCGAGTTCGGCGAACGGGTCCCATCTCAAGGCGCGCCGCTCGAAGGGATTGAGGATCACGTCCCCGCGCGCGCCGGCATGAAAGCGCGCGAGATACCCGCCATCCGGATCGGCGATCACCGCGCGGTCCCCACGCGCGAGCAGCCCCGCGAGCATCTCGGCGATGGCGGTGGACTTTCCGGTGCCGGTGGTGCCGATCAGCTTGAAATGCTTGGTTTCCTCGAGCGGATCGATCGCCACCGCCGCAAGGGTGAGTGCGCGGCCCGCGCCTCGGGAGCGCAGCCGCTCGCGCACGCTCCGCCGGCTCTGCTCGATGCGCGCGCCGCGGCGATAGACATCACGTGCCCGCCGTTGCCGGACCCGTGCGCCGATCAGCAGCGCCAGAGCCAGCGCCAACGCCGCCATGAGCCGCTCGGGCATGAGCGAGCGGCCGATTCCGACACCGCCCGGCAGGCTCACGGCGCCTTCACCAACAGGAAATTCCCGTGCGCTCCGTACGCCGGCCCCGAGCGGTCAACGCGCACGCACAGCCGGCCCCGCTGGCCGCACCGTCTCAGATCAACCGCCCCGCCATACTCGCGCAGACGCTTGATATCGGCGCTGAAGAGCGCACGGCGCGAGCGCAGTGCGGCGATCTGCCCTGTGCTCGGCAACAGCGCGCGCACCACTGCGAGCGCAATCGCGGCACTCAGAATGCACGCCGCGATGCTCCAGACGATCGGCCTGACCTGCGCTGCGCGCCGGGCGCGCCGCAGCGCGGCCGCCGTCTGCTGCGCCTCGGCGCTGAGTCCCTCGAGAGACTCGCGCGCCGCGCTCGACACTTCTGCGCGTACCAGCGCATCGAGCGTGCGGAGGTGCTCGCGCAGAGCCTCGATCGCCTCCGCCCCGAGCCTCTGCTGCGCCTGGGCCGCCTCGAACAGCAGTCCCACGCGCAGCGTCTCGCTCAAAGGCTCAACCTCACTCATGCCCCCACCCCTCCCCAGCGGCGAGTCCGGCCGAGGCAGACGCTCCGTGCTCCCGCGCGGCCTGCGGCGGGGCGCCGTAGCGCCTCGCCGCATCCGCGCTGCGGTGGGCCGCCGGCTGCAGCCGCACCCGCTGCCAATCCGGCACCGAGGCCAGCTTCAGGAACCCCGACAGATCCGCCAGGCGCTCGATCTCAGCGTCCATCACCGCCGGCTCGCTCTGCCAGTGCTCCGCCTCGCTCACCGAGGGGATGAGCTCGCCCGCGCGGCGCGAGCGGGTGCGCGTCAGGCGGATGATCTCCCGCTCCCCGATCAGGCGCGAGGCGAACCGGGCCGTGCCCCCGTGCTCGCTCGCCGAGCAGCGCAGGATCAGCGAGTTGCCGCAGTTCTCCACGATGGTCTGCGCCTCCCCGGGGCCGTAGGTCGTGGAGACCTGGGCGATCGACTGAAAGCCGAGCACACAGCGTCCGCCGAACTTGCGCAGCCGCGCGAGCGCGTCCTTCAGCCCGTCGATCGGACCGAGCGCATCGAGCTCATCGGCGATGAACCACAGCGGCTCGCCGCCCTCCGCGCCGCTCAGGGACTCGAAGATCGCAAGCCGCATCCACGCGGAGATGCTCGAGCGCAATGCGGCGATCTGACTGGCGCGGTAGGGGATGAACAGCACGCCGCTTGCGCCGCGCACCCACTGGCGCACCGACAGCGGCGGCGCCTGCTGAGCCGCCACGTACTGCAGCGCGCCGACCGCCGAGCTCGTCACTGAGCGGATGGAATCGAGCATGCGTGCGTTGTGCTCCTCGAAGAACGGCTGCGCGGGCGTGCCGCCCACGAGGCGCTTCAGTTCTTCGGCTTCGGCCACGACGAGCAGGTCATAGAGCTCCCCGACATCGCGCAGACCGGCCGCGCGCGCCTGCGAGGTGACCGCGCCGAACAGAGTGCGCGCATAGCCGCGCCAGCTGCGATCGGCGCCCTGTTGATCCGGAATCAGCGCCAGGGCCAGCTGCTCGATGTCGTAGGGCTCGCAGACCTCCCCGAACAGATCCCAGCGGCGCCCGCCGGGCTCGAACGGGCTGAGGATGAGGTCGCCGCGGCGCGCGCTGAAGAAGCGCCGCGCGTAACCGCCGTCCGGATCGGCGATCACCGCGCGGTCGCCGCGCGCGAGCGCCCCGCCGAGCAGCTCGGCAATGGCCGTGCTCTTGCCGGCGCCGGTGGCGCCGATGATCTTGAAATGCTTCGTCTCGTCCGCGGCCGCGATGCGCACCCCGGCCAGAGTCAATGCCGCGCCAGCGCCGGCGCGCTCGCGCGCATGGTCCGCGCCCCGATGCGCGCGCCGAGACGGCTGCGCAGCGGAGACTTCGCGAACCACTGCGCCGCGCACGTGCTCGACCGGCCGTGGATGGCGGGCACTGGCGAGCGCACGTCCGGCGGCGTAGCCGGTCACGGCGCTTAATCCTGCGGCGCTCGCGGCCCGCAGCAGCTCACTGACAGGGCCCCACGCCTGCAGCAGCGGTCCGGCGGCCGCGATGCCCACACCGAGGCCCGCCGTCACCGCCGCGCCCAGCACCGGCGAGGCGAGCCAGCGCCCGAGGCCGGCCCGGCCGCGCGCCAGACCCGCCCACATCGGCGCCTGCACGGTGCCGTAGGCGAGCGTGAGGCCGGGCCAGCCGTGCGTCAGATCGAACAGCACCTGTCCGGACATGCCGCTCAGCCCGGCGCCTGCGGCGCGCAGAGAATGTCCGGCGGGGCCACCCGGCGGCGCGCGCAGCCGGCCCGCCCGGCGGATGAGCGCCGCATCGACTCGGGCCGCAGCCAGATCTCCCGGACCGTGCGCCTGTGCCGCTCGAGGCCGCACTGGATGACGACATCGATCAGCGTGTGCAGCAGGCTCTGGATGTCGCGTCTCGCCAGCCCCCGTCCGCTCGGACTCTGCTTGACGAGCAGCACGAGCTGCTCGAACGCAAGCGCCGCACTCGAGGCGTGCACGCTCGTGATCGAGCCCGGATGGCCGGAGTTGACGTTGCGCAGATAGTCGAACGCCTCCTCGGCGCGCAGCTCCGCGAGCAGGATCCGGTCCGGCTTCATGCGCAGACAGGCCTCCAGGAGCTGTCTCGGCGTGAGCCGCGAGAGCCCTTGATCGTCCTTGCTGTAGAACAGCCGGACGTGGTTCGGATGCCCATCGAGGCTGAGCTCCGGCGCATCCTCGATGCTGATCAGGCGCTCATCGCCCGGGATCTCCGCGATCAGCGCCTTCGTCCAGGTCGTCTTGCCCGAACCGGTCGGGCCGGAGACCACGATGTTTCTGCGCGTGCGGACCGCGAGCCGCAGGAACGCCCCGTAATGACCCGCGGCAAGCAGCGTGCGCAGCTCCCGTTCCACGGCATCACCCGCGCCGCCCGCGACACGGGTGTCGCGCAGCGCGCCGCGCTCGGTGAGCGCCTCGATCGACCAGCGTGACTCGGCGGGACGGCGGATGTTGATCGCCACATGACCGGGCAGCGTCGCCGGCGGCATGGCGATCTGCACACGCTCGCCGCTCGGCAGCGCGCCGCAGAGCAGCGGGTGCGACTCGTCGATGCGCTGGTGCGTGTGATTGGCCACCAGCTTGGCAAAGCGCCAACACCACTCGAAGTCCACCGCCGGCAGCGGCTCGCGGCTCCAGCCCCCGCCGGTTTCGAGAAACGCCTCCCCGGGCGCATTGATGCACAACTCCGTGAGACCGGGGCGCGAGAGCAGCGGATCGAGCACGCGCAGTGTCAGCTCGAGCGCCGATTCGCCCGGCGCCGCGGCCGGATCAGCGGGGGAGGAGTTCATAGACGGGAGTGAAGTCCACATCGCGCGCGACCAACACCTCGATGCGCTGCCCGTTCGGAATCTCGATGGTCGGGGCAATGTCCTGCGCCGCGCGCAGCGTCTGGGTCAGGACATCTTCGCTCGCGGTCGGGTCGATGATGAGCGCGCCGCCCGAGCTCTCCACCCTGGACTCGACAACGCCGGTGAGCGTCGAGACGAGCAGCGCCGCGCCGAAGCGCTCCCAGAAGTGCTCATCGACCCGGCCGGTCAGGCCCGAGCGCCCGAGCGAGTCGGTCCCCGGTGAGTCGAGCCGCACGACCACGCCCGAGGGCGTGCGGGCCTGCGTCCAGATCACGAACACCCGGGCCATGCCCTGGCGCACCTGCCCGCGGGTCTGCCCGATCAGCTGCGTGCCGCGTGCCAGCAGCACCACGGCCCCATCGGCACTGAAGGTGTCGGTCGCGGTGATGCAGGTGGTCATGCCCGGCAGAGTCGAGTCGATGGCAGTCTCGAGCGTGCAGTCGATGGAAGTGCCCTGGGCGAGCAGCAGACGCCGCTGCGGCAGCAGCTGCGCCCGGGTTACAGCCATCACGCTCGGGCGCAGCAGCGCGCGCAGCGACCCGCCGGCAGAGCGTCTCGCGCCGAGCCGGGTCCCTGGGCGGCCCGGCGCGCCCGCCGCGCGCCGCCGCGCGGATCGAGGCGCGCCGATGAACACGCCGCCGGAGAGCTGGCGGATGAGCGCCGGGGCGCGCAGGGGCGGCCCGGCGCCCGGGCTGCCGACAGCCGTCGTTTGCGGCGCGCGCGCCGCGGGCACGCGCGCCACCCCGCCGGAGGCCACGGCTGCGGCGAGCTCCCGCTCGATCTGCGCAGCCGCGACGTTCGCGCGCTGGGCGGAGTGACTCAGCGGCACGGCGTGCCCCGGGCGCAGCGTGGGAATGGGGCCCAGTGCCGGCGGACCCGCCGCGCGCACGGGCGGCTCGATCGGACGCGCCGCCGTGGGGGCGCCGAGGGAATGATTGAGCGCCATGCCGTAGTACCACACGAGCAGGGCGAGCAGGATCCCGACGGCGAGCGCTCCGGCGAGCAGGGAGTTCAGATGCGCCTGGAGCGAGCGCGTGCGGCTCGCGAAGGTGACACCCCGCTCACCGCGCACGAAGCCGTCCGCCTCATCGGCGCTCTCTGCCGACGGCGCGGCCCTGTCCGGCGCGCCCGACGAGCGGGCCCTGCGCAACCAGAACCGAGGCTTCATCGGCGCCCTCCCCGGCGCTCCGGGCGCTCCCCGGGCGGCTCGGCCCGCCGCCTCACCCGCCAGACCTTCGGGGAGAGTGTGCCGGAGGCGAGCCGCCGCCCCGAGCCGGCGAACGCCTTATTGACGATGCAGCCGCTCAGGCGGCCGCGCTTGAGCACGAAACGGCGGGCGATCCGGTCAATCACCATCTGATCGCCGCGCATGTTGAAGTTCACGAGCGACTCGCTCCCGTCGGCGTTGCGCACGAACACCGCCGGCAGCTCGGCGCGGGACGGAAAGATCAAATGGGTCTGCGCCCCATCGTCCCATGCCGCCTCGGGCCTCAGCGCCGGCGCACCGCAGAACCAGTAATCCACATTGCGCGGCGGGGCGTGTTCGGCCCGGTACAGATCCCGCTCTACCCGCAGGCGGCGCCGCTCGGTTGCGTCGCGACGGTGCGCGGCGCGCGGATACTCGAACCGCAAGGCGTAGACGATCGCGGCCCGGCGCGGCGGCACGCTCACCGGCAGCACGTGATAATGGAACACGTAGGTCCTGCGGTTCGTCAGCACCGTCATGTCCGTCGAGACGTGCGTGGCGAGCGGCTTGATGAACAGGTGATTCCCCGCGGCGGCGACCTTGATCGCCTTGGCATCCCCGACACCCAGGCCGACGAAGCGCTCCCCGGGGGCGAACTGCAGATCGATCTCGTACCCGACATAGCCGCGCAGTCGATAGACGTGATTGGCCTCGTAGCGTACGTACCGGATCCGCGGGTCCTGTGGCGCGGCCGCGGTGCGCGCGAGCGGTGGAGGGACCGGGACCGCTCGCGCGATCGCCAGCGGTGCACCGCCACCGATGCCGCTCAGGCCGGCGAGAGCGAGCGCGCAGAGCACGCGGCTCGGGAGCGAACGCGCCCTCATGAGCGCGCCCGCCCGGAGCGCGCCCCGGAGTGCCGGCCGAGCACTTCCCGCTCGAGCTCGAGCGCGGTGACTTCAAAGCCGAGGGGATTCCAGCGCCGCGCCGCCGCACTCGCCGGCGCTGCGGTGAACCGGTACGTCAGCGTCGCAATCCACTGCCCACTGTCCTTGCGCGTGCCGTCGGCTTGACGCTCGATGCGCTCAAAGCGCACCTGCGCGAGCCTCGCCCCACCTGCCGTTCGGCCGAGGAAGCTCACCGCCTCGATGCGCACCGACACGGTGCTGCCGTCCCGATGCACGTTGAGCGGTGAGTGCGGATTGCCGCGCGCCCAGTGCGCATAGAGCGCCTGGTTCAGGCCGTTGGAATTGAACGCGCCGCATTGCTCGTAGTCCGTCTCGGCCATCGCGTAATCGAACCGTTCGCAGACCGAGATGTAGCGCATGAGGAAGTACCGCGCGACCGTCCTGCCAAAGTCCGTTCCGCCTCGGTACGGCGGCACCACATCGACCACCCCGGTGCGCGAGTCCACCCGGATGAGGTAGGGCTCGATGCGCTTCAGGGGCAGGAGCGCAATGAACGCTCCCGTCAGCGCCAGAACGCACAGACATGCGCCTACGGCGACCCGCCAGGCCACGCGCGCGTAGCGCTGCGCCTGCAGCGCGCGCTCGGCATCCCAGGAGGCCGCCTCCTGCAGGTAGCCGCCGAGCGAAGGATCCCCGCTCATGGCCGGCGCGTCCTCGGCGGTTGAGGCCGGCGGGGCTCCCCGGTGCGCAGCGCATCGAGCCGGTGCAGCATCGCGGGTGAATTGATCGGCACCAGCGGGCCCGCACATCCGGCCCCGTCCGCGCAGCCGGCCATGGCCAGCGCTGCGCACACCAACAACAATGTCTTCATGCCCGTTCCCCCGCTCTGTCGGCCATCCGCCTCAACTGCCCGCCTCGGAATCCTGCCCCTCACTCGCACCCGTGCCGGCGTTCGCGGCCCTGAGTCCCATGCGCGCCGCGCTGCCCAACGCCAGCGCCGCGTCGGCCACCGCCGGCGCGGCGAACCGCGCGCCGGCGGCCAGCGGCCATGCCGCCGAGCGCACCGCCCGGCTCATCAGGCCGTAGGTGCCGAGCGCGATGCCGCCGGACAGTCCCGCGGCGATCGGCATCACCTGCTGCATGAAGAGGAACACCAGCACGGTCACGAGAAGAAAATCGAGCGCATCGACGGTATCGATCGCCGTCCCGAGCGCGGCGGTCTGCGCGGCGTAGCGCTGCACCAGGTGCAGCAGCAGCGCCGCCACCATGACGGTGAGAACCGCGATGAGCGCGTAATTGGCGAGCTGCGCGAGCCACGCGGCGAACATGCGCCGCGTGCCCTCGAACAGCAGCAGCACGATGAACAGCGGCCCGAGCGCAAGCAGCACCGACAGCGCGACGCTCGAGAGCGCCAGCAGAAACATCGTGTACACGCACAGCAGGCCGACCAGCACCCACACGACGGCGCCGGCGATATAAAAGCCGAGATCCCCGCTCCAGAGGCTGCCCTCATCGAACAGGCGCCCGGCGACCGTGCCGCCCTGATGCCAGATCGCATCGAGCGTCTGCACCGGGTAGGAGGCGCCGACCACCTGCGCCGCGAACTGCGCCGGCGCGTCGTAGAACGTGTTCACGATCAGCGTGTTGTACAGCCACAGGTGCACGGCGACCCCGAGCACGAGCGCCAGTGTCGCGATGCGCCGCAGCCCGTCGCCGAGCGGCTCCTGGATCCGCCCGCTGATCAGCAGATACCCCCAGCCCATGACATAGATGCTGCCGAGCACGATGAGCGTCGGCTCCAGGATCGTCGCCACGCGCGCCGTCGTTGCGCCGATGTAGCTCGACAGTGCGCCGTTCAGCCACACCCAGAATGTCTCGAAGAAGCCCATGCCTGCCGCCTCGCGCCGTGTTGTCCGCTGCGCCCGCCCCGCCCGTGCGCCGCTCAGGGGGTCGGCTGGAAGCGGGTGGCGAAGTTGCCCTGCGCGGCGATCGCCTGCTCGCGCGAGCGCTCGCGATCGGCCCACTGCTCGGCCTGCGCGGCCGCAAACAGCACCCGGAGCTTCGTCTGCTCGTTCTCGAGCATGGCCTGCTCGGCGCCGATCCTCGCGGTCAGATCGAGGATCGCCTTCTGATCGCGCGCCGAGCCGATCGCGGCGATCAGCTGCTTCAGCCCGGCAAACCTGCCGCTGGCATTGGCCAGCGCCTGCATCGAGACCGCCTGCAGCAGCGCTGCCGTCTGCCGCTCGGCCCGCAGCTGCGCCTGCGCCCCCGGCGAGAGCCGCGCGAATTCGGCCGGTGTCAGTGTGCGCAGCTCGGCAACGCCGGCGCGCACGCTCGCCGCGAACCCCGGATAGGCCGGGGACTGCCCGGCCATGGCCGAGGTCAGCTGCTGCCAGTTCTGCGGCAGGTAGTTGCGGCGCACGTTCGAGAGCAGGTTCTGCATGCCCCGGTCCCCGGTCATGGCGCGCAGCTGCTGCTCCGCCTCGAGAAACTGCATCCGCTGCATCGCCAAGGACTGCTCGAGCGTCTGGATCTCGGTGCTGAGGCGCGTGACGGCCGCCACATCAATCACCGCCCACTGCGCGTGCGCCGCCGGCGCCGCCACGAGCAGCACCAGGAGGGGGAACTTCGCCAACTGCTTGCTCGATTTCATGAGCTGCCTCCAGAGGATCACTCCGCGGCCGGGGCCGCCAGAAAGGCATCGAGCCACGCGAGCGGGTCCGCGCCGCGCTCGCGCAGCAACGGCTCGAGCCGGCGCAATCCGCTCGACCTTGCCGAGAGGACCTCGACCTCGGCCTCAAGCCCGGAGAGCTCGAGCCGGCACACGACGCTCTGCGAGCCCTGCTTGACGAGGAAGGAGCGTGCGCCGGGCTCGAGCTCCTCCTTGATCAGCGCGAACTCGCGCCGGGTGAGACCGAAGCCCTGCACGAACTCCTCGCCCGATGCCGTGGGATTCGGGAAGAAGATCTTCGTCGGCGTCTGCTCGATGACGGTGCGGCTGATGCGGCTGCCGAGCACGTCGCTCGCGCTCTGGGTCGCCACGACCATCACCCCGTTCAGCTTGCGCCAGGTCTTCGGTCCGTCTTTGGCGAACTGCTCGAACGCCGGATCCTCGATGAGCCGCCAGAACTCGTCGATCCAGCACACCAGGCGGCGGCCGTCGAGCAGCTGACGCACCAGGTGCAGCAGATACAGCGAGATGGGCGCGCGGCAGCGCTCGTGCTCGAGGAACTCCGTCACGTCGAAGCCCACGAGTGCCGCGCGCGAGAGCTGCCCGGCGACGGTATCGCTCGGGTTGTCGAAGACCCATGCGTACTCGCCCCGAGCGCGTTCGCTCCAGCGCGCGAGCCGCCCGTGCAGGCCCTCCGGATCGGTGGCATCGAGAAATTCCAGCAGGCGCGAGAGCCGCCGCGCCTCGGGAGCGAGCGCGAGCGTGCCGCGCAGCGCCTGATCGAGCTCGCGCACTTCGCGCACCGTGAGCGCGCCGCCGAGCGGCGGCCGCCCCAGCAGCTCGAGCCAGCTGCGCAGGAACTCCACGTTGCCGGCCGTCGGCGGCAGCTGCAGCGGATTGAATCCCGTGGGCTGCCCGTTGCGCAGCGGCAGGTACTGTCCGCCGAGCGCCCGCACGAGAATCTCTAGGCCCCGGTCCTTGTCGAGAATGACCTGCGTCGCGCCGCAGCGCGTCAGCATCGCCACCAGAAAGCCGATGAGCGCGGTCTTGCCCGAACCGGTCGGCCCGCAGATGAACGTGTGCCCGGTATCGCGCCGTCCGCCCTCGCTCCCCTCCGCGGCGTGCAGGGAGAAGTGGAACGCCGAATGGGCGCGGGTCTGCAGGATCGCGACCGCCTCGCCCCAGTGATTGCCGCTGGCGCGGCCGGCCGGAAAGTTATGAAACGGGACGAGCGCGGAGAAGTTGCGCGAGGTGATCGGCGCCCTGCGCGGCCGGAACGCGAAGTTGCCCGGCAGCTGCGCCCAGAATGCCGCCTCGAGGCCCAGATCCTCGCGCGCCACGGTCATGCCGGTGTCAGCGAGCAGCGTGCGGGCGCGCGCCAGGT
>JAJYUL010000082.1 GCA_021792555.1 Pseudomonadota bacterium
CGCGTCCGATCTCGCCGCCGTCACTCGCGACCGCGCTGTTCAGTGACATGTTCTGCGGCTTGAACGGCGCGACGCGCACGCCCCGGCGCTTGAGCACTCGGCACAGGCCCGCGACCAGCGTGCTCTTGCCGGCATCGGAACTCGTGCCCTGGATCATGAGCGCGCGCGCGGTCATGATCGAAGCTCCTGATACGCCCCAAGGGCGCGCTCGAGGCGCTCCCACTCTGCATCGTGAGCGGGAAGGCCGAACCGCAAGCCGTTCGGCGCGTCGAACAAGCGGGTGAGGATACCCTCGCGCGCCAGCGTCTCGTGGATGGCCGCTGCGGCCACGGTAGGTACCCATTGAAACAGGCTGCAGCCGCCTGCGGGGGGCAACCCGCACCGCTGCAGCAGCGCGACGAGGCGCGCGCACTGCGCGTGAAGTCGCGCGCGCATGGCGTTTTGCCAGGGCCGGTCGGCGAGTGCGTGCTGCGCGATGAAGCGGGCCGGGCCGGCGATGGTCCAGGGTCCCAGTCGTTCCGCGATTGCGTCGAGGAATTTCTGGGCAGCCAGCACGAACCCGACGCGCGCACCCGCGAGCCCGAAGAATTTGCCGAGCGAACGCAGCACGATGAGCCCTTCGCGCTCGGTGCATGAGGCGATGCTGTCCGACGGGTCCGCATCGGCGAAGGCTTCGTCGACGATCAGCCAGCCCCCACGGGCGGCGAGGCGCGCATGCCACTCGAGCAGGTGAGCGCGCGCAATGCGCTCCCCGGTCGGGTTGTTCGGATTGACGAGGACCAGCACATCGAGCGCGTCCGCGGCGGATGGGCAGTCGGCGAGCGCGAGCGGCGCGACTTGGTGTCCTGCCTCGCGCCAGCGCAAGGCATGCTCGGCATAGCTCGGTGCGAGCACACCAACCGTCCCAGGCGCGCGAAGCTGCGGCAGATGCATGATTGCGGCCTGAGAGCCGGCGACCGGCAGGACTTGAAGCACGCTGAAATAGCGCTGTGCTGCCGCGAGGAGCCCGTCATCGTCCTCTGGCAGGCGAGCCCAGGCCGAGCGGGGCACATCGATGCCGCACCAGGACGTCGGATTGACCCCGGTCGACAAGTCGAGCCACTGCTCGAGCGCGATGCCATAGCGCTGCGCGGCGCGGCGAAGCCTTCCGCCATGCTCAAGCATTGAGCCACCGGCTGCGCAGTCCGATGAGTGCCGCTACAGCGATCCACAGCAGCAACGCGCGCAGAACGAGACGACGGGCGCGCGAAATATCGCCGATATCGACTGGCCGTCCCTCGCCCAGGTCGGACCGTTCGCGCCAGCGTCCGTGGTAGAAGGCCCCGCCGCCCAGACGGACCTGCAATGCGCCAGCACCGGAAGCCATCACCGGTCCGGCGTTCGGACTGTCCCACGCCGGGGCCTGCAGCCGCCAGCAACGCAGTGCGGTCGCAGCGTGACCTACCACCGCATAGCTGAGCGCGGTCAAGCGAGCAGGCAGGAAATTCATCACATCATCGAGACGGGCCGCCGCCCACCCGAATTGACGATACCGGTCGTTCCGATACCCCCACATCGCATCGAGCGTGTTGATGAGCCGATAAGCCAGTGCGCCCGGGACTCCGGCCAGCAGGAACCAGAACAGCGCGCCGAATAGCGCATCGTTGCCGTTTTCGAGTACCGACTCCACGGCCGCGCCGGCAATCCGCTGGGCATCCATATCGGAAGTATCCCGGCTCACGATCGCCCCGACGCGGCCACGGGCATCGGCGAGATCGCCGCGGCGCAGCGCTCGCTCTACGGCGATCGCATGTTCGTGCAGACTGCGATGGCCAATGACGAGATAGAGAATTGCGATGGCGAGCAAGGGAGCAAGGGGGGTGTATTGGTCGAGTCCCCAAACCACAAGGACCGGGGGCGTCACGGCCGCCAACACCGCGCTCACACCGCCAACATAACCTCGCGCGGCCATGCTTTCGGCGGGCCCGCTGATGGCGCTGGGATTCAGCCATTCCTCAAGGCGTTGCGCGAGTCGGCCAAACCCAGCCAGCGGATGCCAATGATAGGGCTCACCAAGCAGTCCATCGAGCAGCGCCGCGGCGATGATCTCGAAGACCGTCATGGCGACTCGCGACGCCCAAGGCAGTGGGCCGGCTCGGCGAAATTCAATCCCGTCGGCGCCGCGTTTGGGTGGACCATCTCGTGAGCGCACCGCGTGATGATCTGGCTTAGCTGACGTAGACCCTCGCTCAGAGCAGCAGGGCCGGGCTGCAGGATGTCGCAGGATTTGATCTCGAACAGCCGTCCGTGGCGTACGGCCGGGATGCCCTGCCACCCGTCGCGCTCGAGCACGCGGCGGCGATTAAACTTCTTGCCGCACCATGAGGCGATCAGCACGTCAGGTGCGCGTCGGACCACCTCGAGCGGGTCGGCGATGACGCGATTCTTTGCGCCCGGTCTTACGGAGAGTTCCGGGAAACAGTCCTCGCCGCCGACGATCCCGATGAGTTCCGCTGTCCAGCGTATACCGCTGATCAACGGGTCATCCCATTCCTCGAAATACACGCGTGGTCGGCACGGCAGCGCGAGTGCTGCGCGACGGGCGGCCTCGAGACCGCTGCGCAACGTGTCGATCAGTGCCTGCGCGCGGTCTGGCGCCCCGACCATCCGACCGAGCATGCCAATAGACTCGAGAATCTCCTCGACGCTGCGCTGATTGAAAATGTGCACCTCGAGCCCCTTGCGGGCGAGCTCGGCGGCGATGTCGGCCTGCAGATTGGAGAATCCAAGCACGAGGTCCGGTTCAAGCTCGACGATCCGCTCGATCTTTGCGCTCGTGAACCCGGAGATCCTGAGTTTTTCACGACGCGCTCGCGGCGGCCGAACGGTGAACCCGGAAATGCCGACGATGCGATCCTCCTCACCCAGAAGGTAAAGTGTTTCCGTGCTCTCCGCGCTGAGGCAGACGATGCGGCGCGGCCCCGGGCTCATTCGGCGTCCTCCGGCCAGCGATTCTCGTACAACATGTCGGTCAGCGGCCGGGGCTGCCGCCAGCGCTCGATCGCGAGGCGCGGCGCCGGATCGAACGCCTGCACGTGGCCGAGGCACAGCACCGCAACCGGGCGCGCGTCGGGCGGAAAGCGCAGCAGGGCAGCGAGCGCCTGCGGGTCGAACATCGAGACCCAACCCAGGCCCAACCCTTCCGCGCGGGCGGCGAGCCAGAGGTTTTCAATGGCGCAGGCCACGGACGCCAAGTCCATCTCCGGGAGCGTCCTTCGTCCGAAGATCTCCCGTGTCCCACCCGTCAGCAACGCGGCAACCATAAGCTCACCGCAGTCAAGAATTCCCTCGACTTTAAGCCGGAGGAATTCATCACGGCGCTCGCCGAGCGCATCGGCTGTGCGCGCTCGCTCCTGTTGCACGAGAGCGTGGATCGCGACGCGCATGCCTGGATCGGTGATGCGCAGGAACCGCCAGGGCTGGGACAGGCCGACGCTGGGGGCGGCATGTGCGCTCTCCAGGATGCGCCCGAGCGTCTCGGGCTCGATCGGCGTACGCACGAAGCTGCGCACATCGCGGCGCTCGCGAATCACACGGTAAATCGCCGCGCGGTCCGCTTCGTCGTAGCGGTGGATGGAGTCGCTCAAGACTTAAACAAAGCCGCGGCGGCCCGCGGGTTGGAGGGGAAGTAGAAATGGATGTAGCTCGCGGTCGCCGCGCCCTGACGGAATACGGCTTCGCCGCAGCCGCCCCTCTGGGTTCTCGCATGGCGCAGCGGCTCGAGCGAGGTCTGCAGACGTGAGTGATGGAAGCTGTGGCCGCGCAGCTCCCCCTGCGGCAGCTCCACACCCTGCAACGCAAGCGCCTGAAGCTTAGGCTGCATGGCCGTCTCACCGGGAAGGACTCCGCTCATCGCGTGGCGCCGACCCTCCAGATCGATCAGATGCTCGAAGAGCAGCATCATGCCGCCACATTCGGCCAGCAGCGGTTTGCCGGCCTCGACATGGCGGCGCAGTGCTTCGTGCAGAGGGCGGTTGGCCGCAAGCCGTTCGGCATGGAGTTCCGGGTAGCCACCCGGCAGGTAAATGGCATCAGCCGGAGCCGGCACGCCCTGTAATGGCGAGAAAAA